>NZ_JBFBAJ010000002.1:0-302951 GCF_040682215.1 Actinoplanes sp. NPDC051346 | reverse complement strand
CGGTGTAACTCGTCACCGGACCACCATCGTCCGGCGTCGTCCACGACACCGTCGCCTTACCCGGCGCGTTACCCAACACCACCGACGGCGTACCCGGCACACCGGGCTTGTCCGGCTTCACGCCCGGAGACGACCACGCCCCCATCCGGTTACCCGCGTTACCGACCGCTTCCACCCGGAACGCGTACGCCAACTCAGGATCCAGATCCGTGAACGTGCACGACCGCAACGCCTCACAACCCTCCGGCACCACGATCGTCTGATCCGACGTCAGGTGGTAACCCGTCGCCGGACCAGCCGACGTCGGCACCGCCCACGTCACCGTCGCCGTACCCGGCGTCGCACCCAACGTCACCGTCGGCGCCGCCGGCGCCGCCGGCCTGTCCGGCCTCACCGCGGGAGAACTCCACGCCGACCACGTCGGCCCCGAAACACCCTCCGCGGCGACGCGGAACGTGTACGCCAGCTCCGGATCCAGATCCAAGAACTCACACGACCGCGACGCCTCACAACCCTCCGGCACGTTGATGTCCTGATCGGACTCCAACGTGTAACCCGTCACCGCACCACCACTAGCACCACTCGGCGCGGACCACGTCACCGTCGCCTTACCCGGCGCGTCACCCACCTCGACCGACGGCGTACCCGGCATAGCCGGCCTGTCCGGGAACACACCCGACGACGTCCCCGACACCGCGGGCGGACCCACCGGCCCGGTCGCCGTCACCGTGAACGTGTACGACAACGCCGGATCCAGATTCTCAAACACACACGAGCGCACCCCGACCGCGGTGCAACCCTCCGGGACGGTGATCGACCGGTTCGACGACAACGTGTAACTCGTCACCGGACCACCATCGTCCGGCGTCGTCCACGACACCGTCGCCTTACCCGGCGCGTTACCCAACACCACCGACGGCGTACCCGGCGTACCCGGGGCGCCCGGCGTCACCGGGTCGCTGGCTTCGGACTCGGTGTAGCCGGCCGGCCCCTCCGCCCCGACCACGAACGTGTAGGCCAGAGTCGGATCCAGATCCGTGATGTGGCAGGAAGGATCGCCGACGTCCTCACCACAGTTGTCGGGAATGACCGCCCACGGGTCCGCGATCAGCGTGTACCCGTTGATGGGTCCACCGCCTTCCGGCCCGTCCCAGGTCACCGTCACCTCACCCGACGAGGTGACGGTGACGTCCGGCTTGCCCGGCTCGCCGGGCGCGGAGGCCACCACCTCGACGCTCTCGGCGGACGCGGTTTGCACGCCCGAGGCGGAGACCGCGGTGACGGTGAAGGTGTACGTCGTCTCCGGGTCCAGGTCGGTGAAGTCGCACGTGAGATTAAAGAGGTCTGCCCCGCAGACCGGCGGGCTGTCCGTCACCGGGTCCGAGGTCACCTCGTAGTGGTCGACCGCTCGGCCGTCGGTGGGCGCCTCCCAGGTGACCGTCGCCGTGCCCTGGCCGGTCAGGTCCACCGCCGGCGTGCCGGGCACGCCCGGCTTACCCGGCGTGATCGGCTCCGACGGGTCGCTGCGCTCGGACTCGCCGCCGCCGTTGGCCGCTACCTGGAAGGTGTACTCCAGGCTCGGGTCGTTGACGACCACGACACACGACCGGTCGGACGCGTCAGCGCCACAGTCGCCCAACCCGACGACACCATCGGTGTCCGAATACAGGTTGTAGCTGGTGGCGGGGGTCCCGCCGGTCGGTGCGGTCCAGCTGAGGAGCACCTCGTCGTCGTTCTCACCGACGGACACCGTCGGCGGGTCGGGCTTCTCCGGGGGTCCGGCGATGATGGCGTTCGACGCCGTGCTGGCCACCGAGCTGCCGGTCAGGCCCACGCCGACCGCGACAACCCGGAAGGTGTACGAGACTCCCGCCGTGAGCCCGCCGAAGAAGCAGTCGGTGGTGCTCGGGGCCGCCGGGAACGTACAGCTGCCCGTCACGCCCTCTGTGGCCGGCGACGGCGTCACGATGAAGGAGTCGATGCCGGTGGTGCCCCCGATGCCGGGGTTCCACGCCACCCTCACCTCACCGCCGTTGCCCGTGTAGGAGACGGCGGGCTTGGTGGGACTGTTCGGGGGTCCCGGAATCGCCGTCGTCAAAGCGGCAGCCCCCGTGGAGCAGTCGGCGCCGGAGTTGAGGGTCGTCGAGCATGCCTTGACCGTGACGGTGTACTCCTGCAGCGCCGTGAGCGCACTGATGGTGCACGTCCTCGCGGTGCTGGACGCCGTGCAGATCTTGCCGCCGGGTTGGGCGGTCGCGACGAAGTGGTGGACGTTGGTGCCCGTATGGGACCAGTTGACCGCGACCGTCCTCTTACCCGCGGTCGCCGTGACACTTGTCGGATCGGCCGGCGCCACTGCCCAGGCCGGGGCCGGGAGCGCCGCTATCGCCAGCAGCGCTCCCAGCACTGCCGCCGCGACCCTCCCCCAGCGGGGATCACCGCGCCGTTTCCGCGCTTTGTCTGTTTCCGACACCTATCTACCCCCGTGTTCGCGCCCGGGCGTCTCGTCGCCAAGGCAAGCTGACACACCTGAAGGTAGTCAGATTGCGTATAAAAAGCGTTGAAACGGGTAGGTCGGCCCACGCCATCCGAACGGCAGATCGCCGCTGTCGCGACCTGGGGACGCACGGCTGGTTCCCATGCGTCGACGACGAAACGATATGGACCCGATTTTCGACAAACCGCTACATCAACCCTGGCCCGGCTGGTAAGCGACCAGGTTTACTTCGCTGGCTTGTAGACGAACGAATCGAGGAGCTCGCGGAACGGTTCGGGCACCTCGCCGGTGTCGTCCCACCAGTTTCTTACGTGGCGGCGGAAGTCGTCGAAGCCCTCCTCCAGCTCCGCGTCGGGGTTCGCGGCCGCGGCGATGGTGCGGGCATAGTCGACGATCGCCTGCTGGGCGGCCGCCCGCACGGCGTCGCGGACCACGTCGGGCAAATAACGGGGTGAGATCACCGAGCGGACGAGGCCCTCCTTCGGGTTCTCCGTCCGATGTTCCCAGGTTTGCGACGGCACCCCGTCCGCGCCGACGCGTTTGGGGCTGGAGAGCGGGCCGCGCAGCAAGTGCTCATACACCAGGGTTTCCCAGACCGCGCCCCGGTCGCCGATCGGGGCTTCCTGCACGTGGCCGGTCATCGTGACCCGCAGCGGTTTCTCCAGCCGGACCTGGCCGTGCCAGATGAGGTGGGCATCGAAGGTGGTCTGCCGGAACATTTCCGACAGCATCGCCGGCACCGATCCCTTGAAGCTGGAGTCCACGAGCGTGACGACGCTGCCGGGCTCTCCGATCGGAATTCCTTTGCCCCGCAGGTACGTGGCGAGGTGCTGTGCCTGCCGCCGGAGATCCGTATCCGGTATGTCCCGCCGGAAGTCCGCCTGGAGGCGGCGGTGCTCGGGTGCGGTCTGCTGGAAGAACTTCTCCAGGTCGCGCAGGGCCGCCTCGCCGACCGCACGGGAGATGACCACCGAGACGCCGTGCTCGCGGAAGAACTCCGGGTCGAGCTCCTTCGTCGCCAACGCGAGCGCCTCGCCGTCGCGCCCGACGAACACGACTTTGTGGGCGGGGTCGGCGGCCGCGGCGGCGTGGAAGGACGGCAGCATGGTGCGGGCGACGCGCAGCACGAAGGGCGCGACGTAGTGGCGCGTGACCGCGTACGCGTCGGCCACCGCCTGGGTGGCTTGCGCGTCGCCGGCGAGGCCGAAGTCCTCGACCGCCGAAGCCACCGCCCGCGCCGCGGCGGGATCGGCGGCGGCGGAGGCCGCGGAGGTCGCGGCGGTTGTCGGGTCGCCGGTCGTGGTCTGCGCGTCGATCAGGGCGTCCAGTTCCGGCTTCGGCATGCCGCCGGCGGCATAGCTGGCGGCCGCCGCGGCCACCGCGAGCGCGAGCACGGTCCCGCCGATCGCGGCCGCCGCCACGAACGCCGACGCGCCGCCGCAGTCGAGCGCCGTGCCGCCCTCCACCTGGTAGGACACCTCGCCGCAGTCCCCGGCGAGGGCGGCAGCGGGCCAGAGCAGCACCGTCACCACCGTGCCCAGGGCGACCGCCGACGCTCTCCGGAAAGTCATGACGCCACCCGCACCGGCCGGGGGCGTGCCGCACCGACGATGGCGGCCTGGCGCCGCTTGAGGGACCGCACCCGCTCGCGGAGGCCGTCGAGCCCTTCGGCGAGCGGATCGGCCTCCAGCCGGGCCAGGTGCCAGCGCGCCGTGGCGAGTGCCAACTGCGCGGCGTGCAGCCGGGAGGTGTTGCGCCACGCGGCGAGACCGTGGCGGCGCAGCAGGACGACCTTGAGCCACAACCGTCGGGCCGGGCTGAGCAGCATCGGCACCTCGACGGGCGCGACCGTGCCGGTGCCGGCACGCGCCTCCGCGGCGAGTTGCCGACCGAGACCGCCGGCCTGGCCGCCCAGACCCTTGTGGAGCAGCACGAGGTACGCGACGACGAACGGCCCCTGGAGCAGGATCAATGTGACCGGCTGCAACACCAGCGCGTCGACCAGCGGGCTCGGGTCGAACCACTCCTGCTTGTTCTGCCCGTACCAGGAGAACAGGACGTTGCTCGCCATGTGACCGCCCGCCGCCGCCACGAGTCCGCCGGTGATGACGCGGGCCCGGCCGGCGGTGAGCTGGCGGGCGGCACCGATGCCGGCGCCGGCGAGGGCGGCGAAGGCGGTGTGCGCCGCCAGCAGCCCGATCGACTGGCGCATGAAGTACTGGTGCGCGGCGCCGCCGCTGTCCGCCGTCATGTAGGCGACCGTCTCCACGAAGTTGACGCCGAGCCCGCACGCCGCCCCGAGGACGAGCCCGGTGACCAGGCCGTCGACCTGCCGGCGGAGCAGCAGGAGAACCACCGCGACGCCGGCCGCCTTCGCCAGTTCCTCCCACACCCCGGCGAAGATCATGGTGGCGACGGCGACCTCGTGGCGGATCTCGACGGTCCGCTCGGCGGTGATGCCCAGGCCCTCGATCTGGACCAGGATGGCCTGGACGGTGACCCGGAACAGGTGGACCACCGGGGCGGCGAACCCGGTGGCCACGAGCGCTCCCCAGCCGAACACCGCCAGCAGCAGCCGCACCGGGATCCGGCGGAAGCGTTGCATCCGGTGCACCGCCCACAGCCCGAAGGCCGTGCTCGGCACGCAGATGAGCATCGTCAGCGGGAACTCGAAGACGCCGAGTCCCACCGCCACGAAGGGACACCACAGCAGCGCGACGATGATCGGCCGCGCGGCGGTGCGCCGTACCCGTACGGTGAAATTCACCGCGACGATCCCGGCCAGGGCGACCGCCATCGCGAGATGCAGCACCAGGAACGAGGTCGGCAGCTTGACCACCGCCGCCACGAAGCCGATCTCGTCGCCCAGGATGGCCAGATAGACGGCGAAGGCGAAGGCGTACGAGCTCAACATCGCGACCGCGATGGTCAGCGCTCCACTGAGGCCGGAGTCGGAGAACCACGCTCGGGGCCCGCCACCGGCGGTCACGGCGACGACCCGGTCAACAGGCCGAAGGCCACCAGCAGCGTGATCAGGATGAATACGGAACCGAGCGCGCCGCAGGCCGCCATCGCCTCGACGTGCGGCTGCCGCTCGTAACCTCGCGGCGCCCCGGCCCGATCGTCGCGCACGCGCACCCCCGTGGCGTCCTCATTGATGGGTGATAATACAGCGGACTCGGCCGGCGGGGGGAGCGTCATGGTCCTGATCAGATTCGCCCAGCTCGCCGTCCAGCTGATCGTCCTCGTTGTCACGATCGCCACGACGGTCCGAGCTCTCCAGTTCAGCCGCGACGAATACCGCGCGGCGCACCGGCCACCGTGGATCCGGGTCATGCTCGGCGTCGCCACGCCGTCGTGACCCGGCGGATGGCCGACCGCCGGCCCGCGATCGAGGACAGCCATATCCTCGCCGACTACCTGACCGCCCTGGCACAGCTACGCGAGGGACACCCCGGCGTCCCGGTCGCCGCGACGGTGGACCGCGTGACCGGGCACCTGAGGGCGATCATGGCGTCCTGCGCCGAAAGCCACGACGTCACCCCGTACCTGTCCGCACTCCAACGGCTGGGGCCGGCTACGTGATCGCGCCGCGGCCGGCGGTGCGGGCCAGGGTGATCCGGTCGATCTCTTTGTAAGGCTTGTTGCTGCCCGGCAGCGCGTCGGCGAGGCTGCGCACCGTCAGCGTGGTGCGTGCCCCCGGGGCGGCGGGCACGACGTCGACGGCGATGAACGCGTAGTCGTCGTAGCGGACCTGCGACCAGTCGACCACCTCGGGGACCCGGCTGCCCGCCGGGTGCCCGGCCGGCTTGACCGAGCTCTTCTCCTTCGACCAGAAGTAGCTGTTGACGATGTTCTCGGTGTTGTTCTCGCGAGAGTTGGGACCACCGGGCGGCTGGTAGCCGCGGTAGCGCTGCCCCGCGGCGAGCTTCTGCGGCCCGGTCGGCGTGACACCGGGGGGAGGCGGCGCGGCGGGTCCCGGCGCCTGACGGAACGGATACCGTGGACGGCCGCCGGACCCGACGCAGATGTACGTGACGCCGTCCTTGGCCGGGTACACCGTGGAGCGGTCGGGAGCGGACCGCGTCCGTTTGCCGTACCGGATCGGGTCGGTGCGTTCCAGCAGGTGGTTGTGGCCCTGGACGACCAGGTCGACCTGGTACTTGCTGAACAGCGGGTCGAGCGCGTCGCGCACTCCGCCGTCGGAGGCGTGGTTGTTCGTCGTCGAGTACGCGCAGTGGTGCAGGAACGCGACGACGAAGTCGATGTCCTTCGCCCGCTCCCCCTGAGTACGCCATTCCCGCAACGTGCGCTTGAGCCAGCTCACCTGGGCGCCGCGGGAGTAGCCGGTGTTGGTCTGCAGTTCCGCGGACAGCTCGTTGGCGTCGATGGAGATCATGCCGACGTTGGCGTAGACGAACCGGTACACCGACGGGCAGCCCTTCGGGCCGTTGGTCGGGAAGTCGAGGCGCTCGACGAGGCCCCCGTACCCGTGGGTGGGGCTGTCACCGAGGAACTTGGTGTCCCCGTAGAGCGGTTCCATGTCGTGGTTGCCGGTGGAGAACATCCACGGCGTGTGGGCGGCCAGCGGCTCGATCTGGTTGAGGAAGACATCCCAGACGTACGGGTTGTAGAGGTTCTTGCCCTTCGGCGCGATCCGCGTGAGCGCCGTGGTGTCGTCCGCGGGCAGACCCGAGCCGGACGGGTTGGCGTAACAGATGTCGCCGGCCAGCAACGTGAAGACGGGCCGTTGCGTGGCCATGAGCAGGGTCTGGGTCAGGGCCGGACGCTTGTCGGTGCCCTGCGGCCCGGCGACCGGATCGTCCGGCAGGTAGGAGTTGTCGTCGAAGACGCCCGCCGGCCAGGTGCCGTCGGCGGCGGTGACGGACGAGGGGTTCTGGCCCCAGGCGTACCGGGGATCGGTCGGAGCGGTGTTGGTGCCGACGTCGGCGAAGGCGGTGAAGGTGAACGGGGCCGGCACCGCGGAGCCACGCCGCGGCGCGGTGGTGAAGTGCGCGTCACCGCTGACCGTGCCGTCGGAAAGCCGGATCCGGTAGTGGTACATCGTGCCCGGTTGCAGCCCGTCGACGGTCGCCTTGAGGTAGAACTGGCTTCCGATCGGCCCGCCGGGAATCGCGTACTGGCCGACCAGGTGGGTGATGCCCGCCTCGACCCGGGTGCCGTACTCCCCCGGAGCCGCGCCGACGTCGACGAACGCCCGCAGCTTGGGTGGCAGGGTGCCGGTCTTGCTGACCAGTTGCGCCGTCACGGCCATCGCGGGCCGCAGCACGCCGTCGGCGCCGGGCACGAACGACAGGTGGCGGCCGGACACCACGACTCCGGCCTGGCCCGCGTCGCCGCCGCCGGCGGCGAAGGCGGCCTCGGCGAGCTGGAACTGCGCGAACGCGTAGCCTCCGGCGCCCGCCATGACGGCCTTCAGCGCGGAGCGGCGGCTGATCCGCTCCCGGTTCAGCTCCTGAACGTTCCACGCGCTGACTTCATCCACCGTGATGGGACGGCTACCCTTCGTGAACACCACGAGGGCCATCCTCGCAACGCTCGGGACCGTTACGTGTCGGACATGCCCGGGTTCACCGGGAAATCTTGCCGAGGATCGGGCATCGGACAGCAGTGCCCAGGGGTTCGACGGTGGATCTTGGCCGTGCGAGACTGCGCTTCATGAGAGATCCGCGCCGTCTGTGTGCCGGGCTTCGCCGACAACGCGCGTTCCTGGCAGCCCCTGATCGAGGAGCTCGCGGACGAGACGGTCGCGGTGACGGTCGCGGACCTTCCCGGGTTCGGCGCCTCGCCGGCACACCCACCCCTGTCGATAGAGGGCTGCGGTGACCTGGTCGCGGACCTCGTCCTTCGGGAGTCCGCCGAGCCGGTCACGCTCATCGGGCACTCGCTCGGCTCCGTCATCGCGGTCGAGGCGGCCTACCGGCTCGGCCGGCGGTGCTCCGGCGTGGTGTCGATCGAGGGGAACCTGACGCCCGAGGACGCCTACTTCTCCGGGCGGGCGGCCGACCACCAGGACGCCGTCGAGTTCAAGAACGTCTTCTCCGCGCGGGTTCGCGGCCTCGTCGCCGACGGACACGCACCCTCCAGCTACGCCGAGGCTGTCGACGCCTCGGACGCCGAGAGCATGTGGGTGCTCGGCCGCGACGCCCGGGCCCGGGGAGCCTCGGGCGAGTTCGGCGATCGCTACCGCCACCTGCCGGTGCGGAACCTCTATCTGTGGGCGTCGAGCACGACCCCGCCGGAGACGCGGAATTACCTGCTCGAGCACTCGATCCCGCAGTATCGGCTACCCGTCGAGCATCACTGGCCGTGGAGCGTCGGCGCCGACATCGTCGCGAAAGCCATCAGGAGCTTCTGAACAGCAGCTGATTGCCCTGGCGCGCCAGCACGGTCAAGGTGCGCACGTCGTTGCGGGTGAATCGGCCGGGACGCGGGTCCATCACGCACAGCGTGCCCACCACGCGGCCCTCGACGTCCCGCAGCGGCACCCCGGCGTACGACCGGATGCCGCTCTCGGCGACGGCCAGGCTGTCGAAGTGATACGGGTCGGCATGGGTGTCGTCGACGATGACGGCCGCGTCGTCGCGCACGACCTGGCTGCACGCGGCCCACCCGGTCGGCATGGCCCCCGCCTGAGCGATCCACCCCGACAGCCCCGTCGAGGCCAGCACGTGGACCACGTCGTGAACCGCGCGGCCGAACGGGGGCCGGCAGACCGTTCGGCCAGGCGTCAATCGGCCGAACGAGTCTTGGCGGCGAAAGATCGACCTGGTTGTATCTCCAGGTTCACATCTTGCCGACGTTAGGCCCCCCATGAGCGACGCGCCCACGCCCGGGCGTCACCGGATGCACCCCCACCGGCTTCTGCGATACCGCAAGCGCCTCCTCGGCGTCTTCGTGGTGCTGCTCTCGATCACCCCGCTGGCGTTCTTCCACACCGCGGGCGCGGCCGCCGCACTGCCACCGCAGCCGGGCAACTTCACCGGGTACGGCTTCGATGCCTGTACCGCCCCGTCCAGCGCCACCATGGCGGCGTGGCTGAAGGCGTCGCCGTATCGGGCGGTCGGCATCTACTTCGGCGGCGTCGCCCGTGGCTGCGCCCAGCCCAACCTGACCCCGGCCTGGGTGCGCGAGCAGGTCACCCGCGGCTGGCGACTGATCCCGATCTACGTGGGTCCGCAGGCCAGCTGCACCAAGGTGACCCGGCGACACCTGATCGTGAACGCCACCGCGGCCGCGCAGGGCCGGGACGCCGCGACCGACGCCGCCGTCCAGGCCCGGGCGCTCGGGCTGTCGCCGGACAGCGTGTTGATCTATGACATGGAGGCGTACGACAGCACGAACGCCGCCTGCAAGGCCGGGGTGCTGTCGTTCATGAGCGCGTGGACCGCCCGCCTGCACGATCTCGGCTACCTCTCCGGCTACTACAGCAGCGCCGGATCCGGCATCGCCGACCAGGTCGCCGTCTACGGCAAGGCCGGATACGTACGGCCGGACTACATCGACTTCGCCCGCTGGGACAACAAGGTCACGGTGACCGACAAGGTGATCCCGGCCGGGTACTGGTCACCGGGCCGGCGGATGAAGCAGTACCAGGGCGGCCACGTCGAGACCTGGGGCGGCGTCTCCATCAACATCGACAACGACTACCTGGACTTCCGGGTGCTGCCGGGCGCGAAGCAGGCCGACTGGAACCGCAACGGCTGGTCCGACGTCCTGGCCCGCACCAAGAGCACCGGCAACCTCTTCGCCTACCCGGGCAACGGCACCGTCGTCTACGAAACGTCCCGGACGCACATCGCCAAGGGCTTCGCCGACGTGGACCAGGTCGTCCGGATGGACCTGAACCGCGACGGCTACCCCGACGTCATCGCCCGAAAGAAGTCCGGCGCGGTCTACTTCCACCCCGGTCAGGCCAACGGGAAGCTCGGCACCGCCAAGAAGGTTTTCAAAGACCAGCGCAAACTGCGCGAGTTCACCGCGATCGGCGACGTCAACAAGGACGGCTACCCCGACCTGCTGGCCCAGCAGATCAGCAACGGCAACCTCTACCTCTATCCCGGCGCGAAGGGCGCCAAGTTCGGCGCCCGCAAGGCGCTCGCGTACGGGGACTGGAACGACCGCCGCGAGTTCGCCGGCATGGGCGACTTCGACCGGGACGGCCGTCCCGACCTGCTGGTCAAGGAGACCAAGACCGAGAACCTGTACCTGTACCGCGGCAAGTCCGGCGGCTTCCGGGCCAAGCTGAAGGTCGGCTCCGGCAAGGGTCTGCGCGATCTGCTCGGCGTCGGCGACTTCGACCGGGACGGCTACACCGATCTGATCGCGGTGCAGAGCAGCACCGGGCACCTGCTCCTCTACCCGGGCACCGGCAAGGGCTTCCGCACCGCCGTGCGCGTCTCGACCGGATACAAGGGGCGCTCGCCGCTGTTCTGACCCGCGATCGCACCACCAACACATTGACGGCCGTCACAATGTTTCCTAGCGTTGAGGAACGTGACCGGCGCGTTTCACACCCGCTCGCGCCGGCCCTCCGCGCGAAAGGGCGCTGACCATGCTCCGAGGAGTACGCCGCACGACGCTCGCCATCACCGCGCTCCTCCTACTCGCCGTCGCGGGCGTGCCCGCCACGGCGCACGACCCCGGCACCCCGGAGGGCCGGGCCGAACAGGCGGAGCTGCTCCGCATCTACGAGCCCACCTGGCGCAGCGGCGAACGGCTCGCCGGCGCGCCGATGACCTGCGTCGACGGCAAGGTCGACAAGTACCCGTGCAAGAACGTCGACCTGCTCAGCTTCCTGCCGCAGTCGGAACTGGGCGGCGGCGGCTCGTCGAGCATGTGGTACTGGCTGGACACCAGCGACAGCAACGAGTACGTCCTGTACTGCCGCTCCAACGGGGTGTCCTTCGTCAACGTCACCGACCCGCTCAACCCGAAGTACGTCGGCAACCTGCCGGCCGCCAACGGCACCAACTCCTCCTGGTGTGACATCCGCACGTACCAGAACCACGCCTACATCGGCAAGGATTCGGTCACGCACGGGATCCAGGTCTTCAACCTCACCAGGTTGCGCGGCGTGACCACCACTCAGACGTTCACCCCGGACGCTCACTTCACCGGCCTGACGAACAGTCACACCCTGTGGATCAACCAGAGCACCGGTTTCCTGTACGTCTCCGGCGCGAACACCTGCGGCAAGGGCCTGACCATCTATGACATCAGGACGCCCCTCACCCTCAAGCTGGCGGCGTGCTACGACCGCGAGGTCTACTCGCACGAGTCCATCGTGGTGAACTACGCGGGTCCGGACACCCGGTTCACCGGACGCGAGATCGCGTTCAACTACACCGGCCAGGGCAAGCGGTTCCAGATCCTCGACGTGACCGACAAGTCGAACATCAAGGTCCTGTCCAGCGTCAGCCACCCGGGCGCCAGCTTCATCCACCAGGGCTTCGCCACCAGCGACTACAAGCACATGATCGTCAACGACGAGACGATCAGCACCCGCGGCGGCAGCCCCGACTTCGTCTACAACATCGAACGGCTCGACGCCGCCCGGTACGTGGGCAAGGACGTGTCGACGCGAGGCACCTTCGTCAACCACAACGGCTACACGGTCGGCAACCGCCACTTCCAGGCGTCCTACCGCGGCGGCCTGCGCATCCTCGACACGACCTCCGCCGCCTCCGCCCGGCTGCCCGAGGTCGGCTACTTCGACACCGACCCGGCGTCCAACGCCAAGGGTTACAGCGCCACCTGGATGGTCCTGCCGTACCTGAAGAACGGGGTGGTCGCGGTCCAGAGCATCGGCGTCGGCCTGTACCTCGTGCGGCCCACCGGCGCGGCGGCCGTCCGCTGACCAGTCAGCCCGCTGGCGCGGACCGCCCGGTCCGCGCCAGCACCGACCGACGTCGCCGATGGCTGTCCGCGGCGGTGACGCTCGCCGCGTTCGTCGCCCTCGCCTACCTGGTCGCCGACAGCCGCGGCCCGACCCGGGCGCCGGCCCTCTCACCGGTCACCTACCACAGCGACGGACTCTCCGACGCCTACGACGGTTTCCGCGCCGAGGCGCTGACCCTGCCCACCGGCCGCGGACCGGGCACCGTTTCCCTGCGCATCACCGGACCCGCCGGCCCGGTCACCGACCTCCGCACCGTCCACACCAAACCGATGCACATGTACGTGCTCCGCGACGATCTCTCCGGCTACCAGCACCTGCATCCGGAGGTCGCCGACGGCGTGTGGACCGCACCGGTGACCCTCACCGACGGCGGCGCCTACCGGGTGTACACCGAGTTCGTCCCGTACGACCGTCCCGCGGGCGCCGAACCCACCGTCCTCGGCGTGCCGTTCGTCATCGCCGGCGACACCACCATGGTCCCGGTCCCCGCTCCGCAGCCGCGGGCGCGCTCCGGCCCGTACACCGTGCGCCGCCTCGACGGCACCGCCGACCTGACCTCCGGGACCCAGACGGCGCTGCGCTTCCAGGTGGTCCGCGACGGCCGGCCCGCGGTGCTCGAACCGTACCTCGGCGCGTACGCCCACCTGTCCACCTTCGAGGTCCGCACCCAGGGCCTCAAACACCTGCACCCGTTGCCGGCCAACGCCGCCGGCGACGCGCCGGCCGACGGCGTCCTCGCCTTCCACGCCGCCTTCGCCGAACGCGGCGACAAGCGGATGTTCCTGCAGTTCCGCGCCGGCGGCGCCGTCCATGAGGTGGCCTTCACCGTCTTCACGACCTGACCCCCGGCACGGCGAACGTCGAAGGGGCGGCGCCGGAGTTCCGGCACCGCCCCGCGATCGTCGATCGGGTGCTATCGCCCGACGGGCCCGGACCGGCCGCCACATCCGTAGGAACAAGGCGTGCCGAACTGCGCGAAGTGCGGACGGCTGAGGCCGCCGAGGGCGGTGAACTCCCCGCCCACCGCGATCCTGCCGAGCGTGGGATGCACGTCCATGCTGAGCACTCCCCACTTGCCGTTGCTCTTGGGGTTCCAGTCGAGCAGCTTGCCGTTCTCGCCGTTCAACGCCGCCAGCTTCGGCTGGCTGCGCAGAGTGCTCGGACACCAGGAGGTCGCGGTGCGCGACGGTCCGGGGCACGCGACGGTGAAGTGGCCGCCGGCATACACCGATCCGCCCAGCTGCGTGATCGCCTGCACGTCACCATCCGTGACCGTGCTCCAGATCAGGGTGCCGTCCGGCCGGTACGCGGCCACCCGGCCACCGGGTCCGGCAAGCGCCGCGTACACCTTGTCCGGCGCGACGGTGATCGCCCCGGCGGCATACGGCGTGACGGGACGGAACGTCGTGTCGACCTGTCCGTCGGCGAGCCGGAGGGCGGCGAGGTGCACGGTGCCGCCGGCCCCGTTGACGTGCTTGAACGCGCCCCCGACATACAGCCGGGAACCGGCCACCGTCAGCGCCTTGACCTCCTTGTCGGCGCCGCTGCCGAACGTGGTGTCCAGCGCGCCGCTGGTGAGGTCGAACGCCGCCAGGTTGCGTTGCGCGCGCCCGTCCACGGCGCTGATCGCTCCACCCAGGAACAGCCGTCCGCCGCCCGCGGCGAGCGCGTGCCCCTCGCCCTTGATCGTGTGCTTCAGGGTGCCGACCGCGCCGGTCCGCAGATTGATGTCCGCCAGGCCGCCGCGCGCCTGGTCACCCACCGTCGTGAACTTGCCGGTGATGTAGAGCGACTGCCCGAACGCCGTCAGCCCCCAGACGGTGCCGTTCGTCGTCGGCGCCCAGGGCAACAGCTTGCCGGTACGGGCGTCCAGGGCAGCCAGCCGCTTCCGTGGCACCGACCGCCCGTCGACGATGGCGTTACGGAAACTGCCGCCCACGAACACCGTGGACCCGGCGTACGCGGTGGCGTACACCAGGCCGTCGAAACCGACCGTGCTGGTCGGCTTGGCGGACACCAGCGGAGCGGCCGCGACGGCGGCGGTGGGCGTTCCCGACGCGACAATCACGCCGGCGAGCAACAGTCCAAGGTGACGCCGCCGCGGGGCGGGGCGCGCAATCGAAGCTAAACGCATAAGCCCGAGAATAAAATGCCGAAGAATCACGAATTTCGAGAAACAGGAAATGTACGCCCTAAAGTGCGACCAGCTCGCGGGGATATGGATGACGGCGTCGCTAATGGAGGGTCAGCGCCCGGGCTCTACGACCACCTCACCGGACCCCAAGACCCTGATGCGGTCCGCCACGGCCGAGGGCGCCGGCGCGCACCGCCACTCCGGCGCCCAGCGCCTGGCGATGGGCCGCATCTACGACTGGCTCGACGACGCCCCGCGGCCGGTCCGCGGTTAACCACTTGTCGTCCGCCAACTCCCCCATCGATGATGGCGACCACGGCCGAGGGACACGACGGGAGGGTGGTCATGGACGGCAGCCGCCGCCGCGAGCTCGCCCGCGAGGCACTGGCCGGTTACGCGAGTGGCCCGGACGCTCCGCTGGAGGCGACCGCCCGGGCCCTCGCGAAGGCCGACACCGCCGAGACCGTGGTGCTCGTCGAGGGCATCAGCGACCAGATCGCGGTCGAGACGGCCGCGGCGAGCCGAGGCCGCGACCTCGCGGCGGAACACGCCGTGATCGTGCCGATCGGCGGTGCGCACGCGATCGGCCGGTTCCTGTCCACCATGGATCCCCCGCACAGCCGGGTACGCCTCGCCGGCCTGTGCGACCTCCGAGAGGCGCAGGTGTTCCGGCGCGGACTGACCACCGCCGGCGTCGGCTCACCGCGTACGGACGCCGATCTGGAACAGCTCGGCTTCTCCGTCTGCGTCGACGACCTGGAGGACGAGCTGATCCGCGCCGTCGGCACCGTACGCGTCGAGACGCTGTTCGACTCCCAGGGTGACCTCGGGTCGTTCCGTTCCTTGCAGAGCCAGCCCGCCTGGCGAGGCCGGGAACCGGCCGCGCAGCTGCGGCGGTTCCTGGGCAGCGGTTCGCGCCGCAAACTGCGCTATGCCCGGCTGCTGGTCGAAGCGGCGGCCGAGCAGGACGTCCTGCCCCGGCCGCTCGAGATGCTGCTCACCGCGATCCGCCCGAGCTAGCCGCGGGGCTGGCGGCCTCGGCCGCCAGCCCCGCGGGCATCCCTATCGGCGCAAGGTGAAGCTGAAGTCGCTGGACGACTTCCCGGTGAGACGGCGCGTCGAGGAAAGGGCGCCGTCGGCGACGAGCCTTCGCACCTTGGCTCGGGACACGTCCATCCCCACCGACAGCAGTCTCGTCAGCCCGATCGGGATCCGCTGCGCGAAGCGGACCGAGGTGTGGATCTCCTCGGCTGCCGAGACGTCGATGGTCATCCTCTGAAGAGTCCACGCGCCGTCCCAGTCGAGCGAGACGCCGTTTCGACGCAACAATCCCGGATCCGCCAGCAGGGTCGCCGCGAGTTCGGGGTCGTTGTCGTGGAACCGGGTCAGGGTCGACGGATTGATGGAGCGGACGTGGGCTCGTTCGAGGACCGTCAGCTTGACGGTCTTCCCGCATCCGACGCACAGCGCCAGGAGCCAGACGTCGAGGAGTTGGTGGTTTGCGTTGACCCGGAACTTTCCGTGTGCGCGATACCGCGCCGACGGACAGTTCAGGCAGCGGCGACGGATGAGCGGCAGGCCCGTGGGGCACACCACCCACTGGGTCGCGAGTCGTCGTGCTGTTGCGTTGTTGGTCACGGTCGATACCGATCTGCTGCGACATTCCGTGCGGAGACGACGCTCCGCGGAGGGAGTCCGCGCATGACGCGGGAGCGAGTGGCGGGCCGTGTGTCACGACGGCGCGCCGCACTCGCTTGGTCATGCGGGACATCAGTGCTCGAGAGAGCAGGGCCCAGCACCGGCAGCACGACGCAGGCAGCCTCCGATGAGGCCACCGTCGGAACTCATGGCGTGCTTACTCGGCGCGGTGGATGTCTCAGCTGATGTACAACGGCCTGTCCTCGTTCGGCGCCCGGAGCGCGTGCGTCTCGGTCGCGCCGCCCCACGCGAAGGATGCGTCGTGGCAGGAGACCGCTGCGATCCGGCGACGCTAACAGCGCCCCGCCAGATGCTCCACCGGTTATCGGTGGCACCATCCCTACAGCATCCTAGGAGGCTGGATTGGTTGGTGGGACCGTCTATGGCCGGTTGTCGGGCCGCGGTCGGTGCAGGCGGGCCAGCCGCTCCCCCGAGGCTTCCGCGCCGGCGGCGTCGAGGTCCGGACGGCGCCGGCGGTACACCAGATAAAGCACCCCGATGAACGCCAGGCCGAGCACGGACAGGAGCCCCAGAATGATGATGGCTCCCCAGGCCGCGGCTTCCAGGAACGCGTGCCTGCTCTGCACGATCGTCGAGAACACGATGAGGTGGACGACGCCGAGCAGCCCGGCCATCCCCAGGCCCCCGACGCAGTGCAGCGCGGACCTCTTGAACTGGCCCCTGATGTGCGCGGTGTGATCCGCCAGATAGATCCGGGCCATCCGACCAGTGTGCCACCGCGGACGCCGCGAGAGGCTGGCGTGCCCCGGTCATGCTGAACGGGTGCGCTTCCTCCTGAACGTCCTGTGGTTCATCTTCGGCAGCGGCTTCGTGCTCGCCCTCGGCTACGGCCTGGCCGCCCTGATCTGCTTCGCGTTGATCGTCACGATCCCGTTCGGCATCGCGTCGCTACGCCTGGCGGTCTACTCGCTGTGGCCGTTCGGCCGCACGATCGTCAGCCGCCCCGACGCGGGCGTGGCATCCGGCGTCGCCAACGTGCTGTGGGTCGTCGTCGCGGGCTGGTGGCTCGCCCTGGCGCACATCGTCGCCGGGATCGCCCAGTGCGTGACGATCATCGGAATCCCCTTCGGCATCGCCAACTTCAAGCTCGTCCCGGCCGCGTTCTGGCCTCTCGGGCGCGAGGTCGTCGACCTGGAGCCGGTCAGAGTCGCTTGAGAAACGTTCGCAGCACAGCCTCGAACTCCGCCGGATTCTCGACATGCGGGCTGTGGCCGGCATCGAAGACGGACAGCGTCAGGTCGGCGACGCGCTCCAGCGCCGGGCGGCTCGCCGCCAACGGTACGACCCGATCGTGGCGTGCCCAGGCGGCCAGCACCGGGCAGCGCACCTGTCCGGCCAGGTCCCGTATGTCGAGGTCCGCGAAGCCCCGCCAGGCCGCGGCGAGGACGGGGGCGGAGTCGTAGCCCGCGGCGACGATCGCGGACCGGTGCGTCGCCGCCGCCGGGTTGCGCAGCAGCTGCCGGTAGTACGCCGCGAACGCCCACCGGTACCACCGGCGACGGCGCTGTCCCGCGCGGAACAGGGCGACGAACGCGTGGATGGCGAGCCGTTCGCGCGGGCCGATCGGCGCCAGGCCCGCGCCGTCGATCAGGACCAGGCCCGTGACACGGTCCGGGTGCAGGGCCGCCAACCGCAGTGCGGCAGCGCCTCCGATCGAGTTGCCCAGCACGGCGGCCCGCGCGACGCCGAGCGTGTCGAGCAGGCCGAGGGCCAGGTCGGCATACCGGGTGGCCGTCGGCGGTTCCCGGTCCGGGCCGGAGTTGCCCTGGCCGGGCCAGTCCGGCGCGACGATCCGCCACTGCCCGGCGAGAGCCGCGCGCAGCCCCGCGAAATCGCGTGCCCCGTGCCCGATCGCGTGCAGGCACAGCAGGACCGGGCGGTCGTCGCGGCCGGTGGCCTCGGGAGCGCTGTCGTCGTACGCCAGCGTGATGCCACGGACGTGGGCCTCGCGATCCGTGGCTCCCAGTGCGAATGCCATGGTGATAGAAATATCACCATGGCAGGCTCACCCACAACCCGCGACCGCCTCATCGCCGCCGCCGCCGAGACCTTCAATCGCGACACCTACCACGGCACGGACACGAACCGGCTGGCCCGCGCGGCCGGGTTCGCACCCGCGACCTTCTACAAGCACTTCCCGGACAAGCGCGCCGCGTTCCTCGCCGTCTACCGGGAGTGGGTCGACGCCGAGTGGAACGCACTGGAGGACACGCTGAAGGAGGCGGTCGGCGATCCGCGCGCGATCGTGGACGTGGTGGTGGACCACCACGTCCGCTGGGCCGGACTCCGGGCCAGCCTGCGGGTCCTGGTGCCGGTGGACGAACAGGTCCGGGAATTCGCCCGGCGGCAACGCCGCAGGCAACTCGACTGGCTGGCGCGGCTGCGCGGTCGCCGCGTCCCCGTGTCTGGACGTCACCACGAACCCCGCGACCTCGCGCTTCTCCTGACGTTCGAGCGGGTGGCCGACGCCATCGCCGACGGAGAAGCGGCCGCGCTCGGCGTGAACCCGGACGACCTCCGCACGCAGCTCGCGACCACGGTCAGACAGTGGTTCGCCTGACCGACCCGGGCCAGGCTCAGGCGGCCACGACGACCGGCGCGGCCAGGATCCCCTCCAGGTCGCGGGCGGGCATGGGGCGATAGAAGTGGTACCCCTGCACCACCGGGCAGTTCAGCTCGCGCAGCATATCCGCCTGGGCGGCGGTCTCCACGCCCTCGGCCACCGTGGTCAGCCGCAGGCTCGCGCCGAGGTCCACGATGGCCCGGGTCAGCGTCAGGTCGTCGGAGCGGAAGCCCGCGTCGCCACGGTCCTGCGGGATGAACGCCCGGTCGATCTTCAGGATGTCGACCGGCAGCTGGCGCAGGTAGGACAGGGACGAGTAGCCGGTGCCGAAGTCGTCGATGGCGACCCGGACCCCCCACTCGCGGATCCGGACCAGCCGGGCGATCACCTCGTCCGCCTCGGCCATCGTGGTGGCGACCAGGTCGGTCTCGGTGATCTCGAGGGTGAGCGCCCGCGGCGGCAGGCCGGTGTCGCGCAGCACCCGCCACACGGTGTCGGGGAATCCGGGGTCGCGCAGCTGCGGGCCGGCCACGTTGACCGACACCGTGGTGCCGTGCCGCTCGTGCCACGCCCGCGCCTCGGTGCAGGCCCGGCGCAGCACCCAGTCCCCGATGGCGCCGATGAGGCCGCTCTGCTCGGCGACCGGGATGAACGCGTTCGGCGGCACCGGCCGCTGACCCGGCGGGTTCCAGCGCAGCAGCGCCTCCACCCCACGGATGGCCCCGGTCGCCAGGTCCACCAGCGGCTGGTAGTGCAGCTCGAACTCGTCGTCCTTGAGGGCGCGACGGAGCCCCGCCACGGTCTGGGCATAGTCTTCCCGCTCGCTGCGCAGCCGGTCGGTGAAGACCGCGACCTGGTTCTTGCCGGCGGACTTCGCGGCGTACAGCGCCAGGTCGACGTCGCGGAACGCGTCCGCGACGGTGGCCGGTGACCGCACCGTGTGCAGGCCGATGCTGGTGGTCAGCGACAGCTCCACCCCGCCGACCGTGAACGGCTGGCGGATCGCCTCCAACACGGCGGTCGCGACCGTGACCGTACGCTCCGGATCCGTCTCCTCCAGCAGGATGGCGAACTCGTCGCCGCCCAGCCGGGCCAACGTGTCGCCCTCCGGCACCAGGGCGCCCAGCCGCACCGCGATCGCGATCAGCAGCTCGTCGCCGACCGGGTGGCCGAGCGTGTCGTTGACGTCCTTGAAGCCGTCCAGGTCCAGCAGCAGCAAGCCGTGCGCGCCGGCCCGTCGGGTCAGGGCGTGCCCCAGCCGTTCCTGCAACAGCAGTCGGTTGGCCAGATCGGTGAGCGGGTCGTGCAGGGTCTGGTGGCTCAGCCGCTCCTGCAACGCGCGCTGCTCCTCCAGAGATTTGGTGAGGGTGCACGCCTGGGCCGCCAGATCCGCGGCGCGCGCCGTGGCGGTCCGGGCGAACTGCTGTTGCCGGACCACGAGCAGCACCGACATCACGGCGGTAGCGGTCAACGGGACCAGGACGTCGGCCGGCTCCGCGTTGCCGGCGACGAGCTCGTCGAGCAGGGAGACCGCCGTGACCGCCGGTCCCAGCAGGGCGAGCAGGATCTGCACGCCCGGCTGCAGCCCGAAGCCGAGCCGCAGCCGCAGTGGGCCCGCCTCGGTCGGACGGCCGATCGACGGATGCGTGGTCGCCGCGCCGGCGAAAACCAGCCCGAGCAGCCAGCCGGCGGTGGACACCGGGTTGTGCGCGACCTCGCCGACGACCACTCCGGTCGTGTGGGCGAAGTGCACCATGTCGGCGATGATCAGCGCGGCCACCATGACGGCTGCCAGCATGTGCGCCATCGGGGGTGTGCTCGCGGTGAACAGCAGCCGCGCGCTGACCGCCACCACCGCGAGGTCGAAGAGGGGGAACGCCATCGCTGTGACCAGGCGGGCGCCGCTCAGCGGGTAACCGTCCAGGAAGCTGTCGATCACCAGGGTCCACATCAGCACGGCGAGCCCGCTGGTCACGATGGCGGCGTCGACCCATCCGGTACGGCGGGTACGACGCCCGCCCATCGTCCAGAGCGAGGCGACCAGCAGCGGGTAGGCGCTGAGATAGATCACGTCGCCGAACGAACCGAACGGGATCCGCTGGCCGGTGACGGAGAACTCCACGGTCCAGTACACGTTGCCGAGCGTGGCTACGGAGACGGCGGCGACCAGGAGCCACCAGGGGTGGGCCAGCGCCGGGCGGTGCAGCCTGATGCCGACGGCGGCCGCGGCGACGGCGGCGAGCCCGACGATGCCGTACATCGCCTGCGTGGCCGCCCACGGCAGGAACGGGCCGACCAGGATCGCGACGGCGCCTAGGCCGCTGACGTATCGCCAGGCGTACCGGCGCAGCCGCCGCAGCCGTGACGACACGGCGCTCGCCTGCCGCGCTATCGGCGACGGCCCGGCCGCACTGGTCGACACCATGCCGTCAGCCCCCTCAGTCAGGTCCACCCCTCATGGGTACGCGGCGACGGTTAGCGATTCGGTGCGAGCCGGCGCCCGGAAGGTAGCGATCCGCACCCGAAGCGCACCCGCGCCGGCGTCACGCGAACCGCAAGGCCCGGCCCGCTGCCCGGCCCGCCGCCCGGGCCCCTGCCCGGCCCGCCGCTCGGTCTCCTGCCCGACCTGCCGCCCGGCCCCTGCCCGGCCTGCCGCCCGGCCCCTGCCCGGCCCGCCGCCTGGGCCCCTGCCCGGCCCGCCGGTCGGTCCTCCGGTCGGTCCTCCGCCCGGTCCTCGGTCGGTCCTCCGGTCGGATGTGGGGACCACGACGATCGGCCGTGCCGGACCGGGCGGATCGGTCACCGCTCGCCGGCAGCGGCGGTCAACCCGTGCCTGCCAGGCTGATCTACCGTGCGTTAAGTCCGGATATGTTGGGATTCCCCTCGCTATCTCCCCCGGAGTGATGCATGTTTCGTCCGTCTCGGTCCGCTCTCCTGATGACCACCGTGGCGCTGGCCGCCGGCCTCGTCGCGACTCCCGGAGCCGCGCACGCCGCCGACACGACCACCACGCTGTCAGCGACCGAGATGGCAGCGGCGCTCAAGACCGTGGCCACCACGACCACCGCGGCGGCCGAGGACGGCTGGAAGGCCACCATGTCCTACTACCGAGGCTCGGAGACGGTCACTCTCTCGTACGTCGTCGATCCCCACCGGGGAGTCGCCGTCGACCACGCGGATTTCGGCACGCTCGCCTTCACCGAATACGCCGTCGACGGCAAGGGCAGGTACACCTCCATCGCCTCCTCCAAGAACTTCCGGGCCGCGGTGAGGATGATGGGGCGGCCCGCGGTCAAGTACAGGTTCCGGTCCGAGCCGGGACTGAAGATGGACGACTTCGTCGACGCGACCGGCCCGGCACCCGCCAAGGTGCTGACCGACGAGGACATCCGCACGGGCACCAAGACCCTGCACGACAACGGATCCGCCGACTTCGCGTACACCAACGATGACGGCGTTCGTTTCGTCATGCAGGTCGATCCGGCGGGGACACTGACCGACGTCCAGGTCAACGACGACGGTCTCGAGGCGACGCTGAGGTACGGCTACGGCGAGCAGCAGGTGGCGCTGCCGGCGGCAGCGGCGACGATCAGTGACACGACGTTGTCCCACGGTGTGGCCTACCTGGCCATGGCCTCCACCGTGAAGACGGTCGCTTCGGAGGCCGCGGCGCAGACGCGCGTGGTGGCACAGGGGCGCACGGTGAAGGTGGCGGCCCTGCGTAAGACCGTCCGCACCTGGGCGACCCTGCTCAACCAGCGGGACGGCCTGAAGATCGTCAAGGTCAAGGACATCAGTCGCGGCGCACGGGTATACGCCACGAACCCGTGGACCCACAAGACCGTCTCGTACACGGTCAAGGCCTCCGGCCGTAAGGTCGTCGTCAAGGGCTGAGCCGCTAGGGTTCGCCGATGGACGCCAAGACCGAAGAGCTCAGGGCCGCGCACGATGGGCTCGCGGATTTCTACGTCGACCTCCTGGCCGACGATCTGGAGAACACGCCCATCGAGCGAGCGGTGCTCACCCTGTTCTGCGAGCTCACCGCCGCCGCCGGCCTGGGCGGCACCGTCGGAGACGTCGGTTGCGGCACGGGGAGGCTCGCTCCCTACCTGGCAGCGCGGGGGCTGGACCCGCACGGGATCGACCTCTCACCCGAAATGGTCCGCGTGGCGCGGCGTAACTACCCGAACTTCGCGTTCGACGTCGCCGACCTGCGGGACCTGCCCTTCGGGGACGCCTCCCTGGCCGGCGCGGTCTGCTGGTACTCGCTGCTTTTCCTCGCGCCTCCCGACAGGGCGACCGCTTTCGGGGAACTGGCCCGCGTCGTCAAGCCCGGGGGCTATCTGGTGACCGCGTTCAAGGCCGGAGACGGCAACCTCCAGCGCCGGGGCCGCCGCGTCGGCCTCGGTGTCGAATTCGACGCCTACTGGCTGTCCCCGGGGGAGATGGAACGCCGGGCCACCGAGGCCGGATTCGAGACGGTGTTCTGGGGCGGCCGGCCCGCCGAGGAGCAGGGGGCGACCCCGCAGGGATACCTGCTGGCGCGAAGAACGTTTGACTGAGCGGATGCGGACCGAGGAGTTCCACGCCATCGCGGCGGCGCTGGGCAGCAGGGTGGTGACGACATCCGTGCTGGCGGGTGGCTTCTCCCACGAGACGTGCCTACTCACGCTTGTCGACGGTCAGGTCGTCGTCCGGTTCGGAGGAGGAGATCCGGCCATTGAGGCCGGGGTCATGGCCGCCGCACGCCGGCACGTGCCCGTTCCGGACGTGGTGGCGATCATCCCCGGCGGGGACGATCGGTTGCGGCCCGCCATGGTCATCGAGCATGTAGACGGCACTGTTCTGAGCGACGCGCTTGTCACCGGTCGGCTCGAGCGGGCGCAAGCCGGTGAGCTGGGAGCGGAGGTGGGGCGATCCGTCGCGGGGATCGCCGCCGTCGCGTTCGACCGCCGAGGCTTCTTCACCGACGGGAACCTGACCGTCAAGGAGGAGCAACCATGGTCGCGGCAACTGGTCGAGGTCGCCGAGAGTTGCATGGCCGCGGTTCCCCCGGGGCGGCTCGGGGCCGAAACCCGTCGGGCTTGGGTGAAGTTGTGCTCGGATCACGCCCGGGTTCTGGAAGGCGTCGATGGTCACACCCGACTGGTGCATGCCGACATCAACCCGAAGAACATCCTGGTTTCCCGTACGGGCGGCGGGTGGCGGGTGGCCGCGGTGCTCGACTGGGAGTTCAGCTACTCCGGTTGCCCGTACGGCGACGCGGCGAACATGGCTCGATTCGGCGCTGACTATCCCGCCGGCTTTCTGGACGGCTTCCGTGCCGGATTCGCTGAGCGGAGCCCCGCCGATCTGCCCTTGGTCGAGAACTGGTCCTATGTGGGACGGATTCTGGACATGTTCGCGCTGAGCGACCTGGTGACTCGTCCCGTCGGGCATGCTCCTGCCGAGCAGGCGGCCGAACAGGTTCGTCGGTGGATCAGGCAGGGCGTGCCCGACAGCGACTGATCGTCGGTCGGCTGCTCACTGTCCGCGTTTCGCCGCGGCGGGGACCGACGGGACGGCGAACGGCTGGCGGAGACGTCGCAACGCGTCGGCTCCACCGTCGGCAACCGGGCGTCGCGCGTAGACGGCCTCGACGCCGGGCGGCGCGATGAACAACGTGGCGTGGTCATAGTTCAGTGTCATTAATGATCCTCATGGTGGTGGATGGAGTCCGTTCGCCGGATGCAGGTTTTCCGCTGTCTGGCTGTACCGTTCACCGCGTGATGATTCAACGGCACTGGTGGAACGGCGGCAGGTCGACGCGTTTTCGCCGCGATGTGTACATCCGCAGCGACGGCCAGCGCTGGGATGTGCTGGCGCAGATCGGCGGGCCGGCCGGGCGGTCCCGGGTGCACGAATGCCCCAGTGGCAGCTCCGCGCTCATCGTCGCGAACGCGTGGCGTGGCTCGGACAGCTCGTGGCAGGAAGTAGTGGCTTCGACGCAGCCGAGTTAGTGGCTGGGTCGACGAAGACGAACCCCCGCGGCACACCGAACCGGCATGCCGCGGCGGATGACCTAGAGGGGACGGATGTTCGCCGCCTGAGGTCCCTTCGGACCCTGGGTGATGTCGAACTCGACCCGCTGGTTCTCGTCCAGGCTGCGGAACCCGCTCGCCTCGATGGCCGAGAAGTGGGCGAACACGTCCGGTCCGCCCCCGTCCTGGGCGATGAAACCGAAACCCTTGTCACCGTTGAACCACTTCACTGTGCCAGATGTCATTTTTTTCTCCTGTGGGGCTGTGTCGGGACGGAAAAAACCAAAAGCGCCTGATGGGTTTGGAAACCCATCAGGCGCTGGCAACGTCTACGGAAATCAAAACTGTAATGTGTTCAGCGTAGCACGTTCCTCGGCATTTCACAGGCTATGACCTGATCGATGAGCGGGCGCTACTGCTGAGTGTCGCCGGCGCCCGTGCGGCGCTGTGCCTCGTCGACGCCCTTGTCGATGTGTGACGAGTACTTGTCGCCGGTGCGTTGGTCGATCTGCTCTCCGGCCTTCTCAATACCCTGGTCGACCTGCTCGTCGTGCTTGTCGGCGAATTCCTTGGCCTTGTCCAGGAAACCCATCACGTACTCCTTAGCTCGGATGCAGCCATCGCGATACCCGCTGCATCGTCCGCCAAACAGCGGGAGCCTGCCACCACACTTCGCTCCAGGAGCTTGCGCCTTACTGCAGATGCTCGCCGCCGGTCAGGTCAGCCCCGAAGAGGCCGACGGTCTGATCGCCGCGCTGGACAAGCAGCCCGCCGCACCGGCTCCGCGTGCCGCCGAGGCCACCCACAGCCCGCGCTATCTGCGCATCTTCGTGGAGGACCACGAGACCGACGGCGAGGCGGCGACGAAGGTCAACATCCGCGTGCCGTTCCAACTGCTGCGCGCCGGCGTCAAGGAGAAGATCAACGAGGCGCTGCGCAAGAACGGCGTGCCCATCGACGTCACCCAGCTCAAGCCCGAGGACCTCGACGACCTGGTGGGCCAGCTGGGCGACCTCACCATCGACGTGGAGGAGAAGGACGCCAAGGTGAGGATCTTCGCCGAGTGACCGCTCCAGGGCCGACGCGGGAGATCACCGGGGTGGTCACCGCACCCGGCAGGTGTTCGAGGCGGTCGCGGCCGGATCGCTCTCCGAGGTGACGGTGACCGCCACCTTGGCCCCTCCTCGGGTGTCCGCGCCGCGCTTGACATAGACCTCCACCGGCTTGGTGCTTCCCGCCGCCACGTCGGTGACCGTACGCGGCAGCCAGACCGTCCATCCCTCGTCCGCCCGCGCGGAGATTCGGTAGACATCGATGCTGCCGGTGTTGCGCATCGGAAGCCGACAGCGCGCCCAGCCGGAGGCCGCCACGACGCCGGCTCCCGGGGAGAGCGCCACACCGCGGGCGTGCGGGCCGGAGCCGTCGAGGGATCGCACCGCGACCGTGTAGGAGAGCACGCCGGCGGAATCCCGTTGCCGCTCGAGGACGTAGAAGTGCAGCCGGTTGGCCGTGTCGACGTACTCATAGCGGCTGCCCGAGTCGGTGCCGGCGTGGAACAGGGCATCGGAGAGCTGCCGATAGTCACCGATGGTCATCTTCTGCGGCGTACCGTCGGGCGCCACGAAGTCGACCTTGTCGATGTCCTGCGGATTGGCGTCGATCGTCCAGATGTACGGCGCCGCGTCCGCGTTCTTGGTCTTGGCGAGCAGCACTCCCGCGTCCGGAGTGAAGGAGTCGAAGCCCATCCGGTCGACGACCTCGAGGGTGTAGTTGTCGTACCGGCCGCCGTCGCAGTACGGATCGGTGGCGGTGTCGCAGGCGGGGGCGTGGTCTCCGCCGTCGAGCGTGACGGTGATCCCGGCGAGTCCGCCGGCGTCGGGATCGACCGCGCGCGCCGTCACGCGGGGCACCACGACCCCGGAGGTGGCGAGCCCGGCCCGGGAGAGTCGCAGCACCGCGGCGTTGTCGACGATGCCGAGCTTCAGCTTGTTGCGCAGCATGTGCTGGGCACCCATGGACGACCCGGCCGTGCCGGGAATGAGCCACCGGCTGTGCGGCCCGCCGGGCCCGTTGAACGTGCCGCGGCTGAGCATCTCCCAGGGGCCGCTGTAGTCGCGGCGGGCGGGCACCGAATACGGGTTGTTGTAGTTGTCGGCGACTCCGAGGATGTGGCTGAACTCGTGTGCGTAGGTGGACATGCCGGAGCTCTCGGCCTGCACCGAACTGCCGCTGGTGGCGTTGGGCCAGATGTTGGCCGAGGCCTGCCAGGAGGTCCATTCGACATACCGGGTCGCGTTCCAGTTGGGAAGGCCGTCGTCGGGCGGGCCGAACGCCTCGGTGACCTGCTCCTTGCCGGCGAACTTCATCGGGCCGAACTCCTGCCAGGTGGACGACTCGTCCTGGCCGGCGGCGAGGAAGAAGACGAAGTCGTATTGGGCGGCGGTCTCCTCGCCGACGTCGGCGATCCAGGCGGCCCGGGCATCGGCGCGGAGGTCGCGGCCACAGGTGTCGCCCGCCGGGCAGCCGAGGCCCCGCTGCATGGAGTTCTCGATGCCGTACTCATGGCTGCTCTGTGGCATTTGATAGACGCCGAAGCCGCCGAGCTCGATGCCGTAGCGCCCGCCGGAATCCTCCATCCAGTACTCATGGATGGTGTGTCCCCGGTTGAGCGGGCCCGGACGGTTGAGAAAGTCGCGGTAGAACGCCGGCACGTCGGCGCGCGCCAGGTCATGCACGGTGAAGGGGTTGCCGTAGATGCTCGAGTTCGCCGGCCGCGTCACGACGAAGGGCTGATTGGCGAAGTCGACGAGCACGAGCGCGCCCCGGAAGTTGCGCACCGAGCCCGGCACGGCGGGATCCGACCACGTCGTCCCCGGCACCGGCGTGTAGTCCTCCCACGTCATCGTGTCCGGCAGCTCATAGTTCTGCGGATCGATCGGGCGCGGCGCACCCGCCGCGCGGACCGTCGCCGCCGGTTGCGCCAGCTGCCACGGTTGGGTCCGCGGCCAGTGCCGCATCCGCCAGGGAGTCTCGGAGCTCGCACCGGCCGGAGGCTCGGCCTGGGCCGGGGCCGCCGCCACACCGGTCAGCACCAGCAGCACGGCCGAAACGGCCGGCATCACACGCCATCTCAGGGTCATCTCACGCCACCAGTCACCGACTCATCCTGACAGTTGCAATGAAGTTCATCAATCTCTTGCCCGAGCGGCCGTCCGGCACCTGACAGGAACCTCACATTGTTTCCCTAGGCTCGACCGTCGTCCCGTTGTCGATCTCCGAAGGACCGCCCATGGCTCGTAGCCGACGCGTACGTATCGCCGTCGCCGCCCTCTCGTTGACCGCCGTCGCGGCAAGCAGCCTGCTGATGAACAGGTTCCTGACAGCGGACGCGACAACCGCCAAACCGCCCGTCGGTAAGCCGGCCGCCGTGGCGGTCGCCGAGTACAACCTGGGTGACAAGGCGTTCACCGACAAGCCGACCTGGCCGGGCTATTCGGAGATGAGGGCGGTCGTCCACTATCCCCGGCAGCTCCCGGCGGGCAAGCTTCCCCTGATCATGATGCTGCACGGGCAGAACTCGCCCTGTGACACGCCCGACGACGGCCCCTCGGACTGGCCGTGCCCCCCGGGAACGAAGCCACTGGCCAGCTATCGCGGATACGACTATCTCGGTGACGCGCTGGCCCGGGACGGCTTTGTGGTCGTCTCGCTCAGCGCGAACGGCATCAACCATTTCATGGGTGTCGCCGAACAACGCGCGAAGCTCATCAACAAGCACCTCGGCATGTGGCAGAAACTGGCCGCCACCGGCGCCGGTCCCCTGGCCGGGAAGTTCACCGACGCGACCACCGGCAAGAAGGCCGATGTCGACTTCCGCGGTCACGTCGACATGACCCGGGTCGGCCTGCTCGGGCATTCGGTCGGCGCCCAGGCCGTCATGTACGCGGCCGGAGACGACAACCGAGGCGCGATTCCCGCCGGTGTCCAGCTCCGCGGCGTGGTGACCCTCGCTTCCGCCGGCGGCCGGAGCCCCGACGACGAATCCCGCGTCACGAAGACCTCGTTCGCGGTCGTCTCCTCCGAATGCTGGCGAGAGGGTGACCGGGAATTCTTCGACAACGCCCGGGGTAAGACCAGGCAACCGACATTTTTCGTACGGGTCGCGCGCGCCAACCACAATTTCTTCAACAGCGTGTGGACCACGGCCCAGGGCTCGGTCAACGGTGACGACACGTCGTGCCCGGAGAAACCGAACCGGCCGACCGCCGAGCGGCAGCGGAATTTCGCGGTCACGTATGTGACGGCGTACTACCGGCTGGCCCTCAAGGGCGACAAGGGTGGCATGCCCGTCCTCACCGGCGCCCGCCCGACCCCCGGCATCGACATCAAGGTCGACAAACTGCCGTGAGAGCCGCGAGCCCACCGGGCGGTGCCTGGCCGCACCACGACATTCGCCAGGCACCGCCCGCTCGGCAGCCGGCTCCTGTGGGGATCCGCTTCGCGGGGACACGGGGTTGCCGTCCGTGACGGCGACGAGGCATGATCGCGCGGCGCGCGCGGCGGCCGCGTCGCGGGGTCGGCGCGCTCGCCGGCCCGGGGATCAGGAGAGCGGGCGACACCGGTGAGTGAGCACGGAGGCGGCGGGCCTGTCGGCCGGCTGGTCGGTCGCGACCGCGAGCTCCGCGCCCTGCGCCGTACGCTCGGCGGGTCCGACGCGCCGGGGTGCGTCGCGCTCGCCGGCGATCCGGGGATCGGCAAGAGCCGGCTGCTGGCCGAGTTCGGCGAGCTGGCCGAGACAGCCGGATTCGCCCTGTGCGCGGCCCGCGCGTCCGAATTCGAGCTCCACCTGCCGTTCGGGGTCTTCGTCGCCGCCCTTGACGACCATCTCGCCGCGCTCGGTCCGGCGCGCCTCGCGGTCCTCGGCGAGCCACAACTGGCGCTCCTGGCCGCGGTGTTCCCGGCCATCCCCGCCGCCGCTCCGGTCGACCTGGTCGACATGGAGCGTTACCGGCTCCATCGGGCCATCCGTTCCCTGCTCGAGCTGGTGGCCGGGCCGACCGGACTGGTCCTCGCCCTCGACGACCTGCACTGGGCGGACGAGGGCACGGTCGAGCTGCTCGACCACCTGCTCCGCCATCCACCCCGTGCCCGCGTCGTCCTGGCACTGGCCTGCCGGCCCCGGCAGGTCCCCGCCAGGCTGTGGCAGGCGCTGTCGCGGGCGGTGGCCGATGGAGCGGCCGAGCTGCTGGAACTCCTCCCACTGACCCGCGCCGAAGCGGATCCGCTGCTGCCGGCGGAGCTGGGCGCCGCCGGTCGGGACGAGCTCTACCGGGCCGGCGGCGGAAACCCGTTCTATCTCGACGCGCTGGTGCGAGCGGACTTCACCGGCGGCACCCCGGGCGAGCTGCCGCCCGGCGCCGACGGGGAACTGCCGGCGGCCGTCCACGCCGCGCTGGCCGCCGAGTTGGCCGCGCTGACCCCACCGCAGCGCACCGTCGCGCACGCCGCGGCCGTGGTCGCCGACGACTTCGACGCCGGGTTGCTGGCCGAGGCCGCCGCGATGGCGCCCGGGCCGGCGCTCGACGCCCTCGACCAGCTCTGTCAGCGTGATCTGGTGCGGCCGGGTCGGGCGGCGGGGCTGTTCCGGTTCCGGCACCCCCTGGTGCGCGCCGTCGCCTATCGCGACGCCGGCCCCGGATGGCGGCTGCAGGCACACGGTCGCGCCGCGGCCGCCCTGCGCTCCCGCGACGCGTCCGCGATCTCCCTCGCGCACCATGTCGAGCGTTCGGCCGTCGTCGGCGACCTGGACGCCGTCGCGGCGCTCGCCGAGGCCGCGGAGACGACGCTGCACGCCTCACCGTCCACCGCCGGGCATTTCCTGCGGGCCGCCCTGCGGCTGCTTCCCGACGCCGAGCCCACGACTCCCCAACGGTTGTACCTGCTGGGCCGGCTTGCCCAGGCCATGGGTGCGACCGGAGACCTCAGAGGGGCCCGGGAGACGCTGCACGAGGTGCTGCGGCTGCTGCCGGTCGAACTCACCGAGCTGCGGACCGAGACGGTCCGGTTCTGCGCGACGGTGGAGCGCCTCCTCGGCCGCTACATCGAGGCCAACGCGATGCTGCACAGCGAGTGGCGGCAGACCGCCGAGTCGGATCCCCATGCCGCGGCCGCCCTCCTCGTCGCCCTGGCCGCCGGTGCCGCCCTCGAACGCGGTACGGACCCGCGGCTCGCCCGGACCGCCGAGGCGATCGAGGCCGCACGCCGCACCGGTGATCACACGCTGCTGGCCATGGCACTGTCGGTCGCCTCGCTCACCCCGCCGGTGTGCGCCGCAGACGTGCCGGACCCGGCGGCGGGTCTCGACGAGGCGGCCGCTCTGCTGGACGCCCTGCCCGACGGCGAGCTGGCCCGCAACCTCGAGGCCATGCTGTGGCTGGGTTGGGCCGAGGCCGCCGCCGACCGCCTGACCGCGGCGGGCCGGCACCTCGACCGCGGCCTGCGGCTGGCCCGGGCCGGTGGACAGACCCATGTGATCGCCACCCTGAACGCCGTCCACGGCATGGTCCACGCCCATCTCGGCGACCTGGCCGACGCGACGGCCTGCTTCGAGGACGGACTGGAATCGGCGGAGCTGACCGACAGCGACGAGTTGCGGGCCGTGGCGCTGACCTTCGGCTGCTGGGTCACGACCTGGCGGGGCGACCTCGAGGAGGCCGTCCGGTTGGGCAAGCTGGCACTGGCCGCTGACGACCGTACGGTGGGAATGACCTGGAGAAGCGGGCAGGCCGCCGCGATGCTCGGCCAGGCGATGTTGCATTCCGGCGACCCGCACGCCTGCGTCGAGCTGCTGCTCACCACCGGCGGCGGCGTCGACCTACCCGACGTCGAGGCACTGAACCGGCCCATTGTGTACCAACTGCTCACCGAGGCCGAGGTGCAGCGCGGCCAGTTCGCCGCGGCGGCCCTCTGGGCCGGCCACGCCGAGGCCGCGGCGGCCGCGCTGGGGTTGCCGGTGCGCAACGGGATCGCGCGGCTCGCCCGGGTGATCGCCACGCTGCCGGTGGATCCGGCCGCGGCCGCCCCGCTCGCCGTCGCGGCGGCGGCGGCGTTCACCGGGGTCGGAGTGGCGGTGGAGGCCGGCCGGGCCCACCTGTTCGCGGCGGTCGCGTTCGCGGCCGACGGGGAGTCGGTGCCGGCCCGCGAGCATCTCGAAGCCGCCCGGACCCTCTTCGTCAGATGCGACGCTCAGCTGTTCCTCCCGCAGGTGGCGCGGGAGGAACGGCGCATGAACGCGCGCCGTCCACGAGCCGGCGCCGCGCCCGCGGCCGGATCCCTGGCCGAGCGCTGCGGGCTCACCGAACGGGAGGTCGAGGTGGCCACCCTGGTCTCGGCCGGGATGACCAATCGCGCGGTGGGCCGTCACCTGCACCTGAGCCCCAAGACCGTCGAAGTGCACCTGAGCCGGGTGTACGCGAAGCTCGCCGTCTCCGGACGCACCGCGTTGGCCAGCCGGTGGGCGGCGGAGGCGGCGGAAGAGTGAGGTCGGGAGCGCACCCGCGTCGACCGGGCTGAAAAATCTCCGATTCCCCAGGCAACGTCGGCGGCTGACAGGGCGTATTGATCAGCGACACCACATTGAAAGGCGCCGCTGTGACATCTGAAGGATTCGACGAGTTCGTGGTGAGCCGCTCGGCGCGGCTGCTGCGGACCGCGTTCCTGCTCACCCAGGACTGGGCACTCGCCGAGGATCTGCTGCAGGCATCCATGGTCAAGGCGTGGTCGGCGTGGCGGCGCATCGAGGGCGACCCCGAGCCGTACGTCCGCCGCGTCATGGTCAACACCAACACGAGCTGGTGGCGGCGACGGTGGCGGGCCGAGGTGCCGACCGAGCAGCTTCCGGAGTCGGCGACCGACCCGTACGCCGGACATGACGAACGCGAACAACTCTGGCAGGCGCTGCGCCGACTGCCGGCCCGGCAGCGCGCCGTGATCGTGCTGCGTTACTTCGAGGAGTTGTCCGAGGCCGAGATCGCCGACGCGATGGGCTGCACGGTCGGCACCGTCAAGAGCCAGGCCAGCAAGGCCCTGGCGAAGTTGCGCCTCGACGAGAACCTGACCCGCGAAGGAGTCCTCCGATGAACCTCACCCAACTGCGGGACGTGCTCGACGAGCGGTCCGCCACCGACCACAGCGATTTCCCCGGGCACCGGATGCTCGACGGCGTACACCACCGGTTGCGGATCCGGCGCCGGCGCCAGCAGGTCGCCGCCGCGGCCGCGGCGTTCGTCGCGGTCGCCGCCGTGGGGGTGGGCACGCTGGTCGCTCCGGACCACCAGCGGGGTACGCCCACCGCCACGCCCTCGACTCCCCCACCGACGCACACCATCGAGGGCTTCCCCGAGTACGACGGCGGCCACCGGGTCATCGCGGCGAAGACGGCGCTGCCGCCGGCGAAGTCGGTCTCGCTGACGTTCACGCCGACAACCATCACCAACCTGTCCTTCCTGACCCGATGCGAAGGCGCCTTTCCGCACAAGCTGAGCCTCAACGGCCAGCCGGTCAGCGAGGGCGACCAATGTTCCGGGTTCGTCACCATTCCGGAGCCCGGCAAGGAGCTCCGCCTCGCGGTCGGCAAGCCGGCCACTGTCGAGCTCACCTTCACCGAGGGCGCACCGACGACCGACTTCGCGGTGGCCGTGGGGGTGCCCGTGGATCCGGCGACGTACCCGTACCCGCCGCGGCCGGCGACGCTGACTCCGCTGGAGCTGCCCACCGGCAACCCGGACGCCAAGGACCCGGCCGACCGCGTCATCGTCCTGCGGTCGGACCCGACCAACCCGCTGCTCCCGGTGTCGAAGACTTTCACCTGGCCGGGCACGGACGTGGTCGTCCACGCGAACACGCCGGGTGGTGTCACGGTCACCATCAACGGCTCCAAGGGAGCCACCTGCCGGTTCTGGAGCTACGGCTTGGCCGGATGCGGCCTAGGGGACGGCGACAGCCGGAAAGACTCCCGGGGAAAGACGATTCGTAGGGGGGACACAGTCACCCTCACCGCCGTCCCGGACGGCACAAGCGGCGAGTGGGCCGTGATCATCGAGAACTACATCATCGACTCGGAAGACTGAGGTTCTCCTCCGGCTGATCGGGGAGCGGGCACGCTCCCCGATCAGCTCGCTTCCACCTCCGTCTGTTCAGAGCAGGTCGGCGAGGAGCTTCTCCGGGCGGAGTGCGTCGTAGGTGCAGTCCGCGCTGGTTCCGAAGGTGATCGTGGCCTGCTCGGGGCTGTTGACCATCGTCGCGCCGCGCGCTCGGGCGTGGCGCGCGGCCAGGGCCGCGACGCTCAGCTTGGTGTCGCGTCGGCCGACCACCGCGGACACCAGGGTGGCGATGTCGTGCCCGTCCGACTCGACCTGTGCCCGCGGGCTGGAGTTCAGGTAGACATCCACGTAGAGGATCTCGTTGGTGTCCAGGTCGAGCAGCATCGGCACGGCGTAACGCTTGCGGCCGGTCAGGGCGAACGCGTTCGCCACCGTCGCGGGATCGAACGCGCGGTCCTTGCTGCTCGCGTTGTCGCGCAGCATCCATCCCGTGTACGCCTCGGGCAGCTCCTCGAACCTCGGTCCGTCATAGCGGAACACGACCGGCACCAGATAGCGCCAACCCCGCTTGCGCCCCATGCGGGCCGCCTTCGCCAGGTCGATGTCGAGGAACTCCTCGGCGCCCTCCTCCGCGGACGTGAGGTCCCCGGAGTGGACCATCACCCGGTTGGTGAGGTTGGTCCAGGACACCTGGCCGACGACGCCGAACGACGCGTCCAGGGCGACGCAGGACAGGTCGAGGTCGCTGGTCTCCTCGGCCTCGCGCCAGTGGATGAACAGCCGCACCACCTTGGCGTCGCCGACCGGTAGCCGGCTGCCGCGCTCCACCTGCACGAGCCCCTGCGCGGTGGCGCGCAGCTGATCCGGAAGCAGCAGCCGGTCCAGGCCGGCCTCGACGTGCACGGTCTCGCCGAGCCAGTCACCCTTGGCCGCGATCTGCGCGTCCACCGCCGCGTCGACCGCGCAGAGCAGTTCCTCGCGGAAGTCCGCCGGCACGGCGAGGTGGCCGGGCCGCCGCACGATCGGCAGCGCCGAGCCGTCCGTGCCGAAGACCACGCGCGGGTACGTGTGACCGTTGTCGGCGAGCTGCGCGCGGGCGGCGAGCAGCACCCGCAGCGGAATCCGTTCCGCCGCGCCGGCGAGCGCCTCGACCAGCGCGGCCCGCTGGCGCGGCCGTCCGGCGGCCATGGCGGCGAGGCGGCGCAGGCCCCGACCGAGCAACCCGGGTGCCTCGGCGGCGGCCAGGGCCACCGCCGCGACATAGTCCTCGGCGAGCAGCCGCTCGAACCGGGACGGGAACGAGCTCCGATCGTGGCGGCTGTCGCGCAGCCGGGCGAAGGTCTCCCGCACCCGGGGCGCGCGGAACTCGCCGACGTGCAGGCCACGGTCGATCGCCAGCCACAGCCCGCGACGGCGGAAGACGTCGCCCAACCGGTCGCTTGCCTCCAGCGTCTCGACCACGACGCGGCGGTCGGCGCGGGACAGACGCGGATAGGTGACCGGCGTGGCGAGGCTGGGGTCGCCGCCGGTCAGCTTGGCGAACAGTCGCAGCAGATCGTCGGGCGTGGCTCCGGTCGACCGCAGGCGCTCGCGGTCGAATGCCCAGAGCAGCTCGAACAGCAACGTGCGATTCTCCCGGAAGCGGACGTCGCTCGGCTCGAGGCCTTCCACCCCGAGCCGGTTGACCAGCATCCCGAGGTCGCGCTGCACGTCCTCGCGCAGCGACGCGGCGCTCGCGAAGCAGTCCCGCATCCAGCCGCGCAGCCGCGTCTCCAACTCGGCGGCGTCGACCAGCCGCACGGTGATCCACTCGATCCGGCTGTCCGGGGGCAGCAGCGCCTGCGCGCGCCGGTCGACCTCGGCCCGCACCTTGTCCTGCGGGATCGAGGACGCCGGCCACCAGCCCATGCGGCTGAAGTCGAGCGCCTCGCGCCAGGCGTCCGGGGTGTCGTCGCAGCCGATCATCCGGACGTGTGCGACGAGGCACCGGAGTACCACGTCGTCGAACTCCGGCAACCGGTCCGGGAATCCACGGAACAACGGCGCGTACGTGCCGGTTTCGCCGCGCTTGGCCCGTACGTGTGCGATCAGTTCGCGGTGCGGCCCGGCCAGGCCGTCGGTGATCGCCTCCGGGTTGGCGAACCGGACGCCGACGTGCGCGAACTCGGCGAGCAGCGGCGCGGACACGGCGGGGGTGGCGGTGCCCCCCGGCGTCACGACCAGTCCCAGGCGGTCGAATCCGATCCGCTCCAGCGCGTCCATGTGCACCCCCTGCTCGAAAGAAAATCGGCGTCGCGAGGCGACGCCGATGTGAGGAGAGTGCCCGGGCGGTTTCACCCAAAGAAGTTGTCGAAGTATGCCCGGGCTAGGCCTCTGCGCAGGAGAGTACGGGAACTGCTCCCTGCTGGGCACCCCAATATCGCGGCGGTCAGGCCGCCGCGCCGAGCGGTTCGGCACCGGGCAGGAGCAGGGTGTCGAGGGGCAGACGGGTGCGGGGCGCGCGTTCGCGCTCGGCCAGGGCCTCCGGCAGCGTGGCCGTCGGGTCGTGGCGGCCGATCGCGAGCACGGTCACCGGGCGCACCGTGGACGGCAGGGCGAGCGAGGCGGTGACGGCGGCGGTGTCGAAGCCGCCCATCTGGTGCACGGCCAGGCCGAGGTGTTCGGCCTGGACGACGAGCGCGGCGGCGGCCTGACCGGTGTCGTACTGGGCCCACGGCCTGCCGCGGCCGGCCTCGTCCTCGGTCTGCGCCGCGACCAGCAGCAACATGCTCGCCCGCGGCGCCCACGCGCGGTTGCCCTCGGCCAGAGCCGCGGTCAGCAGGTCGAAGGCGCGCTCGCCGCGGCGGGTGGGCAGGAAGCGCCACGGCTGGCTGTTGTTGGCCGACGGGGCCCAGCGGGCGGCCTCCAGCAGCGCGGCGAGGGCGGTGTCGTCGAGGCGGTGACCGGCGTCGAAGCCACGGGGGCTCCAGCGGCCGGCGAGCAGCGGGTGCAGCGGCAGCGCCGTCTCGACGGTCTTGGAAGTGTGCATGGCAGGACTCCTTGTCGGTGCGAGAGACGCCGGGTCAGGCAAGGGTGGCGTGCATTTCCCACACGAGGATCTCGGCGGATTCGGTGGCGGTGAGCCGCTGGCCGCCGGTGGCGGTGAACCGGACGGCGTCGCCGGTGCCCAGCGCGCCGGAGCCCTCCAGGGTCACGGCGCCGCGGGCCACGAACAGGTGCAGGAACGGCGCCTCGGGCAGCCGTACGCTCTGGCCGGGCTGAAGCCGGGCGGCGTAGAGCGCGGCGTGCTTGTTCTTGATGCGGATGGCGGCGTCGTCGTGGTGCTTGCTCATCCCGGAGGCGACGGTGACCAGGCCACCGGCCAGCAGCTCGTTGTCGATCTCCAGCTGCTCGTAGCCGGGCGTGATGCCGGACTCGTCGGGCACCACCCACATCTGCACGAAGTGCACCGGGTCGCTGTGCTGATCGCCGGACAGCCGCCAGGAGTCGTTCTTCTCCGAGTGCAGGATGCCGGTGCCGGCGCTCATCCGCTGCGCCAGGCCGGGGTAGATGACGCCGGAGTGGCCGGTGGAGTCCTGGTGCACCAGGGAGCCCTGCAGCACCCAGGTGACGATCTCCATGTCGCGGTGCGGGTGGGTGTCGAAGCCGGTGCCCGGGTGCACGACGTCGTCGTTGTTGACCAGCAGCAGGCCGTGGTGGGTGTTGCTGCGGTACTGGTGGCTCCCGAACGAGAAGGAGTGCTTCGAGTCCAGCCAGTCGATCTTGGTCGCGTAGCGCTTGCCCGCCGGGCGGACGTCGATCTTCGGGGTGAGCGGGGTGTTCATCGTGGTGCCTCCCAGCGGTGGCGGAGCGGAGCTTCCTTCACCAAGTTACATGACACGTCATCTACCAGCAAGATGATGTGTCATGGAAATCGGGTATCCTCCGGTGTCATGGGCACCATCTGGCTCACCGATGAACAGCAACGCGCGTGGCGCGCCTATCTGGGCATGCAGGCCCGGCTGACCGCCGAGCTCAACCGGCAGCTCCAGGCCGAGTCCGGCCTGTCGCTGTCCGACTACGACGTGCTGGTGAAGCTCACCGACGCGGCGGGCGGGCGGCTGCGTCCGTACGAATTGCAGAGGGCCTTGGAATGGGAGCAGAGCCGGCTGTCGCACCACCTGGGCCGCATGCAGCGCCGTGGGCTCGTCGCCCGCCAAGACTGCGACGATGACGGCCGCGGCTCCTACATCGTCGTCACCGACGCCGGTCGGGACGCGATCGCCTCCGCCGCCCCCGGGCACGTGAACACCGTCCGGCGACTGTTCTTCGACCACCTCGACGCCGAACAGGTCCGCGTCGTCGAGCAGTTGGCCAACGGCGTGCTCGCCGCCCTCGACACGGCCGAAAGGCCAGCCGCCTCCGGGTAGCGGGTCGACCTCGCGCATGAGCAGCGTTGACCATTGATGAGCAGTCTTTGGCCGCGCGGTTGGACAGCACCGTCCGCCAGAGTCGGAGTCACGGAAAGCCCGACTCCGACTCTGGGGACCAGAACATGATCACGAGCATCGAGGAGCACGCCGCGGTCGTCGTCCGCCGCGAGATCCGCATCGCCGCCCCGATCAACCGGGTGTGGCACCTGCACACCGACGTCAACCGGTGGAGGGACTGGCAGGCCGACATCGACACCGCGTATGTCGACGGGCCGCTGCGGCAGGGCGTCACGTTCCACTGGAGCACCGCGGGCCTGCAGATCGCCTCGACCGTCTACGCGATCGACGCCCCGTACCGCATTCTCTGGGGCGGTCCGGCGCACGGCATCACCGGCGTCCACGACTGGACCTTTACCGCCGACGGTGCGGCGACGGTCGTGCGCACCGCCGAGTCGTGGGACGGCAACGCGGTCCGGGCCGATCCGGACAACCTGCGCGAGGCCCTCGACGCCTCACTCTCCTCATGGCTCGACCATCTCCGCAAGACCGCCGAGAACCTCACCCGCTGAAGGAGAACGTGACCATGCTCGTCATCGGCCTCAGCCTCTGGGACTGATCCGGCGAGCCCCCCGACCGGCGGGGCTGCCGGTCATCCCCCCGCCCGGCAGCCCCGCCACCAACGTCCTTGTTACTTGACAGCACCTATCTGAATGATCATCGATTTGGGGCGACGTGCCAGGATACGTGCCCGGGGAGGACACGTGGACAACAGCGAGATGCCGGTCGCCCGATCGTTGGCGGAACGGTTGCGGCTGGCCAGGGCGCGCGCGTTCGTCGGCCGAAACGACGAATTGGCGGCGTTCGAGGCGGCGTTGCGCGGGGACCCGACGGCGGCGCCGGTTCTCTATGTGCACGGCCCCGGAGGAATCGGAAAGTCGACTCTGGTCAGGCAGCTCTGCGACCAGGTGCGGCATGCCGGCCGTCCCCTGATCGAGATCGACGGCCGGTTCGTCGGCCGGTCGCCCGCCGAGTTCGAGCACACCGCCCAGCCGGTGCTGGACCGTCGAGACGCCGTCCTCGTCGTGGACTCGTTCGAGCACTGCCAGTGGTTGGAGGCGTGGCTGTGGCAGCAATTCCTGCCGCGGATCGCCGACGGCGCCCTGGTCGTGCTGGCGGGCCGGCAGACCCCCATGACCGCCTGGACGTCCGACCCGGGCTGGGCGGACGTCCTGCGGGTCTTCGAGCTGGGACCGCTCAGCGAGGAGCAGGCCCGACGCCTGCTGACGGTCAACGGCGTCAACGCCGACAACCAGGAAGCATTGGTACGGCTGGCCGGCGGCAACCCCCTCGCGCTCTCCCTGGCCGCCGCGGTCGACTCGGCACATCCCGGCGCCGCGCTGAACTGGTCGTCGTCGGCCGAGACGCTGCGGACGCTCATCGCCGGCCTGATCGGCGAGGTGCCGTCGTCGACGCATCGGCGGGCGCTCGAGGTCGCGGCGCAGGCACACACGACCACCGAGGAACTGCTGCACGCCGCCCTGCCGGACGAGGACGCCCAGACCCTGTTCGCCTGGTTGCGCGGGCTGCCGTTCATGGAGACCACACCGCGCGGCATCTACCCGCACGACGCGGCCCGCGAAGCCGTCGTCGCCGACCTGCGCTGGCGCGCGCCTCAGGCGTTCCTGGCGATGAAGCGGAAGCTGACCGCGGAATACCTGCGCGTGCTGCGCGAGGCGCCGACGGACCAGATGGCCGACCTCACCAGAAAGATCTTCTACCTCTTCCGCGAGGTGAAAGCGATCGCGAAGAACCAGGTGTGGGACCGCGACGGCGAGGTGCACGACGACCCGCTCCGGCCGGAGGACGTCGAGACCATCGTCGCGATGGCCGCCGATGTGGAGGGTCCCGAGTCCGCCGAGCTGGTCCGATACTGGATCGGCAGGCAGCCGGAGGCGTTCAGCGTCTTCCGGCTGATCAGCACCGGCCGGACCGTGGCCTTCTCCACCCGGCTGGCCCTGCCGTTCCCGCCCGACGCCCAGGACATCGCCACCGACCCGGTCGTCGCGGCTGCCTGGGAATTCTGCATGAGCACCGCCCCGGCGCGGCCCGGCGAGCACATCGGCATGACCCGGTTCTGCGTCTACCCCGAGGCGCACGAGGTGCCCTCACCCGTGACCAACCTGAACCAGTCGCGGGCGCACGCCGAGGTCGCCCGCGTGGGCAGCGGCCGCGCGTACGGAATGCTGGTCTTTCACGATCACGAGGCGTGGGCCGAACGGCTCAGGGGCGTCATGACCGACGCCGGGGTGCGGCCCACGGTCGGCGACCGGACCTACGCGCTGTTCGTCAACGACTGGCGCCAGGTGCCGTTCGAGACCTGGATCGACCACATCATCAACGAGACGGACGTCCCGGCGCCGGCCGCTCCGTCCGGCACCACCCGCACCGCGTTCGACCAGGCGGTGCGGGACGCCCTGCAGCATTGGCGGTCGCCGCGCGCCTTCGCCGTCGTCGACCTGCTGAAGACCCGGCTCGTGGCGGACTCCACCGACGCCGTCGCGGACCTGCGCGCGCTGATCGAGCAAGCGGTCGGCGAGGTGGGCCACCACACCAAGACCGTCAAGGCGCACGAGGCCCTGGTCGCCACCTTCTTCTCGGGTGCGCCCACCCAGGAGGCGGCCGCCCGCCGCGCGGGGATGGCCTTCAGCACCTATCGCCGGCACCTGCGTCAGGGCCTCGACCAGGTGTGCGCCTCGCTCTGGGACATCGAGCTGCACGGCACGGGCCCACGGGTGAACAGAACTGAGCAGCGCTGAGCGGTCGCTGACGACCCGATTGAACAGGGGTTCCCGCCAGTATCGGTGGCGCACCGGTGATCACCGGTGCGCCCCGAGCCCCCGGAGTGCCCCGTGGCTGAGCCGCTGTTCATCATCGACCTGCTCCTCGCGGTCTTCGCCGCGATCAGCGCGATACCTCTGGCCCTGCGCGCCGCCGGCGGACGCCGCCTGCGATGGCCGCTGATCGTCACCGGCGTCCTGCTCGCCGCCCGGATCGTCGTCGCGGCGCTGCTGTGGACCGAAAGCTGGCACCTGGTCAGCGACCGGGTCACCGTCGGCCTGCCGGTGGCCGTCCTCCCGCTCGCCGTGACGATCGCCTCGGCGGTGCGCGGCGCCCGTACCCGGATCGCCGGGCAGGTCGCCGCCACCGGCGTGCTGATCTCCGCCTACCTGGCCTGGGTTCCCCAGGATCCGGCCGACCGGACCGTGATCGCCGCGATCAGCCTCGTCATCCTGGCGACGATCGGGGCGGTAGCGGCCGCCCGGCTCCGCCCCTGGGCCACCGCATCTCGTGCGGCCCGCCTGCCGTGGCTCGCCACCCTGAGCACCGTCGCGCTGATCCTCGCGATCGTCGGACTGTATGTGCAGAACCAGGCCCCCGCCTCGGCCGCCGGCCACGGGCATCACGGCACCGCCATCGCCACCCTCACCGGCCCCCGCCAGGGAACACCCGATGTGCGGTTCACCCTGGTCGCGGCGCAGGGCAAGGTCCGGCTCTCCTCGGGTACGGACATCGAGGCGTTGACGTTCAACGGCGCGTCACCGGGGCCCACCCTGCGGGTGCGGCAGGGCCAGCTCGTCGAGGTCACCCTGGTCAACACCGATGTCGCCGAGGGCGTCACCGTGCACTGGCACGGCGTCGACGTGCCCAACGCCGAGGACGGCGTTCCCGGCGTCACCCAGGACGCCGTCACGCCCGGCGGCCGGCACGTCTACCGGTTCGTCCCCAACCGGGCCGGCACCTTCTGGTACCACACCCATCGCGACTCGCAGGAGGCCGTCGCCCGTGGACTGTTCGGCGCCCTCCTGATCGACCCACCCGCGGGGCCCGACAACGCCCGGTCCCACGAATCGACGCTCTTCACCCACCAGTGGCCGGTCGGGAAGGACCTCATCGGCGCGCTCGACACCGCCGACAACCGCACCACCCAGCACGTCGACGCCGGCAAGCCGGTCCGCCTGCGCCTGATCAACAGCTCCCGGAACCCCCAGCGCGTCCAGGTGACCGGCACCGAGCACCGGGTGACCGCGATCGACGGCAACGCCGTCCACGAACCCGGCCCGCTGCCCAGTGGGGGGATCCTGCTGCTGTCCGCCGGTGGCCGCTACGACGTGAGCTTCCCGATGCCCGCCACCCCGGTCGTCGTCAGCATGCACACCGCCGAGCAGACCGACACCGCCACCCGCGTCCTGACCCCCGGCGCCGACGACACGGCCGCCCCGCGGGCCACCGGCGACGGACCCGTGTTCGATCCGACCCACTACGGCACGCCGGACGGCACCGGAGCGCAGCGCCCGGCCAACCGCACCTTCGACCTCGTCATGGACAACGGCTTCGGGTTCGCCAACGGCGACTTCGCCTGGGCCAACACCGTGAACGGGGCGTCCAGCCCGGCCATCCCGACCCTGATGGTCGACCGCGGTGACACCGTACGGATGCGGTTCACCAACCGCGGCATCATCGACCACCCCATGCACCTGCACGGCCACCGCATCCGCGTCCTGTCCCGCAACGACGCGCGGGTCAGCGGCAGTCCGTGGTGGACCGACACCCTCAACGTCGCGCCGGGCGAGTCCTACGAGATCACGTTCACCGCCGACAATCCCGGCGTGTGGATGGACCACTGCCACAACTTCGAGCACGCCGCCGAGGGCATGCTGTGGCACCTCGCCTATACCGGAGTCTCCGGCCCTACCCACGCGACACACTCCTCGGAGTAGGCGGGCGGATCCGCGGCCGTGCGGCCGCGCCGGGGCGGAGGTCAGGGCAACGGTCGGGCCAGGCGGGCGGAGAGCCAGTCGAACGCCGGGCCCACCATCTGACGCCAGACCGTGTGGCTGTGGCCCCCGCGTTCCAGCACGGCCGTGGTGACCGAGAGCGGAGGCCGGGCGGCGCGGACGATCAGCTCCGAGTCGCGAGGGATGTTCTTCTCGTCCTTCGCCCACCCGATCCAGAGAGCCAGAGGCGGCTGGGGCAGGTGCTGAAGCCGCCACAGCACATTGTGTTCGGTGGCCTCCAGGCCGTCACCGACGGTGATGCCCGGCCCGGCCAGGCCGGACAGGCTGGCGGCGGCCGCGTACAGGGTGGGATGCCGAAGGGCCAGGCTGGTCGCGCAGTAGGCACCGGCCGAGTAACCGATCAGGCCCCACCCCGCGCGATCGTTGCGGACACGGAACTTCGCCTTGACGTACGCCGGCACGTCGACGGTCAGGAACGTCTCGGTCTGTTCCGCGCCGACGAGGTTGGTGCATTCCGTGTCGAGGGTCGCGGGCCTCGGCGACTGGAACGGGAACAACACCACCGTGGGCGCCATCCGACCGGCGGCGATCTCCGTGTCCAGGACCGACTGGACCCGAAGCTTGGTCAGCCAGGTACGCGGATTCCCGGAGAAGCCATGCTGAGCCTGGATCACCGGGAACCGCTGCTTGCCGGTGCGGTAGGCGGCGGGCAGGTAGACGAACATCGTCAGGTTGAGCTTGCTGGCCTTCCCGGGCACGGTGACCTTGCGGATCACACTGCCCGTCGCCGACCCCGGGGCGTCCGGCGCCGGATCCGCGCTGGCCGAAGCCGTGGACTGCGACGCGGCCTCCAGAGTGAACGCCTCGGTCATCCGATTCACCTGCACCAGCGCCGCGGCGGTGATACTCACCAGGGACGCGAGCAGCGCAACACCGCGCACCAGCACACGCAGCCGGCCGCCGCGCTCCCACGACATGGCGACCAGTACGGCCGTCAGGAACACGGCCCCCAGCGTGCCGACCAGCAGCGGCGTTCCGGTGAGGCTCATGACCCCGCCAACGTGTCGACTTCGCCGCAGGCCCCCGTGAGACCTCCGGCCGGCGTCCGCCCGGTTCCGTCTGCGCTCACCATCGTCACGCCCCCTCGGTCGATTCGTTCGGCGGACAGCATGCCGAACAGGGGTGTGAAATCCGCGTAACCAACCAGAAAGCCACTGACGGTACGGAGCCGATCACATAGCCATCCCTGCCCCGCGCTGCCGACCTTGACGACTTCGTCCTAAGGGGACAGGAGGTCTTAGCGGCGGGTCAGGCCCGGTCGCGGATCCAGGTGAGGCAGGCGTTGTCGACGGACTTGAAGGGCTTGCTGAAGGCTTCCTCGGAGGCCCGGTCGAGGTCGCTGTCCTCGCGCAGGTAGAGCCGGACGAAGGTGAAGAGGGCCTTCTCGCCGTACTTCTCGGCGAGGCAGCTCGCGGCGAAGTGGCCGAGGCCGTAGAAGGCGTCGCTCTCGTCGTCGTCGGCGTCGTCGGCGAGCGCGTGGAGCGCGATGGACTCCGGGCGGTCGGTGCCGTGCACCGCGTCGCGGACCGACGGGCGGCGCCAGCTGGCGGTGGCCAGGTTCGGGTGCCAGCCGATGTATTCGGCGATGCCCTCCTCGAGCCACATGCCGCTGGAGCCGGAGCCGCTCTGGTTCAGGCCGCCGACCGTCACCACGTGGGCGAGTTCGTGCTGGATCGTGGTGGCGAGGAGGTCGGGTTCGTTCTTCAGCTCGGCCATGTTCAGCACGACGTCGGTCGTGGACCTGACGAGCGTCTGTGTGTATGCGACGGTCCAGGAGCCGCGCTGACCGCCGTACCAGGTCTTCCACTGCCGGGGGCCGGCCAGGTAGATCCGGTAGCGCTGCTGCGGGTTGGCGACCAGCCCGGCGAACCGGTCGGCGACCGCCGCGGCGCGTTCCGCGATGGGCAGCAGCCGCTTGAGGTGCTTGCGCTCGCCGGGCGTGGCGAGCAGCGTGACCCGTTTGCCCTGGACGGCGACCAGTTCGCTGTCCTCCCAGGGCGCGGGCAGCAGGGTCCAGTCGCCGCTCTTCTTCGAGACGAGCGAGGTGATCAGCATCTTGCCGTCGCGCGGGGTAAGGACGAGTTCGTGGAACGCCACCGGCATGCCGTCGGTGTCGGGGGCGCCGGCCGCGCCGCACTTGTCTCCGACGAAGCAGTACGTGATCTCCGCGTCGACCTTGACCGCGTTGTCGTCGGCCGCGTACCCGGAGTCGACGAGGTAGTCGAAGTGGCTGACGCCGAGCGTGCGCAGCGACCGGAACATGGTCCGATAGCGGGCTTGCAGCTTGGGGAGTTTGGGGTCGACCACCGCCAGCCAGGCCTTCTCGTCGCCGCTGAGCAGGGCCTGCGCCTGCAGGTCCAGGGCCGCCCGCACCGACTCGGTCGGGGTGAGCGGGCGGGACGCGGTGGGCTCTTCGGGAGCGTCGAACGGCCCGTGCACGGTCACGTAGACGGCACTGCCGAGGACGGCGACCACGGTGGCCAGGGCGAACAGGCCGCCGGCCCATCGGCGCCAGTTGAAGCGACTCCGTTCCGGGAGCAGATCCGGCAGGCCGGAAGGGGGGACGAACGGCATGTCGAAGGGCGTTTCCGCCGGATGCGGCGAACGCTGCAGCGGCACGAACGCCGGGGCGACAGACCCCGCCGCCGGGGTGGTGACGTCGTCGCCGTCGGGCACAGCCGCTCCTTCAACATGAACATTTTTGCGGGCTCATCCTGCCAGGCCGGCCGCCGCCCGCGCACCCGACGAACCGGCGGTCCCCGCGGACGTTTCGTAGCTGTTGCCCGGCTTTGAGAAGTGCGCCCGCGCGACGGTAGGTTCGCAGCGTGGAACTGCTGCGCACCTCTCGGACCCTGCTTCGCCGCTGGCGGGAGGACGACCTTCACGCGTACTTCGAGATCTACTCCCGGTGGGAGGTCATGCGATGGCTCGGGGCACAGCCTCGGCGCGTGGTGGCCGACCTGGACGAGGCCCGGGAGCGACTCGCCCGCCGGCGCGAGCGGGAGGCCGGCCTGCCGTCGCCCTACGGGTTGTGGGCGCTCCTGGTGACGGATCCCGCCGGTCACTGGGGTGCGGATCCGGTAGGTACGGTGTTGCTGCTGCCCTTGCAGGACGCCTCGGGCATGACCACCGAGGTGGAGATCGGGTGGAACCTGCACCCGGACCATCAGGGTCGGGGCCTGGTCACCGAGGCGGCGAGGGCGCTGCTGGGCGCCGCCGAGCAGGCGGGGCTGACCCGGGTTCTCGCGTTGACCGATCCCGACAACACCGCCTCGCAGGCGGTCGCCGGACGGCTCGGCATGCTCGACGAGGGACTCACCGACCGGTGGTTCGCGACGACGACACGTCAGTTCCGGTGGTCCGCGGCGCGTCCCTGAGCCCTCAGAACGGCGTTGTGGCGCCCGTGGGGCCGTCTGCCATCATCATCGATCATGACGCCCTTCACGATCGCGGTCCCCGAGTCCGTGCTCGACGATCTCGCGACACGGCTGGCCCGGACCAGGCTTCCCGCGCGTACGCCGGGTGAGCGGTGGGCCGCCGGCACGGACCCGGACTACCTGCGTGAGCTGCTCGACTACTGGGCCACCGGTTTCGACTGGCGCGGCCGGGAGCGGTGGCTGAACTCGTTCCCCCAATACCAGGCGGAGGTGGGCGGGCAGACCGTGCACTTCGTCCATGCCCGCGGGGTCCGCCAGGCCGGTCGGCCCGCGCCGACGCCCCTGGTGGTGACGCACGGGTGGCCGTACTCGTTCGTGGAGATGCTGCCGCTGGTGGCGCGGCTCGTCGATCCGGCGGCGTATGGCGGTGACCCGGGCGACGCCTTCGACGTCGTGGTGCCCTCGCTGCCGGGCTTTGGTTACTCGGCCCCGCCGGACAGCGGACCGGTGACCCCGGAACGGACCGCGGACACCTGGGTCCGGTTGATGACCGAGGTGCTCGGCTACCCCCGCTTCGGCACCTACGGCGAGGACATCGGCAGCAGCGTCAGCCATTGGATCGCCGCCTCCCATCCCGACCGGGTGATCGGGATCCATGTGGCGCAGGCGGCGTTCCCGCCCCCGGAGCGCAGCGCCGATCTGACCGCCGCCGAGCAGGCTTTCCTGCGGTGGTCGAGGGACAAGTGGGAGGGCGGCGAAGGGTACGCCGAGATTCAGGCCACCCGCCCGGACACACTGGCCGCGGCGCTGATGGATTCGCCATCGGGTCTGGCCGCGTGGCTGGTGGAGAAGTTCCAGGCGTGGAGCGACTGCGGTGGCGAGGTCGAGCGCCGGTTCAGCAAGGACGACCTGCTGACCACCATCATGATCTACTGGGCGACCGGCACGATCGGGTCGTCGTTCCGCCCGTACTTCGACCGGTCGCACCGACTGCCCCTTCCCGTCCTCACGGTGCCCGCCGGGATCACGGTGGGCGTGGGCGATCTCGGAATGCCCCGGGCGCTCGCCGATCGCACGTACACCGATATCCGTTTCTGGCACGACCTGCCGGCGGGCGGTCACTTCGTCGCCAGGGAGGAGCCCGGCCTCGTGGCGGAGGACATCCGCGACTTCTTCCGGCCACTCAGGCACCACGAACACCAGCGGTAGACCCTGGTCCCACGTCCGTGAGCCAGCTCACGGAGGCGGGGCGGCGACCAAGCATATTGTCGCGGCTACTCCCCGACTGCACCGGAAAACACGGCCGTCCGCTTCCCGCGCGACCCGAGGATAGGGTCATGGTTTCGCAACGGACGGTTGAGCAGGGTACGGCGGCGGTGTCGCCCCGGCTCTCCAACGGCATACCGGTGCGCCGCCTGCGAGCGGTCGGCGCCTTGTGCGCGACGTTCATCGCGCTGTACCTGTTTGTCGTGCTGGCCCGCCCGCTGAGCGACCACGGCATGATCGTCTTCGGCGATATCTTCCTCGTCGTGGTGCCCATGCTCGGTGCGACGCTGGCCCTGCTCGGATGGCGCCGGGCCGCCGGCACGCCGCGGTCGGGCAGCCTGTTGCTGGCCCTGGCCCTGCTGTCGTACAGCAGTGGTCAGGCCGTGTGGTGCTACTACGAGCTCTATGCCGGCGAACCCCCGTTCCCCTCGCTGGCCGACGTCGGATATGTCGCGTCGGTGGTATTTCTGGTCGTCGGCATCGCGGTGCTCGTGCCACGGCGACTGCACCGCGTCCTGGCCGGCCTGGACGGCGCGCTCATCGCCGGTTCGCTGCTCTACGTCAGCTGGGCCCTGGTTCTGGGACCGATCGTCCGCGGCGGCGCCGGCAGTCCGCTCGAGTGGAGCCTCCTGCTGCTCTACCCGATGGCCGACATCGCCACCGCCAGCATCGCCCTACTGGTGCTGGCCCGGGCCCGCACCGCGCAACGCGGCCCACTGGTCACCGTGGTGTTCGGCGCCTTCGGGCTGGCGATCGCCGACAGCGTCTTCGCGTACCTGGCCAACACCGACCGGTACGAGGCCGGAGGGATGGCCGACTTCGGATGGGTCGTCGGCTTCCTGCTGGTGGGCTTCGGGGTCTGGTGGATGGGCCCGGCGGCCACCGAGGGATCGGCCAGCGCCCCGCGACGCAACACCGCCGAGCGGCGGGAACTCCTCACGCTGGTGGGCCTGGCGCTGCCATACAGCCCGCTCGCTGTCGGCATGGTGATCACGCTCGGGTTGCTGCTGCGCGACTGGACCCTGGACCCGGTGCTGTATCTCATGGCCATGGGTGTGGTGATGCTCGTGGTCGGGCGCCAGCTCACCGCGATCCGGGACAACGTCAAACTGAACCGTCGCCTCGGCAGCGCCGTCGAGCAGTTGCGGGAACGCGAGCGCCAGCTGGAGTTCCTGGCCTTCCACGACTCGCTGACCGGGCTGGCGAACCGGGCGCTGTTCCACGACCGGGCGAGGCACGCGCTCGCCCGCCAGGACCGCCTCGGCACCCCGCTGGCCATCCTCTACATCGACCTGGACGGCTTCAAGGCGGTGAACGACCAGCTCGGGCACGCCACCGGCGACGCCCTGCTGCTCCAGGTCGCCGAGCGGCTCCGCGAGTGCGTACGCGCCGCCGACACGGTGGCCCGCCTCGGCGGCGACGAGTTCGCCGTCATCACCGAGCCGATCCGCGATGCCGCCGACGTGACCCTCGTCGCCGATCGCGTGGTGCGGGCCATCGCGGAACCGTTCGCGGTCGGCACCGGCATCGCGCGGGTGGGCGCCAGCGTGGGCATCGCTACCCGCGCGCCCGGCGAGGGGGACGTGGAGGCGCTGCTACGCCGCGCCGACGCCGCCATGTACGCGGCCAAGACCAACGGCAAGGGACGCAGCGCCCTCGCTCCGGTCTGAACGCAGTCCTTTAGGATCATCGATCGGTTCGGTGGCTATCATCCGGTGACCCCTTGATCACCGGAAGGACCTCCGTGTTCGCCAGCTATGTAACGATCAATATTCTCGCCTCGGTCTTCACCGCCATCACCGCCGTCACATACTTGATCAACCACCCCTTCCCGCGGTCCCAAATGGAAATGAAGCGCCTGCCTCTTTCCTGGATGCCCCGGCTGGGCGCGGCTCTGGCGGCGGGCTCACTGGGACTGCTGGCCGGCTTCGCGGTGCCGGCGCTCGGCACGCTCACCTCGCTCTGCCTCGTGCTCTACTTCGTCGGCGCGTTCATCGCCCACATGCGGGTGGGATCGCGCAACCTCGTCGGATGGGCCGTCTTCTTCGTCACGACGGTGGCGACTCTCGTGGTCAACGTGGCATACCACGGCCTCTGGTGAGGTGGTCACCCGATCGAGTGACGCCGCGTCGGTAGGCTCGCCCATTCCCTCACGACGCCCGAGACGCCTCTCGCCTGGTCGTCAGTGAGCGGATGCCGCCGCCAGCGTGGTTCGGTCAGCCCGGTGGCCGTCATCGCGGTTGTCGGTGCGGTCTCTTGGTCGACTCGCGACGGACTTCGACCGACGGTAGCCTCGGGCGAGGAGGTGGGGGTTGTGCGCCGAGATGTTGCCGCACCGGCGGTTAGCGCCCTCCTCCGTCTGCTGTTCGTGGCCGGTGCGGGCCTCGCGGCGTACATTGTGGTCGGTTTGCTGGGGCACCCGGCCTATGCCGACACAGGTGTCAGGGATGCGGCTTCCCGCGCCCTCGCCGGGGAGATAGTTCCGGACGTCGGCGGGCTTCGGGGCGACGAGTCGCCGGCACGAGGCACGATCACGGCGATCCCCGGGTTGACCATCCACCGCCCGGCGGCAACACCGACCAGGCCCGCCGCAAGACGGCACGAGCCCGCGGCCAAACCAGCCCGGCCCGCCGCAAGACGGCACGAGCCCGCGGCGAGGCCCACGCGGCCCTTCGCTAAACCGCTGCGTCGGGATGCTGCGAAGCAGCGCGAAACCGCACGGCCGGCCCGGCCCACCGAGCCGCCGCGCCGGGCGGTGGCCAAGGCTCGGGACCAGGCACGCACGGCCCTTCGCCCGCTCGAGCTCTCGGTTTCGACGCTGCCCGGCGCCCCGCTACGCCCCACGTCGCCCGATCAGGAGACTCCGCCGGCACTGCTCGACCTGAGCGTCGCCTTGCACGTGCCGACGCTGCTCGACCTCACCGCCGCACTGCACGTGCCAGCACTGCTCGACCTCACCGCCGCACTGCACGTGCCAGCACTGCTCGACCTCACCGCCGCCCTGCACGTGCCAGCACTGCTCGACCTCACGGCCGCACTGCACCTGCCGGTGCTGCCCGATCTGACCGTGGCCCTGCAGGTGCCGGTGCTGCCCGATCTGAGCGTCGCACTGCAGCTGCCGGCGCGACCCGGTGCCGGGGCACCGCCCCGGCTGCCGGCGCCTCGGCCCGCATGGGATTTCCCGGCACTCCCCGTCCTCGTCCCGCCGGTCGCCCCGGCGCCAGTTGCCGCACCGGCGGCGTCGATCCGGGCGGCCGGCGTCGTGCCGTGCCGCGAGGCGTCCAAGCTCTGGCGGACCGCCACAACGACGACCGCGGGTCTCGCCGCCCGCGTCAACTCCAAGCAACCCGCGGGCCCGACGCAACCGCCGAGCCTTCCGTCGCAGCCCACGCCGCACGGCACGAGTGAGCGCGCGGCCGGCGGAGCCGCCAGCGGCGCACCGATGATGGGTGCGCTCCTGGCGTCGTGGCATCCCGGAGCGGCATCGGCCCACGTGCCGCGCGACCGGACCACCGCCGCCCGTGGACGTACCGTCAACTACGCAGGACCTCCCAGCTGAGCAGGCCTCCCTTCAGGGGACAGCCAGCAGGCCATCACCGGCGCGTTCCCCCGCTGATGGCCGTCCGCCAGCGCCGCGCGTGACATCTCACCGACAGGTGTCCGGGCGCCGGCGTCCCACCGCCAAGCTCTGATCCGGCCTGGGAGGCCACCGTGATCCGCATACTGCTCGTCGAACCCATGAATCTTCTCCGCGGCGCCCTCGCCGTGACGCTGTCGCTCGAACCCGACCTGGTCGTGGTCGCCGAACTCGGGCGCATCGACGAGGTACTTCCGATGGCGCGAGCCGTGTCGCCCGACGTCGCCGTCATCAACACCGACCTGCTCGCTGAATCGGATCTGCCTGTCGTCGATCGGATGAATCTGGAGCTACCGCACTGCGGGATTCTTCTGCTGGCCGGTGAGGACGCGCCCGCCCGGCTCGGCCGCACGCTGGACGCGGGGGTCCGTGGCTGCGTCGGCAAGCAGGCGGCGCCGTACGAATTGGCGTGCGGCATCCGGCAGGCGGCGCGCGGCGAGCGCGTCATGGACGCGCGCGTCGCGGTCGCTGTGCTGGCCGCGCGGCGGAACCCGTTGTCGACCCGCGAGCGTGACGTGCTCGTGGCGGCCGCGTCGGGCGCACCGTCGCAGGAGGTCGCCGCCACGCTGCACCTGACCGCCGGCACGGTCCGCAACTACATCTCAGCGATCCTGCGCAAGACGGGCGCCCGCAACCGGTTGGAGGCGGTCCGCATCGCCAAGGAGTCCGGCTGGCTCGACTGACCAGTGCCCGACCAGGTCGCGATAGAGCGGTGAGGTGCCGCGCAGCGAGTTGTCGGTGCCGAGCGTCGCGGCCTCGCCGTCCAGCAGCAGGATCCGGGACGCTCGCAACGCCGAGCTGACCCGGTGAGCCACGACGACCAGCGCGCCGGGGCGGGCGGCGAACGCCTGCTCGGCGCGTGCCTCGCCGGCCGCGTCCAGGTGGCAGGTCGCCTCGTCGAGCAGGACCAGCCGCGCCGGCGACAGGTACGCGCGGGTCAGCGCCACGAGCTGGCGCTCGCCCGCCGACAACGCGTCCGGGGTGACGTGGGCGTCGTATCCGCCCAGTCGCCGCACGACCGCGCGGAGGCCGACCGCCTCGACGGCGCGGTCGATGTCCTGAACGTCGGCGTCCGGGCGTAGGTAGCGGAGGTTGTCGAGCAGGGTGCCGGTGAACAGGTACGCCTCCTGCGGGATGAGCACCCGGTGGCGGGCGAGCGTGCGGACGTCCAGCCGTCCCGTGCGCTCGCCACCGACGCGCACCTCGCCCTGTTGCGGTTGCAGGGTGCCGGCGAGCAGGCCCACGAGGGTGGACTTGCCGATTCCGCTGGGCCCGATGATCGCGAGATGGTCGCCGTCGCGGACGTCGAGGTCGAGGCCGCGGACCACGGGCTCGGCGCGACGGCCGTACGAGAACGTGACGCCGCGCAGCGTCACGTCCGCGCTGTCGGGCCGAGCCGCCGGGTCGCCGGGCACGACCGGCTCGGCCGAGCTCGCTCGCAGGATGCGGTCGAGCGTCACCACCAGGCGCACGCCACCGCCTCCCAGGCCGCCGACGAGCAGGTTCAGGGCTGGGTGCACCCCATGCAGCAGATAGATGAGGGAGCCGAGGACCGCCCCGGCGGTCAGCCCCCGGTCCACCAACCACGGCGTCGCCACCAGCACGACCACCAGCGGCAGCCAACCGCCGACGGCGAGGCTGATGCCGCGCGTCGCGGTCATCCGGACGACCGCCCGCTCGGCGGCGGCCTGGGCGTCGACCGGAACGGAAATCTCCGCCGCCATCCGGCGTTCGGCTCCACAGGCGACGATGTCGCGCAGCCCGGCGAACGCCCGGCCCGCGTGGTCGGCCAGGTCCTCGTCGGCGAGCACGTAGGCGCGCTGCCGGGCGGCCATCCTCGGCAGCGCCGCGACGAACACGGTCAGCCCCGCCAGCAGCGGCGCCGCGACGAGCAACGCCACCACGGGCGCCAGGGAGGCCAGGCCGACCAGGGCTCCGGTGATGGCGAACAGGAAGCCGCGCAGGGTCATGATCAGACCGGCGAACGTGTCCCGGACGATCTCCACCTGATGGGTGAGCCGGGCCACCGCCGACCGGTCGGCTCCCCCGCCGTCGATCGCGGCCCGGCGCAGCGTGCCGGCGACCACGTGCTCCACCAGTTCGTCGCGCAGCGGCTCCGCCAGGTCGGCGAGGCAGCGGAACGTGCGGTGGGTGCCGACCGCGCCCACCAGGATCGCCGCGGCGAGCAGGCCCAACCAGCCGAGGCCGGCGGCCGGACGGCCGGCCAGGAAGCCGTGGTCGAGCGCGCGGGCGACGGCCTGTCCGGACAGGACGGCGGGCAGCGCCTCGAGCACCGACCAGCCGGCCAGCCGGGCCAGCACCCGGGGATGACGACGCAGGAAGGCCAGCGCGAAGATCATCCTTTACCCGCCTGAAAGAGCGCCCGGTAGCGCGGGTCGGGCCAGAGCGCGTCGTGGGGCGCGCATCCCCGGACCCGCCCGTGGTCCAGCCAGACGACCAGGTCGGCCCGCGCGGCGGTGCCGGCCCGGTGGGTGACCACCAATCGGGTACGGCGATCAGCCGTGCCCACCAGCGCCCGGTACACCTCGTACTCCGTGACCGTGTCCAGACTGGAGGTCGCGTCGTCGAGCACGAGCAACCGCTCGGCGCGCAGCGCCCGGGCCACGCCGAGCCGTTGCGCCTCGCCGCCGGACAAGGGCGCGTCACGCAGCGGGGTGTCGTAACCGGCGGGCAGCCGGTCGACCACCGCGTCGACCCGCGCGGCCCGGGCGTCGGCGCGCAGCAGGTCCGGGGCGCGGCTGTCCGGGCCGAGCCCGATGGCCGCGCCGACGGTGTCGCCGATGAGCACCGGCCGGGCGAAGGCGTATCCGATCGCCCGCCGCAGCACGCCCGCGCGCAGGTGTCTCAGTGGCACACCGTCCAGCAGCACGTCGCCCTCGTCGGGGTCGAGCAGCCGGCCGGAAACCGCGGCCAGGGTCGACTTTCCGGAGCCGGAGAGACCGACCACCGCCAGGGTGGCGCCACCCGGCACCACGAGATCGACCCGGTCGAGGAGTGGCCGGTCGGCGCCTTCGGGAGTGCGTACGGTCACCGCGCGCAGTTCCAGCCGGCCCGCCCCGGCGGGCAGGTCGGCGTCGCCGTAGCGGTGCGTGGGCGCGGCGAGGACCTCGGCGATCCGCCCGCTGCCCGCCCTGGCACGGGCGATTCGTCCCAGCACGCCGACCACGCTGCCGAGGCCGGCGCCGATGGCGGCATATTGCAACGCGGCCAGCAGCGCGCCCGGAGTGAGTCGCCCGGCGGTCAGGGCCAGACCCGCGACGGCGACGACGGCGAGCTGGAGCAGCGGTGCTACCACCGCTCCCCGCGCGGCGGCCGTCCCGATCGTGTCCCAGGTGCGGCCACCGTGGCGGCCCAGGCTCGGCAACGGCCGCAGGACCCGGGCGATCTCCTGCTCGACCGTGCCGGCGGCGCCGATCGTGCGGGCACCGGCGAGTGCCTCTGTCAGCCGCGCCGCGATGTCGCTCTGAGTGCGCTGATAGCTGGTGGTCGCCTCGGCCGCGTCCGTGACGTAGGTGCGCATCAGCAGGGCGAGGACCATCAGCCCGCCGACGAAGGTGCCGCCGAGCCACGGGTCGATCAGGGTGAGGGCGACCAGGCTGCCCAGCGGCGGGACGAGGGCGGCGCCGGCCAGGACCACGGAAGCCGCGGCGCCTCCCGCCTCGGGGACCTGGCTCACGAGTCGGCTGACGAGATCTCCGGGCGGGTATCGGCGGGACACCCGGAGGTCTAACGCGACGATGTGACCGACGAGCGCGTGCCGCAGCCGGGCCGTGGCCCGCGCGGCGCTCATCCCGGCGGCGAGATCGGTCAGGATCTCGGCGGCGGCGATCAGGACGAGCAGTCCAACGGCGACCGCCAACCAGCGCGCCGGGTGCCCGTCCGGTGCGAGCACCGCGTCGACGGCGGCGCCGAGCGCGGCCGGCAGCAGCAGATCCGCGGCCGAGGCCGTCAGGGCCGCCGCGGCCAGCCCGGTCGCCCACGGGCCACCGTGCCGCACCGCCCGGATGAGCAGCCGATCACCGTCCATGACGGACATGGCACCTCCCCTGGCCGCCACTCGCACGGTGTGGCCCCGAACCGGGCTGGGGGGCAGTCCGGTTCGGGGCCGGTTCCGGGTGTCGCTGGTTGACGCCGGTCAGTTACAGGTCGTGACGCTGAGCGAGCTGTCACCACAGAGCAGCAGGCTGGCCCGGCTGCCACCGCCGCCGTACGCGGCCTCGGAGGACAGTTCCATTCCCTGCAGGTCGAGAAGTGCCATTACGTTTACCTCTTTCCGTGCTCGGTGTGGATTTCCTTCCCCTCCGGGCGGAGGGAAGCTGTGGGGGTGCCCGCTGCCGGGGTCAGGAACGGCAGGTCCACGGGCTCGTCGTGCAGTGCGGCGCCGAGGGCGAGCAGCACGCCGGCGGATCCGGTCGCGAGATCCATCGACAGCCGCAGCAGCTGCTCACCGGGGAAGGCGAGCCAGCCCCGGAAGGGCACGGCGTGCCAGGCCAGGCCGCGGATCTGTGCCCGCAGTCGCTCACCGTCCGGTTCGCGCCGAGCCAGGTAGCCGATGATGCCGGCCCGGCCCGTGAAGAGCCCCGACTGGGCATAGAACGGCGATCGCGCGGCAAGGCTGATCGCGTCGCTCGCCTCGGCGAGGCGTTGATCGTCGCGGTGGGCGAGCACCTGGTCGACGACCATGGCGATGCCGACGCTGCCCTGGGCGAGGTACGGCATGGTCCGCCAGCCCTCGTTGACCTCCATCGCACCGTCGTCGCGTATCACGCAGCGGTCGAGGTCCCGGCGTAGCGCCGTCGTGGCGCGGTCCAGCAGCGAGACGTCGCGGCTGCGCTCGTACATTCGAAGGAACAGCAGCGCGGGACCGGTCCAGCCGTGGGTGAGCCCGGCGTGGCCGTGCCGTCCGCCGCTGAGCGCGGGAGGGTCACCGGCGGCCCGGAGGCGTTCGGACAGCAGCTCGGTCGCTCGCCAGGCCGCGGCGCGCAGCGTCGCCTCGCCGGTGGCGTCCGCCAGGTGGAGCAGGTTCAGCCCGATGCCGGCGAGCCCGCTCATCAGGTCGGGGCCCAGCTCGTCCCACTTCTCGCCCAGGCAGCGGTCGACGATGTCGAGCGCCTCCTGCCGACGACCCAACCCGTGCAGCGCGTACGCGACGCCGTGTAACCCGTCGTAGAAGCCGAGCCGCGATCCGGAGGGCGGGCACAGTGCCCGCTGTACGAGCCACTCCTCGAAGCCGGGATAACGGCCGGCGCCCGTGACGTGCAGGGAGTGCAGCACACCGGCCGCGCCGTAGGCGAGGTTGAGCCCGCCCGAGTGGAACTGCTCGATATCGCCGGGGAAGAGCCGGTCGTCACGCTGCGGCGTGGCGCTGTCCACGATCGCGTCAGCGAGTTGCCGGCGCAGCTCCGGCCAGCCAGCGGCGCCGGCGTCGAACAGTCGCCACGGCGTCCCCGCCCCAGAGCCGGCGTCAGCGTCGGCGTCGGCGTCGGCGTCGGCGTCGGCGTCACCAGAGCCGGCGACGGCGGTGTCGGAGCGGGAGGCGCGCGGGCGGGTCGCGGCCGGTGCCGTGATCGTGGCCACGGCGTCGGCCAACCAGCCTTCGGGTACGCCGAACCGCTCGCTGATCACATCCGCGAAGTGCGACGCCTTGCTCGGCGCCAGTCGCAGCATGTTGGTGAGCGGAAGGAACAGCGCCAGTTTCAGGCAGGCCAGCGCGAACCGGTCGACGTCGCGCCCGCTGACGTCGCGCGGCGCCGCGAAGCCCTGGTTGCGCAGCCCCGGCCGGCGATAGCCGTCGACCGGCCCGGCGACCTCGAAGTCGACCAGCGCGACCGTGTCCCCCTCCGGCGCACCGGTGCGGACCAGCACGTTGAACAGGTGCAGGTCGCCGTAGACGAGGCCACGCTCGTGGATCGCGTCGATGATCCGCTCCACCTGCCCGTAGACGTCCATCGCCCACGCGGCGTAGTCGCGGTAGCGCCGCGGGTCCGCGGTCGCGTCGATGAGCGGATAGCGTTCGACCAGCAGCTTGTTCAGGGGCGTGCCGTCGATGAATTCCAGCGCCAGAAACTCGTGCTCGCCCAGCCGGAACCGGTCGCGCACCCGCGGCACGGGGAGGCCGGCCAGACGTTCGAGCGCGTCCTGCTCGTGGTCGAGGCGCGTCACCGCGTCCGCGCCGGTGGCGTCGAGTCCGGCGTGCGGCCGGGCCTCCTTGAGCACCACCCGGTCGCCGGAGCGGGTGTCCGTAGCGGTGTAGAGGCCACCGCCGTTGGAGAAGTGGATGACGGAATCGATGCGGTAGGGCAGATCGGTGGTGGTCGTGGCAGCGCGCGCCGCGAGATCCGGGGCGAGGAACTCCGGCAGCGTGATCCACGCGGGCATCCGGAAGACCGGGTCACGCCGGTCCGGCACGAGCCTGCCGGCCGGGTCGGCGATGGCGGGTTCGGTCACGCCGTCGACGACGCAGTAACGGGCGGCGAAACCGCCGTACCGGACGTGCAGCGGGCCGAAGCCGAGGCGCAGGTCGCTGAGAATGTAGGGCCCGGGCTCGCCGTGCAGCAGATCGCCGAGCTCCTTGCACACCAGCTCCAGCTCGGCCTCGTCACGCGGGTAGATCGTGACGAACTTGCCGCTGGTGCCGCGCCGGGCGTACTTGGCGTTGCGCATCAACAGGGCGGCCGGGCCGTGGATGAACTTGAACGCGACGGCGCGGCTCAGGCAGTAGTCGAAGACCACGTCCAGCACCCGTTCGGCGTTCGTCAGGCAGGCCGACACGTGGATCTTCCAGCCCTGGTCCGGGAGGCTGCCGCCGGTCGGTGCGTACACGAGCCAGTCGTCGAGGGCCTCGCGCTCCCAGCCGGACGGCACCGGTCGGCGCGCCGCGGTGAAGAACGCCGCGGTCGAATTCCGGGTGTTCAGCGAGTCGTAGAACAGCGGATCCACCACACAGAACCGTTCGTACTGCTTGTCCACGGCCCGCTCCCCTCTCGCCGTTCCCGGTTACCTGTCACCAGTCTTCGGGTCGGCACGCATCGACCCCAGTGAGCGCTGTCACCTGGTGTCGGTGAGTTGAGTGGGGGCGGATTGCTGACCGGGGTCATGTTTCAATCGCGCGGCGGCAGGTCCGGGCGCTGCCGATGTTCATCCATTGTGGGGTGCCCGAACAGGCAGTCCTTCCATCCACTCGGATGGATCGATGAACCGCGTCGAGCTTCCGCCCGTGTCCACCATCGACATGTTGAAATCCGAGTCGGAGGAGCCACACCCCATGCGGACCCCACTTCGTACCGCGATCCTCGGCGGCACCGCCGTCGCCGTCGTCGGCGCCATCGCCGCGGTGACCGTTCAGGCTTCCGCCGCCGAGCAGGGGCGGCCCGTGCCGCGCCCCAGCGCCACCAGCACGCCGTCGCCGATCGAGCCGCCGCCCGGGATGCGCAGGATCGGCAGCTACCGGGTGGTCAGCGGCACCCAGACGTACACCTGCGCCAAGGGATCCTTCGTCGGCCCCTCGGTGCCGGAGGCCAGGCTCGTCGGCGCCGGCGGGCGTGTCCACCATTTCAAGGGGCCGAGCTGGCAGTCCGAACGGGACGGATCGCTGGTCACGGCCGTGAAGGTGGGCGAGCTACCGCGCACGGGCACGATCCCCGAGCTGCTCCTGGAGGTCAACAGCCACAGCGGCCCGGCCGACGGTGTCCTCGCGGACGCGGCGTTCATTCAGCGGCTCGCCACATCGGGCGGCACTGCCCCGACCCGTGCCTGCGCGGACGGCGAGACCGTCGCCGTGCCGTACGGCGCCCGCTACGTTTTCTGGGGCCCGCGCAAGGGCTGAGTTCAGAGTGTGTGGATGACGTCTGTGGTGGACAGTCGTGGTAGCCGGGCCCGTGCCGTACCCGCGGGCCGGCCGATGTTGACCACCACCAGGGAGCGGAGTCGTCCGTCCGGGAAGAACTCGGTGTCGAGGCCGGCCGGGTCGAAGCCGGCCATCGGCCCGGCGGCCAGGCCCGCCGCGCGGATCCCGACGATGAGATAGCCGATCTGCAGGGCGGCGTTGAACCGGGCGTGCGCCTCTCGCTCGCCGGCGTGCCCGGGACCCGCGAACCACTCGCGGATCTCCGGACGGTGGGGAAACACCCGGGGCAGGTGGTCGTGGAACGAGGTGTCGGCGGCGAGGATCGCGGTGAGCGGGGCCGCCGCGGTCTTGTCGCGGTTGCCGCGGCTCAGGTGAGGCAGCAACCGGCGGCGGGCGTCGGTCGAGCGCAGCAGCACGATGCGCAGCGGCTGGCTGTTGAAGGCGGTGGGGCCGTGTCGCACAAGGTCGTGGATGGCGTGCACCTGCTCGTCGGTGACCGGGTCGGCGGCGAATGCGTCCGCCGTGCGGGCGGCGCGGAACAGCAGATCCTGTGCGGCCCGGTCGAGCGGGTGGAGGTCCTGCCCGGCGGGTGCGGTCATGACCGGACGCCCGGCTGCAGGTGGGCGTAGCGCCCGTCGTGGTAGAGCAGCGGGGCGCCGTCACCGTGCTCGCCGAGCAGCGGCTCGGCCAGGACGACGGCGTGGTCGCCGGCGGGTATCCGGTCGGTCACCCGGCACAGCAGCCAGGCCAGGGCGGCGTCCAGGACAGGGACGCCGTGCGGCCCCCGCCGCCAGGCGGTCGGCGTCGCGAACCGGTCGATGCCGCTGGTGGCGAAGCGTCGGGCGAGGTCGGCCTGGTCGGCGCCGAGCAGATGCACCGCGACGTGGGAGGCGCGGGCCAGGGTGGGCCAGCTCGACGAGTCGCGGCTGAGGCAGAACGACACCAGCGGCGGTTCCAGCGAGACCGACGTGAACGAGGTGGCGGTGAAGCCGGCGGGAGGTTCCCCGGCGGCGGTCACCACGGTGACAGTGCTGGCTTGGCGCCGCAGCAGTCCTCGCAGCCGTACGGCGTCCAGGCCGGCTCGTTCCGGCTCGGCGGTCAGGGTCACGCTTCCTCCTGGCGATCATGCGGCTGCGGGTACGCGGGCGTACGAGTTGGCGGGTTGCGGCAGGCCGTAGTGCCCGCGCAGGGTGTCGGCGGCGTACGCGGTGCGGAACAGTCCCCGCCGCTGCAGCTCGGGCACGACGTGGTCGACGAAGTCCTCCAGTCCGCCGGGCAGGTACGGCGGCATGACGTTGAACCCGTCGGCGGCGCCCTGCCGGAACCAGGACTCCAGCTCGTCGGCGATCTGCTCGGGGGTTCCGGCGACGACCCGGTGGCCGCGGCCGCCGCCGAGCCGGCGCAGGATATCCCGGATGGTCAGGTCCTCGCGCCGGGCGAGGTCGACGATGAGCTTGAACCGGGACTGGTGCGCTTCGATGGTGTCGGGCTCGGGCAGGGCGGGCAGCGGCCCGTCGAGCGGGTACGCCGACAGGTCCCGGTCGAGGAACTGGGAGAGCTGCGCCAGCGCGTAGTCGGTGACGATGAGGTCGTCGAACTCGCGTGCCAGCCGCACGGCCTCGGCTTCGGTGCCGCCGAGGACGGGAACGACGCCGGGCAGGATGGTGATCTGGCCGGGGTCGCGTCCGGCCGCGGCGACGTCCCGCTTGAGCAGAGCGTAGAAGTCCTGGGCCTCGGTGAGGGTCTGCTGGGCGGTGAAGACGGCCTCGGCGTAACGGGCGGCGAAGGCCCGGCCGTCGGGTGACGATCCCGCCTGCACGAGCAGGGGGCGGCCCTGCGGCGACCGGGGACTGTTGAGCGGTCCCTGGACCTGGAAGTGTGCGCCGGCGTGCGCCACCTCGTGGACCTTGCCGGTGTCGGCGAAGACGCCGGAGGCCGGGTCGAGGACGAGCGCGTCGGCCTCCCAGCTGTCCCACAGCTTGACCGCGACGTCGACGAACTCCGCGGCGCGGTCGTACCGGGCGGCGTGCGCGGCGGCGGCGTCGCGGTTGAAGTTGCGGGCCTCGGCGTCACTGGCCGACGTGACGATGTTCCAGCCGGCCCGGCCGCCGCTGACGTGGTCCAGCGAGGCGAAGAGCCGAGCGAGGTGGAACGGCTCGTAGTAGCTGGTCGAGGCGGTGGCGATCAGGCCGACGTGGGTGGTGGCGGCGGCGATCGCGGCGAGCAGGGTGATCGGCTCGAACACGGCCTGGAGCCGGTGCCGGGCGTTCGGTCCGGCGGAGAGGGTGTCGGCGAAGAACACCGAGTCGAGCAGGCCCCGCTCGGCGATCCGCGCCAGTTCGATGTAGTGCCGGACGTCGGCGACCCGCGCGGCGTCGGTGCGCGGATGCCGCCAGGCCGCTTCGTGGTGTCCGACGCCCATGAGGAAGGCGTTGAGGTGCAGGTGTCGGCTCATGGCCGGGTGTCCTTTCACGATGTTCGCCAGGTCGAGAACCGGTGCTCGACCGCGAGCAGCAGCTGGTTGACGACGAGGCCGATGGCGGAGATGGTGATGATTCCGGCGTACATGTCGGGGATGGCGAAGTTGTACTGGGCGTAGTTGATGAGGTAGCCGAGGCCGGCCTTGGCGCCGACCATCTCGGCGGCGATGAGGATGAGGATCGAGAACGCCCCGGCGAGCCGGATGCCGGTGAAGATCGCCGGGACGGCCGCCGGCAGGACGATCTTCTGGAAGAGCCGCAGCGGCCCGAGCCCGAGCGACCGGGCCGACTTGATCAGCAGCGGGTCGACGGTGCGGACCGCGGTGACGGTGTTGAGCAGGATCGGCCAGGCGCAGGCGTAGAAGATGATGGCGATCTTCGAGGTCTCGCCGAGTCCCAGGATGAGCACGAAGACGGGGAGCAGGGCCAGCGCCGCGGTGTTGCGGAACAGCTCCAGCAGCGGATTCAGCAGGTTCGCGACCGGCCGGTACCAGCCGATCACCAGGCCGAGCGGGATGGCGGCGGCGACGGCCAGGGCGAACCCGCTCAGCGACCGGCTCAGGCTCGCCTGGATGTGGGCACCGAGTTCGCCGGACAGCAGCAGCTGCCACCAGGCCACGAGAACCTCGGACAGCGGCGGCAGGAACGTGGCGTCGACGACGCCGAGGCGGGGGAGCGTCTCCCAGACGAGGGCGAGGACGGCGATCGCCGCCACGCGGCCGCCGATCGCGCCGGCCAGGCGTAGCGCACTCCCCCACGCGCCGGCTCGCGGGGTGGGCGGGGCCGCCGGCACCGGTACGGCGGCCCGCGGCGCGGCCACGGTGGTCGGGGTGCTGGTGACGCTAGGCAACGGAGGCCTCCTGACGGTCGCGGGTCAGTTCCTGCCGTTGCGCGCGGCTGACCTCGTCGCGCAGCAGGCTCCAGATCTCGTGCCGGTACCGGGTGAACGCCGGGTCGGAGCGCAGATCCTCGGTGGCCGACCGGGCGGTCAGCGGCACCTCGATGACCTCCTTGATCCGTCCCGGCCGCGAGGTCATCACGGCGACCCGCTGGCCGAGGTAGACGGCTTCCTCGATGCCGTGGGTGATGAAGACGATCGTCTTGCCGGTCCGCTCCCAGATGCGCAGCAGCTCGTCCTGCAGCCCGTCGCGGGTCTGCGCGTCCAGGGCGGCGAAGGGTTCGTCCATCAGCAGGACCTCCGGGTCGAAGGCGAGGCTGCGGGCGATGGCCACCCGCTGTTTCATGCCGCCCGAGAGTTCGTGCGGGTACCGGTCGGCGAAGCCGCCGAGCCCGACGAGCTCCAGTTGGTCGCGGGCGCGCTCGACGCGGTCGCGCCGCGGCACGCCCTTGGCCTCGAGTCCGAACTCGACGTTGCCCTGCGCGGTCCGCCACGGCAGCAGCGCGTACTGCTGGAACACGACGCCCCGGTCGAGGCCGGGCCCGCGCACCGGCTGGCCGTCGACGAGGATGCGGCCCGAGGTCGGCGTGGTGAGGCCGCCGAGGAGGTCGAGCAGGGTCGACTTGCCGCAGCCGCTGGGGCCGACGATGACGAGGAACTCCCCGGTCCGTACGTCGAGGGTGACGTCGTCGATGGCGGTGACGGTCCGGCCGCGGGCGTGGAAGCGTTTGCCGACGTTGTCGAAACTCACCTTGGCGGTCATCGGGCCGCACCGTCGCGCGCGGCGTCGTTGAACTCGTTGGTGAAGACGTCCTTCGCGGTGATCTGCTTGCCCTTCAGCTCGCCCGCCGCGTTCAGCCACTCGATCCAGGTGGTGAAGTCGCGCTCCGCGATGGCACCGCCCGTGCCGGCGACACCCCAGCTCTTCCAGTACGTCACCAGGTTGGTGTCCTCGTTGCGGCCGCGCTTGCGGATGATGTCGGCGAACCGGGCCTGGACCACCTCGCGGGGCTGCGTACGGGCCCACTCGATCGCCTTGCCCACGCCGGTGACGAAGGTCCGCACGGTCGTGGGGTTCTTCTTGAGGAAGTCGGTGCGCACCACGTAGCTGCCGGCGGTGAACTCTCCGAGCAGGTCGACGTCGGTGAACAGGGTGTGGATACCGCCGCGGGCCAGCGCCTTGTCGCGCAGGGTCTGGCTCAGCGCGGCGACGTCGATCTGCCCCTGGCGCAGCGACTGTTCGGCGTTCACCGGGGGTACGACGACGAGCTCGACCTGCTTGATCTCCGCGTCGTTGAGGCCGTTGCGGGCCAGGTAGGTCTTGATGACCGCCTCGGCGTGGGCGCCCAGCGTGTTGACACCGATCTTCTTGCCGATCAGAGCCCGGGCGCTCGTGACGGGACTGCCGTCCAGCACATAGAAGCCCATGTTGGTGAGCTTGTCGGAACCGTAGTAGCCGACGACGGCCTTGACGGGGGCCTTGGCGGCGGCCAGCTTGACGATGGCGCCGTTGAACGCCCCGCCGAAGTCGGTGTCGCCGGTCGTGGCGGCCTGGATGTCCTGCGGGCCGCTGATCGTGTTGCCGATCCACGAGAGCCTGACATTGCCGAGGTAACCGAGATCCTGGGCAAGCTCCGGGGGTGTCACCTGGCCTACCGAACCCTGGTACCGCAGCTCCGTCACCTCGGATCCGCCGGCCGCGCGACCGGCGGCACCGCAGCCCGAGGTCGCCGTCACGGCCGCCACGACGGCGATGACCGCCCACGATGCTCTGACACGTCTCATGGAGATACTCCTGGATTTTCGATACGCGGGTATGCCGATGAACCGCCTGAGCAGGCGGTATGCGGTGGAGAGGAGTCCGCCCGGCAGCCGGGCCCGGAGGGGAACAGCGGGCGCTGCCGGTGGCTGGAGGGCTCAGGGGTGGGCGACGATGTCGCCGTCCCTCAACAGGCGCTGCTGCACACCCGAAGAAAGTCGACGAAGCGGCGTCGAATGAGACGTGCGCTCCGGTTCATGCGAGGACCGTAACCTCCCCGCCCGACGCCGGTCAGCGCATTGTGGCCCACATCACCTATTAATCCTATGTGTTTAAAGGATTTACCAGGCCAGGGGCGGGTTCCTCATGATCACGTTTCGCGTGATCGCGGGCAAGGGCCGGCGGACCGCGCCGCACCGAGGGTCTTTACATCTATGCCTGAAGATTGTCACATTCACAGGCATTGATGCTTTCTGGTGAAATTCTCTAGGCTGAAGCTCCTCGATTTCGTCTGCACCCGGGGGGAGACGGCCGTGGACACCGACGCACCGCCCACGACCACCCTGTTCGGCAGGGAGCCCCTGCTGACCGCCGTCGAGACACGCCTGGCCTCGGGCGGGGGTGTCGCGCTGCACGGGCCGGAGGGCATCGGCAAGACCGCCGTGCTCGACGCCGTGGCCGCCGCGGCCACCGCACGCGACGAACTGGTCGTACGGTTGCGGCCGGCGTCGGCCGAGCGACTCCTTCCGTACGCGGGGATCGCCGACCTCGTGGCCCAACTGCCGGACACCGCGATCGCCGCCCTGCCACCGGCACACCGCGCGGCCCTGACGATGCTGCGTCAGGGCGCTGTCCCCCGCACGGGCGCCCCGGCGCTGGCCCGCCGCCTGGTGCTGCCGAGCCTGCTCGCGCACTGCGCCCGCACCCGGCCGGTGCTGCTCGTGCTCGACGACGTGCAGTGGCTCGACGCCGAGTCGGCCGAACTGGTGGGCTTCGCGATGCGCCGGCGTCCCGGGCCGAGGGTCCGGGTCGTCGCCGCGCAGCGCCTCCCGGACGACGTCGGGCGACACCGCGCCGCCCGGCTGTGCCCGGCGCCGGTGGCGGACCTGCTGGTGCCGCCGCTGGGCGCCGACGATCTCACCGCGCTGCTCGAGGCGCGGGGTCTGCCCTGCCGGACGGCGACCCGCCTGCACGAGGCCAGCGGCGGGAACCCGTTCCTGGCCCTGACCCTGGGCGCCGTGGCACCCGGGCCGCAGTGGCGTCCGGCACCGCTACCCGAGGCGGCCCGAGCCCTGCTGCGCCGCCGCGTCGCCGCCCTGCCGCCGCAGGTCGCCAGGACCCTGCTGGTGGCCGCGCTGGCCACCGAACCGACCCTCACCGTGCTGGTCCGGGCGGGCTACGAGGACGCGGACCGTGACCTGCGGGTCGCCGCGGCGGCCGGGGTGGTGCGGACCGACGGGGAGACGATCCGGTTCACGCCGCCGGCACTCGCCGACGTGCTCGTCGAGGACGCCGGCGCCGCCCGCCGGGCCGGTGTCCACGACGCGCTGGCCAACACGGCGCTGGACGAGACGATGGCCGTGCGACACCGGGCCCTGCGCAGCGGTCGCCCGGACGCGGACGTGGCCCGCGACCTGATCGAGGCGGCCGGGCGGGCGCTGCGTCGCAACGCCGGGCGTACGGCCGCCGAGCTGTACCTTCTCGCCGCCGACCGCTGCCCGCGCAGCCTCGCCGCGCAGCGCTTCGACTGGCTCGTCGCAGCGGCGACCACCGCGGCCGCCGCCGGCGCTCCCGTGGTCGCCGGGCGAGCCGCCGAGGCGGTCCTGGCCGCCGCCGACGCCCCGGCCGCCCACCGGGTCCAGGCCCGGATCGTGCTGCTGGACCTGGCCGGTCAGGCCCTCGCGACCATGGAGGAGACGTTCGCCGGCGCGCTCAACGAGGCCGGCACCGACGTGACCCTGCTCGCTCCGGTGAAGTTGCGGCTCGCCTGGGCCGCGATGCTCGGCGGCGAGGCGCGCACGGCGGCGGTGTGCGCGGCCGAGTCGGCCGGAGCGGCCCGCGCGGCCGGCGATCCGACGACCGAGGCGATGGCGCTCAGCTCGCTGGCCCAGGTGCAGCGGCTCCGCTCGGAACCGCAGTGGACCGCCACGTTACGCCGGGCGTTGTCGTTGCCCGCGCCGCAGGTGCCGGGCATGTTGCACCTGAGTCCGCGCTTTCTGGCGGCACGGTTCGCCATGATGGACGACCGGCTGGACGAGGCCCGCGCCGAGCTGCTCACCCTGCTCGCCGTCGCCGAGCACGACCACACCGGCGAGGCCCTGGTGGAGGTGCTGCGCAGCCTGTCCGAGGTGGCCGTCCGGGCGGGCAGGTGCCGCGAGGCGCTGCGGTACGCCCACCGCGCCATCACCGCCGGCCAGCACGCCGACCTGAGCCCCGGCCCCACCTGGTACACGGCGGCCGTGGCCGAACTGGCCGGGGGCAGCCTCGCCGCCGCGTCGGGGTACGCCAGCCGCGGCGTCCGAGCCTCCGAGCAGGAGGGCGACAGCCTGTATCTGCGCCGGAGCCTGCACGCCCTGGGGCAGGCGCAGCTGCGCGCCGGTGAAACCCGCGGCGGCGTCGCCACCCTGCGCCGGCTGAGCGATCTCGAGGGCGGCGCGGCGGACCCGATGATCGTGCGCTGGCAGGGTGATCTCGCCGGCGGCCTGGCCGCGCTCGGCGAGCACGAGGAGGCCGCCGCGAACCTCGCGCAGGCGCGGGCCGCCGCCGCCCGGCTGGGCGCCACCCCGGGCCTCAACGGCTTCCTCGACCGGGCGACCGCGGTGGTGCTCTCCGAGCAGGGCCAGGCCGGCTCCGCGGTGCTGCTGTCCGCCGCCGCCGCGCGCTACTTCGCGGACCTGCGCCAGCCGCTCGAGCAGGCTCACGCGCTGCTGGTGCAGGGCGGGGCGGAGCGGCGGCGCCGCCGGTACGCGGCCGCCCGCGCGGCCCTGGGCGCGGCGCTGGCCCTGTTCCTCGCCGCCGAGGCGAAGCCGTGGACCGAGCAGGCCGAGCGGGCGTTCGCGCGTACCGAAGGGCCCGCCGCGCCCCCCACCGAGCTGGGCCTGACCTCGACCGAGGCCCGCATCGCCGGGCTCGTGCGCGACGGGGCCAGCAACCGCGAGATCGCCGGCCGGCTGTTCCTCAGCGTCAAGACCGTGGAAGCCACCCTGACCAGGGTGTATCGCAAGCTCGGCGTCCGGTCGCGGACCCAGCTCTCCCAGCGGCTGCCGGCGACAAGGGTTTTCCCCGATTCGGTGACGGTCGTCGATGCATAGCGTCAGCTCAACCAGCCTGGCGCCTCCCCAACCCCCGGGACATGGCACCCAGGCCTCGCCCTGATCGGGTCGAGAGAAGGAGTGACGAGCGTGGGATCTAGAAGACTCATCTCAGCCTCGGCGGCGCTCGCCGCCGGGGCCGCGCTGACGCTGGCCGCGGCGCCCGCCTCGGCCCAACCGCAGCGGGCGCCCAGCCCGCCGTCCGGCCCGGCCCTCGCCGCGTCGGCCGCCGACCGGCTCGTGAGCAGCCCCGGCTCCGCGTCGCTGCTGCGCCGCTCCGACGGTGACACGCTCACGCGGACCGGTGTCGTGCAGGGCACCCGTGGGCTGCAGTACGTGACGTACGCCCGGACGTTCAAGGGCCTGCAGGTGGTCGGCGGCGATGTCGTGGTGACCACGGACGCGGCGGGCACCGTCAAGGACACCGCCGTCGCGCAGACCGCGCAGATCGCGGTCGGTACCACCGCGACCGTCAGCGCCGAGCGGGCCGCCGCGGCCGCCAGGGGCCGGCTGGCCACCGTGGACAAGGCCGCCGCCCCGCAGCTCAAGGTGCTCGCCTGGGGCACGCCGAAGCTGGTGTACGAGGCCGTCGTCGAGGGTCGTTCGGCGCAACACGACGCCAGCAACCTGCACGTCTTCGTCGACGCGCACACCGGCAAGGTGGTCGACCAGGTCGACTACGTGCGCGAGGGCACCGGCAACGGCTACTACTACGGCAACGTCACGATCAACACCTCCGGCTCCGGCTCGTCGTACTCGATGACCGACCCCACCCGTCCCGGCCTCAAGTGCGGCGGGCAGAACGGCAACGCGTACACCGGCACCGACGACAACTGGGGCAACGGCTCGGGGACGGACCTCGAGACCGCCTGCGTCGACGCGCTGTGGGGCGCCCAGCGCCAGGTCGACATGCTCAGCTCCTGGCTCAACCGCAACGGCATCAACGGCAACGGCAACAACCCGCCGATCCGGGTCGGGCTGAACGCGGTCAACGCGTACTGGAACGGGTCGTACACCAACTTCGGCCACAACCAGGCCAACACCCGCCAGGCCACGCCGATCGACGTGGTGGCGCACGAGATGGGTCACGCGATCTTCCAGTACACGCCGGGCGGTGCCGGCAGCGGCAACGAGAACGGCGGCATCAACGAGTCCACGGGCGACATCTTCGGCGCGATCACCGAGGCGTACGCGAACAGCCCGCTCGACCCGCCGGACTACCAGGTGGGCGAGGAAGTGGACCTGGTCGGCGACGGCCCGATCCGCTACATGTACAACCCGTCGCTGGCCGGCGACCCCAACTGCTGGTCCACCGCGATCCCGTCGACCGAGGTGCACGCCGCGGCGGGTCCGCTGAACCACTGGTTCTACCTGGTCGCCGAGGGCTCGGCGCCGACCAACGGCCAGCCCGCCAGCCCGACCTGCAACTCGTCCACGGTCACCGGCATCTCGATCCGCAAGGCCGCCGAGATCTACTACAACGCGATGCTGGCCAAGACCTCCACCTGGAAGTACGCCAACGTCCGTACGGCGTCGCTGACCGCGGCGAAGAACCTCTACCCGAACAGCTGCACCGAGTTCAACACGGTCAAGGCGGCCTGGAACGCGATCAGCGTCCCGGCTCAGACGGGCGAACCGACCTGCACAGGCACCCCGACCAACGATTTCTCGATCTCCGTCTCGCCCGCCTCGGGTAGCGTCGCCGCGGGTTCGTCGGCCACCACCACGGTCGCCACGGCCACCACGTCCGGCACCGCGCAGACCGTCGCGCTGAGCGCCTCCGGCCTGCCCAGCGGCGCCACCGCGACGTTCAACCCGGCGTCGGTGACCTCGGGATCCTCGTCCACGCTGACGATCTCGACCAGCGCGTCGACCCCGTCGGGCACCTACTCGATCACGGTGACCGGCACCGGCTCGGTGACCCGCTCCGCCACGTACACGCTGACCGTGACCGGTGGTCCCGGTGGCAGCTGCACCGGGACCAACGGCACCGACGTGTCCATCCCGGACGCCGGCGCGGCGGTGACCAGCGCGATCACGATCAGCGGCTGCGGACGCAACGGCTCGGCGACCTCCACGGTCGCGGTGAACATCGTCCACACCTACCGCGGTGACCTGGTGATCGATCTGGTGGCTCCGGACGGTACGGCGTACCGGCTGAAGAACAGCAGCGGCATCGACAGCGCCGACAACGTCAACACCACCTATACGACCAACCTGTCGAGCGAGGCCGGCAACGGTGCCTGGAAGTTGCAGGTCCGCGACGTGTACCGCATCGACACCGGCTACATCAACACCTGGACGCTGACCCTCTGATCCTTTCGCTCGACAGCCCGGGTCGCCGGATTCCGGCGACCCGGGTCACCCATGTCGGTACCGGTGTTGTTCGGCCGATCGGTGGCTCCCCCCGGCGAGGCTCGGGGCGTAGCGTGAGTAACCGGACATGTGGAGAGGGGCGCGCGCGTGCGGACAGTCTCGGTGGACACAAGCGTCGACGGCCGCCTGGATGTGGTGCTGAGGGGAGAGCTGGACTTCACCAACGCCTCGCAGGTCGCCAAGGTGGTGAAAGAGGCGATCATCAGCGGCCGGCCGTCTTCGGTACGGGTGCGGCTCGCGGAGGTGACCTTCCTGGACTCCTCCGGCATCGGCCTGCTGGTGCGTGCCATGAAGGCCGCGGACGAGGTCGGCGCCGACTTCCGCGTCGAGGATCCCACCGACAAGGTCCTCGACCAGCTGCGGATGTCCGGCCTGCTGGAGGCTTTCGGCTTGGCCCAGCCTCCGGCGGACACATGACGACGGACGGACATCAGGGATACCTGCGGCGCCTGGCCGAGCTGGAGGCTCAGATCGGCAGTGCCCGGCTGAGTGCCGACGTGGTGTGCGAGCGGGCCGCGGGTCTGCTCGCCGGACGGATCGGCTGCCGCATCGACGAGGCTCTGGCCCACATCCGGACCGTCGCCGCCCAGCAGGACAAGGACGTCGAGACCGTAGCGGCGGCGATGATCTCCGCCCTGGAGACCCGGCAGGTGACACCGTCCGTGCGGCTTCGCCGCAGCGCCGAGGAGGTGCTGCGGGTGGCGCATCAGGCGCCGAAGCCACGTCAGCGCCACCGCCCGGCGGTGTCCGTCGACGACGCGGCGCCCGGTTGGGCCGCCGTCGTTCAACAGGTCCTGGACGCCATGCCCGGCAACCACATCGTGCTCGTCGGAATCCGCGACGATGCCGGTGAGCTCGTCGACTACCGGCTCGTCGCGGTGAGCCGCACCCTGGTGGACCTGTCCGGCACCGCCGGCTCGCGGCTGATCGGCCGGCGGGTGAGCGAGACCTATCCGACGATCGTCGGTGGGCCCGTGTGGCAGGCGTGGGCCGACGCCCTCGCCGACGGTCAGCAGCGTCAGGTCGGTCCCTTCCCCTACGTTCACCGCGACGACGAGCAGGCTTCCGAACACCTGCTGTCCGTGCGGGTGCAGCCGGTCGGACCGGGCCTGCTGAACTCCTGGGTCCGCTTCGACGAGCAGACCCGCCTCGCCGAGCGCATCGCACAGACCGAACGGCTGGGCAACCTCGGCTGGGGCGAGTGGGACCTGGTCACCGACGCGACCGTGTGGTCCGACGAGATGTACCGGATCTACGAACGGGACCCCGCCGACGGACCCCTGCCCCGGGAGGAGTCGGACGCCCTCGGCCTGCCCGAGGACGAGCCGCTGCGCCGGCAGGCCGCGGAGGCCTTCGGCCGCGGGGAGACGATCGATCTCACCGCCCGCGCCATGATCAAGGGAAAGGTCAAACATCTGCGGGCGGTGATCGACGCGGTCCGCGACGTCGACGGCCGGCCGGTCAAGATCTACGGGATCATTCAGGACGTCACGGCACGGGAGATGAGCCGCCTCAAGCTCGCCGAGGTGCAGGAAGAACTGCGCGCCCAGCAGCAGAGCCTGCTCGCCGAGCACCGCCTGGCCGCCCACCTGCAGCACATCGTCCTGCCGATCCCGGACGGCCCGATCGAGCTCGACGGGCTCCGGGCCGCGGTTCGCTACCTGCCGGCCGAGCAGGCCAGCCGGGTCGGCGGTGACTGGTACCACGCGGCGGCGGCCGGGGACGGCACCATCGTCCTGGCCGTGGGCGACGTCGCCGGGCACGGCCTGCAGGCCGCCGCCACCATGGCCCAGCTGCGCCACGCCCTCGCCGCCCTGGCCGTCACGACCACGTCCGACCCGGCCGACCTGCTGACCCACCTCAACAGACTGCTCTACGCCGCGGACGCCGAGACCGGCACCGCCGCGGTCGCGCGCTTCGACCCGGCCACCCACGACCTCGCCTGGGCACGCGCCGGGCACCCCGCGCCACTGCTCGCCCGGGCGGGAACCGTCACCGAGCTGTCGGACCGGCCCGGCCCGCTGCTCGGCGCCATCCGGCGCGCCACCTACGACACGTCCACGACCCGCCTGGATCCCGGAGACGTCCTGCTGCTCTACACCGACGGTCTCATCGAGCACCGCTCGCGAACCCTCGACGAGGGCCTGGCCCCCGTGCTGGCCGTCCTCGGACGGGTCACCGCCGAACCCGGCCCACCGCCGCTGGAGACGCTGCTCGGCGCCCTGCGCCGGGCCAACCCCGACGACGACACCTGCATCCTCGCCGCCCGCCGGCACATCGAGGCCCCGCCAGCGGCGCCGGGAGCCCGCCATGGCTGACCCGGGCGAGGCTCGCACCCCGAGGCGGGCGAATCCGCTGACCAGGGACTTCGACCTGGCCACGCTGGTCGCTCTGCGCCACGATGTGCAGCGGTGGGCACAACGCCACGGCCTGACCGACCTGGCCCTCTACCGGTTCGTCGTGGCCGTCAACGAGATCACCACCAACGCGGTCCGCCACGGCGGCGGGCGGGGCTGCATCGAGCTGTGGCGCGTCGGCGACCGCCTGCACTGCCGGGTCACCGATCAAGGCCCCGGCCTGCCCGCCGACCGGCACCGGGCCGACCGCCCCGGCCCGCAAGCCGTCGGCGGTCGGGGCCTGTGGCTGGCCAGCGCCGGCATCGACGACCTCACCATCGACACCGGCGGGCACGGCACGAAGATAACCCTGTCCTGCCTCGCCTCTTAGCCGCCGGCTCGGCCTTCGTGCACCGAGGGTCGATCCTGTGGCCGACGCAGGTGCCCGGGACGTCAGGAACAGCCCGGCGCTCCGGCTGCCCGCCGGTCCCGACGGCCGCCGCTACTCAGTGGCGTGCTGGTCAGTGGCGTGCCCCTGCGGGGGTCGCGGCGGTGACCGCGCGCAGGATGTCGTCCACGCGCTCCTTCGCGTCGCCGAACAGCATCGCGCAGTTGTCGCGGAAGAACAGTGGGTTCTGCACGCCGGCGTACCCGGAGGCCATCGACCGCTTGAAGACGACGACGTCGTCCGCGTCCCACACGGTGAGCACCGGCATGCCGGCGATCGGGCTGCTCGGGTCCTCGGTGGCCGCCGGGTTCACCGTGTCGTTGGCGCCGATCACGAGCACCACGGAGGTGCCGGCGAAGTCGTCGTTGATCTCGTCCATCTCGCACACGATGTCGTACGGCACCCGCGCCTCGGCCAGGAGCACGTTCATGTGGCCGGGCAGGCGGCCCGCCACCGGATGGATGCCGAAGCGGACGGTCACGCCGCGCTCGCGCAGCACCCGGGTTAGCTCGGCGATGCCGTGCTGCGCCTGGGCGACGGCCATGCCGTAGCCAGGGGTGATGATCACCGAGTCGGCGTTGGTGAGCAGGTCGGCGACGCTCTCGGCGTTGGTCTCGCGATGGTCGCCGTAGTCCTTGTCGCCGGCGGGGCCGGCCTCGATGCCGAAGCCGCCGGCGATCACCGACAGGAAGGACCGGTTCATCGCCTTGCACATCACGTATGACAGGTAGGCGCCGGAGGAGCCGACGAGGGCGCCGGTGACGATGAGCAGGTCGTTCTCCAGCAGGAAGCCGGCGGCCGCGGCGGCCCAGCCGGAGTAGCTGTTGAGCATCGATACCACCACCGGCATGTCGCCGCCGCCGATCGAGGCGACCAGGTGCCAGCCGAGCAGCAGGGCCACCACGGTGGCGGCGATCAACATCCACAGCTGGGACGACACCACGAAGCCGGCGGTGAGGGCGGCGAAGGCAACCAGCGCGCCGACGTTGAGCAGGTTCTTGCCGGGCAGCATGAGCGGGCTGGACTTGATCCGGGCGGACAGCTTGAGGAACGCCACGATCGAGCCGGTGAAGGTGACCGCGCCGATGAAGACGCCGATGACCACCTCGGCGCTGTGGATGCCGAGCATGCCCTGGCTGTCCAGCCACGCGGCCTCGGCGCCGTCCGGGTGGGCCTCGACGTGCAGGTACCCGTTCCAGCCGACCAGCACCGCGGCGAGGCCGACGAAGCTGTGCAGCACGGCGATCAGCTCCGGCATGCCGGTCATCTCGACCTTGCCGGCCCGGTACAAGCCGATCGCGGCACCGATCAGCACGGCCACGACGAGCAGGATTAGGCCGGTAGTGCTGATGTCGCGCTCGACCGCGAGGGCGATCGTGGCGGCCAGGGCGACGGCCATGCCGGCGACGCCGAAGGTGTTGCCGGCCTTGGCGGTCTCGTGCTTCGACAGACCGGCCAGCGCGAGGATGAAGAGCAGGGCGGCGACGATGTACGCCGCCTGCGCCGCGGTTTCGACGGTCATCAGATCAGCTCCTGGAGAACATGGCGAGCATGCGGCGCGTCACCGCGAAGCCCCCGACGACGTTGATGCTGGCCAGCAGGATCGCGACGAACGCCAGCCCGGTCACCAGGTTGCCGCCGTGCCCGAGCTGCAGCAGGGCGCCGACGACGATGATCCCGGAGATCGCGTTGGTCACCGACATCAGCGGCGTGTGCAAGGCGTGGTGCACGTGCCCGATGACGTAGTAGCCGATGACGATCGCCAGGGCGAAGACGGTGAGATGGACGCGCAGGGCGTCCGGCGCCAGCGCGGTGAGCAGGAACAGCGCGGCCGCGCCGGCGCCGACCGTCGCCAACTGCCGTCCTGGCCGCTTGGGCGCGGCCGCCGGCGCCGCGGGTGCGGCCACGGCCGGAGCCGCGGTGGGCGCGGCGGAGACCGAGACCGGGGGCGGCGGCCAGGTCAGCTCGCCGTGGCGGACGACGGTCATCGAGCGCTGGACGACGTCGTCGAAGTCGAGCACGAGGTGCCCGTCCTTCTCCGGGGTCATCAGCTTCATGAGGTTCACCAGGTTGGTGCCGTAGAGCTGGGAGGCCTGTGCGGGCAGCCGGCCGGCCAGATCGGTGTAGCCGATGATGGTCACGCCGTTCGCGGTGACCACCACCTCGCCCGCGACCGTGCCCTCGACGTTGCCGCCGTTGGCCGCGGCCATGTCGACGATCACGCTGCCCGGCTTCATGCTCGCCACCATCGCCGCGGTGATCAATCGCGGCGCCGGCCGACCGGGGATCAACGCGGTGGTGATGACGATGTCGACCTCGCTCGCCTGCGCCGCGTAGAGCCGGGCCGCGCGCTCGGTGTAGTCGTCGGACATCTCCTTGGCGTAGCCGGTCGACGAGACCTCGACGTCGGCGGCCTCGACCGACAGATATTCCCCGCCGAGGGACCTGACCTGGTCGGCCACCTCGGGCCGGGGGTCGGTCGCGCGGACGATCGCGCCCATGCTGCCCGCGGCGCCGATGGCGGCCAGGCCGGCGACACCGGCGCCGGCGACCAGCACCTTGGCCGGCGGCACCTTGCCGGCGGCGGTCACCTGGCCGGTGAAGAACCGGCCGAAGACGTGCGCGGCCTCGACGACCGCGCGGTAGCCGGCGATGTTGGCCATCGACGACAGCACATCGAGGGACTGGGCCCGGGAGATCCGCGGGACCGCGTCCATCGACAGCGCCGTGATCGGGCGCCGGGCGAGATCCGCGACCAGGTCCGGGTCCAGTCGCGGGTTCAGCATCCCGATCAGCGTGGTGCCCTCGCCGAGCTTGTCGAGCTGCTCCCCGGGCGGCGGGTTGATCGTGAAGAGGACATCCGCCGTCAGCGGATCGCCGATGATCGCCCCGGCGTTGGCATAGGCCTCGTCCGAGAACGAGGAACCAGCGCCGGCCCCGGCCTCCACCACCACGTCGTATCCGAGCTTGACCAGCTGCGTCACGGTGGCAGGTGTCGCCGCGACGCGCCGCTCACCCGGATGCGGGTCACGCGGTACACCGATGATCATCCTCGACCCCCTATTGAACTTGACCATGGAAACGTGGATCACGGTCGGCCGGTTCAACGCAATGGCAAACCCGACCCGGTCCGGTGTGCCGCTGGGCACATCTCACCCCAGGGGCGACCCGAAAAAGATCCATAGTGATCAATATCATGTCGTACACTCGCGGCAGCGTCTGCTCTTGAGCGCCGGAGGCTGACACTGGTGAAGATCGTCGTCCTGGTCAAGCACGTCCCATTTACGCTGCGCAACCTGACGTTCGGCGCCGACCACACCCTGGACCGCGCCGAGCGGCCCGGCCAGCTCAACGAGGCCGACGAGTACGCGGTCGACCAGGCATTCCGGATCGCGCGACGGCGGCGCGACGTGCAGATCACCGCCGTGACGATGGGGCCGCCCGCGGCCGTCGGGGCGCTGCGCAAGGCACTGGTCCTCGGCGCCGACGACGCGGTTCACGTCCTCGACGACCGACTGCACGGCAGCGACGCACTCGCCACCGCGCAGGTGCTCGCCGCCGCCGTGGACCGGCTCGGATTCGACCTCGTGCTGTCCGGCTCGGCGTCGTCGGACTCCGGCATGTCCGCGGTGCCGGCCATGGTGGCGGAGCTGCTCGGCGTCCCGGTGCTCTGCTTCGCCGACATTCTGCGCGTCCGCGAACACAAGGTGGAAATAGGGCGAGACGACGGCGCGGGGCTGCGGACGTACGCCGCCGAGCTGCCCGCCGTGGTCGCGGTGACCGAACGCTGCGGCGAGCCCCGGCTACCGACGCTGACGGCGACCCTCGACGCTCACTACAAGCTGATCCACACCTGGTCGCTGGCCGACCTCGGCATCGCCGGTCACGGCGGCGCCACCGTCGTCCGCGCCGTCACGGCGCAGCCGGTCGACCGAACCCACGTGGTCCTCGCCGACGACCCCACGGTCGCGGCCATCCGCGTGGCGGACTTTCTCGCGCTCCACCAGTTCCTGTAACCGCCCGCGTCATCCCTGAAGAGGCCTCATGAGACCTGTGCTGGTGCTCGTGGATCGGACCGCGACCCCACCGGGGGTGTGCCGCTCCACCTGCGCGCTGCTGACCCTCGCCCGCCGGCTCGGCCCGCCCATGGCCGTCCTGTGCGGGCCGAGCGACGCGGCCAGCGTCGCGCTGCTGGGCCGGTTCGGCGCCGCCACGATCGCGACCATCGCCCGCGGCGAGCTCGACCAGCATCCCGCCGCGGCCCGGGTCGAGCTGCTGTCCCACCTCGCGCGGCGGACCACACCCGCCGCCGTCCTCGTGGCCTCCCACCGGCTCGGGCAGGAGATCGCCGCCCGGCTGGCCGCGCGGCTGGGCTCCGGCCTCGTCAGCGACGCCGTCGACCTGCGCATGGGCGCCGACGGGCCGGTCGCCGTCCAGTCGGCGCTGCTCGGCGCCTACCGCGTGGAGTCCAGCGTGACCCGCGGCATACCGGTGTTCACCGTGCGGGCCGACGCCGTCGCCCCGACGGCCGCACCGATGGAGCCGGACGTCCAGCGGGTCCACCTCAACTTCCCGTCCGCCGTCCGCGCCGTACGCCGGATCACCCGCCGGCCGGCGGGCTCCGAGCTCCCACCGGAGCTGGCCACGGCGGCCGTCGTCGTCGCCGGCGGTCGCGGACTGGGCTCGCGGCAGTCGTTCGGCCTGGTCGACGCGCTCGCCAAGGCGCTGCACGGCACTCCGGGCGGGTCGCACACCGCCACCGAGCTCGGCTGGTGCCCGCGGCGCGAACAGATCGACCAGGTGGGCACGATCGTCCATCCCCGGCTCTACCTGGCGCTCGGCATCTCCGGTTCGGTCCGTCACCGGGCCGCCATGCGGCACGCGGAGACGATCGTGGCGATCGACCGGAATCCGCGGGCGCCCATCTTCGACGTGGCTGATCTCGGCGTGGTCGGCGACGTGCACCGGGTCGTGCCCGAACTGCTCGCCGAGATCAGCCGACGCAAGGCCTACCCGATGATCAGCCACAACGAGGAGACGACGTGACGGTACGACTGGTGCTCGGGCTCGCCCTGACCGCGGTCGCGTTCGGGCTGGCCGGGCGGCGGATCCTCACCCTGCTCCGGCTGGCCCGCGCCGGGCAGCGCGCGGAGCCCGAGCGCACCACACACCTGGGCCCGCGCCTGTGGGCGATCGTGACCGAGGTGCTCGGCCAGCGCAAGCTGCTGAAGTGGAGTGGGCCCGGCCTGGCGCACTTCGCGGTGTTCTGGGGATTCCTGATCCTCGGCGCGACGATCGTGGAGGGTTACGGCGCGCTGTTCGACCCGGACTTCCACATCCCGCTCATCGGCACCCAGGCCTGGTTGGGCTTCCTCGAGGACCTCAGCATCGTGGCGGTCCTCGTCTCCCTCGTCGCCTTCGCCGCGATCCGCCTGCGCCACCGCCCCGAGCACGAGGGACGCCGCTCCCGGTTCTTCGGCTCCCACCTGGGCGCGGCCTGGCTCGTCCTCTTCATGATCTTCAACGTGATGTGGACGCTGCTGCTCTGCCGCGGCGCGCAGATCAACACCGGCAACTTCCCCTTCCCCGAGGGCGCCGCTTTCGCCTCCGAGGCCGTCGCGCGGATGCTGGAGCCGGCCGGGCACGCCGCCAATGAGGTCCTGGAGACGGTCAGCCTGCTCGCCACGCTCGGCGTCGTGCTCGGCTTCCTGGTCCTCGTCGTGCACTCCAAGCACCTGCACATCGGGCTCGCACCACTCAACGTGCTGTTCTCCCGCCGACCGCGGGGGCTCGGCCCGCTGCTGCCGGTGCACTCAGGCGGCGTACCCGTGAACTTCGAGGACCCGGACGAGGACGACAAGATCGGCCGGGGCGCGATCGAGGACTTCACTTGGAAGGGCATGCTGGACTTCGGCTCCTGCACCGAGTGCGGCCGCTGCCAGTCGCAGTGCCCGGCCTGGCACACCGACAAGCCGCTGAACCCCAAGCTGGTCATCATGAGCCTGCGTGACCACGCGCTGGCCAAGGCGCCCTACCTGCTGGCCTCGTCGGACGACGAGCGGGCCAAGCTGCCCAGAGACGTCCTCGCGGAGGCGGCCCGGCCCCTCGTCGCGCCGGAGGCGAGCGGCGGCGTCATCGACCCCGACGTGCTCTGGTCCTGCGTCACCTGCGGCGCCTGCGTCGAGCAGTGCCCCGTCGACATCGAACACGTCGACCACATCGTCGACATGCGGCGGTACCAGGTGCTCATCGAGGCCCAGTTCCCGAAGGAAGCCAACGTCATGCTGCGCAATCTCGAGCGGGCCGGAGACCCCTGGGGTCGCGGCGCCAAGGCCCGGCTGGAGTGGACGGCCGGGCTGCCGTTCGAGGTGCGCGTCTTCGGCGCCGGCGGCGAGGAACGCCTGCCCGACGACGTCGAATACCTCTTCTGGGTGGGCTGCGCGGGCGCGCTGGACGACAACGCCAAGCGCACCACCCGCGCGGTCGCGCAGCTGCTGCACGAGGCCGGCGTCGAGTTCATGGTGCTCGGCAGCGGCGAGACGTGCACGGGCGACGCCGCCCGCCGTCTCGGCCAGGAAATGCTGTTCCAGGAGCTGGCGACCCAGAACGTGGAGACCCTCACCGGCGCCGGGGCGCGGAAGATCGTGGTGACCTGCGCGCACTGCTTCAACACGATCGGCAACGAGTACCGCCAGCTCGGCGGCGACTTCGAGGTGGTCCACCATACGCAACTGCTCTCCCGGCTCGTGGCCGACGGCCGGCTGCGCCCGGCGCATCCCGTCGACACCACCGTCACCTACCACGACCCCTGCTATCTCGGGCGACACAACCGCGTCTTCGAACCGCCCCGGGAACTGCTGGGCAGCGTGCCCGGACTCCGGCTCACCGAGATGCCCCGGAGCCGCGAGACGTCGTTCTGCTGCGGGGCGGGCGGGGCCCGGATGTGGATGGAGGAGCCGCTCGGCACCCGCATCAACGAAACCCGCACCGACCAGGCGCTGGACACCGGGGCGAGCGTGGTCGCCGCGGCGTGCCCGTTCTGCATCAGCATGCTCACCGACGGCGTCGCCACCCGCAAGGAGCAGGGCAAGGCGGCGGACGACGTACGGGTCACCGACGTGTCCGAGCTGCTGCTGCGATCGGTACGCGCCGAGAACGAAGCGCCCGGGACCCTGCGACAGTGATCAGCAGCGCTGGGTGGGTGGCAGGTAGAGGCCGAGGTCGGCGGCGCGCATGATGGCGGCGGCGTTGGTGGGTGCGCCGAGTTTGACGCGGGCGTGTTCCAGCGCGGCGCGCACGGCGCGGACAGACGTCCGCAGGCGGGCGGCGGCCTGACATTCGGTCCGGCCGGCGATGAACAGGCCAAGAACAGTCATCTCGCGGTGGCTGAGGTGGTGAAGGTCTCCCGGCGGGCGCAGCATGACGACCGCCTCCAGGTCGTACGGCGACTGGTCGGGGCAGGCCAGCATGGTCGCCCGGAGGTAGCCGGGCGGATCGGGCGCCACGGTGGGTGTGAGGAAGGTGGCGCGGCTGTCTCCGTCGGCATAGCACGCGGCGGCCTCGGTCACCACCGGTGAGCCGCGGTCCAGCAAGCGGTTTCGCGGCAGTCCGGGCAGCGGTGCTGTGGCACCGGTGCGGGTCAGCATGACGCCGGCGACCGCGTCCGTGACCAGAGCGGCCAGGGCGGTGATCGTCCGCAGCGGATCCACCGCGTACGCGATCAACGGGGCAAGGTCGCCGAGCAGGTCGCGGATCTCGCCCCGGACCGGTTTGCGGTCCTCGGTGTGGGTGGACAGCACGCCGAGATAGCGGCCGTCGGCGGTGTGCAGGGGAATGCCGATGCCTTCCCCGAATCCGGCCGGGGCCATGAACTCGGCCCACCCGCGCAGCTCGCCGGGTGGTACCGGCATGTCGGCGAGGCGCAGCGGGCTCCGGTTGCGGCTGAACCCCAACCTCTGCACGCTGACGAAGAAGTCGGTGCTGTGCAGGTGCTCCACCACCGCGGACGGGTAGCCGCGCCAGAGCAGTGGAGGTTGCCGGCGCCCTTCGGCGTCCAGCATGGTGATACACGCCGCGTCGAATTCCAGCACGGCGCGCAGCGGTTCCAGGAGGGCCTCGGCGCGTCCGACGAGACTCGTGCCGAGGCTGGCGACGGCCGCGATCTCGGCGGCGAGCACTGCGGCGGGTGACGGTCGCTCAGACATGGGGAACTCCGGCTGTTCCGGTGATCAGCTTGATCGAGGGATCAGGCGTGGGCGCGTACGGCGGCGCCGGGCTTTCTCAGAATCCGTGGGTGGGGCCGACCAGCCCGGCGTCGCCCAGGCCTCCTCTGGGCAAGAAATCTGGAGCCCCCCTATTCCGCGAATCCCCATTGCACCGAAATAACCCTCGCCACGCCAACGGCAACCCCCCACTATTCGCACATGCCGTCCGAGGGACACCGACGCCTTGTGCGACACCCGTGCTCGGCGGCCGGCGGCGGCAACGGAGAATGACGGTGGCCCGGTCCGGAACGCTTCCGGCGACAACGGGCGGGGCAAGGAGCTGCTGTGGTCATGCACGCTGGCGAGCCGCACGACGCCGCCCTGTCGGGACGCCTGAACTGGCTGCGCGCCGGCGTGCTGGGCGCCAACGACGGCATCGTGTCGACCGCGGGTCTGGTCGTCGGCATGGCCGGGGCGACCACGTCGACCGGGCCGATTCTGGCCGCCGGCGTCGCGGGCCTGGTCGCGGGGGCGGTCTCGATGGCGCTGGGTGAATACGTGTCGGTCAGCAGCCAGCGCGACACCGAGCGGGCGCTGCTGCAGAAGGAACGCGATGAGCTCGCGGCGTTCCCCGAGGAGGAGTTCGAAGAGCTGGTCGCGCTCTACGAGGCGAAGGGACTCAGCGCGGCGACCGCCCGGAAGGTGGCGCGGGAGTTGACCGAGAAGGACGCGTTCGCGGCGCACGCCGACATCGAACTGCGCCTCGACCCCGACGAGCTGACCAACCCGTGGCAGGCGGCCGGCGCCTCGGCGATCGCCTTCACGGCCGGTTCGTTGCTGCCGCTGGCGGCCATCCTGCTGCCGCCGCCCGGCGTCCGGGTCGCGGTCACGTTCGTCGTGGTCGTCGTCGCGCTCGCCGCGACCGGCTACCTGAGCGCCCGCCTCGGCGGTGCCCGACCGGGCCGCGCGGTGCTGCGGTTGGTGACCGGTGGCGCGGCGGCGATGGCGGTCACGTACGGAATCGGCGCGCTGGTCGGCACGACGCTCAGTTGATGAGACCGCGGCGGGACGTCACGCGTGCTGCAGCGGGGCGACCCGCTCGTAGGCGTCGCGGGTGAGGAAGGCCAGCTGCGCCTTCTTGCCCGGCATGTCGATCTCGGTGTCGAAGGTGAAGCCGGACATGCGCATGCGCCGCAGGGCCAGGTGGTTGCGGCTGTCGGGCTCGACCACCACCCGGCGGTGCGCCGGGTTCTGGAAGAGGTACCCGCAGAGAGCGGCGCCGACCCGGCCGGTGAAGTTGCGGGCCCGCTTCTCGCCGGGCGCGAGAAGCAGGTGCATGCCGATGTCGCCGGGCTCCACGGTGTAGCGTTCGCCGACCGGGTCGGCGTCGGGCTCGTACGTCTGGAAGATGCCGGTCGGGGTCCCGTCGACCAGGATCAAATAGGCGTGGTGCGTGGTGAGGCTGTCGAGGAACGCGTACACCTCGCGGACCTGGTCGACGGTGTAGTCGCCCATGCCCCAGTAGGTCGCGCGGCGCTGGGTGACCCAGGAGTGGATCAGCTCGGCGTGCGTCGCGGGTTCGACGGGGATGAGGCGCAGGTCGCCCAGGCCGGGAACGGCGTACTGATACATGGTCTCGCTCTCTTTTCTCAGGGTGTTCCAGTCGGTGACGAGGGGAATCAGCTCGCCGGCCGCCCATCGCTCGAGTTGGTCGTGGAAGTGGGGGCTGGCCGGGTCGCCGGCGGCACCGAAGGGGACGATCCACCGGCTTCTGGCGCGGTCGCCCAGATCCCAGACGTAGCGGGCGACCGGGCCGCGCCAGCAGACGTCCGAGACTCCCGGCACGGTGGAGGTCGCGAGCACGCAGTCGGTGTCGCCGGAGAGCTCGGTGCGCGGCACGGCGCCGGAACCGATGGGGTGCAGCAGGTGACGTGATCCCCAGGTGCCGCCGTCGTCGGCGACATCGTCGAGCGCGGCGATCGCCAGCGCTTCGGCGTCGGGCAGGGCGAGAACCAGCGCGTCGACGGCGAGGCCGACGCGCGTCCTCGGGTCGAGCCAGGGGTTGAAGATCGGGTCGTGGCGGTGTGGGGTGAACAGCGGACGCAGGTCGGGGTGGTCGCAGAGCCGGCGGGCGACGGCGCCGCGCCAGGCCGCGTACGCTCCCGCGTCGGTGCTGCCGGCGGACATGCGCCGATCCCAGGCGAGGAGCCGGTCGCGCAGCGGGTGCTCCACGTCCAGGCGTGCGAGCAGGTCGAGCAGGACCGAGCCGCCGAGCCGATCGTCGGTGTGGATGGTCTCGGGGGGTTCGCCGAGCAGGGTTCTGATCCGGGCGGCCCGGTGCGGCGGCGCGAAGTGGTTCCCGAGTCCGTCGGTGTCGCCGGCCCTGCGGTCGTTGGCGTGCACGACCGCCTCGGTGACGGTCGCGGCCGGCGGGGGGCTGCCGTCACTGTGCGGCATGAGGCCGGCCACCAGGCTCAGGACCGTGCCGCTGGAGTCCGCGACGATCACGCTGTTGACGGGCTCGACCCAGCATCGCAGCGCCTCGGCGACGTCCCGCGCCGTCCGCGACCGCAGCAGCGGCAGCAGCGCCTCGAAGCCGAGCCGGTGCGTCGCGCGGGCCGGGGTGTGCAGGATCACGCCCTCGTCGATCACCGGTCCGAGCGGGGTATCGATCACCTCGACGGTGACCGGGTCGGCGCCGCGCACGTCGATGGTCTCCTCGTGCGAGGCGACCGGCGTGGTGTCGTCGAGGGGGTAGAGCCTCTGGTAGTCGGCCATCGCGTTGGTGATCGCCCACGCGACCGACCCGGTGTGACCGAAGTGCGGCAGCCCCGGCACGCCGGGGAAGGCGAAGCCGAACACGTCGAATTCCGGGCACGCGAGCCGGACCTGGTGATAGATGCCGGGCAGTTCGAGGACGCGGTGCGGATCGCCCGCGATGATCGGCGACGGGCCCGCGACCGCCCACGCGTTGCTGCCCGAGCCGCCGGGGCCCTCGCTGGCGAAGAGTTCGACCTTGTCCGCTCCCAGGGTCGCCTCGACGTGGGCCTGCCACATCCGGTGCGGGAACGTGCCGAACAGGATGTGTTGGACTCCGAAGACGCCGAGCGGTGACCACGGCCGCCACGGGTCCGTGGTGCCGAGGACCTCGTTGACGCCGTCGACGTAGGCGCCGACCCAGCGTCGGGTGGGTTCGTCGAGGCGCGCGTAGCAGCGGCGGGCGGTGTCGTCGAGGCGCGCCCGCCTGGCGAAACGGTCCCAGGGCACCTCGTCGGGGCCGGCGACCGACGCGAGGCGTCCCTCGGCGCGCAAGCGTTCCGTGGTGATCTGGGCGCCGCGGTCCAGCGCCGCGGCCCTGCCCTGTAAGCGGGCGAGGTCGTCCACCGAGTCCGCCCGCAGATGTGGGATTCCCCATGGGTCGCGGTAGATATCGCTCGGCATAGAGGTTAGGTTACCCTCGCCTAATTAGAAGTCGATCATGGGGAGGCGCTGTCGTGACCGCCAGCCGTCAACACCTGTTCCACGCGGCCACCGCGGAGCGCTACCGGCAGGCGGTGGCCGCCGGAACCGACCGGGTGGCCCGGCGGATCGCCGCGGTGCACCGGCCCTTCACCGGCATCACCCCCGCGGAGCTGAGCCTCGAGGTCGACGCCGTGGACCTGGACCGTCCCCTCGGCGACACCGAGGCGGCACTGGACGAACTGCACGACGTCTATCTGCGCGACGCCGTCTACTTCCATCACCCGCGCTACCTGGCGCACCTCAACTGCCCGGTGGTGATTCCGGCGCTCGTCGGCGAAGCCGTGCTGAGCGCGGTCAACTCCTCCCTGGACACCTGGGACCAGAGCGCGGGCGCCACCCTGATCGAACGGCGCCTCGTGGAGTGGACCGCGGACCGCGTCGGGCTCGGTCCGACCGCCGACGGTGTCTTCACCAGCGGCGGCACCCAGTCGAACTACCAGGCGCTGCTGATGGCCCGCGACCAGGCGGGGCCGGGCAGGCTGCGCGTCCTGGCGAGCCGGGCCGGGCACTTCAGCGTGCAGAAGGCGGCCCGGCAACTGGGGCTGGACGCCGACGCGGTCATCACGGTCGACACCGACCGCAGCCGGCGGATGATGCCCTCCGCGCTGGCCCGGGAGCTCGCCGGGTGCCGCGCGCGCGGTGAGACGGTGATGGCCGTCGTCGCGACCGCCGGCACGACCGACTTCGGCTCCATCGACCCGCTGACCGAGATCGCCGAGCTGTGCGAGCGCTCGGGAGTCTGGCTGCACGTCGACGCCGCGTACGGGTGCGGCCTGCTCACCTCCCGGACCCGGCGGCACCTGCTCGCCGGCATCGAGCGTGCCGACTCGGTGACCGTCGACTTCCACAAGTCGTTCTTCCAACCGGTCAGTTCGAGCGCGCTGCTCGTCCGCGACTCGTCGGTGCTGCGGCACGTGACCTACTACGCCGATTACCTCAACCCGCTGCGGATGGTCGAACAACGCATCCCGAACCAGGTCGACAAGAGCATCCAGACGACGCGCCGCTTCGACGCCCTCAAGCTGTGGATGACGCTGCGGATCATGGGCGCCGACGCGCTCGGCGAGCTCTTCGACGAGGTGGTCGACCGCGCGGCCGACGCCTGGGAGATGCTCGCCGAGGACCCCCGCTTCGAGGTCGTGACCAAGTCCGCGCTCAGCACGGTCGTCTTCCGCTATCTGCCGACCGGCGACGCCCGGATCCACGCCGACGCCGCCAACCTGTACGCCCGCGAGGCCCTCGCCGCCTCGGGCGACGCCGTCGTCGCGAGCACCACCGTCGACGGTGCGCACTATCTCAAGTTCACCCTGCTCAACCCCGAGACGACCCTCGACGACATCGCGCAGGTGGTCGAACTCGTCGCCGGCCACGCCTGTGGCTACCTGCGGGAGAGGACCCTGGAGTTCGCATGACCACCCCCACGACCCATGACTTCATCGCGATCGGGCTCGGGCCGTACAACCTGGGCCTGGCCTGTCTCACCGAGCCGATCGACGACCTCGACGGCCTGTTCCTCGAGGCCCGCACCGACCTCGCGTGGCACCCGGGCATGCTGCTCGGCTCGGCCCGGCTGCAGACGCCGTTCCTCGCCGACCTGGTGACCCTGGCCGATCCGACGTCGCCGTTCTCGTTCCTGAGCTACCTCAAGGAGAACGGCCGGATGTACCCGTTCTACATCCGGGAGAGCTTCTTCCCGCTGCGCACCGAATACGACGACTACTGCCGGTGGGCCGCGGGCAAGCTCCACAGCGTACGGTTCGGACAGCAAGTCACCTCCGTGACGTACGCCGACGGCGTCTACACCGTGCACACCGGCGACAACCGGTACGCGGCGCGCCACCTCGTTCTGGGCACCGGCACTCCCCCGCACGTGCCGCCGCCCTGCGCCGGACTCGGCGGTGACCTGATCCACAACTCCGCCTACCTGCAGCACCGGGACGCGCTGCGCGCCAAGCGCAGCATCACTGTCGTCGGCAGCGGGCAGAGCGCCGCCGAGATCTACCACGACCTGCTCGGTGACATCGACGAGTACGGGTACCAGCTGAACTGGATCACCCGCTCGCCGCGGTTCTTCCCGCTCGAGTACACCAAGCTCACGCTGGAGATGACCTCGCCGGACTATGTGGACTACTTCCACGCCCTGGACGAGCCGACCCGTTACCGCCTGGAGTCCGCGCAGAAGGGCCTGTTCAAGGGCATCAACGCGGACCTCATCAACGACATCTACGACCTGCTCTACGCCAAGGGCCTCAAGGGCGCGGTCGACTCCCGGCTCCTGACGAACACCGCACTCACCACGGCGGAGTACGACGAGGCCAGCGGCACCTACACGCTGGGCCTGCACCACGACGAGCAGGACCGCGATTTCTCGCTGACCACCGAGGGGCTGATCCTGGCCACCGGCTACCACTACCAGGTGCCGGAGTTCCTCGAGCCGATCCGCGACCGCATCCGCTGGGACGGCCACGGCCGCTTCGACGTGGCCCGCAACTACACGATCGACCACGCCGGACGCGAGATCTTCCTGCAGAACGCCGCCACGCACGCGCACAGCGTCACGTCGCCGGATCTGGGTATGGGCCCGTACCGCAACTCGTGGATCATCCGCGAATTGCTCGGCCGCGAGCACTACCCCATCGAGAAGTCGATCGCGTTCCAGACGTTCGGCGGCGTGGCGTGAACCTCACCATCCGCGACCTCGACCCCGACGCGGACGCCGCGCTGCTGCACCGCTGGCTCACCCATCCGAAGGCCCGGTACTGGATGATGCTCGACGCCGGTGTCGAGCAGGTCCGCGACGAGTACCGGCGGATCGCCGCCCACCCGCACCACGACGCGTTCCTCGGCCTGCACGACGGCGAGCCGGCATTCCTCGTGGAGCGTTACGACCCGCGCCACGTCGAACTCGCGGGGCTCTTCGACGCCGAGGACGGCGATGTGGGCATGCACTTCCTCTGCGCGCCGACCGACCGCCCCGTGCACGGCTTCACCCTCGGGGTGATCACCGCCGTCATGGCGTGGCTGTTCGAGGACCCCGCCACCACGCGCGTCGTCGTCGAGCCCGACATCGGCAACACCGCCGTGCACCGGCTCAACCGGGCGGTCGGCTTCCAAGTCCTCGGGCCGATCGACAAACCCGAGAAGACCGCGCTGCTCAGCGTGTGCACCCGCCGTCAGTTCACCACCGCCATCGGAGCCCCGGCATGATCGAGCACCTCACCCCGACGACCTGGGCGCGGGCCAACCGCCTGCTGATCCGCAAGGCCCTGGCCGAATTCAGCCACGAACGCCTGCTCACCCCGGAAGACACCGGGACCGGATATACGGTACGCGGCGACGACGGCGCGACCGAATACCGGTTCACCGCCCGGCTGATGACCCTCGACCACTGGGACGTCGACGCCGACAGCATCCGTCGGCTGCGCGACGGCTCCGAACTGCCCCTCGACGTCCTCGACTTCTGCACGGAACTGCGCCGCACACTCGGCCTGTCCGACGAGGTCCTGCCGGTCTATCTGGAGGAACTCAGCAGCTCGCTCGCCAGCGTCTGCTACAAGCTCACCACGGCCTCCCGCGACGCGCGGGAGCTGGCGACCGCCGGCTTCCAGGAGATCGAGACTCAGATGACCGAGGGCCATCCCTGCTTCGTCGCCAACAGCGGCCGGCTCGGATTCGGCATCAGCGACTTCCATCGGTACGCCCCCGAGGCCGCCCACCCGGTCCGGCTCGTCTGGCTCGCCGCGCACCGCAGCTGCTCCACTTTCACCTGCACCACGGACACCGACTACGACCGGCACATCCGCGAGGAACTGGGCGAGACGGCCCTCGCCGCGTTCCGGGCGATGTTGCCGTCGCTCGACGACTACCACCTGATCCCGGTGCACCCGTGGCAGTGGGAGAACAAGCTGTCGATCACCTTCGCCGCCGAGATCGCCACGCGTCGGCTCGTCCACCTCGGCGAAGGCCCGGACGAGTACCTGGCCCAGCAGTCCATCCGCACGTTCTTCAACGTCAGCGCGCCGCACCGGCACTACGTCAAGACCGCGATCTCGGTGCTCAACATGGGATTCATGCGCGGGCTGTCGGCGGCGTACATGAAAGCCACTCCGGCCATCAACCAGTGGCTCGCCGAGCTCGTCGACGGCGATGTCGTCCTGAAGGCGAGCCGGCTGACGATTCTGCGCGAGCGGGCCGCCGTCGGCTACCACAATCGACAGTACGAGGCCGCTACCGATCGCTATTCGCCGTACCGGAAAATGCTTGCCGCGCTGTGGCGCGAGAGCCCGGTCCCGGCGCTGGAGCCCGGCCACCGACTCGCCACCATGGCCTCGCTCCTGCACGTCGACCGCGACGGTCGGTCGCTGGCGGCCGCCCTGATCGACCAGAGCTGCCTCGAGCCCCGGGTGTGGCTGCGCCGCTATCTGGACGCCTATCTCGTGCCGCTGCTGCACAGCTTCTACGCCTACGACCTGGCCTTCATGCCGCACGGCGAGAACGTCATCCTGGTCCTCGACGGCGGAGCCGTGCAGCGGGTGATCTTCAAGGACATCGCCGAGGAGATCGTGATCATGGACCCGGACGCGGACCTGCCCAGCGAGGTGGCACGGATCAGGGCGGAGATCCCGGAGGACATGAAACTGCTCAGCATTTTCACCGACGTCTTCGATTGCTTCTTCCGCTTTCTCAGCGCGATCCTCGACCGGGCCGGCGCGATCGACGAGTCGGCCTTCTGGCGGACGGTCGCGGAGACCGTGGACGACTACCAACGCTCGATGCCGCAGTTCGCGGAGAAGTTCGCGCGCTACGACATGTTCGCGCCCGAGTTCGCGCTGTCCTGCCTCAACCGGCTCCAGCTGCGCAACAACGTACAGATGGTCGACCTCGCCGACCCGGCCGCGGCCCTGCAACTCGTGGGAACGCTGCCCAATCCGATCGCCCGATGACGAGCCGACGCTGGACGGTTCTGGCGGTGCTCTGCCTCGCCCAGCTCGTCGTCGTCCTCGACAACACCGTCCTCACGGTGGCGGTCCCCGCGCTGAGCACCTCGCTCGGCGCGGACACCGCGGACATTCAGTGGATCATCAACGCGTACGCGCTGGTGCAGTGCGGCCTGCTGCTCACCGTCGGCGCGGCGGCGGACCGCTTCGGACGCAAGCGGATGCTGCTGCTCGGGCTGGTGCTCTTCGGCGCCGCCTCGCTGGCGGCCGGGCTGGCGCAGTCCACCGGCCAGCTCATCGCCGCCCGCGCCGGCCTGGGTATCGGCGGCGCGATGCTGGTCACCGGCACCCTCGCGGTGGCGTTGCAGATCTTCGACGAGGAGATGCGTCCGACGGCGATCGGCATCTGGGCGGCGGTGAGCGCGCTCGGCTACGCCGCCGGCCCGCCGGTCGGCGGCCTCATCCTCGCGCACTTCACGTGGGGCGCCATCTTCCTGCTCAACCTCCCGGTCGTGGCCCTGGCGGCGGCCCTCACGGTCGCCCTCGTCCCGGAATCGCGCAACCCTGCCGCCGGCCGCCCGGACCTGCCCGGCGCGGCTCTCGCCACCGCCGGCATGACCTCCGTCGTGTACGCGATCATCGCCGGGTCGTCCGCCGCCGCGCTGGCCGGGCTGCTCCTCCTGGGCGGATTCCTGTGGTGGGAGACGCGCACCGCGCATCCGATGCTCGACCTGCGGCTGTTTCGCAACCGCCGGTTCAGCAGCGCCGTCGCCGGGGTCGTCCTGATCACCTTCGGGTGCGGCGGGGCGCTGTTCCTGCTGACCCAGCAGCTCCAGTTCGTCGTCGGTTACACACCGCTGGAAACCGGGCTGCGGATGGCGCCGTTCGCGCTGAGCATCGTCGCGCTGAACTTCACCGGCCTCTCGGCCGCGCTGATCAGGCGGCTCGGCGCGGCCACCGCGATCGCCGCCGGGATGACGTCGCTCGCCGTGGGCCTCGCGGTCGTCGCGCACCTCGCCACGGACGGCTACCCGGCGATCCTCGCCGGCCTGCTGCTCATGGGCTGCGGCTGCGCCGTGGCCAACCCGGCCATCATCGACGCGGTGATGAGCGCCATCCCCGGCGAGGCGGCCGGCGCGGGGGCCGGCATCGACGGCACCATGTCCGAAGTGGGAACCAGTCTCGGCATCGCCGCGCTGGGTGCCGTGCTGGACGCGCGCTTCGGCGCGTTGCTGCCCGGGGTCGCGGCATCCTTCCCGGCGGCGATGGCGGCGGCCGGCGACGAGGCCCAGCGCGCCCGGACCGTCGAGGCCATGCGGTCGGCCCTGGAGACGGGCGAACTGGTGGGGGCGGTCGCCGTGCTGAGCGGAGGACTGCTCACCGGCTATCTGCTGCGTGGCCGGCGGTCGGCCCCGGCGGTCGGGGTCGGGAGCCGGTAGAGCTGCGGTTGCGGTGCGCTGTGGTTGCCGTGGGGCGCGAAAGGGCGGAAACCGCCGCCCGTGCACCTGGACCTTCTACGACGTCAGCGTCCGCGACCGCGCCGGACACGTCACCGGCCTCGAACCACCCACCGGCCTACCCACGTTCACCGTCGCCGCCGCCTGATGTCTGCCCTGGTCACGGCCCAGAACTGCCCAGAAGCTCAGTTACGGCCCCGAACGGCCGATGGGTCAGCAAGGGAGGCTCATCCCGCGCTGGTCGCTGAGGAAGGCATACCGTGTCTGGACATCGAGCGCCTCAGGCGGCCCCGGGCCGCGACGACGCTCCGGGGTGGGGCGATCCCCCGACGCCCGGCATCGATGCGCGCGCGCTCGCCGCCGCCGTCCCGCACAGCATCTGGGTGCTGTCCCCGTCGGGAGAGATCCGGGACGCCAACCCGCACGCGCGGGCGCGCGGCGAGGGTTCCTCGTGGTTCTCGTTCCTGCACGCCGACGACGTCGAGGCGGTGCGACGGGAGGCGGCCGACGCTGACCGCGCGGAACCCTACGAGATCACGTGCGGGCTCCGCGGCGCCGATGGCACCTTTCGGCGGCACTCCGTGCGGTTCACGCCCGTAGGCGGCGACGGCCCCGCCGGGCTGTGGATCGCGACGGCGACGGACATCAGCGACGGCGACGCGATACGCACGATGCTGGAAACCCTCGTCAACGAGCGTGAGCAGGCCCTCGCCTTCCGCTCGGTGATCATGGAGGACATGGCCGAGGGCCTCTTCACCGTCGACGGTGAAGGGAGGATCACGTCGATGAACCGGGCCGCGCGGGAGATGCTCGGCTGGAAGGAGCAGGAGCTCCTCGGCCTCCCCGCCCATGCCGTGGTGCACGCGTCTCCCCGCCTCGACTCGGCGGATCCGGGGACCGAGTGCGCGTTTCTGCGGATGGGCAGCGCCGGCCTGTCGGCGCAGACGGTCGACGAGACCTTCACCCGCCGCGACGGCACGACGTTCGAGGTCGCCTGCTCGGTCGCGCCGAAGGGCGCCGGGAGGGCCGGGGCGGTGTTCACCTTCCGGGACATGACGGAGGTGCGCCTCGCCGAGGTCGAGACCCGTCATGACCAGAAACTGGAGTCGCTGGGGCGGCTCTCCGCCGGCCTGGCGCACGAGATCAACACTCCCATCCAGTTCGTCGGGGACAACACCCGGTTTCTCGCCGACGCCTACCGCGACATGCTGGACCTGCTGCTCGTCTACCGGGCCTGCATGGAACCCGCGCTCGGCGAGGTGGAGTGGAGCGAGCGCACCCGGCGGGCGCAGGAGGCCGAGGACAAGGCGGACATCGAGTATCTCGCCGCCGAGATCCCCGCGGCCGTCAGCCAGAGCCTGGAGGGCGTCGAGCGGGTGGCGTCCCTGGTGCGGGCGATGAAGTCGTTCAGCTACAAGGACTCCACCGAGAAGTCGTACGCCGACCTCAACGAGGCGATCGAGACCACCCTGACCGTCGCCCGCAACGAGGTGAAGTACGTCGCCGACGTCGTGCTGAACCTCGGCGACATCCCCGACGTCCTGTGCCACCGCGGCGACCTCAACCAGGTCTTCCTCAACCTGCTCGTGAACGCCGCCGACGCACTGAAGGACAAGGACGACCGGGGCACGATCCGGATCGGTTCCCAGGTCGACGGCGACACCGTGGTGATCAGCTTCGCGGACGACGGGCCGGGCATTCCCGAGGACATCCAGCAGTCGATCTTCGAGCCGTTCTTCACCACCAAGGAGGTCGGCAAGGGCACCGGCCAGGGCCTCGCCCTGGCCCGGGCGGTGCTCGAGCAGCACAGCGGATCGATCGAGGTCCGGTCGACGGTGGGCGAGGGCACCGAGTTCATCCTGCGCCTTCCCGTGGCCGGCGAACAGGACGCTTCCGCATGAGCAAACCGCATGCCCTGTTCGTCGACGACGAACCGCGCATCCTCGACGGCCTGCGCCGCTCGCTGCGCGGCAAACGCGGCGACTGGGACATGGATTTCGTGTCGGAGGGGGCCGAGGCCCTCGAACTGCTCGGGCAGTCCCGCTACGACGTGATCGTGTCCGACATGCGGATGCCGGGAATGGACGGTGCCGAGCTGCTCACCAATGTCAGCCGGCGCCACCCGGAGGTCGCGCGGGTCGTGCTGTCCGGCCACATCGAGCCGGAGGCGACGGTCCAGGTCGCCGTCGCCGGCCACCGGTTCCTCACCAAGCCCTCCGACGCCGAGACCCTGACAGCCGTCATCGAACAACTGCTCGTCCTTACGTCGCGTGACCACCCGCACGAGGCTCGGCAGATCGCCGGCGGCGTCCGCGCCATTCCGACGCTGCCCGAGCACACCGACCGGATCGTGGCTCTGCTCGCGCCCGAGGCCAACCTCGCGGACGCGGTGCGGACCGCGATGCACGACGTCGGGCTGACCGCGAAGCTTCTCCAGCTGTCCAACTCGAGGTTCTTCGGCGCGCAGCCGCGCAACGCCTCCGTCGAGTCGATCGTCAACGCGATGGGCGTACCCATGGTCCAGGCCGTGGCCGGCGCCGGGCACGCGCTGCGGCCGGAGTCGACCTGGAGTCCGACGATCGAGGAGCACCTGCGGGCGGCGTGGCGCCACGCGGTCGCGACGGCCTGCCTGATGGACCTGGTGGCGTCGCCGGCCAACCGCCCACAGGCCCAGGCCGCCGCCCTGTTGCAGGACGTCGGGCGGCTGGTCTGCCTGGCCGGGGTGGCCGACGAGGCCGGATCTCATGTCGATCTCCATGCCCAGACCCGCGACGGCGTCCCCTTCCGCGATGTCGGGGTGGAGCTGCTGCACCTGTGGGGCCTGCCGACGCCGATCATCACCGCGGTCGCCCGGCGGGACACGCCCCAGACACCGGAGCCGTCGGGGCTCGGGGTGGCGGCCGCCGTACGGGCCGCTCATCTGCTCATCCAGGGGACGCGGGCGGCCGGACCGGACGACGGCACGCACGAGCAGGAGCTGAAGCAGCTGCTGGCGCATCCGCAGCTGCAGGTGCAGGCGGTGGACTGGTTCGAGGCGGCCGACGAAGCATCGCGCAGGGCCGACTCGTGGAACAGCCGGGTCCAGCCGTGACCCAAGCCTGCCCGGTGGCGAGAAGGAGGAGCTCGTGGCACGCATCCTCGTAGTCGACGACGACCCGTCGATCCGCCAGCTGCTGACCGATGTGCTGGAGATGGACGGGCACGAGGTCGCCACGGCCGTGAACGGCCCCGACGGGGTCCGTGCGGTGCAGGAGGCTCCCCCGGACTTCGTGGTGCTGGACGTCATGATGCCGGGCATGGACGGCTTCGAGGTGCTCAGCGCCATCAGGGAGCAGCCGGGCGATCCGGTGCCGGTGCTCATGCTGACCGCGGCCGCTGAACCGGGCACCAACGCCCGGGCGTGGGCCGGAGGTGTGGACTACTACCTGGCGAAACCGTTCACCGCGGACGCCGTGCTGGACCTGATCGAGGGCGTGCTCTCCAGCAACAGCGACTCTTACGGCGGGTGAGGTCGAGCGCACGGTAAGTAAAGGCAAGGCGGCATCTCGCTAAGGATCGCCGAGGAGCAACCGATATTGCGGGGCACGAGGCAAGCCGGACTTCCTCCGCCGGCGGCTTCCTGACAAGTCGCTCGACTACTCTGAGTGCATGAAAGGTCGCAGCCAGTGAAAAACACTCCCCCCGTGGGGTCTGCGAAAGCCACCCCTGCCTACCGCCGGCGTCTTGCCGCCGCGGTTGCCACCGCCCTCGCGGTCACCGGCCTCCCGGCCCCCGCCAGCGCGCACTCCTCTGCGGCAGCGTGGCGTGACGTCATCGTCACCGGAACGGACGCCGACGGCGCCGCCCGCGCGGTCCGCGCGGCCGGCGGCCGGGTGGTCACCCTGCTGCCCGTGGTCCGCGGCGTCGCGGCCCAGCTGCCCGAGGGCAGCCACCTCGACCCGGCCTGGCTGGTGGCCCCCCAGCGCGAGATCACCGTCGCCGGCGCGTCGACACCGACCGACACGGGCAAGGCGGAGACCATCCGCGAGATGGTCGGGCTGCCCGCGACCGGCAACGAGGGACGCGGCGTGACGGTCGCCGTGGTGGACACCGGCATCGCCGACGTGCCCGACCTCGCCGGCCAGCTCGCCGACCGCGTCGACCTCACGGGTACGGGCGACGGCGACGGCTACGGCCACGGCACGTTCATGGCCGGCCTGATCGCCGCCACGGGCGCCGCCTCGGACGGCGCCCACCGGGGTGTCGCCCCCGGCGCGAAGCTGATCGACGTCAAGGTGGCGGACGCCGACGGGCGTACCGACCTCACCACGGTGCTGCGCGGCCTGCAGTGGATCAGCGACCACCGTAAGGACGTGCAGGTGGTCAACCTGTCGCTGTCCTCGCAGAGCCCGCTGCCGTACCAGATCGACCCGCTGACCCAGGCGCTGGAGTCGCTGTGGCACCAGGGCGTCATGGTGGTCGTGCCGTCCGGCAACGACGGCCCCGGCCAGGGGTCCGTGACGTCGCCGGGTAACGACCCGCTGCTGCTCACCACGGGCGGCCTGGACGCCTCCGGCACGAGCGACCGCGGCGACGACGTGGTCGGCATCTGGTCCGGCCGCGGACCCACCTGGCAGGGCGACGCCAAGCCGGACCTGGTCGCCGCCGGTGGCCACGTGGTGAGCCTGCGCTCGCCGGGCAGCATCGTCGACGAGGGCAACCCGCAGGCCCGCGTCGGCAACGGCTACTTCCGCGGATCGGGCACCTCGATGGCCGCCGCGGTGACCTCCGGCGTCATCGCCGACGCGCTGGCCGTGCAGCCGAAGCTGCGCCCGGACACGATCAAGAACCTGCTTGTCAACACGGCGTACGACAGCACCGGGCTGAGCCGGCAGAGCGGCGGCGGCGCGGGCGGACTGGACGCCCCCGCGGTGCTGGCCGCCGCCGCCAACTGGCACGCGAGCAAGGCTCAGCGGCAGTACGACGAGGACACCGCCACGGTGGGTCGCGACGCCAAGCGTTGGGCGGCCTTTGGCAAGGCGGTGGCTGACGGCGACAAGAAGGCCGCCGACCAGGCGTGGAACAAGCTGAGCCCGGCCTCGCGGGACTGGGCGGCGCGCGCCTGGGCGCAGCTCGACCCGGCCGCACGCGCCTGGGCGGCACGGGCCTGGGCGGCGCGCGCCTGGGCCGGTGAGGAGTGGGCGGCTCGAGCCTGGGCCGCCCGAGCGTGGGCCGCGCGGGCCTGGGCCTCCGACGACTGGGCCGCGCGGGCCTGGGCCGGCGAGGAGTGGGCGGCTCGAGCCTGGGCCGCCGACGACTGGGCCGCCCGAGCCTGGGCCGCGCAACGATGGAGCGCCCAGTCCTGGGCGTGGATGCCTCAGTCGTGACCTCAGCCCCGCCACGCGCCGGCCGCCCGGGATTCTCCCGGGTGGCCGGCGCTGTGCGGGATCAGCTGGACGACCCGATCCTGCGCCGGGTCGTGGCGGTCACGCTGCTGGGGATGGGGCTCGCCGCCGCCGTCGTGGTCGCGCCTCCCGGGGACGGCAGCGTGTTGCGGGGACTGGGCGTGCCGACGGCCTGGCTGCTGCCCGGCCTGACGGTCCTGAGCTGCCTCGCCGAACTGACCGTGGTCCGGTTGCGGCACGGCGAGGCCGTCGAGGAACTGACCCTCTACGAGGCGGCGCTCGTCATCGACGTGCTGCTGCTGCCGCCCCGGGACGCGCTCGTCGCGGCCGCCGCGGGGCTCGTGCTGGCCAGCGCGTTGCAGCGTCGTCCCGTGACGAAGGCCGTCTTCAACGTCGGCACCTACACCGCCGCCGCGGCGGTGCTGATCTTCATCGTGCACCTGGTCGGCGGCTCACCGGGCCTGATGACCCCGGGGGTGCTCCTCGGCGTGATCACCGGGACGCTCGCTTTCACCGGGGTGAACCTCTGCTGCCTGGCCCAGATCCTCGGCGTCATCAACGGGCTGTCACCGTGGCGGATCGTACGCTCGGAGGCCCGGCTCTCGGGTTACATGGCCGTCGGGACGATGGCGACCGGGTTGCTGACCGCGGAGATCGCCCTGCACGCCCCGCTGCTCCTGCCGTTCATGGCGATGCCCGCTCTCGCCGTGACCTACGCTTACCGTGCGGCGGCGCGCGAAGCCGAAGAGCGAGCCCGGTCCACCTCCCTGCTCCAGCTCTCCCACGCGCTGGCCGAGCGCGAGGACGTCGTACGCCAGTTCCTCCTCCTGGTCCGTGAGGCCTTCGGCGCCGACCTGGGCGTGGTGTGGCTCGAGAACGACGTGGCGCTGTCCGTGGAAGCCAAGGAGCCGGCGACGGTGCGGCACGGGCCGGTGCCGCGATATCTCGCCGCTCTCGGCCAGGTCGACGCGCCGGTGCAGCTCGTCGAGGAGCTGCCGCCCGGACTGCGCCGGATGATCGTCGTTCCGGTGCAGGGAGGCGGGCGCCGGCTCGGCACCGCGGCCTTCGCGATCAGCGGCCGCGACCGGGGGTGGATGACCACCGGGGACGTCACCCTGCTCGCGTCGCTCGCCAGCGCGCTCGCCGTGGCCATGGTCGGCGCCGAGCACTTCGCCCGGCTGGTCGACGAGACCAGCAAACTGCAGGCCGTCGTGGAGCAGTCCACCGAGGGCATCATGGTGATCGAAGGGGACGGCCTGATCCGGATGTGGAGCCGGGCCCTGGCGGACATCACCGGCGTCGACGCCGCCGAGGCGGCCGGCCGGCCGCTCGCCGAGGTGCTGGACGTGCCCGCCGAGGAGGAACGGCCGTTGTTGATGCCCGCGTCGGAGGAGCAGCCCAGGGCGGTGGTCGAACTGACCGTCAGCCGGCGCGACGGCGAACAGCGACGCCTCCGGTTCGCCCACTCGGCCATCTTCACCGCCGGGACCGTGGGACGCGACGTGGTGGTCGTCAGCGACCTGACCCGGGAGTACCGCACCGAACGGCTGAAGTCCGACTTCATCGCCATGGTCTCGCACGAGCTGCGGACGCCGCTGACCCCGATCATCGGCTATGTCGATCTCCTGCGCAGCCGCGGCGAACGCATGACCCCGCAGAAGCGGCTGGACGCGCTCAACCTGATCGGCGACCGCGCCGGCCACCTGTCCCGGCTCGTGGAGGACCTGCTGCTCGCCTCGCGGTTCGGCGACAACCCCGACGACGTCTCGCTGCACGTGTCCGCGGCGACGCACGACCTCTGCGCTCTGGTCAACCAGGCGGCCCGCGATCTCGGCTCCACCCGGATCGACGTGGAGATCCCCGCGGAGCCGGTGCTGGTCCATTGCGACGACGGCCGGACGCTGCAGGTGCTCGCGAACCTCATCGGCAACGGCCTCAAGTACTCCGGCGAGGACACCCGGGTCGAGGTGAGCATGCGGCTCGAGGACTCGCGCGTGCACGTCGACGTCCGTGACCACGGGCGTGGCATTCCGGCGGATCAGCTGGAGAAGATCTTCGACAAGTTCCACCGGGTCGAGGACCCCATGACGATGGCCACCAGCGGCACGGGGCTCGGCCTGTTCATCGCCCGTCGGCTGGCCCGGGCCATGGACGGCGACATCAGCGTCGTCTCCACGCTGAACAGCGGGTCGGTCTTCACCCTTTCGCTGGCGTACGGCCAGCCCACGGCGTGAGGAAACTTCGTCCGGAATATCCGGCTTGAAGGTATATTCGGGTGATCCGGTCGAGCACTGATCCGGTCGAGCACGAGGAGCTGGCATGACGACCCCCGTCGATCGTCCCCGGATCCTGCTCGTCGACGACGAGCCGAACCTCCTCGACGGGCTCCGGCGGCAGCTGCGCAAGGATTTCACGGTGGAGACCGCCGTGGGCGCCGCGAAGGGCCTCTTCGCGATGAAGGCGGTCGATCCCTTCGAGGTGATCGTCTCCGACTTTCTGATGCCCGGCATCAACGGTGCCGAGTTCCTGGCCGCGGCCGCGAAGGTCTCGCCCACCAGCACTCGCATGCTGCTCACCGGCCACACGAGCCTCGCCGACGCCGCCGCGACCGTCAACACCGGCCACGTCTTCCGGATGGTGCTCAAGCCGGTCGACACCGAGACCATGACCGAGGCCCTGCGCGACTGCGTGGCCCAGCACCGGCTGGTCGTGGCCGAACGGGAGCTGTTGGAACAGACGCTGCGCGGCAGCGTCAAGGCGTTGACCGACGTGCTGTCGCTGTCCAGCCCGCTCGCGTTCGGGCGGGCGGCCCGGATGCGCCGCGTGGCCACCGCCATCCTGGACCAGATGGAGGTCCAGGACCGGTGGGCGGTGGAACTGGCCGTCGACATGTCCCAGCTCGGCGTGGTGGCGCTGCCCCCCAGCGTGGCGGAAAAGCTCGACAACCCCGCCGATCTCACCCCCGCCGAGCAGGTCATGGTGGACCAACTGCCGCACGTCGCCGAGCAACTGATCTCCGGAATCCCGCGCATGGCCCCGGTGGCCGACGCCATCCGCTACTGCCGGAAGGGTTACGACGGCTCGGGCACACCGAAGGACGGCATCTCCGGCCACCAGATCCCGTTCGCCGGCCGGCTGCTCCGGTTCGTCCAGGACCACGACAGCCTGATCATGCACGGGCTGTCGCCCTCGGTGACGCTCGCGACCCTGCGCGCCAGCGAGGACGAGTACGACCCCGAGGTGCTGGAGGCATTCGAGGCGAGCTCGATATCCGAGACCGAGAAGGTCCGCGCCATCGGGCTGAGCGACCTCGCGGTGGGCATGTCGCTCGCCGCCCCCGTGCGCAACAAGTCGGGCATGTTGCTGGTCAACGCCGGCCAGGAGATCACGATCAGCCTGATCACCCGGCTCAAGAACTTCGCCGCTCTCGAAGAGGGCGTCACGGAGCCACTGATGGTCGTCGACGATGACGAGGCGTACGTCAGCTAGTCAGCTCTGCGAGACTGTTGGCGTCGCCACCGCGTGATGGCCGCGCGGGACGGTTCGTCGAGCAGGTTCAGGTCGAGGGCGGTGGCACCGGGCAGTCCGCACACCGGCCCGAGATCCGCCTCCACCACCAGGTGGGCCAGCACCACGGCGCTGGACGCGTCGACCGCCGCGTGCGGTTGCGCGGTGGTCGCGTGGCCGGAGACCGCCTCGATCACCGCGTCCGGCAGCCCCCAGAAGCGCAGCAGTCCCGTGCCCGCGTCGACGTGGGTGGAGCCCAGCACCGTCGACTCCACCGCGCAGAGGAAGGTCTCCTCCTCCGTTTCCCGCGCGGGGTCACGCCATGCCTCGAGGGCCCGCACGAACTCCCGCGGTCGCACCGAGGCGAGGACGAGTTGCCCGACCTCGTGCAGCAGGCCCGCGGTGAAGGCGTTGCTCTCCCATTCGGTGTCCTCGGCGAACATCCGGGCCAGCCGGGACGTCTCGATGGCGTGCAACGTCAACGCTTCCATCCATTCGGCGGGAAGGTCGCCGGTCACGTCGAACGTGCGGATCAGGTCGTGCATGCAGACCAGGCTCCGGACGGTCTGGAGACCGAGCAGCGCCACGGCCTGGCCGACGTTGCTGATCTTGCGCCCGACCGTGTACGCCGACGAGTTCACCAGTTGCAGCACCTTGGCCGTCGCGGCGGGGTCCTCCTCGATGACGGAACCCACCGACTGCGCCGACGCCTCGTCGCTGTCGAGGGCCGCGATCAGCTTCAGCAGGGTGTCCGGCGGACTCGGCAGCGTCTGTACGTCCGTGCGGTCCGCCTCCGCCCCGATTCCGGGGGTGCCCGCGCGGCACTCGATGAGCCGCTCCACGGTGGCGACCAACTGCTCCGGCGAACTGGGCTTGGTGAGAAACTCGTGTGCGAGGACCATGATGCTCAGCAGGTTGTCCTCGCTGGTCTGTCCGGACAGGATGACGCGGGCGATCCCGGGGTATTCGGTGCGGACCCGCTCCAGCAGCTGCGCGCCGTTCATCCCGGGCATCCGGTAGTCGGAGACGATCACATCGCACGGCTGGTCGCGCAGGGCGGCCAGAGCCGCTTCCGCGCCTTCGGCGAAGGACATGTCCCAGCGGTCGCGGTGGGTCCTGAGCATGCGGCGCAAACCGCCGAGGATGCGGGGCTCATCGTCGACGAACAGCACGTGCGGTCGCCGACTCACTGCGTCGCCTCCACCAGCCGGTCGCCGTCGGCCGCGCCTTCGACCCCGGCGACGGGCAACCGCACGGTGAACACCGTGCCGACCCCGACGGTGGTGGTGAAGTCGATGGTGCCGCCGTGCCGGTCGCTCACCAGGGTCCGCACCAGCGCGAGTCCCTGACCGGTTCCGGTGCCCACCTCCTTGGTGGTGAAGAACGGGTCGAACAGCTTGTCGGCGATCTCCGGGGGCACGCCGGTGCCGGTATCGGCCACCTCGATGACCGCGTAGTCGCCGTCCAGTCGGGTGTTCACCCGGATGGTGCCCCGGCCACGGTCAGCGGCACCGATCGCGTGGGCGGCATTGATGATCAGGTTCAGCACCACCTGGTTGATGTCGCCGAGGTGGCAGTGGACGAGGGGAAGATCGCCGAGGTCGGTCTCCAGGTCGGCGACGTACTTGATCTCGTTGTTGGCGACCGCGATGGTGTTCTGGATGGCCTCGTTGAGATCCGCCCGGCTCTTCTCCTCCGTGCCCGGGTGACCGAAGGCCTTCATCGCCCGCACGATGTGCGCCACCCGGTTGACCCCCTCGAGGGTCTGGGAGACCGCGATCGGCACCTCCTCCATCACGAACTCGACGTCGATGTCGGAAGCGACCTGCTCGACGTTGCGCAGCGCGGCTTCGACGTCACCGTCGTCCTGCACCGCGGCGGCGAGCTCCCGGTAGGCCCCGCTCAGCCGCTCGAGGTCGACGAACGCGGTGTCCAGGAAACGGACGTTGTCCCCGACGAACTGGATCGGCGTGTTGATCTCATGGGCGATGCCGGCGGCGAGCCGCCCGACCGACTCCAGCTTCTGCGCGTGCCGCAACTCCAGTTCCAGCCGGTGCCGCTCGGACACGTCGCGGGCGGTGAACACGATGCTCCGGGATCCGTCGTGTTCGCTGACGTACTCGACCAGCGCTTCCACGTCGGTCCACGCGGCATCCTCACGGCCCCGGATGCGACATGGCGCCGCCGACGGCGACAGGTTCGGCGTCGCCCCGCCGCGCAGCGTCCCGAGGTCGTCCTCGTGCACCAGCGACCAGAGACCCCGGCCCAGGAGTTCGTCGCTCGAGCAGCCGAGCATCGACGCGGCCGCCGGATTGACGAAGCGGATGAAACCCGCCTCGCCGGCCAGGATCAGCGCGTCGGCGGAGTGCTCCACCACGACGCTGAGCCGGGAGCGGCTCAGCAACTGGTCGAGGGTGAGGGCGGCCTCGTCGGCCAGCGTCGTGACCGAGGCCGACAGGTCGTCCACCGGGCGCCGCTCGAGAGCCAGCACCAGCATGCCGAAGACCGACCCGTGCGCCGCCATCGGGGCAACCGCGACCACGGGGTGCCGCGGGAGCCGCAGGATCTCTGTCACCGCGGCGGCGACGCCGCCGTCGACGATCGTGTACCCGCCGGGGCGCAGCGCGGTCCTGATCTCCTCGGGCAGCCTGGACAGCTCGGTGACCCAGCCCGCCGCCTCGCCGCCGACGTTCCCGGCGGCCGCGATGACGTGGATGGCGGGTCCCGCGACGGTGATCATGAGCGCCGCGCCGGCGGACCGATCCATGCTCAGCGCCGCGCCCAGGGTCACATCCATGGCCTCGGCCCGGGTGGTCGAGGCGACCAGGCCACCGCCGGCCGACGCCAGGGTGCCCTGCCGGTCGGCCGAGCGGTCCCTGGCGCTGCTGGCCTGGGCCAGCACATGGTTGACCGCGAGCGACAGCAGGGCGGTGAAGAGCAACGGGACGGCGGAACCAGGCCGTCGGTCGAGGACGACGAAGCCGGCCGCCATGATCCCGCAGATCACGGCGGCCGCGAGGATCTTCTCGCGCAGGCCACCGTACAGGGCACGGAAATTGACCCATACGAAATACAGGCCGATGGTGGTGCCGTAGTCGGACGCCGCCGCGATCAGGCCCATGCAGACGCCCTCGGGAATCCAGCTCCAGAACGGGAAGCGCTGCCGCCGGTATCCCAGGTAGAGCCACGTATTCACCGAGAGGGCGAGCACCACAACCGCTATCGCGATCCGCGGGTCGGCACCGTGCAGCCCCCACAGGCCGAAGACGGGCCAGGCCAGGAGGATCCCCAGGAAGAGGGTGCGCACCTGCCCCAGCATGGTTTCGGTTCCGCGGAGCCAGCGTCGCGCCCACAACGTCCCAGTTCCCATCGCCGCCCCTCCGAGCATCAGCACAGGGCTACCGGACCCATGGTGTCTATTGGCCCATTTTGCCAGTTCACGGGGGTGTGTCGGGTCCGAACCGCGATGAGCGGCCGCCCGGGCGAACGCTCTGACGTTTTCGGCGGCGGCTCCCGCCCTACAGGTAGAGCGCGCGCAGCCGGGGATCCGGCGTCTCGTCGGCCTCGGTCGCCATCGCGCTGAGAACGCCCCGCAGCGCACCGACCGCCGATGCCCCGTGCTCGCGGGCGAGGCGCCGTTCGTAGCGCTGGTGGAAACGGCGCGCGGCCGCGAGAGCCGACTTACCGCGGGCGGTCAACTCCAGCCGCTGTGCGCGGCGGTCGTCCGGGTCCGGGGTACGCGTGACATAGCCGCGCCGCCGCATGTCGTCGATGATCTGGGCCGCGGCCTGCTTGGTCACCTCGAGCCGGGCGGCCAGGTCGCTCACCGTCATCGGACGGGTCCCCAGCTCCCGGAACACGAACCCGTCGGAGCGGCCCAGGTCGTCGAAGCCCTGCTCGGCCAGGAAGGCGCGGAGGTCGCGGACGAAGTTCTGGTATCCGAGCGCGAGCAGGATGCCGAAGTCGAGGGGTTGCGCCGATGCCGCCATGTCCTCATGATAGTCAAGCCAGCTTGGACAAGCTGGATTGACTATTGGAGGAGCAATGCACGTCATTCGCGCCGCGCGGGCCCCTCGCTTCGAGGTGCCCGGCGTCGAATTCACCGCACTGGCCGCCCCCAGCCGCGGCTCGACCGAGATCTGCACGTGGCGGATCACGGTAGAGCCGGGGCTGCGGTCGCCGGAGGCACACACCCTCGACCAGGACGAGATCTTCATGGTCGTCGCCGGCACCATCCACCTCAGCCCCGACGGCGAGCCGCTCGGCCCCGGAGACGTCGCCGTGGTGCCGGCCGGAGAGCCGATCCAACTGGGCAACCCCGGCGACCAGCCGGCCGAGGCGTACGTGGCGATCCGCGCCGGGTTCGTCCCCCGCACCGCCGACGGCACCCCGATCGGCACGCCGCCCTGGGCGCAGTAGCACCTGGGACGGGGGCACACCGCGCGGGCGGCCGATCGGCGATCGGACACCCGCGCGGTCCCCGGCCTACCGGACCAACCGGCGTTCCTCCCTGCGCCGCACCCGCACGGCGATCTGCCGCGCCGCACTCGGCGCGGCGTCCGCGTGACACCCGCCGACCCTCGGCGCTGTTCTCGGCCGCACCGGGCCACAATGGGCGCCCAGGACGGCACTGGTGTCATGCCAGACGGTCACCATGATCATCGACAAACTGAACGCTCCCCCGTCGAGTGTTCGAGTTGGCTTTTGCCGGCTCGCGGCGACCAATGTGCGACGGGGACGCGCCGCACACCAGTGCGGCGCCGCACGATTGAAACAGGACGCGAATCAGGCGCGACGGGTTCGCGGGCGCCCGGGTGCCCCAACTATGATCTAGGTAGAAGGTCCTTCGCTACCGCGTGAGTCACGCGATGGTCGTACTCGTAAAGATCGGCGACGGCGTGGGATAGCACGAGGTCGGCACATTCACCGAGAGCGGGCCCAGCCGCACGTTGGCGGTGAAGGTCAGGCTCGGGTCGGCGTAGCTGGTACCGGCCAGGGTGGTGACGATGGCCGTTCCGGCCGCGCCGGTCGCGGTCAGCCGCAGGTGCAGTGTGGGCAACTGGAACGTGGTGCCGCCGCCGATCGGACCGGGCACGGTGGCCGTTACCAGGTCGGTGGTGTGTGCGACGGTCGGCGTGCCGGACCCGATGTTCACGCCGCCGCTGAGGGTGGCTGACTGCACGCTGGCACCGGGCGACACGGCCACCCTGAGCACGAGCGTACGAAGGTTGTTGACCGTGAACCCGCCCGCGGTCGATGGCGCGGTCATCGAGTCGGGCGCGAGCGTCAGGTCGAAGTCGGCGCCGGCCTCGACCGTGGCCGGGCCGTCGGCCTGGATCGACGTCGACAGCGGCAGTTGCTGCGGTGAGCCCACCGGCGGCCGGCCCTGACAGTCGAGCGTGACCGGAACGGTGGTCGCCGCGTGGGCGGCGGGAATCGAGGTCAGGAGGCTGGCCAGCACCAGACCTCCGGCGGCGCAGAGCAGACCTGCGGTGCGGACAAGGCGTCTCATCCGGACTCCCCTCATGGGAAACGTTCGGGTATGCGATGGCAATGCATAGACAACCATCAATCAATAATCCCGTACGGCCGGATATGAAATCTTCTCGTAATGTGTGAGAACAGCCGATGTCATGCCGCCGACGGGCGGCGCTCATGCGCGGCGGAGGATGCCGGCGCGTGACAGGGCGCGGATCCTGCCCCTGTGGAGGTCCGGGCCGGCCGGACGTCACGGGCCGGACAGGGGTGGATGCGCGATGGCTGAGCGGGTCAAGGCGGGAAAGGGTGAGCTGCGCCGGGCGCTCATCCCGTTCGCGCTGGCGCAGTTCATCTGCAGTTTCGCCGGCTCGAACATGAACGTGATGATCAACGACATCAGCACCGACCTGGGTACGACGGTGCAGGGCGTACAGATCGCGATCACGATTTTCCTGCTCGTGATGGCGGCGCTGATGATCCCGGGTGGGAAGCTGACCGACCGCTTCGGCCGCAAACGGTGTTTCACCGTCGGGCTCGTGATCTACGGAGTCGGCGCCCTGCTGAGCGCGGTGGCGCCGGGCCTGGGCGTGCTCATCCTCGGCAACTCGATTCTCGAGGGCGTCGGCACGGCGCTGCTGATTCCGCCCGTCTACATCCTCACGACCCTGCTCTTCACCGACCTCGCCTCGCGGGCCCGGGCGTTCGGCGCGATCAGCGCCCTGGGCGGCATCGGCGCGGCGGCCGGACCGCTGATCGGCGGGTTCATCACCTCGGCGTTCAGCTGGCGCGCCGCCTTCGTGCTGCAAGCGGTGATCGTCGCGCTGATCGTCGTGCTGAGCCGGCGCTGGGTCCGCGACCCGCTGCCGCCGGATCCCACGCGGCCGTTCGACGTCGGCGGCGCGGTGCTGTCGGCGGTCGGGTTGCTGCTCATCGTCACGGGCATCCTGGCGGCGGACAACAGCCTGTGGCTGATGAGCGGTCTGCTCCTCGCCGGCGCCCTCGTGCTGACGTGGTTCTTCGTGTCGATGCGGGCCAAGGAACGCGCGGGCCGGGAGGCGTTGCTGTCGATGACGCTGTTCGACAACCGCACGTCGAACCTGGGCCTGATCACGCAGAACGTGCAGTGGCTCATGCTGATGGGCACGTCCTTCACCGTGTCGGCCTACCTGCAGGTGGTGCGCGGCTACAACGCCGTCGAGACGGGCATGATCTTCACCGCGACGACGGCCGGCCTGCTGGCGTCCTCGCTGGCCGCCGAACGGCTCGCGCGACGGCGCGCCCAGCGGACCATCATCGTGGCCGGCTTCATCGTCACCATCGCTGGCGTCGTCACCCTGCTGCTGATGGTGAGCGGCACGAGTAGCGTGTGGACCTTCCTGCCGGGGCTCTGCCTGATCGGGCTGGGGCTCGGGGCGATGCTGACGCCGTCGGTGAACATCGTGCAGTCCAGCTTCGGCGAGGAGATGCAGGGCGAGATCTCCGGCCTGTCCCGCAGCGTCTCCAACCTCGGCTCCTCGCTCGGGGCGGCGCTGGCCGGCACGATCCTCGTCGCGGGCCTCACGTCGACACCGCAGCGGTCGTACGCCCTGGCGATGGTCGCCGTGGCGGCGGCCGGCGTCATCGGCCTGATCGCCGCGGCTCTGCTCCCCCGCCACCTCGGCCGGCCGGCGGCGTAGGCGGTCCGGTCGGCAACCGGGACTCGACCCGCTGGCCGGGGATGCGTTCCTGTTCCCGGGCCAGCAGCGCGAGGGCGTGGGCGTCCGCCACGGTGGGCCGACTCCGGTCGACGGCACGCGGCCACAGCCGGGCCTCGCGCACCGTGGCGATCTCCGCGGCGAACACCAGGGCGATGCTCAGCACGTACAGCAGCGTGAACATGCCGGCGACGGTGGCGAAGCCGCCGTAGACGGGTCCGGCCTGGCGCACCAGACGCGGCAGCACCACCGCGCCCAGTTCCAGAGTGATCGTCGCGGCCACCGCCGCGGGTGCGGCGGCGGGCCACAACGCCCGCGTCGGCGCCGGGCGCAGGAGCAGCAGGCGGGCGACGAGCAACAGGACCGTGAAGACGATCGCGCCCTCCCCGATGACCGCCAGGACGTGCGAGATCCAGGGCACGCCCGGACAGGCCGTGACGGCCACCACGAGGCAGCCGACGGTCACCGCACCGCCCAGGATGAGGATCAGGGCGGCGACCGCCCGGACCGGGCGGGAGATCGTCCCGGTACGCAGCCGGTGCGGAACCGCCGCCAGATGGTTCACCGTCCGCGCCGCCGTGAGCACCACGCCGGTGCTGGACAGGAGCAGCGCGATGACGCCGGCGGCGACGGCCACCCGTGAGGCCGGTGCGGCGGTCGCCGCGCTGGCGACCGTGGACTGCAGCGACGGCGGCACCATGGCGACGAACAGCCGCTGCCGCAGCTCCGGATGCCGGGACAGGGCCCGGCCGACGACCGCCTCGGCGAGCAGCAACGCGGGGAAGATGCTGAGGAAGCCGTAGTAGGTGATGAGCGCCGCCTCGCGGCCGCCGCCGTCGTCGGCGTACTTGCGGACCACCGCGTACGCGAATCCCAGAGCCGCCCTCCGCTGTTGCAGGCGGTCCAGCCGCTCCAGGACGCGGCCGGGAACGGTCAGCCCCGTTCCAGGGCCAACACGTGGGCGCCCCACGGCGGCAGGTCCACATAGAGTCCCGCGCCCGCGAGCTCGGCGCCGTCACGCTGATAGACCCGGCCGTCGATGTCGGTGAGCCGCCAGTAGCGGCCGCGCAGGGCTTCCCACGGCAGCACGACGCGGCCCTGCGACGGGTGGTCGGCCAGGTTGACGACGACCAGATGGTGCGGCAGGCCGCCGTGCCAGGCCCAGGCCAGCAGGTCGCGATGCGTGGGGTTATCCGGCCAGCCGGTGACGCCGAGCAGGGTCCAGCTTCCTCGCCGCAGCGCCGCCGCGGCGGTGATCAGCCGCCGGTAGAACCTGGCGAGGTCACCGTCGACCGGCTCGTCCGGGCGCCGGCCCAGGAACACCGGCAGCCGTACCCGTCGCCCCTCGAGCTGGCCCTCGTGCCACAGCGTGGCGCCCGGGAGCGTGGCCACGGCCACCGCGGCGGCACGGTTACGACCGCCCGGCAGGGCGGTGGCGGCACGGGGCTCGTCGTGGTTCTCGGTGAAGCGGAGGAGCCGGTGCTGATAGTCCAGGCGGGCACCGAGGTGCATCCGTACGGCATCAGCGTCCTCATGGGCGAGGCGGTCGTACAGGCGCTTGTCGTAACAGAAGTCGAAGCCGTGCTGTTGCAGCGTCCACTCCATGTCCCAGTACGCCTCGGCGATCAGCACCGCGCCCGGGTGCCGTCGGCGGAGCCGCCCGATGACCACGGGCCAGAATTCCTCGAACGGCGCCGGCCCCGCGTGCTCGCCCCAGGTCTTGCCGAAGACGTCGTTGGTCAGCAGCATCGCCATGTCGCAGCGGACGCCGTCGCACTGGTCGAGGATGGCACCCAGGACCTCCGCGGTGCGCTGGCGCACCTCGCCCCGGTAGGCGTTGAGCTGCACGACGTCGGGCCAGGGCGGGAAGTACGGGTCGCGGCCGTGCGCCAGCACCCGTCCGCCGAGGTCGAACCACGCGTCGGGGGCCGCAGCCCGCTCGGCCGCGGTGCCCTGCACGAACCAGTCCGGATGTGCCGTCACGGCCGGGTGATCGGGGGCGACATGGTTGGGCACGTAGTCCAGGATCAGCCGCAGTCCGCGCCGGGCGAGCTGCGCCCGGGCCGCCACGAGGGCGGCCGGGCCACCCAGGTGCGCGTCGACCACGTAGCGCCGGACGCAGTACGGCGATCCGACGACGTCCGCGGGCGTCAGATCCCGCAGCGCCGTGCGGAAGGAGCGTTGCAGGCCCGCGTCGTGGCCCGCCACCTCCAGCCCGGCCGGGCTGCGTTCCCAGACGCCCATCAGCCACACGGCGTTGGTTCCCGCCGGCGCGAGTTCGTCCCAGACCCGCGCCGGCAGGTTGGCCAGCGTCGCCGAGGGGCCCAGGCACCGCCGAAGCTCGGTCAGCCACGGCATCGTGTCCACCTCGAACACCACGGGATGCGACGGCCACATCATCGTGTGTCCCTTCGCTCACGCCGGGCGCCGATCAGGCCGCGTGCGAGCAGGTCCTCGCCCGTCAGCCCGGCGAACAACTGGGGCAGCACCGCGACGAGCCCGGTCCAGCCGGTCTGATGGGTGGCGCCCAGGCCGGCCCCGTTGTCGCCGTGGAAGTACTCGGAGAACGTCACCAGCTCACGCCAGTGCTCGTCCTCGGCGAAGATCGTCTGGCCGCCGTAGCAGGGGCGGCGCCCGTCGGCGTCCGGCAGGAAGATCCGCATCAGCCGGTCGGAGATCTCCCGGGCCACCTCGAAGAGCGTCATCCGCTCCCCCGAGCCGGTGGGGCACTCGACGGTGAACTCGTCGCCGTAGGCGACATAGAGATTGAGCAGGGCGCGGACGATCAGCGCGTTCATGGGGAACCAGACCGGGCCACGCCAGTTGGAATTGCCGCCGAACATGCCGCTGTCGGACTCCGCCGGCAGGTACGCCACCTCGAACCGCAGGCCGTCCATCTCGAGCTGGTAGGGCTGCTCCGCGTGGTGACGCGACAGGGAGCGGATTCCGTACGGGCTGAGGAACTCGTCCTCGGCGAGCAGCCGCTCCAGGATGCGGCGCAGGCGCGACTCGTCGAAGAGCGCCAGCACGTGATTGCCGCGCTCGCCACGGAGCCGGCCCTGCGACAGCACGGATGTCACGCTCGGATGCCGGTCGACGAAGTCCCTCGCGTCGTCGAGCAGCTCCGGATACTTCTCCGCCAGCTCCGGGCCGAGCACGGTCACCGCGGCCAGCGGGAGCAGTCCCACCATCGAGCGCACCCGCAGGCGCGTGGCACTGCCGTCGGGAAGGCGCAGCAGGTCGTAGAAGAATCCGTCCTCCTCGTCCCACATGGCCTCCGCCTTGCCGGCCGTGCGGTTGACCGCGACCGCGATCCAGGCGAAATGCTCGAAGAAGGTCTGCGCCTGCTCGAGATAGACCGGGTCCTCCTCGGCCAGCTCGACGGCGATCTGCAGCATGTTCTGGCAGTACAGGGCCATCCACGCGGTGCCGTCCGCCTGGTCCAGGCGCCCGTCGGCCGGCAGCGGGGCGCTGCGGTCGAAGACCCCGATGTTGTCCAGGCCGAGGAAACCACCCTGGAAGACGTTGCGCCCGTCGACGTCCTTGCGGTTCAGCCACCAGGTGAAGTTCTTGGCCAGCTTGTGGAAGGCGTTCTCCAACCAGGCACGGTCGCCGTGGCCGGTCCGCGACTTCTCGAGCTCGTACAGCAGGTACGTGGCCCACGCCTGCACCGGCGGGTTCACGTCACCGAAGTTCCACTCGTACGCGGGAACCTGGCCGTTGGGGTGCAGATAGCGCCGGCTCAGCAGAAGGTCCAGCTGCCCCTTGGCGAAGGCGACGTCGACCAGGCCGAGGGTGACCGCCTGGAAGGCCAGATCCCACGCGGCGAACCAGGGGTACTCCCACTTGTCCGGCATCGAGATGATGTCGTGGGCGAGCAGGTGGAACCAGTCGCCGTTGCGGGTTCCCCGGGCGTCCAGCGGATCCAGGCCGTGCTCGCTGAGCCACTGCTCCACGTCGTAGCCGAAGTACTGCTTGCTCCACAGCATGCCGGCGAGCGCCTGCCGGGCCACCTGCCGTTCGGCGTCGCCGAGCCGAGGCGCGAGCACCTCGGCGTAGAAGTCGTCGGCCTCGGCCCGGCGCCGCCGCACGATCTCGTCGAAGCTCAGCGCCGCGGTGCGGGAGTCCTCGGCTCCCGGGTGGACGGCCTCGTCGGTGAGCCGCAACCGGATCGTCGCCGAGCCGCCGGGCGCCAGGGTCAGTGGGACGTCGACCGCGACCTTGGTCCCGGTCGCCGTGGGGTTCACCGCGGTGGTGTCGCCGCCGACGACGCACCGGTCGATGCCGTCCTTCACGTACGGCGAGGGGTTGGGCGTACCGAACAACCGCTCGGTGTTGGTGTCGTTGTTGGTGAACAGCAGGCGATGCGGGCCCTGGCAGATCAGCCACCGGTCGCCCAGCTCGGCGTGCCGGGCCGCGACGACCGACGCCTCGGGCACGCCCGGCACCTCGCGCAGCGTCGGCCGGGTGCCGTCCGAGCCGCCCCAGGACCAGGTGTTGCGGAACCACAGGGTCGGCAGCACGCGCAGCTCAGCCGGCTCCGGACCCCGATTGTGTACGGTCACCCGCAGCAGCACGTCCTCGGGCGCGGCCTTGGCATACTCCACGACGACGTCGAAGTAGCGGCTGTCGGCGAACACGCCGGTGTCGAGCAGCTCGTATTCGAACTCGGCGCGGCCGCGCGACCGGCTGGTCGCGACCAGGTCGCCGTACGGATACTCGCGTTGCGGGTACTTGTAGAGCATCCGCTGGTAGGAGTGCGTGGGTGTGGCGTCGAGGTAGAAGTAGTACTCCTTGACGTCCTCGCCGTGGTTGCCCTCGGCGTTGGTCACCCCGAAGAACCGCTCCTTGAGGATGGGATCGCGCCCGTTCCACATCGCGACGGACAGGCACAGCCGCTGCTCGTCGTCGCTGAAGCCGGCGATGCCGTCTTCGCCCCATCGGTACGCGCGACTGCGCGCCTGGTCGTGAGTGAGATATCCCCACGCGTCCCCGCCGGCGCTGTAGTCCTCGCGGACCGTGCCCCATTGCCGTTCGCTCAGGTAGGGACCCCACCGGCGCCAGCCGGCGCCCGTCGTGCCGGCCTCGTGCAGCCGTCGCTGCTCGTGCCCGGAGTAACCTGCGGTCGTCATGCCGTCATGGTCGTCACTCACAGCGAGGAGCACGTCACCCCACAGGGGTGAGCACTCACCCTGGGCCGTCGTCCCGCGGCGGCGTCGGCACGGGCGCCGCCCATTCGGCGCCGGTCCGGGCCCGGTACGCCGCCACCGCGTCGTCCAGTGTGGGGAAGAAGTGCGCCGGGTCGAGGGCGCCGGTCAGACCGTACCGATCGATCTTGCGCCGGACCGGGTCCTTCAACTCCGCCAGGACGAGCGACACCCCACGGGCGTCGAGTTCGGTGTCGAGCGCCTCGAGCATGTCGGCGGCGGTGGTGTCGACGTCCGTCACCGGCTCCGCGGCCAGCACGATCCAGCGAGGCGCCGGTTGGTGGCGGGCCAGCCGCCGGACCTGATCGCGGAACACCCGGGCGTTGGCGAAGATGAGCGGCGCGTCGAAGCGGAACATCACCAGCCCCGGCAGGAGCTCGGCATCCGGGTACGAGCGCACGTCGTGGTAGCCCTGCACTCCCCTGGCCCGCCCCAGCTCCGTCTGGTAGGGCCACCACACCCGGCGGAAGACGTTGAGCACCGACAGGGCGACGGCGACGCCGATGCCGGGCAGGACGCCGAGCAGTGCCACGCCGAGGAACGCCGTGATCGCCACGAGGAACTCGGTGCGGCGCCGGCGCCACAGCCCGAGGGTGCCGGGGATGTCGGCCAGCGACAGGGACGCGGCGATCACCACGGCGCCGAGCGCGGGCTGTGGCAGATCCCGCAACAACCCCGGGGTCAGGACGAGCATGACGAGGATGACGGCCGCACCCACGGCCCCGGTCACCTGGGTACGGGCCCCGGCCTGCTCGGCGACGGCGGTGCGGGAACCGCTGGTGCTGACCGGGAAGCCCTGGAAGAAGCAGGCCGCGATGTTGGCGGCGCCGACACCCTTCATCTCCTGGTCGGCCCGGATCTCCTGGCCGGTCCGGGCCGCGAAGGACGACGCCGTCGAGATGGTGTCGGTCAGGGACACGATCGTGATGCCGATCGCACCGACCATGAGCAGCGCGAGTTGCGACCACGACGCGTGGGGCAGGGTCAGCGGCGGAAAGCCTTCCGGCAGCGGCCCAACAAGCTGCACTCCCCGCTCGCCGAGGTCCAGCAGCCACGTCGCGGCGATCGCACCGACGACGGCGATCAGGACCGCCGGCACCTTGGGAAGCCAGCGCTGCACGGCCACGATGACCGTCAGCGTGAACAGGCCCACCCCGAGGGCGGCCGGCACGACCTCGCCCGCCGCGACACCGCGAAAGAAGCCGGCCACCTCGCTGAGCAGGCCGGACCCGTCGACGGAGAACCCGCACAGCTTGGGCAGCTGTCCCACGAGGATGGTCAGCGCGAGACCGTTCATATATCCGATCTGTGTCGGCTTCGACAGCAGGTCCGCGACGAAGCCCAATTTCGCGATGCCGGCCACGGTCATGGTCAGGCCGACCAGTAGCGCGAGCATCGACGCGAGGCCCATGGCCACGACCGGATCGCCCCCCGAGCCGACGATCGGGATGAGCACGGCGGCGATCATCGGCCCGAGCGACGAGTCGGGTCCGACCACGAGGATCCGGGAGGCGCCGAACAGGGCGTAGCCGAGCAGGCCGAACACCGTCGTGTAGAGACCGGTGATCGGCGGCAGGCCGGCGAGCTCCGCGTACGCCATGCCCTGGGGCACCAGCAGGGTCGACAGGACCAGGCCGGCGACGAGATCCTTGGTCAGCCAGCCACGGCGGTAGGTCGCCACGGTCCGCACCCCGGGAACCCAGCGACCCAGTGAATCGGCGGGCACGTTCAGGTCACCTCGGCACCGTGCGCGGCGACGGCGTAGATGACGATGGCGATCATGGCGAGGGCCGTGACGGACCACACCGGATGGACGTCCACGAAGGCGAAGTTCACCAGCGCGGCGGCGCCCGCCAGCACGACCGCGGTGATGCGCGCCCAACGATGCCCGCGGACCAGCCCCACCCCCACCGCCACGGCGACAGAGCCGATCACCAGGTGGAACCAGGCCAGTGCCGTCAGTCCCACGGACACCAACCGGTCCGCGCGGCCGCCGGCCAGCACCTCGGGGTGCAGCAGGGCGACGAGCCCTATGCCGACGTGCAAAGCACCGAGCAGAACGAGCATGAGCGCGCCGAGCAGGACGAACCCGACCCACCCCGTCGCCTCGCTGTGCTCCACCCCGGCGTACGGGGCATCCGCCGGAGGATCCCGCGGTGGCATCAGCAGGTCTCCGATACGGCGTCGTCGAGCCGTTGCACGCTGTCCTCCAGGAGCACCCGCGACGCGCGGACGCTGGCCAGGCTGGTCGCGTCCGGCGCGGCCTGAGCCGCGGCGACACTGGTCGAGAACTGGCTCGCGGCCAGCTTCACCGCGTCGATCTCCGATCCGAACCGCGCGGCGGCGTCGGTGGCCACCTGCTGAAGGTCAACGCTGAACTGCCGCAGATCCGCCTTGAGCTCGTTCAGACCGTTCTCCGACACGTTCGCGTTGCGGATCTGGCCCATCGTGGCCTGCGCGGCGTCGATGCTGTCACACACCGGCGGCTCTTCCGAGCTACATCCACCGATGCCCAGCAGCACGAACGTCGTCGCGACAGTGATCGAAACCGGCATTCGTCTCATGGCCCGAGCATCGCGTCCGCGCAGGCGTCCGCACGTCATCTCGTCGGGGTGAACGGAACCGGAAACAGCGATGCCGACCCGCGTCCACGGGTCGGCATCTTCTCCTCGGGTGAGTGACCGCGGCGATGGTCAGCCGGATGTGGTGGAGGAACTGTCGGCCTGCCGGCCCTCGTCCCCGCCGTGCAGCGCTTCCTGCAACTCGGCCTCGGTCTCCTTGGGCAGCGACGACTTGAGCACCGTGCCGCCGAAGCGAGCCAGCCCCTCGACGGCCTTGTCGGGCGTGGCCTGCTCGACCACGAGGAACAACGCCGACGTGCCGGGCTGGAGCATGTCGCGTACCTGGGACTGGAATTCCTTGTTGATCGCGCCCTTGGTCATCTTGCCCATCAGGGCCCCCAACCCCGCGCCGACGGCCATGCCGAGGAACGGGATGAAGAACAGCATGCCGAACAGCAGACCCCAGAACATTCCCCAGGTGGTACCGCCCTTCACCGCGTGATGATTGGTGGTGACGTGGAACTTGCCCTCGCGGTCGCGAATGATCGCCGCGATGGCGTCGGGCTGGATGATGAGGTCCTTGGCGAGCCGCTGCGCCTCCAGCGACGCGGCGGTCGCGGTGGTCTCGTCGGGGTAACCGATGGCGACGAGTGTTGCCATGATTCGTCCACATCCCTTCGCTGACTTGGTCCCACCCAGTCAGCCAGGTGCGGCGGTCGCGAGCCTCATTCCGTACGAATGAAGCACGGGCGGCCGGGTGCGGGCACGGTAGGAGATCCGACGCTTCACCACCCGACGGAGGCTCAATCCGCCATGGCCGTGCACTACGAGATCTGTGTAGAAGGTTTTCTCGGCCCGGTACTCCGTTCCGCCTTCTCCGACGTCCATTGCCGGGCCGTCGTCCGACAGTCGACGATCCACGCGCGCCTGTCGGCCGAGGGGCTGCGCCGGCTGCTGGCCGAGTTGGACCGCTCCGGCGTCGAGTTGATCCGCGTCCGCTGCCAGGACGGCGAACCCGGCGACGGGCACACGGTCACCCTCGATGGATGAGGCGCCAGCTAGCCGGAGCCCACGACGATCGAAGCGGGGTGATCCTCACCCTGCTGTCCGGTCGGGAAGGGAGTGACAGCGGATGTCCATCGGTCCGGTCCAGATGATCGTGCTGGGTTTTTCCCATCCGAACTTCCAGGGTGAAGTCATCGCGGAGTTGGAGAGGCTCCGCAAGAGCGACACCGTTCGCGTCATCGACGCGCTCGCCGTCTACAAGGACGCCAACGGCGAGATTGAAGTCGAGCATTTGAGCAACCTGTCCACCGAGGAAGCGGTCGAGCTGGGAAGCAAGATCGGCGCGCTGGTCGGGCTCGGCATCGACGGCGAGGCCGGCATGGAGGCCGGCGCCGCCGAAGGCGCCGAGACCGCCGTGACGCAGGGCCTGCATGCCTTCAGCGACGCGGACGCCTGGGACATCCTCGCCGAGATTCCCGACGACAGCGCCGCGGCACTGCTGCTGATCGAGCACCACTGGGCCGTGCCGTTGCGCGACGCCGTGTTCCGGGCCGGCGGCTACCGGATCGGCGACGCCTTCATCAGTCCCCTCGACCTCGTCGAGATCGGCCTGGCGACCGCGCAGGAGGCCAAGGTACTGCACGACCTCGAGACCGCGGCGGCCCGCTGACGGCCGCCGCCCGAGAACAGGAGGTACGGACATGTTCGGATCTCGTCGGGTGGCCCGGCGCACGGGTCGCCGCACAGCGCGACGGGTGGCCCGTCGCCGCCGCTGACCGCACACCAGCACGGATGCAGCCGGACAGGGGTCCGGCTGCATCCGCGTTCGTGGACGCGGTTCATCCGCCACGGGTGGCCCGATCGAGGGCGCGGCGCGACACCGTGGTGGCATGACCGCCACGGACTCGACGCCCCATTCCGTACCCATCAGCCCGGTTCTGGCCGCTGCGGCTGCGGCTGCGGCTCCGGCTCCGGCTCCGGCTCCGGCTCCGGCTCCGCAGCGAGGATCCACCCGGTGGAGCGACGCGGCGGTGGGCGCGGCGTTCGAGGTGGAGGCGGCCGCGGTCCGCCTGATCCGCGACCTCCGCCGGGTCGCGGAGGACCGACGGCAGCGCATGGCCGAGTTGGCCGCCCGAGGTGCGGTCGAGCGGGCCCGCTACCGGCAGCGGACGGCGGAAGCGGCCGAGTCGGCCGTCGCGGCCGTCGCGACCTCCTCGCTGATCGACCACATCGTGGACAACCAGCTCCAGCGTGTGCTGCGTCCCGTCGTGCGTGCGGTGCTCGACGACGTCCTTCTGCTGCTGGAGGAGGAACCTGAACGGATCCGGGCGCTCATTCAAGGACAACGCGAGAGCATGGTCGACGAGTTGGTCGGCCGTCTGCGGGCCGGCGCGGAGGCCGGCGACACCGCGGTGGACAGACTGACCCTGCGCATGTTCCACGCTCTCCGGCCGAAGCCGGCACCATCGGGCGACCTGTGAGCCCGCGGTGTCGCGGAAGTATGCCGGGCCGGTCAGCCGGTCGATCGCATACGTGCTGGACACCGTCATCGTCGCCGTCCTCTTCACCAGCGCCACCGCGCTGGCCGGCATGATCACGTCGGTGATGGGCCTGCACCCAGGGATCCCCCGCGCCGTCGCCTCGGCCTACCTGCTGGTGCTGCCCGCCCTGCTGGCGAGCTACAACGCGCTCTTCTGGGCCCTGGCCGGCCGGACTCCCGCCATGGCCCTGCTCGGCCTGCGGGTCGTCGCCGTCCGCGCCCACCGCCTGTCCTGGCTGTCGGCCGCCGTCCGCGCGGTGGTCCTGGCATATTTCCCGATAGGCGCGGTGTGGGCGCTGGTGGACCGCCGGCGTCAGGCGATCCATGACAAGGTTGCTCGGACCGCCGTGATCCGCCTCAGAGCCGCCGCGGGAAGCACCGCGTTCGGCCCGGAGCCCAGCCGGACCCCGCCTGATGGCGTTCCTCGACGACGATCGCCCTCTCGTCCACTCTGATCACGGTCCACGAGCGGCCGACCCCGCGGGTGCGCCCGCTCGTCGCGGTGCCCGCCACGACCTCGACCAGCCGGTGCGCGGTCCCCGCCACCCGCACGAGCCCCGATGCCGGCACATGGGTGTGCCCGGCCAGGAGCAGGTCCACCCGCCCGGCCGCGAGGGCCCGCAACAGGCGGTCGCGGCCGGCGACCCGGGCCAGGCCGGGCGCCCGGGGCGGATGGTGCAGCGCCAGCAGACGAACGCTCCCGGCGGGCGCGGCGCCGAGGACCGTCACGACGGCGTCGCCCTGACGCCGCGTCACCCGGCCGCTCTTCCAGCGCCAGCGTGGCGCGGAGTGCAGCCCGAGCGCGGTCAGCCCGGGCAACCTCAGCACCGGGTCGAGGTCGCGGTGGACCAGCCGCCGATAACGCCGGTACGGCGCCACGAACCGCGCGCCGCTGACCAGCGGCACGTCGTGATTGCCGAGGACCACGAGCAGGGGGGCGGGAAGGCGGTCGAGCAGGTCCCGCGCCTGGCGGAACTGGTGGACCCGGGCGCGCATGGTGCAGTCGCCGGTGACCACGGTGAGCGTCGGGCGTACGGCCGCGACATCGGCGATCACCGACTCCACGGCGTCCGGATCGTGGGCGCCCAGATGCAGGTCCGACAGGTGCGCGATGACGAGTCCGCCCGGGCGGCCCGGCGTCATGGGCGGCCGGTGGACAGGGCCAGCCGGCGCAGCCGGGCCCAGTCCAGCTCGGGCCTCGGCGAGGCGACCCTCCGGTGGCGCGGCACCCTGACCCGCAGGGCGCCCGGCCGGATCGTGCACCGCACCGGCGTGGGCATGGTCACAGCCTCACCGTCGATGCCCACGGAGACCGACGGCGCGTCGGCGTCGATCACCGCCTCGCCCGTGGTGACCACGGTCAGCGACCGCGACCGTCGTCGTCCGCGAACCAGCCCGGCCGCGTCGAGCGCGCCGCGCACCGTGACGGCCAGGACGCCGAGCACGCCGGCGTCGAGCCGGGGGCGGTGTCCGAGGCCGGCGATGTCGTCGGTGGCGTACGGATTGTTGCTGACCAGTACGGCCTGAGGGCCGGACACGACCGTGTCGCCCGCCGACAGCCGCAGTCCGGGTCCCCGGTGGCCGGTCAGCAGACCGGGCAGCAGGTCGAGGGTGGTCCGGGTCTTGTGATCGCGGTAGGCCGGGCTCTGCACCACGGCCGCGTACGCACCGAACGAAGCGTTGTTGACGAATGCCCGCGAGCCCACCATGCCGAGGTCCACCCGCAGCTCCACGCCGTCGGTGAGAGCCTCGAGGCACCTCGCCGGGTCCTCCCGGTCGAGGCCGAGGTCGAGGGCGAAGTGGTTGCGGGTGCCCGCGGAGACGACCAGGAACGGCAGCCCGCTCTCCACGGCGATGCCGGCGACGAGAGCCTGGGTGCCGTCGCCACCGGCGACGCCCAGCAGGTCGGCCCCGTCGCGCACGGCCCGCCGGGCCAGCTCGGCAACATCCGTGTCGGCGCCGATCAGCACGACCTCGGCGCCGAGCGCCCGGGCCCGCTCCGCCAGGGCGAATCGCACGACCTTGCCGCCGCCGGAGCGCGGATTCATGATCAGGTACGGCCGGAGCGGCGGTGGCGTGTCGTACTCCCGGGGCCGGGAAGCCGACACCGAGAGGGCCCGCCGTCCCGCGGCCAGCGCCGCCGACCAGAGCAGAGCGAACACGACGACGACCCCGACGAGATGGGCGCGGGCGTAGAGGACGGCGACGGTCAACGGCGCGAGGACCACGACGGCGGCGGCCAGGGCGCGCAGCAGCCCCCGGTGGGTCAGGAACCACCACGCCGCGGCGAGGGCGGTCGCCATGCCCGCCAGGGCGACGACCACCAGGGCGACACTCGCGCGCAGACCGGCCACGGCGAGCACGAGGATCGTGGCGGCGGCCGCGGCGGCGAAGGCGAGTCGGGCCAGCCAGCGCCGCGCCGACCCGGCGCCGGTGGGGTCGACCATGACGTCCTCCGATCCGGCTCGTGAACCTCTCGGAGGATCCTCGCGCCCGACCGGCACCGCGACCTCATCTCAGCGGGGTGAGGCGGCCGCACCTCGCGTGTCGGACGCTCAGCGCGAGCAAGGCTCGTGCACCAGCGTCTGTGCCTCAAGGAGGATCACTGTGTCGACGTCGACGCGCCAGCACGCCAAAGCCCGCACCTCGTTGCGACACCCCGCCGAGCTGCCGTTCTTCATCTTCATGGCGGTGCTCAACGTGCTCATCATCGTGGCGATCGTGCAAGCCGCCGTGATGCTGCCGTATCTGCCGGAGAGCCTCGAGGGGACCGCCTGGGCGACGACCATCCGCACCGCGCTGATCGGCCTGTTGCTCCTCATCCCGGCGCTCGTCGTGATCCGTGAGACGCAGCGGGCCTCGGTGCGCGGCACCGCGGTGGAGCTGTCGCCGCGCCAGTACGGCGACCTGTATCGCACGGCGGACGACTTCGCGCATCAGCTGGGGCTGCGCCGCCGTCCGCAGATCTACCTCGGCAACGGCAACGGCGCCCTGAACGCCTTCGCGGCGCAGGCCACCGGCCACGACTACGTGGTGTTGTCCAACGAGCTGTTCGTGAACCTGCAACACCACAACCGGGACGGCCTGCGGTTCATCCTGGGCCACGAGCTCGGCCACATCCGGTTGCACCACGTCTCACTGTGGTACCAGCTCGCCGTGGCGTACTCGGAACGGATTCCGCTGCTGGGACCGGCGCTGTCCCGGCTGCGGGAGTATTCCTGCGACCGTCACGGCGCCCGGCTGTCGCCCCTGGGGGCGACCGGCCTGGTGGTGCTCGCCTCGGGCCGGCACACCGAGACCGTCGTCGACGTGGACGAGCTGGTCCGCCAGGGCAAGGCGCTGCGGGGGTTCTGGGTCGGGCTCTCCCAGCTGCCACGCTCGCACCCGTTCACCGTCCGCCGGCTGGAGCGTCTCTACCGACTCGGGCTTTTCCACGCCGGCTGAGCGCATCCGTCAGACGCCCTCGCGTACCTGGATCCGGCCCGAGCGCGCCGCCGCCACCAGGCCCTCGTAGTCGCGTTCGTTGCGGTCGGCGTAGCTCTCGGCGAACTCCACCAATGCGCGGTCGAAGGCGGCGTCGTCGCCGAGATAGCCGGCCAGCGCGATCCGGTCGCCGGTGCGGGCGTGCGCTCGGGCGAGGGTCCAGCCACAGATCGCGCCATACACCCGCATCGCTTCCGGGTCCATTGTGTCGATGAGCGCCGAACCCTTCCAGTCGCGCAACTGCCGCACGCAGAAGTCGCGCGTGCGGCCGTCGATGCCCGCGAAGGTCTGCCAGCCGAGAAAGATGTCGCCGGTGGCCTGCATCAACCGCTGCCCGGACACGACCCGCTCCCCCTCGCTGCGCCATCCGACCGCACCGGGCTCCACATAGGGGGCCAGGACCGAGGGCATCGCCTCCTTCACCTGCAACAGCAGCGGATCGTTCTCGTCGCGCCCGCTCAGCAGCACGACCCAGCAGCGGGTGCCGACGCTGCCGACCCCGACGACCTTGCGGGCGACGTCCACCAGCCGGAACTGGTGGAACAGATGGCGCCGTTCGGCCGCCAGGGTGTCGGCGTAACCGGCCAACAGGCCCCGCAGCTGGGTCTCCAGCTCCGCTTGTCCGGTGGTCGGCAGCAGATCCGACAGCGGCACGATCAGCGGCGGGTCGGCCACGAGGCGGCGACGTCCGTCCACCAGCGCCGTCATCTTGCGGAACGCGTGCATGCTGTCGCGGGTGCGCGCCTTCGCCGTGGCGGTGGCCAGGCGCTTGCGCCCGGCCTTGCTGATCTGGCTCCGCAGCAGTCCGTTCAGCTCCTCGAGATCGGCGCGCGCGTACCAGACGTCGACCTCGCGCTGCGCGGCGAAGCGGTGCATGGCCCGCCGGTACCGGCCCACGGACTCGAGCACGACGGCCGCGCGGACGCCGCGGCGGAAGCCGTTGTGCCGGGCCGCGACGACCAGGCTCGCCGCCAGGCGCTTGACGTCCCACTCCCAGAAGCCCGGGTACGTCTCGTCGAAATCGTTGACGTCGAACACCAGCCGCCGCTCCGCCGACGCGAACATTCCGAAGTTGCTCAGATGCGCGTCCCCGCAGAGCTGGCACATCAGTCCCGAGACCGGGGTCCGCGCCAGGTCCGCCGCCATGACAACGGCGGCACCACGGAAGAACGCGAACGGGGAGGCGAGCATCCGGCCGTACCGGATCGGGACGAGCTCGGGCACCCGGGCCGCCTCCTGGCGGGCCAGCAGGTCGACCGGATCGGGGCGGTCATCGTCGTGCGGCACGATCGCGTGCGCGTCGACGGACGTCCGAAGGCGGGCCGACCGTCCCGCCGCCAGCCTCGCCTCCGGTGTCAGGTGCCTCGTCACCGCTTCCGCACTCTGATCTGCCATGGCGCACCTCCGTAACGGCGAGGCTCCGCTCGCGTCAAGCGAGCAAACATCCACGCACCGCGCAATGCACCATCCGCCGGGGAGGATCTCCGCGAAACTATCCGATCCGGACGATGTGGAGGGTCGGATCGGCGACAAGGCTGGAGGCGCAGCTCCGTGAATGCCGTACAGGAGGGAGGACTCGTGCGTGCTGATCTCGCTGTCACCACGCCAGTGATCGGTCCGGACACGGATGGCGATCCCCTGCTCGAGTCCAAGTTCGAGATCCCCGAACGACCACACTTCATGGTGGCACGACCCCGCCTGCTCGACACGCTCATCGCCCGCCGGGACACCCCGGTCACGTTGGTGGTGGGGCCCGCCGGCAGCGGCAAGACGCAACTGGCGGCCTCGTGGGTCCGCGGTGAGGCCGCGCACACCGCCGTCGCTTGGATCACCCTCGAAGACGAGGACGACCAGGTGTCGGGGTTCTGGACGTACGTGGTGGCGGCACTGCGCCGCGCCGGCGTCTCCGTCTCCGCGTCGTTGACGGCCCCGCCCTCGCGGGCGGGCGTCGACAGGTCTTTCCTGGTACGGCTGGCAGCAGAGCTGTCGGAGCAGGAACTGCCGACGCTGCTCGTCCTCGACGGCGCGTCGAGCATCGCCGGCGACCAGTGGGCCGCGGACCTGGAGTTCGTCCTGCGGCACACGAGTCCGGCGCTGCGGCTGGCGCTGATCGGTCGCTGGGATCCGCCCCTGCCGCTGCACCGCTACCGGCTCGCCGGGCGGTTGACCGAGATCCGCAGTGAGAATCTCGCCTTCACCACCGAGGAGGCGGCCGAACTCCTCGAACTGCACAGCGTCCACCTGAGTCCGCCGGGGCTGGCATCGCTGCTGGAACACACCGAGGGATGGGCGGCCGGCCTGCGGTTGTTCGCCATGGCCCTCCAGGATCACCGCGACGCCGAGCACCTGGTCGACACCATCACCGGCAACGAGGCCACCATCGCGGAGTATTTCGTCGACGAGGTGTTGCGGGTCCAGCCGCCGCATGTTCGGGCATTCCTCCTGGAGGCCAGCATTCTGGACACGTTCACGCCCGAGCTGGCCGCGGCCGTCACCGGACGCGCCGACGCCCGTCGGCTGCTCGCGGAGCTCGAGCGACGGAACGCCTTCGTCCAGCCGGCCGCCGAGTACTCCGCGACGTACCGGTTCCACCGTCTGTTCGCCGAACTGCTGCGTGCCCAGCTCATGTGCGAGGCCCCGGAACGCACCGCGGATCTCCACGGCCACGCCGCGGTCTGGTTGGCGGCACACGGCCAGACCGTCGAGGCGGTCAGTCACGCCGTCAAGGCACGGGACTGGCACACGGCCGCCACGATCGCCGTCGACCACTACATGATCGGCCGGCTCGTCCTCGAGGGCGACACCGGTCGGCTGGGCACGCTCCTGGGACAGCTTCCCGACGACTGCGACGACGCCGAGGCCGCCGTCGTGGCCGCCGCGCTGGCCCTGGCCGACGCCTCCCTCGACCGCTGCGCACGGCAGCTGGCCAGAGCCGAGGATCTGGTCATCCGCCGCGGCTGGGAATACAGCGAGGCCCTCGCGCTGGCCGACTCGATCCTGGGCCTCCTGCTCGCGGCGGCGCGCGGCGAGCACCACCAGGTGTTACAGCTCAGCCCGGCCACCGAGCAGGCCCTCGCCGGGACACCGGCCGGGGTCCTGACGAAGCGTCCCGAGCTGCGCCTGCTGACGACGGCCGCCCGGGGCTTCGCGCACAGCCACCTCGGCGCCCTCGACGCGGCCGTACCATGCCTGGCGCAGGTGGCCGCCTCGACGGTGCCCGGCTGCCGGTATCTGGCGATAAACTGCCTGGAGCACCTGGCGCTCCTCGAGGCGTACCGGGGACGACTCGATCACGCCGGCAAGCTGGCCACCGAGGCGCTCGAGGCCGCCGACCGGTGCGGGCTGGAGCCGGCACACCGACCCGTCCTGGCGCACCTGGCCCTGGCCTGGGTGGCGATGGAGCGCTATCACGTCGACGCGGCCGGCCGTCACCTGCGCGCCTCGGATCCCAGACATCACCCCCGGGCAGACGGAGTCGCCGCGGCCGCCTACGGCCTCGTGAAGTCGCGCCGGTTGCAGGCACGCGGCGAACTGCGAGGTGCCATGGCTCTGCTCGAGGAGGCTCTGACCTCGCCCGGCCCGCCACCTCCCCAGTGGCTCGCGCGGGAGCTGGCCGTGTCCCACGGTCATCTGCTGATCGTCACCGGCCGGCCCCAGGAGGCGTTCGAGACCGTCGGCCGATTCGCCCAGCCGCACGTGCCGGAAGTCGTCGTGCTCCATGCCGCAGCCCTCGCGGCCCGCGGTGAACCGCAACCGGCGGCCGAGATTCTCCTGCCGGTGCTCGCCTCGGGCGCGTTGACCCCGCCGACCGGCGTGGAGGCCTGGCTCGTCATGGCCACGATCGCCGAGCAGCTCGGCGACGTCGAGCACGCGCGCAGCTCCCTGCGGCACGCGCTGCGCGGAGCCGCCCCGGAGCTGCAGCGCCGCGCCGTCCAACAGGTCTGGGCACGGTTGCGCCGGGTGCTGCGCGACGACGACGAGCTCGCGAGTCAGTACCGGGCCCTGCAGGGCGACGCACCCGCGGGCCAGCGCCCGGGCGCCCGGGCGGCGAACCCCGACAGCCTGGTGATCGTCGAGGCGCTGAGCCGGCGGGAGATGGAGGTTCTGCAGGGCATGGCGGCCATGCTGCCGACCGAGGAGATCGCCGCCACGCTGTACGTCTCGGTCAACACGGTGAAGACCCACGTACGCAGCATCCTGCGGAAACTCTCCGCGTCGCGACGCAACGAGGCGGTGCGCCGGGCCCGCTCGCTGGGCCTGATCGGAGACGTCACCCGCCCGGGATGACCTGTCGCGACGATGCGGGAGTCCAGGCTGATAGCCGGCCGGTCGAAGGAGGACCACCATGACCGCGTCACCCCCGTCGGCCCGCGGGTCGAAGAAGGACAAATGCCTGCGACCCTGGCAGATAGAGCTCCTCAAGTTGCAGCGCCATCTCGAGGCCGAGGACCTCCGGATGGTCGTGCTGTTCGAGGGCCGGGACGCGGCGGGCAAGGGCGGCGCGATCCGTCGGGTCACCCGGTTCATGAACGAGAAGCACTACCGCGTCGTCGCCCTCGGCCGGCCCACCGAGGAGCAGCGCTCACAGTGGTACTTCCAGCGCTACGTGGCGCAGTTCCCCACCGGCGGAGAGATCGTGTTGTTCGACCGGAGCTGGTACAACCGCGCGATGGTGGAACGGGTCTTCGGATTCTGCAGCCACAAGGAATACCAGAACTTCCTGCGTGGCGTCACCGGGTTCGAGAAGGACCTGGTCCGCCAGGGCACCATCCTCGTCAAGCTGTACTTCAGCGTCACCAAGGAGGAGCAGGCCCGCCGCTTCGAGCGACGCCTGACCGATCCCCTGCGCCAATGGAAGCTCAGCGAGATCGACCTGCAAGCCCAGAACCGGTGGGACGACTTCACCAACCACAAGTACGACATGCTGGTGCGTACCGACACCAAGGCGGCGCCCTGGCTGATCGTGCGCTCCAACGACAAGCGACAGGCCCGGCTGAACACCATCAAGGTCATCCTCGACGCGGTCGACTACAAGGAGCGGAACGCGGACCTCGACTTCGTCCCGGACCCGCGGATCGTCGTCTCGGGCGCGGACGAAGTCGCCCTGATGCGCGCCCAGCGCAGACGCAGCGGCCGATTCACCGGATGACGGATCGGCGAACCCGACGACGGAGGGAAAGGCTCATGCCCGAGGCGTCATACCAGGTCAGGGTCTCCGGGGTGATCCCCGCGGAATTGCTGTCGGAGCTGCACGACCTGACCGTCAGCGTCGAACCGCCGGAAACCGTTCTGCACGGCTGCCTGCCGGACCAGTCCGCGGTCGTCGGCTTGATCTCCCGCCTCCACGGTCTCGGGTTGCGCCTTGTCGAGGTACGCCGGCTTCCCACGGACGAGGATCCGGCCCACCAGGGGTCATGACCGGGCACCACGGCGGCGAATGGCGTCCTTCGACGAGGACCGCAGCCGCTCGGCAGCGGCCGGTTCCCCGGCGGCGGGCTCGTCGCTCGGCGAGACCCGCCCGCCGCTCGGCGTGACCCGCGCGCCGAACCGGGTGGCACACGGACCGGCGGTGAGGCCGTGGGCCACGACGCTCAGGAGCACGGTCAAGACGATGATCGCGACCGCGGGATCGGCGCGCTCACCCAGGTGCTCCACGGCGAGCAGCGCGAAGACGACGGAGGCCAGCCCGCGGGGGCCGAACCAGCCCACGAAGAGGACCGCACGCGCCCCGAACCGGGCGCCGACGAGGCTCAGAGCCACCGGAACCATCCGCACCGCGGTCAGGCTCAGCACGGCGTAGAGGATCAGGGTGCCGTCGATCCGCCCGTACAGCAGCGGGACCGCGACCGCGCCGAACAGCAGCCAGACCACCAGCGACGCCAGGCCCGCCGTTTGCTCGACATAGGACACCTCACGCGGCCCGCCAGAACCGGCGACGCGTCCGAACGCGATGCCCCCGGCGAAAGCCGCGACGAACCCGTTGCCGTGGCCGGCCAGGGCGGCGGTGTACGCCACCAGGGCCAGGGCGAGAACCGCGGGACCGGCGAAGCCGTCCGCCGTCCAGCCGCGCCGACCCGCCACCCGCAGCAACGATCCTCCGGCGACCCCGACGACCGCGCCGATCAGAGCTCCCCCGGCCAACTGAAGCACGGCCGCGAGTGCGTTTCCGCCGGCGTGTTCGGGAGCTGACGCCGCTCCGGCGAGGGCGACCATCACGATCGGCGTGACGATGCCGTCGTTGAGGCCGCTCTCCACGTTCATGATCCGCCGGATCCGGACCGGGACCGCCGGATGGGTGATCACGACAGCGCCGAGCGCGGCGTCCGTCGGGGCGAGCGCGGCGCCGATCAGCAACGCGAGCCAGGGCGTCTCGACACCGAGCAGCCCCCAGGCGGCGAGGGCACCCGCCGAGACCGTCAGCGGAAGGGCCACGCCGAGGAGCCGGGCGTACACACCGGAGTCCGCGCGCAGTTCCCGGACCCCGACGCGGGCCGCGTCGGAGAAGAGCACCCAGGCGAGCGTCACCTCGGTGAGGACCGCGACGCCGGCGGCACCGTCGACACCGACGCCCGACACCGCCGCCAGCAGGACGCCGACGCCCACGAACGCGATCGGCGCGGTCAGATCGGCGCGCTCCAGTCTCGCGGAGAAGGCACCCCAGGCGAACACGGCAGCGGCGATGAGTGCGAGAGCGCTCGAGGTCACGCCCCATCTCAGCGCGGGAGACAGCCCGCGAGGATCGTCCGCCGCGAATGGTGGTGTCCGCCGCCACCGCCCCATCTCACTCGCGGCGGATGGCGCGAGGGGATCGGACGCCGGGCGAGCATACGGGCGACAGCCGAGCAGAGGAGGTCCCGTGCTGATCTCACTGGTGATCGTGGCCCTCCTCGTCGCCGCGATCGGCGTGGACATCGCGGCGTGCCGCGGCCGGCGACGCTTCGTCGCCGCCAACGAGGCCTTCCGATGCCGCATCCGCGCCGGCGGGTGCAGGTCCGCGATCTGGCCCCGGCTGCGCCGGTGGTGGTCCCGGCCGATGTGGGCGACCTGGGTCGACGACGCGCTGATGGTCCGTCGTGGACCGGTGTTCGCCCGCATGGTCGAGCTCCGGGCGCGGGTGTCGGACGGCGTATACACCCTCGCGCCCGGCGCTCCGAGACGGTGCGGGACCCATCCGATCGCCGTTCGTCTGCTGATGGGCGACGGCGGCCAGCTGGAGATCGCCACGGACAGCGCGGAGCGGCTGGCGCTTGTCGGGCCGTACATAGCGGCGGCGGTCAACGACCTTCCACGAGCGCCGATCCGCCGGCGTCAGATGTGACGTCCGGCCGAGCGGCCGGACGACTTGGACCAAACGACGAAAGGTGGCATCACCATGTCCGACACCCAGCAGAGGCCCAGCTACACCCCTGACGAACCGTACGAGACCCCTGGCCGCGAACCCACCGCGTGGGTGGGCTTCGTCCTGTTCGGCGCCATCATGCTGCTGATGATGGGCGGCTTCCAGGCCATCCAGGGGTTCGTCGCGCTCTTCAGGGAGGACTACTACCCGGTGACCAACAACGGCCTGGTGCTCACCATGGACTACACGGCGTGGGGCTGGACCCAGCTGCTCATCGGCCTCATCGCCGTCGGCGTCGGGATCGGCATCCTCTTCGGCCAGATGTGGGCCCGGGTACTCGGCATCATGATCGCCGTCCTGAGCGCCCTGGCCAACGTCGCGTTCCTGCCGGCGTACCCGGTCTGGTGCACCATCATCATCGCGACGGACATCCTGATCATCTATGCCCTGGCGGTGCACGGTCGCGAGATCAAGTCGCGCTGAGACCCGCGGACCAGACGCTCGCCGAGCGGGAGGGGACACGGTGAAACGCAGTGCCGGGTCGGGCAGCGCCGAGTGGGACAGTGACGTGCCGGTCATTCCTCGCGGAGTCGTCGTGCTGCTCGGCCTGGCGGGCGCCGTGGTCACGGTCGCCGGGCTGCGGTCGGTCTCCGACATCCTGGCTCCGGTCGCCCTCGCCCTGATGCTCACGGTCACCGCGAGCCCGCTGGCCACCGGGTTGCGCAGGCTCGGCGCGCCGGCGTGGGTGGCCGGCGCGGCACTCATGACGACGGTGTACCTGGTGTTGTTCGGGCTGGGCGGCGCGGTGGTGTTCTCGGTCGCCCGCCTGATGGACCTCATGCCGGAGTACCAGAGCCAGTTCGCGCAGTTGCGGGCCGAGGTGACCAACTCGCTCGGGGCTCTGGGAGTCGACGCACCACACCTGCGCGACGTGGCGGCGATGATCGATCCGAGTGGCGTCGCCGACCTGGTGCGGGCCACGCTCGGCGGCGTGCTCGGCGTGCTGTCCAACGGCGTCTTTCTGATCGCGGTCCTGCTGTTCCTGTGTCTCGACGCCGTCCGGTTCCCGGCCCGACTCGGGGCGGCCGCGGCCGAGCGCCCCGAGGTGGTCGGGGTGTTGCGCTCGTTCGCCCAGGGGACCCGTCGCTACCTGCTGGTGTCGACGGTCTTCGGACTGATCGTCGCGGTGATCGACACGGTGGTCCTCTGGGCGCTGGACATCCCGCTGCCGCTGCTGTGGGGACTGCTCTCCTTCATCACGAACTACATTCCCAACGTCGGGTTCGTGGTGGGCCTGGTGCCGCCGGCGCTCCTCGCGCTCCTGGAGGGTGGTCCGCAGCGGATGACCACGGTCATCGTGCTGTACTGCGTGGTCAATTTCGTCATCCAGTCGGTGATTCAGCCGAAGGTCGTCGGAGCCGCGGTCGGGCTGTCCGCCACCATGTCGTTCCTGTCCCTGGTGTTCTGGACCTGGGTGCTGGGTCCCCTCGGCGCCCTGCTGGCGATCCCGCTGAGCCTGCTCGCCAAGGGCCTGCTGGTGGACATCGACCCGGCGACGCGCTGGATCGACCCGTTGATCTCCGCCGGCGGGTCGGAGGACGACAGCGCTGACGCGCCGGCCGCCACGCTCAACCGCCCGGGGTGATACGCGGCCGAGGGGTCTCCCGGCAGCATCTCGCCATCGGTCACCACCCTCGAGGGAGAAGACCATGCGCCTTCCCGCCGTTTCCGAGCACCGCGAGGTGCTGCGGCTGATCGTCGGCCTGCTCACCATCGCCGTCGGTGTCGCCGTCTTCGCCTGGCCCTCCGCCACCGTCCAGGTCATCGGCTTCCTCTTCGGATTCAATCTGGTCGTGACGGGCTTCATCCGGGCGGGCCTGTTGTTGTTCGCCGGAGAATACCCGCTGCTCTACCGCGTCGTCGGCATCGTCTTCGGTGTCCTCACCGGGATCGTCGGGATCCTGTGCCTGCGCAACATCGCGGGATCGGTGGTGCTGCTGCTGGTCGTGGTGGCCATCGGCTGGCTGCTGGACGGGCTGGTGGAGATCTTCACGGCCGTCGGCACCCCGGCGGAGCGCGGCTCGGGCTGGCGGATCGGGGGTGGCCTGCTGATGGTCCTCGGCGCGATCGCCGTCCTGGTCTGGCCGAAACTCGGACTCGCCGCGTTCATCGCCATCGGGGCGACGGTCCTGGTGTTCGTCGGCATCGTCCAGGTGCTCGGTGCGCTCGCCGGGCTCCGGACCACCGACCGGCCGCACGGCGAAACCATCCCCGCCGGGTGAGGGCACGTCCGCCGGCGGCCGCGACGGTGGAGCCGGTCCGAGCGGTCCAGGTCGGCATGAGGGGTCACGCCATGAGCGACGGAGCAAGCACCATCGCGCAGCCGCGCGCCGACACCCCGGACGGGCACGAGCCGTGGTTCGCCCGGGCGGCGAACGCCACGGTCGCGGCGTGCGGGAGCGACGCCGACCGCGGGCTCAGCCGCGGCGAGGCAGCGAACCGGCTGAGTCGGTACGGGCCGAACCGCATCGCCGCCGAGAAACCTCCGTCCGCGTGGGTCGTCGCCCTGCGACAACTACGGGATCCGATGAACATCATGCTGGTGGCCGTGGTCGCCGTCAGCGTTCTCATCGGCGAGATCTCCACCTCGATCATCGTGGGGCTGCTGATCCTGCTCAACGTGGTCCTCGGCGCCCGGCAGGAACTCAAGGCGCGGGCCAGCGTGGACGCGCTCTCCCGCATGCAGGTGCCGGAGGCTGGAGTGATCCGCGACGGCGAGCTCGCGCTTGTGCCCGCCGTCGAGGTCGTTCCCGGCGACATCGTCCGCCTCCAGGCCGGTGACCTGGTTCCCGCCGACGGGCGCGTCCTGGTTTCGGCGACGCTGGAGACGCAGGAGGCGGCACTCACCGGGGAGAGCGCACCCGTCGCCAAGGACGCCCGCACGCTGCCCGGCGACGACGTCGCGCTCGGCGACCGGTCCAACATGCTGTTCCAGGGCACCTCGGTGACCCGGGGTACGGCGACCATGGTCGTCACGGCGACCGGGATGCGGACCGAGATGGGCCGGATCGCGACCATGCTGAGCACCGTGCACCGGGCCCGGTCACCGCTGCAACGGGAGCTCGACTCGTTGACGAAGATCCTCGGCATCGTCGCCTGGACCGCGGTCGCCTTCATCGTGGTCGTGGGCTGGCTCCGCGGCATGCCGTTCGACCAGCTTCTGCTGCTGGGCACCGCCATGGCCATCTCGGCGATCCCTACCGGCCTGCCGGCGTTCGTGGCCGGCCTGCTCTCCTACGGCGCCAAGAGCCTCGCGGAGGCGAAGGCCATCGTCAAGAACCTCACCGACGTCGAGACTCTCGGCGCCACCAGCGCCATCAACACCGACAAGACCGGCACGCTGACGATGAACCAGATGATGGTCTCGGTCCTCTATGCGAACGGCGCCTGGTTCACCGTCGAGGGCGAGGGCTACCGCAAGTCCGGGGCGATCACCTCCGCGGCGGGCTCCCCGGTGCCCGACTTCACCAGGCTGGCCCTGGGACTCGCCCTGGACAGCGACGCGACCGTGGGCGACGACGGGAGCGTGGTCGGCGATCCGACCGAGGCCGCGCTGGTGGTGTTGGCCGCCAAACTCGGTGTGGACGCCGGGGAGACGCGGCGCGCCTACCCACGCGTGGCCGAGGTGCCGTTCGACTCGGACTACAAGTTCATGGCGACCTTCCACCGGTATCCGGTGACGGGCTCCGAACGGGTCGTCGCCCTGGTCAAGGGCGCGCCCGACGTGGTGCTGGCCCGCTGCGGCACGGCGGGCGGCCCGTTGAGCGGTGCCCAGGTGCCGATCGAGCGGGCCCGCGCCGACATCGCGGCCACGAACCGGCGCATGGGCGAGCAGGGGCTGCGGGTGCTGGCGTTCGCGGCCCGGTTCCTCGACGCCGACGAGGTTCCGGCACTCGCCGCGGACCCGATGTCGCTGACGCGGGACCTGGGTTTCGTCGGCATGGTGGGCATGATCGACCCGCTCCGCGCGGAGGCCGGCGACGCCGTCCGCACCGCCCTGTCGGCCGGCATCGACGTCCGGATGATCACCGGCGACCACGCCGTCACGGCCCAGGCCATCGGCGCCACGCTGGGGCTCGGTCCGGGCGCGATCAGCGGCAGCGAGCTGCGCGAACTGTCCGAGGACGAGCTGGCGCGGCGCCTGCCGCAGTCGCACGTCTTCGGCCGGGTCTCGCCCCAGGACAAGCTCCGCATCGTCCGGGCGATGCAGGCGCGGGGCCTGATCGTCGCGATGACCGGCGACGCGGTCAACGACGCCGCGGCGCTGAAGCAGGCCGACATCGGCGTGGCGATGGGCAGCGGCAGCGAGGTCACCAAGCAGGCCGCGCGGATGATCCTCACCGATGACAACTTCGGCACCCTGGTACGCGCCGTCGAGATCGGCCGCCGCGTCTACGAGAAGATCGTCGCGTACGTGCGCTACCAGATGACCCAACTCCTGGCGTTGGTGATGCTCTTCGTGGCGGCAACCGCCTTCAACGTCAACCAAGGCGTGGCGCTGACCCCGTCGATGGTGCTCTACCTGTTCTTCTGCGCCACCGCGATCGGGGTCGTCATCATCGCCGTCGATCCGGGAGACCCGGAGGTGATGCACCGGCCGCCGCGGGACCCCGCGGTCCCGATCACCAATCGCGCCGCCGTGTTGTTCTGGCTCCTCTACGCGGCCACGCTCTTCCTCGCGGCGCTCGTGCCGCTGGTCGTCGGCCCGGACGAGCCGCGCACCGACGCACCGAGCGCCGCCATGACCATGACGTTCGTGGTCATGGGACTGGGTACCGTCGCCAACGCGCTGGTCAACCGCCGCGATCCGGCCAGTGGGCTGCTGCCGCCGGTGCTCCGGGCGGCGGCGATCGCGCTGATCCCGATCGGCCTGATCGTGCTGGCGACGCGGGTCGACTTCCTGCGACACAGCCTGCTCACCCAGGCACTCACGGGCGGGCAGTGGCTGGCGTGCTTCCTGTTGGCCCTGGCGCTGCCGCTGGTCGTCGAGGTCGCGAAGTGGATCCGGCGGGGCCGCGCACCGCGGGTCGCCCTCGACGCCCGACGCGCGGTCACGCCGGCACGGGCCCGTGCCGGCGCCGGCCCGGCCTGACCTCACCATCCGCCGAGACGGCACGGAGGAACGCCATGACCAAGCACGCGTCCGCCCTGAACGACCGGATGAAGAACAAGGTCTATCAGCGCAAGCTGCGTCCCCTGCACGGCGAACTGGTCGCCATGCAGGAGTGGGTGAAGTCCACCGGCGCGAAGGTCTGCGTCATCTTCGAGGGTCGCGACACCGCCGGCAAGGGCGGCACGATCAAGGCGATCACGGAGCGGGTCAGCCCGCGGGTCTTCCGGGTCGTCGCGCTGCCGGCGCCGACCGACCGGGAGCGGTCCCAGCTCTACCTCCAGCGGTATCTGCCGCACCTGCCGGGCGCCGGCGACGTGGTGATCTTCGATCGGAGCTGGTACAACCGCGCGGGCGTCGAGCGGGTCATGAACTTCTGCACCGAGCAGCAGGTCCACGACTTCCTGCTGGCCACGCCGGGAGTGGAGCGGGCCATCGTGGACTCCGGCGTCATCCTGCTCAAATACTGGCTGGAGGTCAGCCGGGCGGAACAGACGCGGCGGCTCGAGAGCCGCATCAACGACCCCCGCAAGGTGTGGAAACTGTCCGACCTCGACCTTCGGTCGTACAGCCGGTGGTACGACTACTCCCGGGCGCGTGACGCGATGTTCCGCGCTACGGACACCGCCTGGGCACCCTGGTACGTGGCGGACACCGATGACAAGAAGCGCGGCCGGCTCAACATCATCAGCCATCTGCTGAGCTGCGTCCCGTACCGGCCGCTGCCGCCGAGCGACGTGACGCTGCCGAAGGGGCAGAAGGCCGACGGGTACCGGGAGCCTGAGCTGTCTGTGCGGCACATTCCGACACCGTTCTGACGGCGCGGCTCACGCACCGCCGAACGCCTCGAGCAGAACGTCCCGCTCGGCCTCGGTGAGGTTGGTGGCGATCAGGGTGCTCCGCATGCCATGGAACCGCTCCCCCAGCCGATCGAGATCGCCCTGCTCCGTGACGGCGAAGAGCGCCGACGTTCCGGGCGTCACCTCGGCCCGGATCTTCTCCAACTGCGCCCTGGTGATGCCCACGTCCTCGGTCACGTTGCCGAGGGCACCGAGCGCGGCCCCGGCCAGGCCGCCGACGAGCGGCACGAAGAACACGGTGCCGATCAGCAGGCCGAAGACCGCGCCCCAGCCCGCCGCCCGCCAGGCGCCCTGGTGCCCGTGGGCGGTGGTGGGCTGGTCGGCACCCGACGGCCACCGGACGATCGCGTGGTCCTCCACCTTGACCAGGCCGTCCGCCTCGGCGTTCCGCAGGATCCGTGCCGCGCGGTCCGCGCCGTCCACGTCGTCGAACTTCCACACGGTGAAGGTTGTCATCGCCGGCTCCCTCGGGTCGGTGGGACATCTCGGCAATCGTGTCAACGAACCCACCAGCCACCCTCATCCCCGCCGGATGAGGCACTCCCGGCGGTCTCCCGGGACTGTCGAGCCACGGGCGGCCACGCGTGCCGCCATGGGCGAGGAGGGACACCATGACGGCGATGTACCAGTCCGCGAGCCCCCAGCCGCGAGCAGTCGTCAACGCCGGCCGGCTGTGGGCCGGCGGCGCGGCGACCTCCGTCGTGGCGGCACTCATCGCGATCGTCGGCATCCTGGTCGGGCGCGGCCTGTTCCACGTCGACGTCCTCGCGCCCAAGGGTGCGGGCCTGTGGGGCGACGCCAGCACCTTCTGGTACGCCTTCGGCGCCGCGCTGCTCAGCCTCGTGGCGACCGGCCTGATGCACCTGCTGCTGCTGTTCACCCCGCGTCCCATGCTGTTCTTCGGCTGGGTCATGACGCTGGCGACGGTGGTGGCGATGCTGGCGCCCTTCGTCACCGAGAAGGACCTGGGCTCCCGGGTGTTCACCGCGAGCCTCAACTTCGTCCTCGGTGTCGCCATCGGCTCGCTCGTGGCGGGCTCCGCGCACACGGCCGTACGAACCCAGTCGCCCACGCCGCGCCCCTATCGCTGAGTCAAGCGCCGGGCGCCACCGACAAGAACGGATGCGTCATGACAGACAGTGAACCGCTCCAGGCCGAACCGACGACCGCCTGGCTCGGCTGGGTGGTGTTCATCGGCATCCTCCTCTGCGCCGCGGGAATGATCAACGCCGTGCAGGGCCTCGTCGCCGTGTTCGACGACGACTTCTACCAGGCGTCGACCACCCGCCTGGTCGTCGACCTCGACTACGCCGCCTGGGGCTGGGCGCTGCTGATCTTCGGCGTCCTGCTCCTGCTCACCGGCGCGGGGGTCGTGTTGGGCTACCGGTGGGCCCGCGTCGTCGGCGTGGTGGTGGCTTCGATCAACGCGCTGGTGAACCTCGGGTTCGCGAGCGCCTACCCGGCGTGGACGATCCTCGCGGTGTCCTTCGACGTGTCGGCAATCTACGCCTTGACCGTCCATGGAGGCGAGGCGAAGGCGCTGAGGATCAGCCGGAGATGACGAACACCGCGCATCCCGGCCCCCCGCGAGTCGACGGCTCCACCGCCTCCGACGAGCTCTCGCGGCTGCGCGCCGAGAACGCCACCCTGCAGGCCCGGCTCGACACCCGGCGCCGACGTGCCGCCGCCGTCCACGCGCTGCGCCGGGTCAGCGCCGCCCTGCTCATCGCCCTCACGGCGTTCGCGCTGGTCGCGAGCGTGGTGGGGGTATGGGCCGCCACCACGGTGCTCAACACCGACCGATGGGTCGCGACCGTGGCACCCCTGCCACGGGATCCACAGGTCGCGGCGGCGGTCGCGGAGTACACCACGACCCAGGTGTTCGAAGCCGTCGACGTGGAGCAGAGGATCCGCACGGTGCTGCCCCCGGAGGCGGGGTTCCTCGCCGTGCCGGTGACGGCCCAGCTTCGCGGCGTCGTGCGCTCGACCGTCGACGACATCCTACGGAGCGAGCGCTTCGCCGGCATCTGGGCCGAGCTCAACCGCCGGGCGCACCAGCGTGCTCTCGCCATCATCGAGGGAAGCAGCACGGTCGTCATCGGTCGACAGGACCGGGTCGACATCGATCTGCTGCCGCTGATCAACCAGGTGCTCAGGCAGCTGAGCGCCGAGATGCCGACGCTGTTCGGCAAGCAGATCTCCCTGCCGGATCTCAGCGGCGGTGCCATCCCCGACAACCTGCGGGCCCGGGTGCAGGAATCGCTGGGACTGACGCTGCCACAGAACTTCGCGCAGTTCACCATTTATGACTCCGGACAGTTGTGGGCCGCCCAGCAGGCCGTCGCGAGGGCCAAGCGCGATCTGCTCCTCGGCGTGATCGGTGCGGTCGTCCTGCTCGTCGTCGCCCTTCTCGTCTCGCCCCGACGCCGGCGCACGCTGCTGCAGTTGGGGCTCTGGCTGGTCGTCGCGGCCGTCGCGGTGACCGCGGTGCTGCGCGCAGTACGCTCCGAACTGCTCGAGCGGGTCCCGGCCGGCATTTACCATGATGGGGCCGCGGCGGTCTTCACGAGTGTCTTCGGGCCGCTGCGCACGCGGGGCACGCAGATCATCCTGGTGGGCGTCGTGCTCGCGACGGTGATGTACCTGGTCGGTCCGGGTCGGGGACCGACGTGGCTCCGCGGTCACCTCGCCGCCGGGCTGCGCGCGAGCGCCCGGGCGACCCGCGAGGGCGCTCGCGTCCTCGCCGCGCGTGGTCCCGGCTGGGCGGGCACCCATCTGGACGAGCTGCGCGTCGGCGGTGTCGTCGTGGCCGTCGTGCTCGCGTTGCTGATGTCGTCCTGGACGGCCCTGCTCGTGGTCGTGCTCGCGCTGGCGGCGTACGAGGTGGCCGTCACGGTGGTGGCCCGGTCGCACGCCTCGTCCTCCCTGCCCGCGGGCTGACCGGGAACCGCGGTGCGGTCGACGAACGACGTTGAGGCCACGGCGGCCGGACTGCACGGGATCATCGTGAGCGCCGCCGTCATGGCCGCATCGCATGCCCCGACGGTGGCGGCCACCGTGGTGACGGTGATCGTCACGCTGTCGGTCTACTGGGCCGCCGAACGCTACGCCCGGATCGTGGCCGAGCGCATCCACGAGGGACACCGCCCCCGGTGGGACGTCGTCCACGCGCAGCTGACCAGCGGATGGGAGATGATCACCGCCTCGTTCGTGCCGCTCGGCGTCCTGGTCGCGGCCTGGTTGGTGCGGCATGACCTGCGCACGGCCGTGGTGTCGGCGCTGGTGTGCAGCACCGTGCTGCTCTGCGCGGCGGGCTGGCGCGTCGGCCGGCGGGGGCGGCTCTCCCCGCTCGAACAGCTCGTCTCCACCACGGTGGCGGGCCTGTTCGGCGTCACCATGATCCTGCTGAAGACGATGCTGCACTGACCCGGGGGCCCTTGCCGCTCAGATCAGCCCGTGCTCCCTGGCGGAGGTCACCGCCTCACGGCGACGGACCACGTTCAGCTTGCGGTAGATCGACCTGAGGTGCGCCTTGACGGTGTTGATCGACACGCCGAGCTCGGCGGCGATGTCGCCGGCCGTCAACATGGTCGGCAGGTAGCTCAGCACCTCCCGCTCCCGCTCGCTGAGCCCGCCCGGCCGGGCGGGCGCGATGCCGCCGCGACCGGTCACCGTCATCGCCTTCAGCACGTCGGCGACGAATTCCGCGTTCCGGTGCGTCAGCAGACTCTGCCGCCGGACGAGCCTTTCCAGACGGTCGCCGGCCATGGCGATGAACGGTTGGATCAAGCCCTCGTATTCGGCCAGGGCGAAGGCGTCGGCGAGCGCTTCGACGGCACGCAGTCCCTGCCGTCGCGCGTCGGCGATCAGCGCGGTCAGAATGTGAGCCTCGACGGTGGCCACCGTCTCGGACAGCGGGACGGGCGGGCCGGTCAGCAGCGCCTCCGCGCCGTGCACGTCACCCATCGCGAATGCCGCCCGGGCCCGGCACACCCGTTCGGCGAACGTGGGTGTGACGTCGCGGGTGAACCGGGTGTATCGCTTCTCGACCGCCTCGTATCCGCCCGTCCGCAGATCCACCTGAGACTCGATCAGCAGCAGCCACCTGTCGAGGGCGGGCGCTCGGATCCGTGGGTCCCGCTGCCGGTGTGCCTGCGCGAGCACCGCCCGTGCCACGCTCGGGTCGCCCTTCACCAATGCCAGCTCGGCCTGGCAGCCGAGCACGGCCAGCCGCTGGGCGGCGTCCGGTTCACCGCGATGGGCGCGCCGGCCCTGCCGGAGGGCCCGGTCCGCCGGCGCCAGCTCCCGACGTCGCACGTGCACCAGCGTCATGGCCAGGTGCGCGGCGACGGTCTGCACCGCGTACGTCCAGCCACGCCGCTCCGCCAGCTCCCGTGCCGTCTCGGCCAGGCGGGCCGCTTCCTGGGCGGATCCGTACATGATCTCGAGCAGTGCCAGGTGTCCCACCGCACTGATCTCGGCCAGTTCCGTGCCGGCGGCCTGCGCGGCGGTCGACGCGTTCCAGAGGTAGCGCTGCGCGAGGTCGACCCGGCCCTGCCAGAGAAGTCCGACGCCCTTGTTGTTCAAGGCGACCGCTCGATACTGCGCGGCCGCCGGTATCTCGGCCGGACCGGATCCGCTCAGGGTGGCGAGCAGCCGGGTCGTCTCCGCGACGACGGCCGGCATGTCGCCGGCCACCCGGTGCATGCCGAGCTCCAGCGCGCGGATCGTCGTCTCGACCGGCAGCCGTTCCCCCTCGGGCCGGTCCTGGAGCAGCTCGCGCGCCCCCGCCAGCCGCTCCGGGATCGCGTCCCAATCTCCCGCCTCGAACAGCCGCAGGGCGCCGCACACCATCAGCTCCGCGGTCGTCGTCAGCACCGCGGCGGGTATTTCCCGTAGTGCGTTGAGCAGCGCCGGCTGATCGGTCGACAGCATCAGCGGGGCCGCCCGCGAGACCACCACGTGACCGACGAACCGCCAGTCGCCGCACGCGGTCGCGTGATCGAGCGCCGCGACGATCGAGCCATGAGTGAGATGCCAGCGTGCCGCCCGTCCGTGCAACTCCGGCACCGCGAGCGCGTACTCCAGGGACAGGCGGTGCCGCAACACGTCGCGCAGGAGAGGGTGGTAGCGGAACCATCGGGGTTTCGTACCGATCCGGACGACGAAGTCGTTGACCAGCTCCAGCTCCTCGAGGGTCCGTTGACCGTCGCCGTCCCGGATGATCGCGTCGGCAAGGCCGCCGCAGATCTGCTCACAGATGCTGGTCAACAGCAGGAAACGCAGCAGCCGCGGCGGTTGCGCGGCGAGAACCTCGGTACTCAGATACTCGTCGACCGCACGCACGTCGCCGGTGAAGTCGCTGACCGCCGGCCCACCGGGCGCGGCCAGGAAGGCGGCCGCCAGCTGAAGGCCGGCCGGCCAGCCCTCGGTGCGCTCACGCAACGCGGCAACCTCACCACTGTCCAGGTGGAGAACCGGGCTGGCGAGCAGCAGCGACGCCTCCTCCGCGGTGAAGGCGAGGTCGTCCCCGCGGATCTCGACGAGGCCGCCCGCGAGCCGCAACCGGTGCAGGGGCAGTGCGGGCTCCGCGCGGCTGATCAGCACAAGGTGGAGGTTCGGCGGCGGACGGTCGATCAGCGCGCCGAGTTCGCCGAGGACCTCGGGATCATCGATTTCGTGGAAGTCGTCGATCACCATGACCGTCGGCGATGGCAGCCGCTCGACACGGCCGGTGAGGACGCGCATGCGTTCCTCGACGTTCGAGGGAACGCAGGACAGCTCCTCGAGCGGATCGTCCTGCGGCACCGCCCCCGCCGCCCGTAGCGCCAGCACCACCCAGGACCAGAATGACCGCACGTCGTTGTCGGCGCGATCGACGGTGAGCCAGGCGACGGGAAACGGTTGGCCCTCCAGCCAGGTCGAGACCAGCACCGTCTTTCCCCAGCCGGCGCCGGCACAGACGAGTGTCACGGGTACGCGCAGCGCGGCGTCGAGCATGTCGCTGAGCCGCTGGCGGGGAATCCGCGCCCTGAGCAGTTGAGGCCGCGACACCTTCGCCGCGTCGCCGGGGTTGGGCACCGGCGGTCCGTGGCACCGACGCGGTCGGCGGGTCGGCCGTCCCTGCACCGATCCGGTCGAGCGTCCGGCCACATTGTCGACTTCCATGCCGCCCTTCCCTTCGGTCGGCAACCGGAAGTCGTCGGACGTCGCCGAGCCGGCGGGGACGCGGCGGTCGGCTTTCCTCTCTGTGCAATGGCTTCAGTCAAACGCTGTCACACCACCGCGGCCTCTCATCTCATCCGCGAAGGAGGAGGTGTAAGAAAGCGCACCGCATCACCGTAATACCAGAAATGGACCCGACGATTATTGCCGCCCGCCGCCGATGAAAGGCAGAACCGATGTTGACCGTGGGCGTGGAAGAAGAGTTCCTGCTGGTCAACCGGGACGGTGCCGTGGTGCCCGCGGCATCGGAGGTGGCGCGCCACGCCGGCGTCGACGGGCGGGTCACGCCCGAATACATGAGCTATCAACTGGAGACGGCAAGCCGGGTGTGCCAACGGCTGGACGAGCTGCGCGACGATCTGGTCGCGCTCAGACAGCGGGCGGCCACGGGCGCCCGGCAGTCCGGGGCCTGGCTGCTCGCGAGCGGAATACCGCCATTCAGAGCCGGTCCCCTCGACGCACTCAGCGATTACTCCCGATACCGGGCACTGGCCCGCCAGTTCCCCTCCGCCACGGCGGCGGGCGGCACCTGCGCCTGCCACGTCCACGTCGGTGTGTCGAGCCGTGATCTCGCCGTCGCCGCGACCGTCCGGCTCCGCCCGTGGCTGCCGGCGCTGCTCGCCCTCACCGTCAATTCGCCCTACACCGCCGACGCGGACACCGGCTGGGCCAGCTACCGCTATGTGGCTCAACGGCGCTGGCCGACCTTCCGCCCGCCGGAGTTCTGGCCGAACGCCAGACGCTACGACGAGGTCGTGCATGCCCTGGTGACCTGCCACGCGGCGCTGGACGAGGCCAGCGTGTACTTCCTGGCGCGGCCCTCCGCGCGTTACCCGACAGTGGAGGTCCGCGTCGCCGACACCTGCCTGACCGCCGAGGACGCGGTCATGTACGCGGGCCTGGTGCGCGCCCTGGTCGCCACGGTGATCGAGGACGAGCGGTGGCGCCGGCCGGAAACCGGTGTGCCCGGAGCGTCGGTCGACGCCGCCCTACTCACCGCCGCACGACGCGGCACCCGGACGACGTCGACACACACCCCGCCGGCGGGCTTCCCGACGGGCGTCGTCGCCCGGATGCTGGCGAAGGTCACGCCCGCGCTGGCCGGAGACCACGAGGAGGTCCACGCCTGGGTCCGCCGCCAGCTGCGGGCCGGCACCGGGGCGGATCGGCAGCGGAGTCTGTGGGCGCGCGCCGAGTGTCCCGCCGCGTTCGTCACGGCACTCGCCGAGGCCACCGTTCCCCGCGCCAGGTCTGTCTGACACCGATGCGGACCCGACTTACCGTACGGGGCAACGCGGTACAGCCCCTGCTGCTGATGTTCCCGTTCGGTCTCCTGGTCGTGGCGGTCATCCTGGACGTCTTCCACGCTCTGGGCGCTCCGCGGCTGCTGGGCACGCTCGCTTACTGCACCATCGTCGCCGGGCTCCTGGGAGGCGCGCTGGCCGCCGCCGCGGTGTGGATCGACACGATGGCTCACCGGGCCGAGACGCCGCAGTTGCTGCTCGACCTCGCCGTGCTGGTCATCTTCACCGTGATCGTGTTGCTGCGGATGCGTACGCCCGACCGCACGGCCCTGCTGGGTGTTCTGCTCGTCGAACTCCTGGGGCTGGGCATCGCCGGAGCCAGCGCCTGGTGCGACGCCGGTGGGAGACCGGCCAGGCGGCGGCCAGGATGACAGAATCGCGGGGTGGACGGTGATCTCCGGGTGAGAAGCGGTGGCAGCGGCGGCCCCTTGCTGGTCCTGCTGCACGGACTGGGTGCGACCGCCGACGTGTGGGCGGGCTGGTGGCCGGTGCTGACGCGCCGGTGGCCCGGCCGCTGGGTGGCCCCCGACCTTCCCGGCCACGGCGGCTCGGCGCCGCTGGAGGCGTACACGTTCGATGCCCTCGCCACGGCGGTGCGGCCGCTCGTGGAGTCCGGTGAGCGGACGTACGTGCTGGGTCACTCCCTGGGCGGAGTGGTCGCGCTGGCGTTGGCCGCCGAGTCACCGGTGGCGGGCGTCGTCGGGCTCGGCATCAAGGTCGCGTGGAGCGACGAGGAGCTGGAGCGTGCGCGGGCGCTGGCCCAGCGCCCGGTGGCGTGGTTCGGGTCGCGGGAGGAAGCCGCCGCGCGATACCTGCGCGTGGCCGGGCTCACCGGCCTGCTCGGCCCGGACGATCCGGCGGTCGACGCGGGCCTGGTCCACGACGACGGCCGCTGGCGTCTCGCGCTGGACGGCCGGGCCTTCGGGGTCGGCGCCCCCGACATGGCGGGGCTCGTGGCGCGTTGCCCGGCGGACGTGACCCTGGCCCGCGGCGAGCACGATCCGATGAACACCGCTGAGCAGCTCGAGCGGTACGGCGTACCGACCGTCACCCTGCCCGGCCTGGGACATAACGCCCACGTCGAGAGCCCGGAGCAGTGCCTGACCGGGACCGTCTCCCGCCTGGGTGGCGCGCACTAGGCTTCCGTCGTGGACTCCTCGGCTCAGGTGCACGACAACGATCGGCTACGCCGGCTCCAGGCCGTGACGGACGCGACGCTGTCCCGCCTCGACGTCTCCGATCTGCTCGATGAGCTGCTGGAACGCGTGCGTGACCTGCTAGACACCGACACCGCGGCCATCCTGATGCTCGACCCGCACGCCCGTCAGCTGGTCGCCACCGCCGCGAAGGGGCTCGAGGAGGAGGTGCGGCACGGCGTGCGCATCGCGGTCGGCGAGGGATTCGCCGGTCGGGTCGCACAGACCCGCCAGCCGGTGGTTCTGCCCGACGTGACCCCGGCCCAGGTGATCAACCCGCTGCTGTTGCAGCGGGGCATCCGCTCCCTGCTCGGCGTGCCGATCTTCGTCGCCGGCGAGGTCATCGGCGTGCTGCACGTCGGCACGCTCACCCCGCGCGAATTCACCACCGACGACATCCAGCTGCTGCAACTGGCCGCCGACCGCGCGGGCGTGGCGGGGCAGATCCGCTCCCGCAAACTCGAGCAGTCGGCGGCTCTGGCGCTGCAACGCAGCTTGCTCCCCGCCCAGCTTCCCGAGCTGCCCGGCCTGTCCACCGCCGCCCGCTACGTGCCGGGCCACGAGTTCGGCATCGGCGGCGACTGGTACGACGTGTTCACCCTGCCGTCCGGCTGGACCGGCGTCGTCATCGGCGACGTCTCCGGCCACGGCCTCGCCTCGGCGGTGATCATGGGCCGCATCCGCAGCGCCCTGCGGGCGTACGCCCTCATCGCCGACGACCCCGGGCAGGTGCTGACCATGCTCGACCGCAAGGTGCGGCATTTCGAGGCCGGCAACCTGACCACCGCCCTGTACGCGATGGTCTCCCCGACCCGGTCCACGATCCACCTGTCCTGCGCCGGGCACCTGACACCGATGATCGCCGCGCCCGGCCGGGCCACCGCCTCCATCGAGATGCCGATCGACGCTCCGCTGGGGGCGGGCCGACCCGACGGCCCGCGCCGCACCACGGCCGTCGACCTCCCCGAAGGGGCACTGCTGCTGTTCTACACCGACGGTCTCGTCGAGCGCCGGGACGAGGTGATCGACGTCGGCATCCAGGCCCTCGCCGGCGTCGTCGAACCCGACGACCCGGAGACCGTCTGCCGCCGGATCATGAGCTTCCTCGGCCTCGAGCGGCCGACCGACGACGTCGCCGTCCTGGCCCTGCGCCGCACCGCGGCGACCACGGCCGAGTGAATACCCGGCGCGGACAGCGCCACCGTCAGGCCGACCCGGCCTCGCGGATGGCGGCAACGGCCGAGTAGGGGTCCGGCACGGTGATGGTCACGATCCGACCGCTGTGCAGGATCAGGCGCAGAGTCGGCCCCGAGCGGACCGTGTAGCAGGTGCGGCGAGGGGTCCACCAGAACCCGCCCGCGACAGACCAGAGCGGCAGGTCGATGACTTCGGCGTGCTCGATACGCGCGATCCGGTAGGTCCACCGCGGCCAGCCCAGCATCCCGAACCGGACCGAGACCCCGTTGGGCCCCGCCGCCGTTCGCACACTGGTGGCGGTCAGGACCATGAGCAGCACACCTGCGGCGGCCATCAGCAGGGGAACCGTGAGGTCACGCCAGCTGCCGCCCGGCGGTTTCCCCAGGACTAGCAGAGGCACCAGCAGCGCGACGCTCAGCACCACGATGGGCCAGTTCGTCACGCGTCCGGTATAGACCGAGTGCCTGCCCCGGCCGGCTGTCGATGTCGTCACGGGCTTGTCCTTTCGGTGGATCCCGTCAGTTGCTCGATGAGGTGGATCAGTTCACTGCGGCCGATCCCGTGCTCACGCGCCACCGCCACCAGCGCCCGAGCCGCCTCGGCGACCAGGACCGGCGGTGTCACGCCCGACGCCACCCGCGCCCCACGGCCCCGGCGAAACTCCAGCAGGCCCTCGTCCCGAAGCTGCCGGTAGGCGGCCAGCACGGTGTTGCGGTCCACCGACAGGGCCGCCGCGAGCTCGGCCGCCGGAGGGAGCTGTTCGCCGACCTCCAGTTCCCCGGAGCGCACGCCCTGACGGACACACGCGGCGACCTGGTGCTGCAACAGCTCCCGCGACGAATGATCGATCACCCATCTCATAGTGCTAGCATTATTAGCACCATTCAGGCCGCCGTCAAGGGCCAACCGCCGCCACGGCGGCGACGCGGACGGGATCGCGCGGCGGGCCGGGCAGCAGGGCCGCGAGGTCGCTGTCGGTGCCGCCGAGGAACCCGGCGGCGGTCGCCGAGTAGATCGACATCAGCATCCCGGGCTGGAACGGCCGCAGGTCGGCGCCGGCCAGCGCCGCGCGCCGCGCCGCCAGCGATTCGGGTCGGTAGGGCACGTCGAGCGCGGCGGCGAGGTCGGCCCCGGTGACGGCCCGGGGCCCGACCAACTCGTAGACGCGGTTCCGGTGCGCCGCCGGCTCCGCCGCCACGCGCACCGCGACGTCGGCCAGGTCCTGGCGGGCAACCGCGGCCAGCGCCCCGTCACCGAAGGGAGCGGTCACCACGCCGCCGACCGGCGCCGCCAGCTGTCCGAAGAGCTCGGCGTAGAGACCGTTGCGCAAGATCGTCCAGTGCGCGCGGCCGGCGCGCAGGCGACGCTCGGTCCAGCGATGCGCCAGGGCGAACGCCAGGTGGTCGCCGGCCGCGGTGAGGCTGGTGTAGACCACGTGCGCGACACCCGCGCGCTCCGCGGCGGTGATCACCCGGTCGTGGCGGGAGATCACCGCGTCGTCCTCGCCGAACCCGGCGGAGATCATCACGAGGGTACGGACGCCGGCCAGGTCGTCCTGTTTCGACTCGTCGAAGTCCAGCCGCCGGCCGAGCTCGCCGAAGCGGCCCGGGGTCCGACTCGCGGCCAACGGGGACAGTCCCCGGGCGACCAGCCCGGCGTGCACGAGGGAGCCGAGGTGTCCGGAGGCACCAGTAACGAGCAGCATGCGAACGAGGTCCTTTCGCGGCGGTCCGATCGGGATAGCCTCATGGTCGGGAACTCCGCGATCATGGACAAGGAGGCACTCTCGTGTCAGCAGGGCACACGGCGGTAACCGACCTGGTCCAGCCCTGCGGGCTACCCGAGCACCAGGACTGCGGCATCCGCGACGTGCTGGACCGCCTCGGCGATCGGTGGTCGGTGCTGGCCATCGTCGAGCTCTCCGCCGGTACGCGGCGCTTCGGCGAGTTGCGGCGCGGGATCGCCGGCGTCTCTCAGCGGATGCTGACCCTCACGCTGCGCCGGCTCGAACGCGACGGCCTCGTGCTGCGCACCGCCTACCCGACCGTCCCGGTGACCGTGACCTACGAGCTGACCGCGCGGGGCCGGAGTCTCACCGACCTGGTCGGGCAGCTGGCGCAATGGTCGCTGGCCCATCGGGACGCCATCGCGGAGTCGCGGCGCGGGTGGGACGCCGACCACCTCTGACGCCGGACCGGATTCGCGTCAGACCAGGGCCGATCGCAGAATCAGGAGCATGGCGTTCCGGGTGCTGCACGTGACCCGTACACCCAGGGTCGCCGCCCCGGAGATCTCAAGGTCTACGGCCTTTTCGCGGCCGACCCCGATGACGTCGTTGCCGCGCACCACGCCACCGACGAATACCTCCACCTGTACGGACGTCCGTACGTCTCCGGTCGGCGCGAGCACCGCGTGGAAGGTGTCGTACCCGCCGCCCGTCTCGTACCTGATCTCCCTGAACTGGTCCTTCGCCTCGCCGGTGCCGCAGGGAATGGCCACCGCGTCGCGGTAGCGGGCTCCTGTGAACTTCTTGGGCACCGGCGCTGTGTTCGCTCGTCCCGAGGAGATCTCGAGATCCGCCAGGCCCCGGCTGTCGACGGGGACGAACGGCGGCGCCTCCACGAGGGACGGCGACGGTCGCGGCGAGGGTGCGAGGGACACGGCGACCGGGGAGGGTGCGAGAGATGCGGCGGCCGGCGAGGCTTCGCCGGTCGGCGCGCGGGGATCCAGCCAGGCGAAGATCGCGACCGCCAACGCGGTCAGTCCGACGACGGCGCTCACGACGCCGGCCAGCTCGCCGGCCCTCGTCAGCCTCGGGCGCGCGGTGTTCACAGCGGGCGACCACCTATCCGGAGGAAGCCTTTCGGGGGGATCCCCTTCCTGGGGAGGGACTCTACCGTGACAGTGCAAAAGGCACGTTGAAGGATGAAGCGGCCTCGCTCGGGAGGTTCCATGCCCACAATCGACCTCAAATCGCCGACCACCCGCGTCGCCATCGTCGCGGTCGCGGTCGCCATCGTCGCGGTGCTCGTCGCCGCCGGCGCCGTGGTGGCCGCCTTTATGGCCCTGTCGCGCGTCGAGACGCCGTCGAACGCCGCCCCCCAGCCGGCGGCGACGGGAGGTGGCGTCGACGGCGCTTCCTCGGCGGCACCGCCTCCGGTGGACGGTCCCACCGAGGAACCCTCGCCGGTGCAGCCCGTGCCCGACTTCGAGCTGTCGTACGAGAAGGTCTCTCTCAAGATTCCAGCGTCGAGGTGGTGCAGCGGCTCCGTCGACATCGACATCGACGGGCCGGCGATCGACTCCGGATCGGCCGACTTCACCCGCGTCCGGTGCGCGGGCCCCGACGAGTTCGAGTTCGGCGAGGTCTCGGTGAGCCAGGACGCGACACCCAAGATCGGCCCCGCCGAATGCATGGAGAAGCTCGACCTGGCGCCCATGCGCGAGGGTGCGCAACTACCCATCCCCTCGCTGCACGTCGGCGACGCCCTCTGCATCCTGACCAATCGGGAGACGGCGATCGGGCTGGGCCTCCCCCAGCGGATCGCCCTCCTGGAAGTCAAGGGCTTCGACGACGACGGCACCATCGCCGTCGTGATGACCGCGTGGAACGTGCCGGACTGACGCGCACCGTCCGTCCACCTCGGATCGGGACGACGGCGTGGCCGTCCGGCGCTCCGCCCGTACCCGTGCTTTGATCTCTGGATGACCTGACGCTCAGGGGGAGGCTCGCTTGTTCCTCAGCCAGCACGAGCAGGAGCGCCTGCTCATCCACGTGGCGGCCGAGGTCGCCCAGCGCCGGCGGGAGCGCGGACTACGCCTGAACCACCCGGAGGCGACGGCGATCATCACCGCTCACCTGCTGGAGGGGGCGCGCGACGGGCGCACCGTGTCCGAGCTCGTGGACGCCGGGCGGCGGGTGCTGACCCGCGCCGACGTCATGGAGGGCGTGCCCGAGATGCTCGCCGAGGTGCGGGTCGAGGCCACCTTCCCGGACGGCGCGAAGCTGGTCACCGTGCGCGGACCGATCCCGTGATCCCCGGCGAGATCATCCCCGGCGACGGCGACATCACGATCAACCCGGGCCGGCCGGTGCGGCACCTCACCGTGCGCAACACCGGAGACCGGCCGGTGCGGGTCGGCTCCCACTACCACTTCGCCGAGTCCAACGCGGCGCTCGACTTCGACCGGGACGCCGCCTGGGGACACCGGCTCGCCGTGCCCGCCGGCACGTCGGTGCGCTTCGAGCCCGGCACGCCACGCGATGTCCCGCTGGTGCCGTTGACCGGCAACCGGATCGTGCCCGGCCTGCGCGGCCTGGCCGCCGGCCCGCTGGACCCGTCGCCGCGCGAGGACATCGAGCCCGCCGGGGCTCTCGACGAGGACCTGCCCGAGAACGGCAGCGGCCGGCTCGACGAGGACCTGCCCGAGAACGGCAGCGGCCGGCTCGACGAGGACCTGCCCGAGAACGGCAGCGGCCGGTGAGCACGCTCGACCGCGGCCGGTACGCCGCCCTCTACGGTCCCACCGCCGGCGACCGGATCCGGCTCGCCGACACCAACCTGCTCATCGAGGTCGAACAGGACCGCAGCGCCGGCCCGGCCCCGGGCGACGAGGTGGTCTTCGGCGGCGGCAAGGTGATCCGCGAGTCGATGGGTCAGTCTCGGGCCACCCGCGCGCAAGGCACCCCGGACACGGTGATCACCGGCGCGGTCGTGCTCGACCACTGGGGCGTCGTCAAGGCCGACATCGGCATCCGCGACGGCCGGATCGCCGCTCTCGGCAAGGCCGGCAACCCCGACACCATGGACGGCGTCCACCCCGATCTGGTGATCGGACCGGGCACCGAGATCATCGCGGGCAACGGGAAGATCCTGACGGCCGGCGCGATCGACAGCCAGGTGCACCTGGTCAGTCCCACCATCCTGGACACCGCCCTGGCGAGCGGCACCACCACGATCATCGGCGGCGGCACCGGGCCGGCCGAGGGCACCAGGGCGACCACGGTCACCCCCAACCCCTGGCACCTGGCCCGGATGCTCGAAGCCCTCGACACCTGGCCGGTCAACGTGCTGCTGCTCGGCAAGGGCAACACCATGAGCGAGGATTCGCTCTGGGAGCAGCTGCGCGGCGGCGCGGGCGGTTTCCAGCTGCACGAGGACTGGGGCACCACCCCGGCCGTCATCGACGCGGCACTGAAGGTGGCCGACGCGTCCGGCGTCCAGGTCGCGATCCACACCGACACCCTCAACGAGGCCGGATTCGTCGAGGAGACGATGCGGGCCATCGCCGGGCGGTCGATCCACGCGTGCCACACCGGGGGGACGGGAGGCGGGCACGCGCCGGACATCATCACCGTCGCCGCCCACCCGAACGTGCTGCCGTCCTCGACCAACCCGACCCGGCCGTCCACGATGGCCGCCGAGGACCTGCTGCACGACCTCGGCGCGATCTCCATGATCGGCTCGGGTTCGCAGGCGACGGGCCGCGTCGGCGGGGTCGTCACGCACACCTGGCAGACCGCCCACGTGATGAAGGCCCGCAGGGGCGCCCTGCCCGGCGACGGCGCCGCGGACAACCTGCGCGCCCGGCGCTACGTCGCCAAGTACACGATCAACCCCGCCGTCGCGCACGGCATGGCGGAGCGGGTCGGCTCGGTCGAACCCGGCAAGCTCGCCGACCTCGTGCTGTGGGACCCCGCGTTCTTCGGCGTACGGCCGGCGCTCGTCATCAAGGGCGGCATGATCGCGTACGCGCAGACGGGCGACACCAACGCCTCGATCCCGACGACCCAGCCGATGCTGCCCCGCCCCATGTTCGGCTCCTACGGTATCGTGCCGGCGGTGACGTCGGTGGCCTTCGTCGCCCCGGCGGCGATCGACGCGCTGCTCGGCGACCGGATCGGGCTCAAGCGGGCCCTCGCGCCGGTGGCGGACACCCGCTCGGTGAGCAAGGCGGACCTACCCCTCAACGACGTGACGCCGCGCATCGAGGTGGACCCGCACACGTTCACGGTCCGCGTCGACGGCGAGGTCGTCGAGCCGGATCCGGTCCCCGAGCTGCCCATGACCCAGCGCTACCACCTGTTCTGACGAGCCCCGACCGCGGTGGTACAGGGATGAACCACCACTTGGGAGCGGCGGCGCTACCGTCGCTCGTATGACCCCACGACGGAGCGCGGACCCCGCGGTCAGCGAACGGATCCGCGCGCGCCGCCTCCTGCGCGGGTGGAGCATCCGGCACGCCGCCAGCAGGGCCGGCATCTCGCACGCCACCTGGAGCCGGATCGAACGGGGACTCCAAGCGGCCGACAACCGGTTCACGCTGGCGGCCATCGCCGGCGCGTTGCAGTGCGCGCCGGCCGACCTGGCCGGCACCGAAGTGCCGGCACCCGACCGGGCGACCGCCGCGGCCCGGGCCAGCGTGCTCGGCCTGCGCCGGGCCCTCATCGACATCGACCTGAGCGAGCCACCGGCCGGGCCCGCGCCGCCGATCGCCGAACTGGCCCGCAGCGTCGCCCTGGCCGATGCCCTGCACCAGGCCTGCGACTACGCCGGCGCCGCCCGCCTACTCCCGGACCTGCTGCGCGACCTGCACACCGAGACGGCCGGCCCCGACCACAGCGAGGCACTGCGACTGCTCTGCGACGCGACCTCCATCGCCTCCTCGGTGCTGCGCAACCTCGGGCATCCCGCGGACGCCTGGCTGGGCGCGGAGCGATGCCGCGACGCGGCGGACGCGTCCGGCGACCCGGTGCTGCGGGGACACGCGGCGTACGCGCTGGCCAGGGCGGCCACCGCCTGCGGGTCGTACCAACGGGGACAGACGCTCGCCGAGCGGGCCGTGGACGACCTGGGCCGACACCTCGGCCGGCCCGGCGGCCCGGAGGTGCTCGGTTTCCTGCACCTGGTCGCCGCGCTGGCCAGCCAGTGCCGGCGGCGACTCGACGACAGCCGGGACTGGCTGACCGAGGCGGCCGGCCTGGCCCGTCGGACCGGCGAGACCAACACGATGAGCATGTTCTTCGGCCCCACCAACGTGAACATCTGGCGGATGAGCATCGAGGTCGACCACGGCGACCCGGCCCAGGTGGTGCAGATCGCCCGGCACACCGACCCGGCGATCCCGGTCGGCGTCCGGCAGGTCTTCTACTACGCCGACACCGCCCGGGCGTTGGCCCTCCTCGGCGGACGCGACCGCGAGGCGATCCGCTTCCTGCTCACCGCGGAACGGATCGCGCCGCAGCACGTGCGCACGTCGGCCGAGCTCGCGGAGACCGTCCTGGTCCTGCTCGACCGGTCCCGCCGGCAGGCCGGCGGCACCGCGCTACGCGGACTCTACGAACGCATGCGGACCAGCTGAACGAGGAGCGCGGAGCCACCCGGCGGCGATTGGCCGTGGACCGGCCCGGCCGGGCATGACAGCGTCGGATCATGATCACTGCTGGAGCAGCCCTAGGCGTCACCATGGTCGCGCTCGGAATGGTGCTGACCCCCGGGCCCAACATGATGTACGTCGTGTCCCGCAGCATCACCCAGGGCCGCCGCGCCGGACTCGTCTCCCTCATCGGCGTAGGCGCCGGCTTCCTCTGCTACGTCGCCGCCACGGCATTCGGCCTGTCGGTCGTCTTCACCGCCGTACCCGAGCTCTACACGGCGGTCAAACTCGCCGGCGCCGCCTACCTCGGCTGGCTGGCATGGAAGACGCTGCGTCCGGGCGGCGCGTCCGTGTTCGCGCCGGTCGACCTGCCCCCGGACTCCAACCGCCGGCTCTTCGCCATGGGCCTGCTGACAAACCTCCTCAACCCCAAGGCCGCCATCATGTACGCCTCACTCATCCCCCAGTTCATCGACGTACGGGCGGGGCACCTGGTCCTTCAAGGATTCCTGCTCGGCGGCATGCAGATTGTCGTGAGCCTTCTGGTCAACGGCCTGCTGGTGCTGATGGCCGGCGGAATCGCGGTCTTCCTGGCGCAGCATCCCGGCTGGCTGCGCGTGCAGCGGCAGGTGACCGGTACCGCTCTGGGTCTCATAGCGGTGAAGCTGGCAACCGATCGCGCACCGGCAACCGCGTGACGAGGCCGGCCGCCCCCGGTGGCTCTCGGCGCCGATCAGACGGGTGACAGCGTCGATGCGGCGCTGGAGGCGTACAGACCCGGCGGAGACGGCGCTGGTGTCGATCTGGGCGAGCTGGGTGCGGGCCGCGTCGAGGTTGCCGGTGCGGGCGTAGCCCTCGGCGAGCCAGGTCCGGTAGAGGCCGACTTCACGAAGGTGGTCCGGGTGGTAGCCGGCCAGAGCGTGGATCAGCAACGGTTCGGCCTCCGCCGGTTGGCCGAGTTGAATGTGGCAGCGGGCGGCCATGACGTCGATCTCGTTCCGGTCAAGCCAGTACACCCATTCCGGCTCGCCGACCTCGGGGGTGCGTCGGTCGAAGGCGTCATCGACCGCGTCCAGGGCGCGCTGACAAGCATTCCGATCGTGACAGCGGGCGGCGGCCCAGGCGAGGCGTTCCAGAAGCAGCGCGCGCACAGTCGGGGTCGCGTCGGCGGCGCCGGCGACAGCGGTTCTGGCGATGAGTAGGCCGTCTTCGCGTTTGCCGACGGTGGTGATCTGGTAGGCGAGGCTGGACAGCAGCTGCGCCCCGAGGGCCCGGTCGCCGGCGATGTCGGCCGCCGCGACGCCGGTGAGGTAGGCCTGCTCGGCGTAGCGGTAGAACCCGGCATCGGAGGCGATCCAGCCGACGAGTTGCGCAAGCTCGGCGATCACCGTGTGCAGACGGACGGCAAGCCGGTCGGTGTAGACCGCCTCGGCGGCCAGCCGGGTGACCCGGTCGAGTTCGGCACGGACCTCGGGCAGCAATTCCCGGCTGCCGACCACGTCGTCGCGGTGCCGCAACGCCACCACTCGGGCTTCCCACCGGGACATCTGCCCAGCCCCGAGGCGGCGGCCGGCCTTTGGCCGTGGCTCGGCGGGCGACTGACCGCCACAGAGCCATTCATGGGCGGCGCGAACCGGGTCGTGGGGGATGCCGATAGGGACGCCGAGGACCTGTTCGTAGCGGTCGACGACGTCCGGGGTGGGTTGGCGGTGGCCGGTCTCGACGTGGCCGAGGTAGGGCTTGCTGAAATGGGTCAAGGCCGCCATGGTCGCGAGGCTGTGCCCGGCCGCTTCGCGGGCGGCGCGGAGCCGGGCGGCGAGGTCGCCGCAGGGTGGAGACGGTGGCAGACGGTGATTGTCTTCCATACGCATCCCTTGAACGCCGATGCTGGACGCAGGCCCAGCCGGAACGCGACTCAAGTACCGGACCGGTTGGCGCCGATCCGGGGAAGGCCGGTCGCGGTGGCACAGAACCCGTCGTCGATCCGTGTTCTTGGCAGCCTGCGGTGCACACCGGCCTTCCCTACCCTAGCCCACCAGCCGAGGGGATGCCGCCGCAAAGTCGATGCACGTACCTGTCCCTCCGGTGTGGACGTGCTGGGCGGCCGAGGCCAGTCGTGACGCGTTCCGACCCGGGCAGCTCCAGCGTGGAGTTGCCCGGGTCGGGCTCCGGGTCAGGCGGCGGCGACGATTTTGGTCCATCCGTCCAGGTCGCGCAGCCGGGCCCGCAGTGCGGTGCGCATGCCTTCGGCGCTCGCCTCGCCCAGGGCCAGTCGCAGGGGTGCGGTGTCGGCGTCGACCGTCGCGAGGATGGCCGCCGCGATGCCCGCCGCGTCGGCGAACGCCGAGGACGGGAGTTCGCCAATTCCCTGCCGCACCGCGCGGACGGTGGGGTCGTAGTCGGGCGTGGGGTCGGCGACGGCCAGGTTGGACAGGAATCCGGTGGCGGTGAACTGCGGCTGGACGATCGTCACCTTGATGCCGAGCGGGGCGAGTTCGGCGACCAGGGCGTCGGAGAGCCCCTCGACGGCGTACTTGGTGGCGGCCAGCAGACCCACTCCGGGGTGGGCGGACTGCCCGTAGACGGACGAGCCTTGCAGGATGTGGCCCGATCGTTGGGCCCGCAGCACCGGCAGGGTCGCGCGGAGGACATTGAGGACGCCGAAGACGTTGGTGTCGAAGACGGCCCGCGCCTGGGCGTCGCTGGCCTCCTCGACTGCTCCGAAGAGGCCGTAGCCGGCGTTGTTGGCCACGACGTCGATGCGGTCGAAGGCGGCGACGGTGCGCTGGACCGCGTTCTGGACGGCGGCCTCGTCGCGGACGTCGGCGGTCAGGGTGAGCAGGGTGGTGTCGAACTGCTGGGCGAGGTCGTCGAGGCCGCTGGTGGTGCGGGCGAGGGCCGCGACGTTGTCCCCTCGCTGGAGCGCGGCGAGGGTGAGCTGACGTCCGATGCCGGAGGTGGCGCCGGTGATGAACCAGGTCTGAGCGGGAGCCGAAGTTGTCATGTTGCGACCGTAACCGGTTAGCTCGCAACATCAAAGACCCCATCCGCGGAAGTGTTGTGGGCCACTCAGGTTGACCACCGCTGTTCGATATGCTTGCCGCATGGTCGACGGCACGGCGCGTAGCCCCCTCGCTCCCCCGGCGGGAACGGTTCTGGTGCTCGACTTCATCAACACCAAGGTCCACGGCGGCGTCGGCACCGATCGGCTCGGCGACGCCGGGTCCCTGGCGGAGTGGCTGTCGACGGCCGGGTTGATCGGGCCCGACGTCGTGGTCACGACGGCGGATGCGGCCAGCGCGCGCGAGCTGCGCGATGCCCTGGTCACGGTGCTGCTGGCCCATTCCGGCGCCGAGGACGGCAACGACGAGGCGCTCGCCGCCGCGGAAAGCCAGCTGCGCCGGACGGCGTCGCTGCACCCGCTGGTGCCCATCATTACGGCCGAGGGCGCCGCGCTCGCGTCCGAGCAGTCGGGGGTGGCGGGCGCCCTCGGGGCGATCCTGGCCGCGGTCGCGGATGCCGCGGCCACCGACAAATGGGGCCGACTGAAGGCCTGCCGCAATCCCCCGTGCCACTTCGGGTTCTTCGATCGCACCCGCAACGCCTCCGGCGCCTACTGCAGTTCCACCTGCGGCTCGCAGGTGTCGATGCGCGCCCTGCGCCAGCGGCGCAAGAGCCCCTGACCGTCGAATCCCGGCGTCGTCAGCCAACGGCGCCATAGGGTGAGGAGCGCCGACGCCGGTCGGTAAACTTGATTTATTCCAGACAAGAGTCCTAAGGTCATCCGGTGACGTCCGACTTCGAGGCTCAGCTGCGGGCGGTCTCGTTGCGCGTGACCCGGCCCCGGTTGGCGGTGCTCGCCGCGCTGCGCGACCATCCGCACGTCGACACCGACACGGTGATCGCGCTGGTGCGCTCCGACTACCCCTCGGTCTCTCACCAGACCGTGTACGACGTGCTGCGTGCGCTCACCGACACCGGTCTGGTGCGGCGCATCCAGCCCGCCGGCGCGACCGCCCGCTACGAGTCGCGGGTGGCGGACAACCACCATCACGTCGTGTGCCGCTCCTGCGGTGCGATCGCCGATGTCGACTGCGCCGTCGGCCATGCCCCCTGTCTGACCGCCGACGACGACCACGGCTTCGTGGTCGACGAGGCGGAGGTCGTCTATTGGGGCACCTGCCCCGACTGCGCGACCGACACACTCCCCAGTGATCCGAGCAGTTCGGAAGGAAACAGATGAGCGACACTCAGGACAACGCCTCCTCCAACGCGCAGGGGGTGGACCAGAAGGCGGCGGCCGGATGTCCGGTCGCGCACGACTCCGTGACCGCGCACGGCAGCGAGAGCGAGAACCCGGCGATCGACTCGCCGACGCCGAAGACCGGCGGTCGGCCGCGGACCAACCGGGACTGGTGGCCCAACCAGCTCGACCTCGCGGTGCTGCACTCCCACTCGTCGAAGGGCAACCCGCTGGGGGACGACTTCGAGTACGCCAAGGAGTTCGCCAAGCTCGACGTCGAGGCCCTCAAGCGTGACATCGTCGAGGTGCTCACCACCTCGCAGGAGTGGTGGCCTGCCGACTTCGGCCACTACGGCGGGCTGATGATCCGGCTGAGCTGGCACGCCGCGGGCACCTACCGCATCCACGACGGCCGCGGCGGCGCCGGCGACGGCAACCAGCGGTTCGCCCCGCTGAACAGCTGGCCCGACAACGCCAACCTCGACAAGGCCCGGCGGCTGCTCTGGCCGGTCAAGCAGAAGTACGGGCAGAAGATCTCGTGGGCCGACCTGCTGGTGCTCGCCGGCAACGTGGCGCTGGAGTCGATGGGCTTCAAGACCTTCGGTTTCGCCTTCGGCCGGGCGGACGTGTGGGAGCCGGAGGAGATCTTCTGGGGCCCGGAGGACACCTGGCTCGGCGACGCGCGCTACCTGGGCGACGCCAAGCTGGCGGACGAGTTCGGTGCCACCGAGATGGGTCTCATCTACGTCAACCCCGAGGGGCCGAACGGCAACGCGGACCCGCAGGCCGCGGCGTTCTTCATCCGGGAGACCTTCGGCCGGATGGCGATGAACGACGAGGAGACCGTCGCCCTCATCGCCGGCGGTCACACCTTCGGCAAGACCCACGGCGCCGGCCCCGCCGACAACCACGTCGGGCCCGAGCCCGAGGGTGCGCCGCTGGAGGCGCAGGGCCTGGGCTGGCTGAGCAGCCACGGCAGCGGCAAGGGCGGTGACACCATCACCAGCGGTCTCGAGGTGACGTGGACCGACCGGCCGACGCAGTGGAGCAACCGCTTCTTCGAGATCCTCTTCGGCTACGAATGGGAGCTCACGACGAGCCCCGGCGGCGCCAAGCAGTGGGTCGCCAAGGACGCCGAGGAGATCATCCCGGACGCTCACGATCCGTCCCGCAAGCACAAGCCGACGATGCTCACGACCGACCTGTCGCTGCGTTTCGACCCGACGTACGAAAAAATCTCCCGCCGTTTCCTGGAGAATCCCGACGAGTTCGCGCTGGCCTTCGCCAAGGCCTGGTACAAGCTGCTGCACCGCGACATGGGCCCGGTCAGCCGCTTCCTCGGACCGTGGGTCCCCGAGGCCCAGCTGTGGCAGGACCCGGTGCCGGCCGCCGGCCAGCAGCTCGTGAACGACGCCGACGTCGCCGCCCTCAAGGCGAAGGTGCTGGAGTCCGGCCTCACGACCGCCCAGTTGGTCTCCACCGCCTGGGCCTCCGCCGCGAGCTTCCGGTCCACCGACAAGCGCGGCGGCGCCAACGGCGCCCGGATCCGCCTCGAGCCGCAGCGCGGCTGGGAGGTCAACCAGCCCGAGCAGCTCGCGACGGTGTTGACCGCCCTCGAGGGCATCCAGCGGGAGTTCAACGGGGCCGGCGGCGCGCAGATCTCGCTCGCCGACCTGATCGTGCTGGCCGGCTCGGCCGCCGTCGAGAAGGCGGCGCGCGACGCCGGCGTCGAGGTGACCGTGCCGTTCCGCGCGGGCCGCACCGACGCCAGCCAGGAACAGACCGACGCCGAGTCCTTCCGGGTCCTCGAGCCGCGTGCCGACGGCTTCCGCAACTACCTGCGGGCCGGCGAGAAGACTCAGCCGGAGGTGCTGCTCGTCGACCGCGCCTACATGCTGGACCTGACGGCGCCCGAGATGACCGTCCTCATCGGCGGTCTGCGCTCCCTCGGCGCCAACGTCGGCGGCGCCCAGCACGGCGTGCTCACCGACCGGCCCGGCGTGCTCACCAACGACTTCTTCGCCAATCTGCTCTCCCCGGGGACCCGGTGGAAGGCGTCGGAGTCCGAGGAGCACGTCTACGAGATCCGCGACTCGGCCACCGATCAGCTGAAGTGGACCGCCACCGCGGTCGATCTGATCTTCGGCTCCAACTCCCAGCTGCGGGCCCTCGCGGAGGTCTACGCCAGCGAGGACGCCCGCGGGAAGTTCGTGGCCGACTTCGTCGCGGCCTGGACCAAGGTCATGGAACTCGACCGGTTCGACCTGGCCTGATCCCGCTCGCACCGACGAGCCCGGCCGGCCCTCGGGTCGACCGGGCTTGTCGTGCATTGCCGCAATGTCAGAGAGCCGCGATCGACGCGGGCGCCCGTTCCCGCCGGGCGAGAGCCCGGACCACGGTCAACGGCCCGTGTCGCCACGCCGCTATCCGGCTGAGTAGCTGAATCGTCGCCTCGGTCGCGGTGTCGGGCAGGGGCGGCGTCGGCAGGCCCAGAGTGACCGCCAGATCATCGGCGTGGACGACCAACTCCAGGACGCGGGTCAGCAGGAAGTCGTCGACGGTCAGCCCCCACTCCCCGAGGTCGACGATGCGATCCGCGGGCTGCGCCGGCACCAGGACCCGCAGCTCGCTCAGCGCGGCGTCGACGTCCCCGGCGAGCCTTTCGGGAGTCGTCGCGGCGGCGGCCCGCTCGCTGCGATGCCGGATGTCGACGTTGTCGGCGCTGTCGACGCCCGAGGTCACCCACCCGTTGCCGGTGAAATGCTCCAGGACCGCGATGGCGGATGCCCCCGGCTCGGCGCCGAGGAGGGTCACGCTGTGGATCACCTGGTTGGCCAGGTGACGGGCAAGGCCTCCGGTGGAGAAGTCGGGCAGAGCGCTGGGCCGGGGCCATCGTTCGGCCAGCACCGGCTCGCGCAGCAGGGCCGCGGCGACCTCTGCCGACTCCAGGAACGCATGTCGGATCATCGTTGCCATGCTAGGCCGATCCCGACTGCTCGCCCTCCGCCCACAACGCTCGATGCAGGACGCGTAGCTGATCCAGCCGGCGGTGACGGTCCGCGGGGCATAGCTGGTCGATCAGCGCCCACGCCTCCTGGAGCGCGCGTTGCAGGTCGTCCGCCCTTTGCTGATGTTGCAGGCGAAGCTCCTGGCGCATGGTGTCGAGGCGCTGCTGCCACCCCCGGGCGGCCGCCTGCTGGCGGGCCTGGGCCGCCTGAGCCTCGCTTCGACTTCGGGCGGTGTCGGCGGGGACGAGGGCGGCGATGGGGTGGCCGCCCTCGGTGATGACGGTGACCGCGCCGGTCAGGTTGGTCATGCGGGCCAGGGCGGTGAGCCGGGTGCGGACGTCGTTGATGGGCAGTTCCGTCGACGGCTGACGCGTCGGTGAGGGCTGAGCCATGACGCCATAATGGCGGGCACCTATGACACTTTTCGGTGCCCGGCGACGCGTCAGCGGCTGCGGTACGCCTCGACCACCGCGGTAGGAATGCGGCCCCGTTCGTTGACCGCCCAACCGTTGTTCGTGGCCCATTCCCGGATGGCCTGGTTCTCGTCCCGCGACGTACGCCCCGTCCCGGTCGCGGCGCCGCGGCGGGTCAGGCCCGAGGTGGGGCGGCCGATTCGGGTGGCGGCGGCGACGTACGGGCCGAGCGCCTTGCGCAGCTTACCGGCGTTCTTTTCGTGCAGGTCGATCGTGTAATTGACGCCGTCGAGGCCGAATTCGATGGTGTAGTCGGCCTCCTTTCCATCCAGGTCGTCGGTGAGTAGCGTCAGAATCTGCTTTGCCATGTGCGCTCCCGCTCGTGCCAGCCCTCTAGTGGCGGTCCACCGCCGCGCGGTGGCTCATAGTCACTCTATGCGATATTTCCGCCTTTTCCGCAGCGCATTGGCGGGCAGCGCGGACGGAAAATAATTCGGATTCCTTGATCGACCGGTGTACCGTTCGCTGCGCTGAAAGGGGACATCGTGCCGAAGCTGAACCAGATCATCGCCGTGGAGAAGGGCGTCAAGAGCAAGGCCTTCGCCGAGCTGAGCGAGGCCCACCACGCCGTGCAGAAGACCGGCCCGCTCGCCGGCATCTCCCGGACGTACCAGCCGAAGGACGAGGAGGGCGAGCAGCTGCCCGCCGAGTCGACGCGGGTGCAGATCAAGGCGGAGGACATCCTGCGCGGGGTCGCGGGCACGCTGACCCGGATGTTCGACGTCACGGCGACGAAGGACTGGACGAACTGCGTGGCACGCGCGGATGTGGTGGTCGACGGACGCACCATCGCCGCCCAGGTTCCGGTGACCTACCTGCTGTTCCTGGAGAAGCAGCTCGTCGACCTCCACACGTTCGTCAAGAAGCTCCCGGTGCTCGACGCCGCCGAGTCCTGGCTGCGCGACGATTCCACGGACAGCTGGCGTACGGAGCCGGTGCGCACCAACCGCACCAAGAAGGTGCCGCGCAACCACGTCAAGGCCGAGGCGACCGACAAGCACCCCGCACAGGTGGAGGTGTACTACGAGGACGTCACCGTTGGATACTGGACGACCGTGAAGTTCTCGGGAGCGCTGCCGGCCAAGCGGGTCAACGAGATCCTCGACCGGGTGCTGGCATTGCAGACCGCGGTGAAGTTCGCGCGCGAGGAGGCCAACAACACCGAGGCCGCCGACCAGCGGGTCGGCGCGGCCGTCTTCGACTACCTGTTCGGGTAGTCGTCACCGATTCCCCCGTGGGAGCGCGGGGGTGCGCCGGAAACCCGGCGCGAAGCTGACAGCTGAGGCTGAAACTGAAGAAACCGGTGTCAGTGCGGGTTCGAGTCCCGCCCCCCGCACCACCGCGCGGGGGTAGCCCAACTGGCAGAGGCAGCCGGTATGAAACTCAGATTCTCGCTCCAATGTCAGCATTCACCACCGATCACCAGGTCGACCGAGCGTCGGACGAGGACAGCGGATGCCGGTTCAAGTCCGGTCCGCCGCGCTTCGAGCGGCGGTAGTTTAAAGGCAAAACCCGTTGTCGTGACGAATGATCCACGCTCTTAAACGTGCTGGTGTGTGCAATTCGGTGGTACCGAGAGGCCCGGGGATTGGCCATATCCCCGGGCTTCACCATGTCGGGAAGGGTCACTGGGCGTCATATCGCGCCCGGGCGGCGTGGACCTGCGGGATGTGGGTCTCCGCCCACTCCTTGACGGCGCGTTGCAACGGCAGCAGCGCCTCGCCCAGCGGGGTCAGCGCGTAATCCACGCGGGCCGGCACCGATGCCGTGACGGTCCGGCTGACCAGACCGTCACGCTCGAGTTTGCGCAAGGTCTGGGTGAGCATCTTCTGGGTGGCCCCCGCAACGGTACGGGCAAGGTCGGCGTGCCGCAGCGGCCCGTCGGCCAGCGCGCTGACCACCAGGGTCAGCCACTTGTCGCTCAACGTGGACAGCAGTTCGTGTCCCGGGCACTCGGCCAGGTTGGCGTTGTATGCCCGACGCGCCAGGTCGCGGCGCTCGGCGGCGGAAGCGGTGGCCATGGTCAGAAACCTCCGGGTACCCCAGGCACTTCGAGGTGCCTTCTTACCGATGCACCCTATTCTTTCTAGCGTCGACGGCATGCAAGCAGTCATCGTCCGCCGCTTCGGCGGCCCCGAAGTTCTCGAAATCGCCGACGTCCCGCCGCCCCGGCCCGGCCCGGGACAGGTGCTGATCCGGGTCGCCGCCGCCGCGGTCAACCGCATCGACCTCTCCACCCGGGCGGGCCGGATCACCGAGGCCGGCCTCCTCGCCCCGGCCCCGACCGTCGCCCTCGGCTGGGACGTGGCGGGTGAGGTGGCCGCGACCGGTCCGGGCGTCACCCGCTTCACCACCGGAGACCGGGTGATCGGGCTCCGTGACCTGCTCTCCGCCGCCGGCACCCAGGCCGAACAGGTGGTGCTCGACGAGAGTGCCGTCGCTCGCGCCCCGGCGGGCATCGACGACGCCGAGGCCGCCACCCTGCCGCTGGCGGGGCTGACGGCGGACCGATCGCTGGAACTGGCCGGGCTGCAACGGGGGCAGACCCTTCTGGTTACCGGCGCCGCCGGCATGGTGGGTGGCATCGCGCTTCAGCTCGCGGCGCTCCGCGGCATCCGGACGGTAGCGGCCGCCGACGCCGCGGACGAGCCGCTGTTGCGGCGCCTGGGCGCGGATCACGTGGTGCCACGTACGGATCGGCTCGGCGCGGCGGTGCGGGACCTGGTTCCCGGTGGGGTCGACGCGGTCATCGACGCCGCCGTCGTCGGGATCGGGGCGCACGAGGCGCTGCGCGGTGGTGGCGTCTTCGTCGCGCTGGTCGCACCGTTCGCCCCGCCGCCGTTGCGCGGCACCCGGGTCGTGGTACAGGAGGTGTTCGCCGACGGCGCTCGGCTGGCGGAACTGGCGGAACTGGCCGAGGCCGGCCAGCTCACCTTGCGGGTCGCGGAAACGCTGCCGTTGGCGCGCGTGGCCGAAGCCCACGAGCGGATGGCCGCCGGTGGACTGCGCGGCCGACTCGTACTCGTGCCGTGAGCCACGGGCCAGCTTTACGCGGCCTTACACCGAGAGAGCGACCGCGTAGTCCTCGCGCAATTCCTCCGGGCTGGTAGCCCGGCCGAAGTGCCAACCCTGACCGAGGTCGACGCCGACGGCGGCCAGTGCCGCGGCGTCGGCTTCGGTCTCGACGCCCTCGGCGACCACTGTGGCGCCCGTGGCTCGGGCGAGGTCGACCAGGGAATGCGTCACCACGCTCAGGACCGAGTCGGCGCCGATGCCCGTGACGATGCTGCGGTCCAGCTTGATGACGTCCGGCGCGGTGACCACGATGTGCCGAAGCGACGAGAATCCCGCCCCGACGTCGTCGATGGCCAGCCGCATGCCGCGGGCCCGCAGCGGGGCCAGCACGGCCTTGAGGGCGTCGTAGTCCTCGACCGGTTCGTGCTCGGAGAGCTCCAGCACCACCCGGTCCAGGGGGAAGCCCTGGAGCAACCGGGTGCAGGCCTTGGTCAGCAGGGTCGCGGGCGAGACGTTCATCGTCACGTAGTGCGGCACGCGGTCCAGGTGGGCCGCGGCCCGCCGCAAGGCCAGCATCTCGAGCCGGTGTCCCTCGCCGATGGCGTGGGCTTCGGCGAAGCAGCGGTCCGGGGGCAGGTTCCATTCCCGAGGGAAGCGGCTCAGTGCCTCCGCGCCCACCCGCCGCCGGCTCGCCAGGTCGACGATCGGCTGGAGCAGGACGACCGGCCCGCCGGCGTTGAGGACCGGGGTGAGGCGGTCGGAGATCTCTGCGTGCCGGGCCAACTCCCGCAGGCCGGGCTCGATGATCACCGACGCGGCGTGCGACAGCACGTCCATCAGTGCCCGGTCGCGGGAGGCGAGCGCGGGGTCCGTGGGGAAGCCGGCCGCGCAGAAGGTGCCATAGACCGTGCCGTCGCTGAGGACCACCGGCACCGAGACGAAGCTGCGCAGCCAGGGCACCTTGCCGCCCGGCAACGCCATGGCCTCGGGGTAGTCGGTGACGTCCGCCATCACCGGCGGCAGCCGGCCGTCCATGATCGCCTGGCAGAACGAGGATTCCTGGGGCTGGGCCATCCCGACGGAGAACATGTCCGGGATTGTGGAGTCGACGGCCTCCAGGTGCTGGGTCGTGCCGTCCATCCGAGTGAGGAAGGCGGACCCCAGACCCAGCGACTGCCGGGCCGTCCGCAGCAGGTCGGCGAGCTGCTCCGCTGCTTCCGTACGCGTGCCGAGCACGTTGCCTCCCCTCCGCGGCACCCGCGCCGCCACCAAAGGTCAATCGGCGGGCGCGCCGCCATCTTGAGGCTCGCTTGAGGCCCGGTACCGAGCCGGCGGCCGCCGGCGAGGTCCGGCTGATCGCCGTACCGACCCCATCCGCAGCACCGGCCTCAGGGTCACCGCAAGCCCGCTGCCGCCGGCCGCCCCACCCGTTGGCATTGCAGTTGTATTGGAACGTCGGCTATCCTCGGTTGCAATACGACTGCACCGCAAAGGGAAGGGGTGAACCAGGATGGCCGGCAAGACGGGCCCGCTCCTGCGCCGGGCCGCCGAGATGGAAGCCGCAATGTGGCGCAGCATGTACGTCTGGGCACGCCGCAAGCCGCTGGAGCTCGCCCCGGGCGACGAAACCTTCTCGTACCTCGGTGTGGTCAAGCCGATCCTCGGGGTTCTCATCGCCCTGTCGGTCGTGGAGATCCCGATCCTCGACATCATCATCAAGAACGTGGTGCCCTGGCAACCGGCCCGCCTCATCATGCTGGTGCTCAGCATCTGGGGCCTGCTCTGGATGCTCGGCCTCCTCGCCAGCCTCAAGATCCACCCGCACGTGGTCGGCGACGCCGGCATCCGGGTGCGGATGGGCGCCGGCCCCGACTTCACCGTGGCCTGGGAGCAGATCGAGTCGGTGAGCAAGAGCTACCGCTCGATGCCGTCCAGCAAGTCGGTGCAGTACGAGGACGACCACGGCCGCCGGGTCCTGCACATCGTGGCGGGGAGCCAGACCAGCGTCGACGTCCGGCTGCGCCGCCCCACCACCGTCCTGCTGCCGCAGGGCGAATCCGAGCCGGTCGAGGAGCTGAGACTGTACGCCGACGACCCCGAGGCCCTCGTCCGGAAGGCGCTCGGTCACGTGAAGGCCGCGACCCATGCCGAAGAAGGTTGATCATCAGGAACGTCGCCGGCTCATCGCCGACGCGCTGATGCGGGTGGCCGCGGATCAGGGCCTGGAAGCGGTGAGCCTGCGGCACGTTGCCGCCGCTGCCGGCGTCTCGACCGGCTTGGTGCAGCACTACTTCCGCACCAAGGACGAGATGATGACGTTCGCCCTGTCGGTCGTGCGGGAGCGGAGCCGGACCCGGCTCACCGAGGCGATCGGCCGGCTGGGCGACGACCCACCGGCGCGGCTGCTGCTGCGTACGCTGATCGTCGCCCTGCTGCCGTTGGGCGAGCAGAGCCGCGAGAACGGCCGGGTGGCGCTCGCCTTCCTGGCGTACACGGCGGTGCGCCCGGAGGCCGCGTCCAGCCTGCGCCGCGACACCACGGCGATGCTCCGCTTCATCGCGGGCCTGCTTCCCGGCCCGGCCCCGGCCGCCGCCGCGGCGAACCTGCTGGCGCTGATGGAGGGGCTGGGCGTCTACCTGCTCTGTGGCCACTACTCCCCCGACCAGGCCCTGGCCGCCCTGGACGCCCACCTCGACCTCCAGTTCCCCGGGTAGCCTCAGGAAAATCTCCACAGGACATACTCGACGTCCCTGTCGCGCAGAGCCACCTTGCCGATCATGCGATCAGTATGCGTACGAAAAAAGAAACTCGAAATCTTCGGCGGACCTGTCGATTGGCGCCGGTCCCGTTCGTAGCCCTGGTGAGAGACCGGCACCGAGCCGGCTCGCGGATCCACCGGAGGCCATGATGACCATCACCGCGAAGACCACGACCCGCGCCACCGGCTCCGGCATGCTCGCGCTGATCGGGACCGGAGTCGCCGCCACGGCGGCCGCCGGCGCCGCGACCATGGCGGTGGCCGCTGTCGGCCGGGCGGCCGGCGTCAGCCTCGACGTGAGCGGTGCTCCCATCCCCATCCCGGGATTCGCGGTCATGACGGCGTTGTGCTCGCTGGTCGGCCTGATCCTCGCCGCCGTGCTGTCGCGCACCGTTCGCCACCCGCGGCGTGCCTTCGTCCGTACGACGGTGGTGCTGACCGTTCTCTCGCTGGTCCCGGACGTGATCGCGGAGGCCACGTCGGCCACCAAGGCGCTGCTGATGCTCACCCACCTGGTCGCCGCCGCCATCGTGATCCCCGCCGTCGCGCGTCGCCTGTCGGCCTGACGCGTCTGCCGCTGTCACCGAGTTTCTGCCACCATTCACCCGTCTAGTCACATCGGAGGAACGTCATGAAGCAGTACCTGCTCGCCGTACACATGGTCGAGGGCGCGCCGCTCCCCTCGGACGAGGAAATGCAGAAGGCCTACGCCCAGGTCGACCGGGTCAACAACGAGTTGCGGGCGGCCGGAGCGTGGGTGTTCGGCGGGGGTCTCCTGCCGCCGGACAGCGCTACCGTCGTGCGGACCGAGAGCGGCCAGACCACCATGACCGACGGACCGTTCGCCGAGTCGAAGGAACAGATCGGCGGGTTCTGGGTCCTGCGGTGCGAGGATCTCGACCAGGCGCTGAGCTGGGCGGCCAAGTGTTCCGAGGCCTGCATGGGCCCGGTCGAGGTGCGGCCCTTCCAGGACGAGCCGGAAAGCTGAACGGAAAACCGACCCCCATGGACATCGACGGCGTCTACCGGGCGGAGTACGGCCGCTGCGTGGCCACCCTCGTACGCCTCCTCGGCGACATCAACCTCGCCGAGGAGGCCGTCCAGGACGCGTTCGCGGTGGCCCTGGAGAAGTGGGAGGAGCTGCCTCCCAACCCGGGCGCCTGGATCGTGACCACCGCCCGCAACCGCGCCGTCGACCGGCTCCGTCGCGAGTCGACCCGCGAGGCACGACACGCCCAAGCGTTGCTGTTGCACCAGCCGGCCGAGCCAGAGGAGGTGGGACCGGTGAAGGACGACCAGCTCCGTCTCGTTTTCACCTGCTGCCACCCGGCTCTCGCCCCCGACTCCCGCACCGCCCTCACGCTGCGCCTGCTCGGCGGGCTCGAGGTCCCGGAGATCGCCCGGGCGTACCTGGTGCCGGAGGCGACCATCGCCCAGCGCATCGTGCGCGCCAAGAAGAAGATCCGCGACGCGGGCATCCCCTACCGGGTGCCCGCCGCCGAGGAACTGCCGGACCGGCTGCCTCCGGTCCTGACCGTGCTCTACCTGATGTTCAACGAGGGCTACGCGGCCACCCGCGGACCGCTGATCAGGACCGATCTGTGCGCCGAGGCGATCCGGCTCGCCCGCGAGCTCGCCGCGCTGATGCCCGACGAGCCCGAGGCCCTCGGCCTGCTCGCCCTGCTGCTGCTCACCGAGGCGCGCCGGCCGGCCCGGCTCGGCCCGGCCGGCGAACTGGTGCGGCTGAGCGATCAGGACCGGTCGCTGTGGAACCGTACGCTCATCGCCGAGGGCCACGACCTGGTCCGCCGCTGCCTGCGGCGCAACCGGCCGGGGCCGTACCAGATCCAGGCGGCGATCAACGCCGTGCACACCGACGGGGCCGCCACCGACTGGTCGCAGGTTCTGGCGCTCTACGACCAGCTCCTCTCCCTGGCGCCGAGCCCGATCGTCAGGCTGAACCGCGCGGTCGCGGTCGCCGAGGTGCACGGGCCGGCGGTGGCGCTCGCCGCGCTGGAGGGTGTGGAGCTGCCGGGCTACCACCTGCTTCCCGCCACCCGAGCCGATCTGCTGGTCCGGCTCGGCCGCGCGCACGAGGCCGCCGCCGCCTACGACCAGGCGATCGCGCTGGCCGGCACCGAGACCGAGCAGGCCTTCCTCAGGACCCGGCGAGCCGAGCTCGAACCCCGCCCCCGCTGACGACAAGGGCCGGATCCCTCGGGGATCCGGCCCTTGTTCCTCGTTGGGCGGTCAGCCCGTGACGTCCGTGCCGCGTGCGGGCTCCGGGGCCGTGGACTTGCTGCCGGCGATCTGCCATTCCTTGCGCAGCGGTGGCAGGTCGAGCCGCTTGTCGAGCAGTTTGATGCCGAGGATCTTCAGCTGGGCGAAGAGTTGTCCCTTGGCCTCGAATCCCGCGTACAGGCCCCACCGGGGATCGGTGCTGGTGCCCGCCGCGGCGTCGGCCCGCAGGTAGGGCGCCCATTCCAGGCCGGCGCCGACCGAGCCGTACAGGGCGACGTCGAACTGGGCGCCGATGGTGGCCTTGGCCTCGGCCGTACCATTGATCGCCGGCTTGGCGCCGGGGGTCACCGTGGAGGTGGCCAGCGGAAGCCGCGACCAGCCCTCACCCTTGCGGTACCGGACGCCGAGGGACAGCTCGCCGGCGGTCTTCTGCTCGGCGTCGACCGTGATCTTGCCGGATGCCGAGACCTGGTAGAAGTAGGTCAGGTCGGCGTCGACCACCACCGGGAAGCCGGCCACCAGCAGGGTGGTGTGCACGTGCACCTCGGCGAACGGCAGCCGCAGCGGCTTACGTCCGGTGTCGACCGTGCCGGCCAGGCCGGCGTGCACCTTCCAGCCGTAGTCGTACGCGCCGCCGATGCCGATCGCCGCCGCGGACGGCGCGATGCTGTACCAGTGCGCCCGCTCGTAGTTGAAGATCACCTGGGGCTGGAGGTGCACCCAGCCGGAGAGCGTGGGACCGCCCTGCTCGGTGCCGGTGAAGCCGAGCTCACCGACGGGCACCTCGAGATCGAGCTTGATCTCGCTGCCGACGTTGTGCCGTTCCTTGCCTCCGGCCGCGGCCAGCGGGGCCGGCGCGATGGCGGCCGGCGGCAGCAGGGTGGCGCCGTCCAGCGCGGCGGTCTCGGACGAGGTGGTGGGAGCCGGTGCCGAGCTCGAGGGACGGGTCGGCGGGGCGGTGGGCGGCGGCGTTGCCGACGACGGGCTCTCGTCGGGAATGGCCGGCGAACCGACCGGCGGCTCGTCCGACGGCGACGACGGGGTGACCGGCGGCCCGGACGGCGACGACGGGCTGACCGGCGTGGTTGCCGGCGACGACGGGGTCGTCGGTGACAGGGCCGGCTCGGCCGGGCGCGGGGCCCCACCGGCGATCTGCTCGATCCGGGTGGTGACGCCCTTGGACAGCGGCTTGACGGTCACGTCGGTGGTGGGAACCGGCGTGCTGGTGGCGATCTTCTGGTCGCCCAGGAGATCGGGCAGCGTCGCCGGAGCGACGGAGACCCGACCGGCGGCGTCCGTGCGGGCGTCGGTGACCTTCACCAGCGCGCCCTGGGGCAGCGCCGACGAGCGCCCGCTGGCGATCACGTCGCCCTTGCGGACGGCGGGCTGACCGGCCCTGGGCTTGCGGCCCTGCTCGGCCGCGCCGACGAGGCGGGCCTTGCCGGCGCGCGGGTCGTAGGAGGCGAGCTTCAGCGGCTCACCTTCCACCCGTTCGACCTTGCCGTTCGCACCGGGCCGGGCGATCGTCACGGTGCCGGAGGTGTCGTCGACGGTGGCGGCCGCGGCCGGGCGGCCCGCCGGGGCGGCGGCCACGGCCACCGTGGCCGGCTGGTCGGCCGGCGCGATCACCAGGCCCACCGTGATGCTGGCCGCGCCGGTCACCGCGGTGGCGACCGCCAGGGTCAACGGCCAACGCCTCGAGGTTCGCTTCAACCTCGTCCTCCAGATGTCTTCGGATGCGCTACGCCCTCACCGCGTGCGGCGGAGAGGGTGGGCCGTCATCGATGCGGCCTTGCCCGATGACAAGTACCGCATGGAAGATCACCTGTACAGATCGGGCCCAGATGTCACATCTCACACCAGATCGATCACTGTGGACTCGATCGAAGGATATTCGCAGGTCACGATGGCCCATGGACTGCGCCGCGGCCGTCGGGAGCATTCTGCCGCCATCCCAGAAAGTGGAATCGGACCGGATTGTCCGATCAGCCAACCTGCCGCCACACCCGGGTGAGCATCCGGCCTTGCACGGCGTCCTGGCGGTAGGTGACGTCGTGGCGGGAGTCGAGGGACACCAGACGGAAGTCGCCGAGCAGGTAGAGGTCGCCGGGCGGCACGGTGACGGTGCGGCAGTCGGTCCGCGCGGACTCGGGGTCGGCGGGCAGGTACGGCTCATCCAGTCGCGCGCCGTTGCGGAACACCCCGCCGTCGCGGCATTCGATGGTGTCGCCGGGCAGCCCGACGACCCGCTTGAGGACGGTCCCCTCGGGCAGGGCAACGGCGACGACGTCGCCATGAGCGACGCCGGTGAACCGGTGGCTGACCTTGTCGAGCAGGTACCGGTCACCGACCCACACGGTCGGCTCCATGTCTCCGCTCGGGTGGTAGCCGACGGTCAGGGCGAATTGGTTGACCAGAAGGCCGGCGAGGGTGCCGACCACCACCACGGCGGCGACCCGGCGGCTGATCCGGATGTGGCGGGGAAGGTGCCGGGCCCGGGCGCGGCGCTCCTGCCAGACGGCCCGCAGCCCGCCCGCGGCCCATCGCACGGCCTCCCAGTCGCCGCGGGTTTCCGAGAACTCGGCGAGGATCGCCTCGCCCCACGTGCCGCCCGGCCTGCCGCGACGCCCTCGCACCGCCGCGGCCAGCAGGGTGTACGCCAGCCGGCGGGTGGGGCTTTCCTCCCGCTGTTGCCGGTCGGTCAGGGCGGGGGCGCTCATGCCGCACCCCCGGCGGTGCGTGCCCGCACGGCCGGTCGGGGACGCCGGGCGGTGGCCGTGTCGGCGGCGACGCTGGCACGAGCGGCCAGCCGTTGCCGCGCCAGCGTCACTCCGTCGCTACTCAGGCGGTAGATGTGCCGGGGTGGGCGGCCGGGCTCGTCCGACGGCTCCCAGCCGGTCTCGAGCAGCCGCTGGTCGGCCAGCCGCATCAGGATCGGATACAGGGTCCCCGAGGCCAGTGACGTCTGCTTGCTCAGGTCGTAGCCGTAGCGCCATCGGGCCGGGTCCGCGAGCAGGGCCTCGAACAGGCGAAGGGTCTGGGGAGAGGTGTGCGGGGTCCTCGGCATGCCGAAACTCTACATAACTCGGCTTACCTGCCCCATGGTCCTTTCGGCCGAGTGATCGCGGTCAGTGCTGGGCGTGGCCGTGGCGCCAGTAGCCGATGAAGTCCAGGTTCTGCTTGGGCACCTGGCGGTCCTCGACCAGGTGCCGGCGGGCGCCGGTGGCGAGTGAGGACTCGCCGGCGAGGTAGCCGTACACCGGCGTCGAGGGCAGGGTGGCCGCCTTGAGCGCGGCCAGCGCCGCGCGGCCGGGCACGCGCTCCTGCGGGCTTCGCACCACCCAGCGCAGGTCGACGCCGGCCGGCACCCGGAATTTCTGCTGGTCGGCCTCCGACGGAACCTCGACGATGGCCACGCCCTTGGCGTCGTCCGGCAGCGAGCCGCAGATGCCGGCCACCGCGGGCATGCCGGTCTCGTCGGTCACCAGCAGCGTCCAGTCGTGCGGGTGCCGCGGGTTGTAGCTCAGGCCCTGGTCGAGCAGGCCCACCTTGGCGCCGGGAGCGGCGGTCTGCGCGAAGGTCGCGGCCGGGCCCGAGGTGCCGTCCGGCTCGACGTGGACGACGAAGTCGATGTCGAGCTCGTTCGCCTCGGGGCGGGTGGCCCGGACCGTGTAGTTGCGCACCCACGGACGTTGGGCCTTGGGCGTGGCGAGGTACTGGGCGTACCAGAGGTTCGACGTGCGGGTGGGCAGCCTGAGGTGATCCTGGCCCCGCTTCGGCAGGAAGAGCCGGAACCACTGGTCGTAGCCCTGCGGCGTGAAGCCTTCGGCGCCGACCGTCACGCGGATGATGTTCGGGGAGATCCGCTCGGTGCGGATCACGTCGACGAGCAGGACGCGCGGATCGACCGCCTTGCGCTGGCTGGCCATGGTCAGGCTCCCGTCGACGTCGGGCGGACGAGGCCGCGGGTGACGCCGGTCTTCGCGACCCGCTTGGCGAGTGCCAGGCCGGCCCACGTCGCCAGGGTCGCGCTGGCCAGCATGAGGACGAAGAACAGAACCCGCACGGCGACCACCGTGGACCCCATGTCGAAGCTGGCGTACGCCACGACCGCGTAGACCGCGGTGAAGAGCACCGTCGTCACGTAGAACAGCCAGGGTTTCCAGACCCGGTACCGGGTGACGGCGAATCCGGACTCGACCGCCACGCCGACCATGAGGGTGGTGACGACCGCGCTCGGCCCGAACGGCGTGAGCGGCACGTTGACCAGGCCGGCGATGAGTGTGGTCAGCAGGGCGGCGCCCGGGCGGCGCAGCACCGCCAGGCCGAGGACCGGCCCGAGGATCCAGAAGCCGACCAGGCCGGCGTACACGATCGGGACGGTCGGCGCGAGGATCGCGCTGGCGTGGTTGACCGGCACGAGCAGCACGCCGCTGGCGGCACCGATCGCCGCGCAGGTCATGAGGAACCGGGTGGTGAGGGATTTCATGCGAATACTCCGAGGGTGAAGCACCAGAGGGCGGACACGAGAATGGCGTCGCGGACGCGGAACGGCACGACGTAACGCTCTGTACGGGTGGGGTGAGCGCCGAACGCCCGGGACTCCATGGCCAGCGAGACCCGTTCGGCGTGCCGGATCCCTCCGGCGAGCAGCGGCACCGCGTAGCCGCCGTACCGGCGTAGGCCGCTGATCGGGCCGCCGCCGCCGGCCAGCCCGCGCACCCGGTGGGCGCTGCGGATGACGTCGAGCTCGTGGCGGAAACGCGGAACGAATCGGAACGCGGCGAGGGCGGAATAGCCGATGCGGTACGGCACCCGCAGCTGGCGGATCATCGACCGCACGAGATCCGGACCGGTCGTGGTGAGCCCGCCGACCAGCGCCAGCAGCATCACGGCGACCAGCCGCAGACCCGTCGCCAGCCCGGTCTCCAGCGCCCGCGACCACAGCTCGAAGCCTCCGACGCTCACGAGCAGCCGGGTGCCGGACACCCGGGCCGGGTCGGTCCAGACGCCGAACGACACGGTCATGACGGCGAGGGCCGCCGGCACGCCGAGCAGCAGCCAGGCCACCGTGCGGCCGGTCGGGCGGGCGCCGGTGAGGATCAGCAGCAGCGCCGCGCCGCCGACGACCGCCGGGGTCCGCAGGTCACGGGTGCCGATCACCAGGACCATCAGCGGGAGCGTCCCGAACAACTTGGACAGCGGGTTGTACGTCCGCAGGTCGAGCAGGCTCATGAGGCGCACACCGGTGCGGCGGCCGGCAGATCGGCGAGGCGGGTCACCGCGCGCCATCCCGGGTGCCGGGCGAGCGCGCGGGTGGCCCGGGCGACCGGCGGCGGCCGCAGCCCCGGCAGGTCGGCGGCGAACACCTCGGCGGGTGGGCCGTCGGCGGCGATCCGGCCGTCGGCGAGCGCCACGACCCGGGTCGCGTGCTCGGCCACGAGCTGCATGTCGTGGCTGACGACGATGACCGTGGTGCCCTCGGCGTGCAGGCCGGTGAGCAGATCGAGCAGTTCGGTGGCGCGCTCGCGGTCCTGGCCGAAGGTCGGCTCGTCGAGGACCAGCACCTCGGGCCGGACGATGACGGCGGTGCCGACCGACAGCCGCCGCTTCTGCCCGCCCGACAGCAGGAACGGGTGCAGACCCCGCGACTCGCCAAGACCGAACCGGGCGAGCACCTCCTCGACGCGGGCCGCCACCTCGTCCTCCGGCACGCCGCGCAGCCGCAGCCCCAGGGCCAACTCGTCGTCGACGCGGCCGGCCACGAACTGGTGCTCGGGATTCTGGAAGACGAATCCGATCCGGCTGGCCAGCTCGCGGGCGCCGGCGCGCGCCGGGTCGAGCCCCATGACCGTGACCGTGCCGCGCGGCGGCCGCACCACTCCGGCCGCGGCCTGAACGAGGGTGGTCTTCCCGGCGCCGTTCGCGCCCACCACGGCGATCAGTTCGCCGCGTCCGACGCGCAGGCTGACGTCGTGCAGCACCGTCCGGCCGCCGCGCTCGACGGTGAGCCGATCCACGACGAGCACGGGATCGCCGGGCGGGGGCCGCAACGCGCGGACCGCGGGCGCGGGAAGCTCGGGCCGGGCGTCCAGCGCCACGGCCAGCTCGGCGGGGGTCAACGGCAGCGGTTCCATCGGTACGCCCGCGGCACGCAGCCGCAGGGCGGCGAGGGCGCTGACGGGAAGCCAGACGCCGAGCTCGAGGAGCAGGTCGCAGTGCCGACCGAGCGTCTCCCGCGCCGGACCGTCGAGGACCACACGGCCGGACCGGTCGAGCACCACGACGCGGTCGACCAGCTCGATCGCCGTGTCCAGGCTGTGCTCGACGAGCAGGATGCCCCGGTCCCCGGCGGCCACGATCTCGCGCAGCACGGCGTAGACCTCCTCGACGCCGGCCGGGTCGAGGTTCGCCGTGGGCTCGTCGAGCACCAGCAGCGGGGCGCGCATCGCCAGCGCGCAGGCGATCGCGAGCCGCTGCCGGCCGCCCCCGGAGAGCCCGTCCGGGTCGTCGTCGCGGCGGTCCCACAGACCGACCCGGCGCAACGCCTCCTCGGCGCGGGCCAGCACCTCGGCCGCCGGCAGGCGCAGGTTCTCCGGGCCGAAGCACACCTCGTCGAGGACGGTGGCGGTGACGACCTGGGCGTCGGGATCCTGGAACACCATGGCCACGTCGCGGGCCAGCTCGGGCACCCGGTGTGCGCGGGTGTCCCGGCCGCCGACCTCGACGGTGCCGGTGAGCTCGGCGCCGACGACGTGCGGGACCAGGCCGTTGGTGGTCAGGGCGAGGGTCGACTTGCCGCACCCGGACGGGCCGAGCAACAGCACGGCCTCGCCCGCCCGGACCGGGAAGGTCACCCCGGACGGCGTCGCCCGGCCCACGGCCGAGGGCTCGTCCTCGTCGCGGTGCACGACGCTGACCTCGCGCAGTGCGAGCAGCGGCGGCGGACCTTCATCGACGGGCACGTGGTGAGGATAGGCGAACCTAAGTTGATGGGTGTCACCGCCTCCGCATAACCGATGGCAGGAGGTCGCGGAATCGCGTACAAGATCCTTATGATCCGGATCGCTCTTGTCACGGCCGAGATGTTCCCCGACCTGTACGACGACGACCACCCGTTGCGCGACGCGCTGCTGGCGCTCGGTGCGACCGTCGACGCGGTCCGCTGGGACGACCCGGCCGCCGGCTGGGACGGCTATGACCTTGTCGTACTGCGCTCCCCCTGGGACTACGCGCCCCGGCGGGACGAGTTCGTCGCCTGGGCCCGTTCGGTGCCGCGCCTGGTCAACCCCGCCGACGTCGTGGAATGGAACACCGACAAGCACTACCTGAACGACCTCGCCGCCGCCGGCCTGCCAGTCACGGCGACGGCCTTCGTCGAGCCGGGCGAGGCCTGGACGCCGCCGGAGCGCGGGGAATGGGTGATCAAGCCGACCATCAGCGCGGGCAGCAGGGACACCGGCCGGTATCTGCTGCCCGAGGACCTCCCCCTCGCCCGGGCACACGTGGAGCGGCTCTGCGCCGCGGGACGCACGGCGATGATCCAGCCCTATCTCGCCGCGGTCGACACCGCGGGCGAGACGGCGATCCTGTGCCTGCCGGACGCGTCCGGCGCCCTGACCTACAGCCACGCGATCCGCAAGGGTCCCCTGCTGAACGGCCGCGGCGAGCGCACCGGCGAGTACATCGAGGAGATCGACGCCCGCACCCCCACGGATCTGGAGCGGGAACTCGCCGACCGGGTGCTGCGGCACGTTCCGGGCGGCGCCGACCGGCTGCTCTACGCCCGGGTCGATCTGGTGCCGGGCCCGGATGGCACTCCCCTGCTGCTCGAGCTCGAACTCACCGAGCCGTCGCTGTTCCTGCGCTCCGCGAGCGGCGCGGCCCCACGACTGGCAGAGGCCATCCTCGAACGGGCGGCCCAGGGTTCCTGAGAGGCGGGGATGCCGGCCGACGCCACCACCGGGGTGGACGCCGACGCCCTCGCCGAGAAGATCGCGAGCGGCACCGGCGCGCCCCCGCCGCCCCCGCCGGGCGGACCGCGCGGCGAGAACGACCCGCTCGACGTCGCCGCCCAGGTCCGGCCCGCGGCGATGCGACCGGCCGGTGTGTGTCGGCCGGTCGCGGGCACCCGGTTAGGCCGCGACGAGCGGCTTGAGCGCGGTGCCGACCTGGGTCACGAAGCCCGGCCGATGACCGTTGCGGATCAGGTTGATGGTGATGCCGTCGATGCCGGCGCCGATCACCTTCTCGTGCAACTGCTCGGCGACCTGCTCGGTCGTACCGAGAAAGACCCGGTTGCGACGGTCCTCGGGCACGGTCTCGCCGAGTTCCCTCACCTCCTGTTCCGTCTCGCCCACCAGGCCCATGACCAGGTAGCTCGTCGCGAGCGTCGCCGGGTCACGGCCGATCTCCTCGCACCGCTGGCGCAGGACGGCGACCTTGTGCGGCAGCTCCGCGACGTCGCAGATGATGTTCATGTGGTCGGCGAAGCGCGCGGCCAGCCGGAACGTCTTCTGCTCGCCGCTGCCGCCCAGCATGATCGGAATCGTCGGCCGCAGTCGTGGATTGTTCATGGCGCCGCGCGCCGTGTACCACTTGCCGTCGAGGGTCGCCCGCTCCCCCTTGAGCATCGGCGCGATGATGGTCAGCGCCTCCTCGAGCCGCTCGAAGCGCTGCCCGAACGACCCGAACTCGAAGCCGTAGTCGTGGTGCTCCCGCTCGAACCAGCCGGCGCCGACGCCGAGCAGGGCCCGACCCTTCGAGACCACGTCCAGGGTGGTCACGGTCTTCGCCAACAGGGCCGGATTACGGTACGTGTTCCCGGTGACCAGCGTGGACAACTGGATCGTCGAGGTGACCGGTGCGAGCGCACCCAGCGTCGTGTACGCCTCGAGCATCGCGTTCTCCGGCGCACCGATGCCGGGCAGTTGATAGAAGTGGTCCATCACCAGGACGGTGTCGAAACCCGCCGCCTCGGCCTCGCGGGCCTGGGCGGCAACGGTGTCGAAGAGGTTCTCGACGGCGACGCCGGGATAGGTGAAGTTCGGAATCTGGTACCCGAGCCGGATGCTCACAGTGCCTCCGCCAATGTAAGAGGGCTATCACCTGCTAATGTAAGAGCCCATTCACTTGCCGGCAAGCGGGGAGGCCAGCGTGTCGCCGGAACGCGGTTATCACCACGGCGATCTCCGCGCGGCGCTGGTCCAGGCCAGCTTCGAGCTGCTCGCCGAGGGTGGCCTCCAGCGCTTCTCCGTCGCCGCCGTCGCGCGCCGGCTGGGCGTGAGCTCGGCGGCGCCGTACCGGCACTTCCCGGACCGCTCCCACCTGCTCGGCGCGGTCTCCGCGATCGCCGCCCGCGACCTGCGCGCCGAGATCACCGCCGCCGCCGACGCGGCTGGCCCCGCACCGGCCGACCGCCTGGCGGAGGCCGCGGGCGCCTACGTCCGGTACGTCGCCCGCACCGGCGCCGGCATCCACATCATCTACGCCGCCGAGCTGCACGACCTCGCGGACGACGCCCGCCGCGAACAGACCCGGGCCCTGATGACCGCCCTCCTCGACCTGGCCACGGCGACCGGCACCGCCTCGTACCAGGAGGCGGTCCAGCTCGTCGAGGCGACGATCGCCGTGGCACACGGCTACACGTCACTGCTCGCCGACGGCTTCTTCGCCCGCAAGGCCCACTCCGTCGACGCCGTCGCCGACCGGGCCACCAGGGCGACCCGGGCCCTGATGTGAACCCGGCCGACGGGCTCGGCGGTCGCCGCAGGCTAGTTTGCTCGGATGAGTCTCCTTGATGATGTGGCGAAACGTGACGGCTGGCGATGCTGGGTGTGCGATGAGCCGGTCGACGCCGACATGTCGGTGAACGACCCGCGTGGCCCCAGCGTCGACAGCCGCACCGCCGACAAGAAGGCCAAGGTCGCCGAGCGGCTCGCCCACCGCGCCTGCAACACCCGCAAGGGCGCGGTCAAAGTGGTGATCGCCTGGCCCGACCGGCTGCACGTGATCGAGCCCGCACCGCTGATCACCGTCGCCGAGCGCCTCGAGCGCAAAGGCGGACGCGAGCTGGTCGCCCGCTGCCCCCGCGAGAAGGACGCCCGGGAGGCGGCGGACTGGCTGGTCGACCGGTTCTCCCGGCTGGTGCCCGGACTGCCGGTGACCGCGAGCGTCGAGGCGGGCGGCGGACAGTTCCTCGTCGCCCTGTCCACCGGCCGCCGCTGACCGGCAACACTGTTGCGTCGATGGTTGATCATTGTGCGGTGCTGAGCCCTGCCATCCCGCCGGTGGATTCGACGACGTTCTCCTTGGCCACCCCGCCGCTGTTCGCCGCCCTGGCTCCGGCCCGGAGCGTCCTGATCGCCGGCGCGGGCGGCGGTTTCGACGTGTACGCCGGGCTGCCGCTGGCCATGGCGTTGTGGCGCGGCGGCGTCCAGGTGCACCTGGCCAACCTGTCCTTCTCCGAACTCGAACTGATCGACCGTCAATCGTGGGTGGCGGAGTACGTCGTGGCGGTCACGCCGGAAACGACCAGCCCCGACTGGTATTTCCCCGAGGGAACCCTCGCCACCTGGCTGGAAGCTCATGACCTGCCCTCGACGGTTTACGCCTTACCGCCGCTCGGCGTCCAGCCGTTGCGGGACTCCTACCGCTACCTGATCGACCGGCTGAGCATCGACGCGGTGGTGCTGGTCGACGGCGGCACCGACATCCTGCTGCGCGGCGACGAAAGCACCCTCGGTACGCCGGTGGAGGACATCACCAGCCTTGCCGCCGTGGCGGGGATCGACCTGCCGGTGAAGCTGGTCACCTGTCTCGGCTTCGGCATCGACGCCCACGACGGCGTCAACCATGTCCAGGTGCTGGAGAACCTCGCCGCGCTCGACCGCGACGGCGGCTACCTCGGCGCCCTGTCCATACCGAACGCCAGCCGGGAGGCCACGCTCTACCGCGACGCCGTCGCCGACGCCCAGGCCGCCACCCCGGCACGGCCGAGCATCGTCAACGGCCAGATCGCGGCCGCGACCAGGGGCGCCTTCGGCGATGTCCAGTTCACCCAGCGCACCAGCGGCAGCGCGTTGTTCGTCAATCCGCTGATGGCGGTCTACTTCACCGTCGACCTCGACAAGCTCGCCGCCCGATGCCTCTACCTCGACCGCATCGAGAACACCATCGGCAGGCCCACGGTGACACGGCGCATCGAGGAATTCCGCAACGAGACTTCCACCCGCATCCCCCGCGCGTATCCCCACTGACCGCCCGCGGCGGCCGTCATCCCAGGCCGCGCTGCCTCGCGAGGAGTTCGACGGCGTCCTTGGCCTCCTTGAGGCCGACACCCGTCGCCTCGCGGTACAACTTGATGGCCTGGATCTTGCGACCGGCGAGCAGCTCCCGCAGGACTGCACCGGGAGCGTCCGGCTCGGGCTCGCGGATCCCCAGGTGGCCCATGACCAGGTCGAGCTTGCGCTCGACCGCCGCGAGCCGGCGCGCCTGATGGTCGGCGCTGGCACGGCGGCCGCTCGCGGCGACCGCGGCCACCAGCAGTAACGGCACCACCAAGGCGAACGGCAAGATCCACTCCATGCCCGCCATTCAACACCGCCGCCCCCGGCCCGCTTCGCTCGGGACCATCACCGTGCTGAGATCCGCCCTTGGCCGCCACTGTCTGAGTAGGATCGGGCCCCGTGATCGAGGACGTTCGTGGTGCCTTTTGTCAGCTGCACACGGCCGGCACGTTCGTGCTGCCGAACCCGTGGGACGTGCCGTCGGCGCGGCTGCTCGAGCACCTCGGCTTTCCGGCCCTGGCGACGACGAGTTCCGGGTTCGCCGCCACGCTCGGCCGCGCGGACCAGCACGTCACCCGTGACGAGTTGGTCGCCCACGTCGCCGCCCTGACCGCGGCCGTGCGGGTGCCGGTGTCGGTCGACGCCGAACGCGGATATGCCGAGGACCCCGCTGGCGTCGCCGAGACCGTACGGATGCTCGCCGACGCCGGGGCCAGCGGCGTGTCGATCGAGGACTACGACCCGGGCAGCGGTGGCATCGCACCCGTCGAGGTCGCCGCCGAGCGGATCGCCGCCGCGGCCAGCGTGTGCGACAGCTACGGCATCGTGCTCACCGGCCGGGCGGAGAACCCGCTCTACGGGATCGGCGACCTGGGCGACACGATCGCGCGCCTGACCGCGTACCGGGACGCCGGCGCTTCATGCGTGTACGCGCCCGGGCTGACCGACCTCGCCGACATCGCCCGGGTGGTCGGCGAGGTCGGCGTCGCGGTCAACGTCCTGGCGCTGCGGAACGGCCCCACCGTGCCCCAGCTCGCGGACGTCGGCGTGCGCCGGGTGTCCACCGGCGGCAGCCTGGCCTGGGCTGCCTACGGGGCACTGGTCGACGCCGCCGCGGAACTGCGCGACAGCGGGACCAGCACCTATCTCGACCGGGCGCTGCCCCGTCCCCTCCGCGACGCGGCCCTCGACTGAGGCGGCGGCGTCACCGCAGGGGCAGGTCCAGCCAGGCGGGGCCGGCGAGCGTGAGCGGCGCACCGCGGGTGTTGTCGTCGAAGTAGAGCGGATCCTTGGTGTCAACCACGAGGGCCACCTTGTGTCCGGCCTTCACGTCGTACGCCGTCATGGGCAACGCCAGATCCACCGTGAACGGTCGCGTGGCACCGTGCCAGCTGGTCGGCGCATGGGTGATCAGCCGGCCGACCCCCAGCGCGTCGAGATCGTAGAGGTACGCGATGACGGTGCCGTCCGGTCGTTTCGGGACGACGCCGAGGTGAACGCGGGCGATGCCACGCACCGGGGTCGCCGTGGTCTGCCGCCCGGACACCCACACGCCGGCGTGCCGGCGGTTGACGCTGGGCAGCCACACCAGCGGCGGAATCCCGGTCAGTTGCTCCAGGCCGTTGCTGACCAGGGCGATGCCGCCGTTCGCGGTGGTGCCGACGCCGGACTCCATCCGGTAGGACCACTCGGAGCCGGTTGCCCGGCCCAGGGTTCCGGTCTTGTCCCATCCGTCGGGCTTGCCGAGTTCCTGCCGCTTCACCTGGCCGGCGACCGGGCCGGGGTAGGACTCCGCGGCGCCGGACCCGTGGGGACGCAGCACCACCGGCGGTTCACGGTCGACGCCGTTGTCCACGTCGCGAAGGTAGCGGTCCAGCCATCGGTGCAGGCTGGTCCAGACGTGGTTGGGCACGCCGAGCAGGCCGGAGATCTCGACCGTGGCGTGGTCGCCGGGGGCCAGTTCGAGCCGCCGGGGTGTCTTCAGATTGTCGAAGAGGTCCACCATCTGGTTGACCGGAAAGATGCTGTCGCCGTAGGCGTGCGCGATCAGGACGGCCGGGTGGTTGGCGTTCAGTTCGTCGACGCTGTAGCGGACGGACCGGCCCCTGGCCCACTGCTCCCGGTAGTCGTCGTTGCGGTCGGCCCAGTAGTCGTCGAGAATCCGGTTCATCTCGTCCGACGGGTGCCCGACGATGTTGGCGACGGATTGCAGAAAGAAGGCCGCCTGCGGCCGGCGCGTCTCCTCGCCGGACATCGACTCGGCCATGTCGGCCCAGCCGCTCATCGAGGCGACCGCCCGGATGCGCTTGTCGTGGGCGGCGGCCAGCAAGCTGATGCCGCCGCCGTAGGAGAGCCCGGCGATGCCGATCCGTTCCGGGTCGACGGCGGTGTGCGCGATCATCCAGTCGACGGCGGTCGAGGCGTCCGCGATGTCCGGCGGTCCGGCGACCTCGATCTTCCCGCCGGAGAACCAGAACCCCCGCGCGGTGTAGGACAGGACGACGTATCCGCTCTTGGCGAGCTTCTTGGCCTGCGCCAGGTACTGGAAGTCGTTGAGCCCCCAACTCGCGACGAAGACCACTCCGGGGTGGCGGCCGGGTGCCGTCGGGGCGATGACGTTGGACTTCAGCGTCACGCCGTCGGCGGCGGTGATGTCGTTCCAGTGGAAACCGGTGGTGGAGGCGGCTGCCTCCGCGCGGGTGACGGGGCCGGCGGTGAGCGCCATGAGGAGTACGGCCATGACGGCGACGACGCGTCGCATTGACGAACCTCGATTCCGAGACGGTTACCGCAAGGTAACTTAAGTTCGCCATTCGGACAAGCTACGGCTGCTCGACCTCGACCGGAGTGACGGCGAAGGCATCGTCGCCGAGCGACAGCGGTCCGCCGACGACACGCGAGACGTCATGGGGCGCGGTGAACGCGGTGGTGTTCAGCACGAAGCGCGAAGGCGTGGCACAACTCCGGCAGCGGAACCCGGCCGACCATCTTCGCGTAGCGCACCGAACGGATCAGCAGCATCGCCTCGCGGAGCACGGTCGCGGCCAGAAACGCCGCGCCGGGCGGCTCCGGCGGAGAGATCTCAGGCTGGCGCCGGGTCCCGTCGCGGCTGGGTGTGTGTGCGTCCGCCGCCCGGCCGGCCCACCGTCAGACGAGATCCAGGCCGGCGCGGACGATGCTGTCGGTGTCGATGCCGTGGTGCTGGTACACCGCGCCGAGCGCTCCGGACTGGCCGAAGGTGCTCACGCCGAGGTGCCGGGACGGCCGGCGGTGCACTCCGGCCAGGAAGGCCAGCGTGTGCGGATGGCCGTCCAGCACCGTGAGCAGTGGCGCGGCCCGTTCGGCGGGGAACGCCGCGTCGAGGATCCAGGTGTCGGCGCTGCCCTGACCGGTGCCGGCCTGCATGGCGGCGAAGAGCAGGCCGGGGCTGGTCACGCAGACCACGTCGGCGGGCGTGCCCAACGCGGTGAGCCGGTCGGCGGCCGCGAGGGCCTCCGGGAGCAGGGCGCCCATCGCGGCGATGGTCACGGCCGGCGGCTGCGGGGCACGGCGCAGCAGGTAGGCGCCGGCGACGACCTGGCGGCGGCGGCGTTCGCGGGCGGCCGGGTCGGCGGGGACGTCGGCGAGCGCCTGGTCGACCGGCCGCGAGGACAGCCGCAGGTAGGCGGAGCTGCCGCCGGGCTTGCCGAGGCGGCCGAGCGCGGCGAGCAGGGTCCATTCCAGGTCGACGGTGAACGCGGGCTCGTAGCTGACGCATCCGGGCTGCTCGAGCCCGATCGACGGGGTCTTGATGGACTGGTGCGCGCCGCCCTCGGCGGCGAGGGTGACGCCGGCCGGGGTGCCGACGAGGATCGACTGGCCACCGGCGTACATGCCGAACGACCAGGGTTCGAGGGCGCGCTCGACGAAGGGGTCGTAGACCACGCCGATGGGCAGCAGCGGCTGGCCCCAGCGGCTCCAGGTGGCGCCCAGCTCGCCGAGCAGACCGACCAGGTTGCCCTCGGCGATGCCCAGCTCGATGTGCTGGCCGGTGGGGCGTTCCCGCCAGTGCAGGATGGTCTCGGGGTCGTCGTCGAACCAGTTGCGGCGGTCGTCGGTCGACCAGACGCCGACCTTGTTGATCCAGCCGCCGAGGTTGGTCGAGGACGCCACGTCGGGCGCCGCGGTCACCACACGGCGGGCGACGGCGGGTGCCTGGCGGGTCAGGTCGAGCAGGGCCCGGCCGAGTCCCGCCTGGGTCGACGAGGTTCCGGACGGGGTCCGGCCCAGGTCGGCGGGCACGTCCGCGGCCGGCTGCGCGGTCACGGGCGTACGCCGCAGGCGGGCGGTGACCTGCTCGCAGAGCCGGCCGGCCGGCGAGTGCGGCGCGAAGCGGGCCCACGGCGCCTCCACCGACATGCCCACGCGGACGCCGAGCTCGCGCAGCTGCGCCTCGGTCAGCAGCGAGGAGTGGTTCTGCGGGTGGCCCTCGGTGGCCAGGCCGTAGCCCTTCACGGTGTAGGCGAAGATGACGGTCGGCCGGCTGTCGTCGATCGCGGCCAGGGTGTCGCCCAGGGTCCGCAGGTCGTGGCCGCCCAGGTTGCGCAGCGCCGCCACGAGGGTGCTGTCGTCGAGGCCGTCGACGAGCTCGCGCAGCGCCTGCGCGTCGGCGCCGTCGCCGGGCAGCCGCTGCCGCAGTTGCTCGGGCGAGCAGCGCAGCAGCCGCTGGAACTCCGCGTTCGACATGTCGTCGACCCGCCGGCGCAGCGCGTCACCGCCGGGCCGGTCGAAGATCGCGGTGAGCAGCCGTCCGTACTTGGCGGTCAGCACCTGCCAGCCGGCGGCCTCGAACATGGCCTGGAGCCGGGTCGCCGCGACGTGCGGCACGACCCTGTCCAGGGACTGGCGGTTGAGGTCGACGATCCAGCAGACCTCGCCGAGGTCGCCCACCATCGGGTCGAGGATCGCCTCCCAGCACGCCCCCTCGTCCAGCTCGGCGTCGCCGACCAGGGAGTACTGCCGGCCGGTGCCGGCGGGGACGCCGGTGCTGTTGACATAGCGGCGGGCCAGCGCGCCCCAGATCGGGGCGGTGGCGCCGATGCCGACCGACCCGGTCGAATAGTCGACCGGGTCCGGGTCCTTGGACCGGCTCGGGTAACTCTGCAGGCCGCCGAAGGAGCGCAGGGTGGTCAGGTAGCGCTCGTCGAGGCTGCCGAGCAGGTAGTTGATCGCGTGCAGCACCGGTGAGGCGTGCGGCTTCACCGAGACCCGGTCGTCGGCGGTGAGGTGGTCGAACCACAGCGCCGTCATGATCGTCGCCATCGACGCGCTGGACGCCTGGTGCCCCCCGACCTTCAGCCCGTCGGGGTTGGGCCGGACCCGGTTGGCGTGGTCGATCATCGCGGTGGCGAGCCAGAGCACCCGCTGCTCCACCTCGCGCAGCACGGCCCAGCGGTCCTCGTCGGCTGGGCGCCGCAATGCGGCGGGATCGACCGTGGTCACGTCAACCTCCATAGGCTCAGAGATCTGCGAGCATGGTCGCGGGCTGCTCCACGCAGTCCGCGACGTAGCGCAGGAAGCCGCCCGCCGCGCCACCGTCGCACACCCGGTGGTCGAAGCTCAGCGACAATTGGGTGACCTTACGGACGGCAAGCTGCCCGTCGACCACCCACGGCTTGTCGACGATACGGCCGACGCCGAGAATACCGGCCTCCGGGTGGTTGATGATCGCGTTCGAGCCGTCGACGCCGAAGACGCCGTAGTTGTTGAGCGTGAACGTGCCGCCGGTCATCGCGGCGGGCGGCAGGGTGCCCGCGCGGGCCAGCCCGGCGAGCCGGCTCACCTCGGCACCGAGCTGGGCAGTGCTCATCAGGTGCGCGCCGTGCACCACGGGCACCACCAGACCACGGTCGGTCTGCGCGGCGAAGCCGAGATTGACGTACGGAAGACGCAGGATCTCACCCGCCTCGACGTCCACGGTGGAGTTCAGCGCCGGGAACCGGCGCAGGCCCGCCACGCAGATCCGGGCGAGCAACGCCAGCAGGCCGACGCCGCGACCCGCGAGCACGTTCTTCGCCTCGATGAGGCCCGTGGCGTCGACGTCGACCCAGGTGGTCGCGTCGGGGATCTCGCTGCGGCTGCGGGACAGCTTGTCGGCGACCATCCGCCGCACACCCCGCAACGGAATGCGTTCGATGCCCGGATCGGCCGGGGTGGTCGCGGCGGCCGGCCGGCTGGCGGCGGCGATGGCCTGTTCGACATCGCAGCGCCGGATGACGCCGTGCCCGGCCGCGGGTGCGACCGTGGCGAGATCGACCCCGTGCTCGCGGGCGAGCTTGCGGACCAACGGCGAGATGACCCGCGCGGCGACCAGCTCGCGGGTGGCCGGCGCGGCCGGCTGAGGGGACGCCGGCGCGGCCGGCTGCGAGGAGGCGGGCGCGGCCGGCTGCGCCGAAACCGCCGCTTTACCCCGGCGGCCGCGGCGCCGCGAGACCGGGGCGTGGCCGGTGCCGTACCCGATCAGGACGTTGCCCGATCCCGCCCGCTCCTCGGTGCGGTACTGCTCGGCCGCGGCGGAGTCCGGAACCGCGGTGACGGAGATCAGCGGTGCGCCGACGTCGACGACCGTGCCGGCCTCGGCGTGCAGGATCGACACCGTGCCCGCGTACGGGACCGGCACCTCGACCGCCGCCTTGGCCGTCTCCACCTCGACGACGACCTGGTCCACGGTCACCGTGTCGCCGACGGCGACCCGCCACTGGATGACTTCCGCCTCGGTCAGGCCCTCGCCGAGGTCGGGCAGGAGGAAGACCTGGTCGGCGCTCATGCCGTGGTCCCGAAGCGCAGGTCCGGCTCGTCGTCGAACTGGAGCCGGTCGACCGCGTCGAGGATCCGGTCGACGGTGGGCAGGTGGGCGTGCTCCACCTTCGGCGGCGGATAGGGAATGTCGTACCCGGTCACGCGCAGCACCGGCGCCGCCAGCGAGTGGAAGCACCGCTCCTGCACCCGGGCGGCGATCTCCGCGCCGACGCCCGCGAAGCCCTGCGCCTCCTGGACGACGACGCAGCGGCCGGTCCGGCGTACCGATCGGACCAGGGTCTCGTCGTCGAAGGGCACGAGCGTGCGCAGGTCGACGACCTCCAGGCTGATGCCGTCGGCCGCGGCGGCCTCCGCCGCCTGCAGGGCGAGCGGCACGGTGGGGCCGTAGGCCACGAGGGTCGCGTCGGTGCCGGAGCGGCGGATCGCGGCCTCGCCCATCGGGCCGACCGTCCGGGCGCCGAGGTCGACCTTCGCCTTGCTCCAGTACAGGCGCTTGGGTTCCATGAAGACGACCGGGTCCGGGTCGGCGATCGCGTCGCGCAGCAGCCAGTACGCGTCCTCGACCGTGGCCGGCGTGACGACCTTGAGGCCCGGCGTGTGCGCGTAGTACGCCTCGCTGGAGTCGCAGTGGTGCTCGACGCCGCCGATGCCGCCGGCGAACGGCACCCGGATCACCATCGGCATCGTCAGGGCGCCCCGGGTCCGGTTGCGCATCTTCGCGACGTGCGAGGCGATCTGCTCGAACGCCGGGTAGGCGAACGCGTCGAACTGCATCTCGACGACGGGCCGCATGCCGCCCATGGCCAGGCCGACCGCGAACCCGACGATGCCGGACTCGGCCAGTGGCGTGTCGAAGCAGCGGTCCTCGCCGAACTTGCTGGTGAGGCCGTCGGTGATCCGGAAGACGCCGCCCAGTGCGCCGACGTCCTCGCCGAAGATCAGCACGCTGGGGTCGTCGGCCAACGCGTCGCCCAGGGCGGCGTTCAACGCCTGCGCCATGGTCAGCTCGGTGGTCTCGGTCATCTCATGCCTCCCCGGCGTCGAGCTCGGCGACGAGCTGCGCGCGCTGTTCCTCGAGCTGCGCGGTCGGCTCGGCGAAGACGTGGTCGAACAGCGTGCGCGGGTCGACCGTCACGTCCGCGTTCAGCTTGGTGCGCACCTCGGCGGCGAAGGTCTCGGCCTCGGCCTCGGCGGTCCGCACGGCCTCGTCGTCGATCAGGCCCCGACCCTTCAGGTACGTCGTGAGCCGGGCGAGCGGGTCAGCGGCGGCCCACCGGGTCACCTCGGCCTCGTCGCGGTACCGGGTCGCGTCGTCGGCGTTGGTGTGCGCCTCGATCCGATAGGTGTGCGCCTCGACGAGGTAGGGGCCGCGGCCGGAGCGGGCGTGCTCCACGGCGGTGGACAGCACGGAGAGCACGGCGAGCAGGTCGTTGCCGTCGACCTGCTCGGAGGCGACGCCGTACCCGACGCCCTTGTAGGCCAGGGCGGGAGCCGCCGACTGCTGGGCCAGGGGCACCGAGATCGCGTACCCGTTGTTCTGGATGAAGAAGACGACAGGCGCGCGCCGCACGGCGGCGAAGTTGAGCGCCTCGTGGAAGTCGCCCTCGCTGGTGCCGCCGTCGCCGATCAGCGCCAGCACCACGTTGTCCTCGCCCTTGCGGCGCATCGCCTCGGCCAGGCCGACCGCGTGGATGGTCTGGGTGGCCAGCGGCGTGCACTGCGGCGCCACCCGGACGGCCGTCGGGTCGTAGCCGCAGTGCCAGTCGCCGCGCAGCAGCGTCAGCACCTCGGCCGGGTCGAGGCCGCGGGCGACGAGGGCGACGCTGTCGCGGTAGGTGGGGAACAGCCAGTCGTCGTCGCGCAGCGCGAGGACGGCGGCGATCTGGCACGCCTCCTGACCCCGGCTCGACGGGTACACCGCGAGCCTGCCCTGTCGGGTCAGCGCGGTGGCCTGGGTGTCGAAGCGCCGGCCGAGCACCATCCGCCGATGCGCCTCGACGAGCAGCTCGTCCGAGGGCCGGGCGTACCCCTCGGGCGCGGCGGTCTCGGTGCCGTCCTCGGCGACGAAACGCACCGGTTCCTTCGAAGGCAGCAGATCCTCAAGCCGCATGGCGACGCTCGCTCTCTAAAGGACGTCTGATCGCATCAGCGTGGATTCGGGGCGATGTACGGTCAAGAGCGCAGGGTGATCGCAGACGAATTGCCGGCAGAGGCGCAGAGGAGCGGCGAAATGTCCTCGGACAGACCTCCCGCGGACGTTCCGGCTGGACGTTCTGCCGGGCCGCTGGACCCGACCGACATCGCCCTGCTCGGTGAGTTGCAGCGGGACGGGCGAATTTCCATCCGGGCGCTGGCGGAACGCACGCACATCTCCCGGTCGAACGCGTACACCCGCGTCGCCCGGATGGTGGATGACGGCACGATCCGCCGTTTCACCGCCCAACTGAACCCCCACAGCATCGGTTTGGGAACAACCGCGTACGTCGCGATCACCATTGATCAGACCGCGTGGCGACTGGTCGCCGCCGGGATTAGCGAGATTCCGTACGTGGAGCATTTCGCCCTGATCGGTGGGGACAATGATGTTCTTGCCCTGGTTCGGGCGCCGGATAACACCGCTTTGCGAGACGTGGTCCTGGACCGCATTCAAGACATTCCGGGTGTACGTACCACCCGCACCTGGCTGGTGTTCGAGGAACGGACCGGCCGGGGCGTTCCGTACGGCGATGGCGAAGGGTGATCAACACCCCATTCGTCGTCACGCACCGTGAAAATCCTTCGTGATCTAGCCCGTCCCGACCGGTGTTCGCCAGTTCCCCAGGTCGGGTACGATGTCGGCCATTCACACAGGGCGATCCTCGCCGTGGTCGAACCCCGCACTGCCGGGACGACTCCGCGCGGATTCGCACGGTGAGTAGTGGCGCGGGGCCACCAACGGATTGACGGTCAGGAGGGATCATCGTGCGATCACTCGCAGGCCGATACCGGGTGGAAGACCCCGTCGGGCGCGGCGGCAGCGCGGTCGTGCACCGCGGCTTCGACCGCACGCTCAAGCGCACCGTAGCGATCAAGCTGTTCTCGCCGTACCGGCCCGGCTCGGAAGAGCCCGCGGTCGACGTGCTGCGCGAGGCTCGAGCCGCGGCCGGCCTCAACCACCCCAATGTGGCACGGGTCTACGACTACGGCGAGGCGACCGAGGGCGGCGAGCAGGTCCCGTACCTCGTCATGGAGTTCCTCGAGGGCGACACCCTCGCCGACGAGCTGGCCCGCACCGGGGCGCTCGAATGGCCGCAAGCCGTCGCGATCTGCGCCGACACCGCCGCCGCCCTGGCCGCCGCGCACGGGCGCAACCTGGTGCACCGCGACGTCAAGGCCCGCAACGTCATGCTCACCCCCAACGGCGTCAAGGTCCTGGACTTCGGCATCGCCGCCGTCGCCGGCCAGAGCAGCCTCGACACCCACGGGCGGCTCTGGGGCACCCCGGCGAACCTCGCACCGGAACAACTGCGCGGCGAGCCGACCTTCCCCGCCGCCGACGTGTACGCGCTGGGCCTGCTGCTGTTCGAATGCCTCACCGGCTCCCGGGCCTGGCCCGGCACCAGCGTCGGCGAGATCCTCGCCGCCCGCCACGTGGGCCGGACGCCACGCCTGCCGCGCATCGCCGGACTCCCCCGCGAGATCGTCCGACTCTACGAGGACTGCACCGCCGAGGCAGCCGACCGGCGCCCGTCGGCCGCGGCCGCCGCGGAGATCCTCCGGCGGGCCATCGGCAAGGTGCCGACCGTGCGCCCGGCGGTCGCCCTCGTCACCACCATTCCCGCCCCCCGGCGCGCGCGGTCGCGCCGACGTGCCGCCGTCACCGCCTCGATGGCCGTCGCCACGGCCTTCGTCAGCATCCTCGGCCTCCAGGTGGCCAACGGAGTCGCGGCCCCGCACGGCCGCCAGGCGGAGGCCGCCGCCGAGGGCGCGGCCGGCGGCATGACCCAGACGCCGCAGGTCGCGCCGCGACCGACCTCGACCGACCCGATCCGCGACGTCCCCACGGAGGGCGAGCAACCGGTCCGCAAGCCCCCGGCCGCCAGAATCCAAGAGGTCATGGTGCCGCCCGGCCCCACGGCGCCGACGACCGCCCCCGTGAACGGGCACCCGACCACGGCGCCGACGACCCGGCCGACGCCCGGCCAGACCACGGGCCATCCGACGCCGACGACCACGACGAAGCCGACGACGGACCCCACGCAGACCCCGACGGTGACGCCGACCACGGAAACCACAAAGACCCCGGACCCGACCACGCCGACGACACCGCCGACCTTGCCGCCGGCGTCCACGCCGCCCCCGGAGGTCGTCGTCCTCGCCGACACGGCCACGTGACCTCACTGGTCCGTCGCACCGTCGCCGACGTTGATCACGACCTAGGCGTTCAGGTCTTCTAGCCTGCGGGTCAGGTAGCGTCGCTCGGCTTCGTTCCCCGTGAGGTCGATGGCCGCCCGGTATGCCTCGGCCGCGTCGTCGATCCGGCCCAGCCGCCGCAGCAGGTCGGCGCGCACGACCTGGAACGGCTGGTAGTGCGCGAGCTCCAGCCGCTCCACGATGGCCAACCCGGATGCCGGCCCGGACACCTCGGCCACGGTCACCGCCCGGTGCAGGGCCGCCACCGGGCTGGGCGCGATGGCCAGCAACTGGTCATAGAGCCGGAGCACCTGTGCCCAGTCGGTCGGCGGCTCGCTGTGCACGGCGTTGATGGCCGCCTGGATCTGGTAGGGGCCCGGCTGGTTGCGGCGCAGGCACCGGCGCACGAGATCGCGGCCTTCGCCGATGAGCTCGGCATCCCAGCGGCCGGAATCCTGTTCAGGTAGGGGCACCGGCTCGCCGGCGGCGGTGACGCGGGCCGGCCGCCGGGCCTCGATCAGCAGCATCAGCGCCAGCAGCCCGAGCACCTCGGGTTCGTCAGGCATCAGCCGCGCCAGCAGCCGGCCCAGCCGGATCGCCTCCCGGCACAGCTCAGCGCGCACCAGGTGCTCGCCGGAGCCGGCCTGGTATCCCTCGTTGAAAATCAGATACACCACGGCCAGGACGGCGGTCAGCCGGTCGGGCAGGTCGGCGTCGCGAGGGACCCGGTACGGGATCCGCGCGTCGCGGATCTTGCCCTTGGCCCGCACGATCCGCTGGGCCATGGTCGCCTCCGGCACCAGGAACGCTCTAGCGACCTCCGCGGTGGTGAGCCCGCCGAGCAGCCGCAGCGTCAGCGCCACCCGTGCCGACTGGTTCAGCGCCGGATGGCAGCAGGTGAAGATGAGCCGCAGCCTGTCGTCACTCACCGGCCCCTCCGATTCCGGCTCGGGCGCCGCCGCGAGCAGCGCGGCCTCGGCGTGCTTGCGGCCCCGGGCAGCCTCGCGCCGCGTCCGGTCGACGGCTCGGTTCCGCGCCGTCGTGATGATCCACCCCGCTGGGCTGGGCGGCAGGCCGGTCCGCGGCCAGCGCTCCAGCGCCGCGGCGAAGGCGTCCTGCACGGCCTCCTCGGCCAGATCGATGTCACCGAGGACGCGGACCAGCACGGCCACCGAGCGTCCGTACTCCTGCCGGAACACCCGCTCGACGGCCGCCTGATCAGCCCGCAACGGGCCGTACCTCGACGGGCAGTGTCGTGATCGCCGCCAGCCGGCCAGCCCAACCGAGTGCCTCGTCGAGATCGGCCGCCTCGATCACCGTGAACCCGCCCAGATGTTCCTTGCCCTCGGCGAACGGGCCGTCGGTCAGCAGCGTGTCGCCGTCGCGGGATCGCACGACGGTGGCGGTGCTCGGCGGGAACAGTCCGGCCGCGAACACCCACGCACCGGCCGCACGCATCTCGTCGTTGAGGGCGGCCAGCTTCGCCATGATCGGGTCGAGCACTTCCGGCGGCGGCTGGTCCCCATCCGGCTGGTAGATGCTGAGCAGGTAGCGCGCCATGCGGCCCACCCTAGGCGGTCGTGTAGGTGGCGATGACCACGCCCGTACCGGTGGTCAGGCTGTCGGTCAGCCGCAGGGCACCGGCCGGATCGCCCTCCCGGAACAGCTTGGCGCCACTGCCCACCGTGAGCGGATGGATCAGCAGCACGTACCGGTCGACAAGCTGCCGCCGGATCAGCTCCTGGGCGAGCTCGCCGCTGCCGAGGACCACCAGGTCTCCGTCGAGGCGCTGCTTGACGTCGGTCAGCTCGTCCACGCTCGCCAGCAAGCTCGAGTTCACCCACGGCAGCGGATCAGTCAGCGTCGTCGAGACCACGTACTTCCGCGTGTTGTCGAGCACCTCCGTGAACGGATTGCCGTCGGCCTGTTGCGGCCAGAAGCTGGAGAACTGCTCGTAGGTCCGCCGCCCGAACAGCAGCGCCTGGGTCGTGGCCATGCTCTTGGCCGCGTTCTCCCCCATCACTTCGTCGGCGTAGGGTGCCGCCCAGCCGCCGTGTGCGAACCCGCCACGGGTGTCCTCCTCCGGCGCCGCCGGCGCCTGCATGACGCCGTCGAGAGTCACGTTCTCGAAGATCACGATCTTGCCCATGGTTTCGTGTTCCTTCCGGGTGGCCTACTTGCTCAGCCCCTACACGAACCGGCACCCGCCAGATCGACATCCCGGCCAAGATTTCGGTTGCGACGCGTCGTCGTGGACGCGACCGTACGGAGATGACCGATCACCCGGTACGGGAGATGACCGCCGCCGACACGGCCACGGTCGCCGAGCTGCTGGACGCCTTCAACCGCGAGTTCGACACCCCGACGCCGGGCGCCGCCGTCCTCGCCGGGCGCCTGCCGGCACTCGTCGCCGGAGGCCGACTGGCGGTCCTGTTGACAGGCGAACCGGCCGCCGGCGTGGCGGTGCTGTCCTTCCGTCCCAACGTCTGGTCCGACGGGCCGGTGGCCCTGCTCGACGAGTTGTACGTGCGCCCGAAACTGCGCGGCCGCCGCTATGGCCACGCCCTGCTGGAAGCCGCGTGCCGGCTGGCCCGCGGCCGCGGCGCGGAGGTCCTCGAGATCAATGTCGACGGCGAGGACACCGACGCCCGCCGTTTCTACGAAGCGCACGGCTTCACCCACACCGAGCCCGGCGCAAGCGAACCCATGTACTTCTACTACCGCGAACTCGACACATGCCATCGCTGACCCCCGGGCGGGGCCGTGTCGAGGACGACCGACCGCGGACCGGTAGCTCCGCGGCTGCCGGTGCTCGCGGCGGGTTCTGATCCGTTCGTGCCATCTGCCGGAGGCCGCAGAAATCGACTCTTGTCAAAGTCTTGGCACACCCGTAAATAGATGGTTAGCAGTATGAAATTTTCTCGCGTCATGCGGCCCGGAAGGGACCCCGCCCATGCCTCGACGCCTCCCGCGCCTGCGCGCGGTGCTGACCACCACGCTGTTGCTGACGGCCACCATCACCGTCAGCCCTGTCTCCGGCGCTCCCGCCACCGCGGTCGCCGCCACCAACACCGACTACTGCCTCGGTGAGTGCAACGACATTCTTCCGCCGGGGGAGAACGGCACCGCCACGCTCGTGCAGATCATCGCCCACCAGACCCTCGGCAGCATGCCGCGGCACGCCAGCGACCAGTTGGGGCGCTACGCCGATCTCGTGCACCACACCGGGCTCACCGCCGAGCAGATCGGCACGTTCTTCAACGACGGCTCGTTCGGCGTCGCGCCCGGCGAGGTGGAGCGCAGCTACCAGCCGCGCTCCGACGTGACCGTGGTCCGCGACAAGGCCCTCGGCATTCCGCACGTCACCGGCAGCACCCGGGCCGGGACGATGTTCGGCGCCGGGTACGTGGGCGCCGAGGACCGGCTGTTCCTCATGGACCTGATGCGCCACGTGGCCCGCGGGCAGCTCACCCCGTTCGCCGGCGGCAACCCGGGCAACCGCTCGCTGGAACAGAGCGTGTGGCGCAACTCGCCGTACACCGAGGCGGACCTGCAGGCGCAGATCGACGCGCTGCGCGCCTCGGGGCCGCGCGGCGCGCAGCTCTACGCGGACGTCCAGGCCTACATCGCCGGGGTCAACGAGTACATCGCCGACTGCATGGGCGCCCGCAACTGTCCCGGCGAGTACGTGCTCACCGGCCACCTCGATCCGATCACCAACGAGGGCGGCCCGGAGGACTTCCAGCTGACCGATCTCATCGCCATCAGTGGGGTCATCGGTGGCCTGTTCGGCGGGGGTGGCGGCGGCGAGATCCAGTCCGCCCTGGTCCGGATCGCCGCGCGGGCCAGGTACGGCGAGGTCGCCGGTGACGCGGTCTGGACGACGTTCCGCTCGCAGAACGACCCCGAGACCGTGCTGACCGTGCACAACGGGCAGACCTTCCCGTACACGCCGGACAACCGCAACGCCAGCGGGGTGGCGATGCCCGACGCGGGGACGGTCGTCGGGGAGCCGCTCGTCTACGACCAGACCTCAGGGGCGACGTCGGCCAAGGGCGGCAGGAGCGCCATCGGGGAGTCTCTCGGCAAGCTCACGCTCGACGGCAGGCGGGGCATGTCCAACGCCGCGGTGGTGTCCGCCGCGCACTCGTCAACGGGCCACCCGATCGCCGTCTTCGGGCCGCAGACCGGCTACTTCGCGCCGCAACTGCTCATGTTGCAGGAGCTGCAGGGCCCGGGGATCAGCAGCCGGGGCGCCGCCTTCGCGGGGCTCAACCTCTACACGCTGCTGGGACGTGGACCCGACTACGCGTGGAGCGCCACCTCGGCCGGGGAGGACATCACCGACACGTTCGCCGCCGAGCTGTGCGAGCCCGGCGGGGGCACGCCGACCACCGCGTCGACGCACTACCTCTACCACGGCCAGTGCCTGGCGATGGAGGCGTTGTCCAGGTCGAACGCGTGGACGCCCAGCACCGCCGACCCCACCCCGGCCGGGTCCTACCGGCTCACGATGCTGCGTACCAAATATGGTCTGGTGTCGTCGCGCGGGCTGGTCGGCGGCAAGCCGGTCGCGTTCACCAGCCTGCGGTCGACATACCGGCACGAGGCCGACTCGGCGCTCGGCTTCCAGATGTTCAACGAACCCGATCAGATGGGTACGCCGGCGGCGTTCCAGGCAGCGGCGTCGCAGATCTCGTTCGCGTTCAACTGGTTCTACGTCAACTCCGACGACACGGCGTACTTCCTGTCCGGGTCGATGCCGGTCCGCTCCGCCGACGCCGACCCGAACCTGCCGACCTGGGCGCGGCCCGCGTACGAATGGACCGGCTGGGATCCGGCGACCAACGTCGCCGCGTACCATCCCGCGGCCGTGCATCCGCAGGCGGTCAACCAGGATTATTTTGTCAGTTGGAACAACAAGCAGGCGGAGGGTTTCTCCGCGTCCGACGGCAACTTCAGCTACGGCGCGGTGCACCGCGCCGACCTGCTGGACCGGCCGATCAAGGCCGCTCTGGCGGCGGGCCGCACGTTCGACCGGGCCGGGCTGCTCAACGTCGTGGAGACCGCGGCGATCACCGACCTGCGCGGCATCGAGGTTCTCGACGACCTGCTGCGCGTCATCGACACCGCCGCGGTCACCGACCCGGCGCAGGCCGCCGCGCTCGCCAAGCTGCGCGCGTGGCAGCAGCGTGGCACCCGGCGGGTCGAGACGGCTCCGGGTAGCAAGGTCTACGCCGACGCCGAGGCCATCCGCATCCTCGACGCCTGGTGGCCGCTGCTGGTGCCGGCGCAGTTCAAGGCACCGCTCGGCGACGAGCTCTACCAGACGCTGGCGAACACGCTGCCGATCGACGAGTCGCCGTCCACGGGCCAGGGCCATGAGGGCTCGGCCTTCCAGTCCGGCTGGTGGGGGTACGTGGAGAAGGACCTGCGCGCGGTCCTCGGCGACAGCGTGCCGCAGTGGCCGAGCAGGTACTGCGGCAACGGGAACCTCAGCGCCTGCCGTAGTGCCCTGCTCTCCAGCCTCACGGCGGCGCTGGCGGTGCCGGCCACCACCACCTATCCCGGCGACTCGCACTGCGCCGCGGGCGACCAGTGGTGCGCCGACGCCATCCTGCAGTCACCGCTCGGCGGCCTCACCCACCCGATGACCAGCTGGCAGAACCGGCCCACCTATCAGCAGGTCGTGTCCTTCCCGGCGGGACGCGGCGACGATGTGAGCAACCTGGCGGCCGGACGCCCGGCGACCGCGTCGACCACCCTGCCCGGCCATCCCGCCTCGCACGCCGTCGACGGCGACCGGGGCACGAGCTGGGCGAGCTGGTGGTCCGACAACCAGTGGCTGCGCGTCGATCTGGGCAGCAGCCGGCCGGTGGCCCGGATGGTGATCCGGTGGGAGTCCGCGTACGCGACCGCGTACAAGATAGAGGTCTCTCCCAACGGCAGCACCTGGACCCAGGTCGCCGCGGTGACCGGCGGGAACGGCGGGGTCGACAACGTCACCTTCGCCGCTGCCAACGCCCGCTACGTGCGGCTGACCCTGAGCCGGGCCACTTCCTACGGGTTCTCGGCCTCCGAGGTGGAGCTGTACTCGCACTGAGCGCGAACGGCCCGCATCCGCTCAGGCTACCGAGCGGATGCGGGTCACCAGCACCGAGCCCAGCACGGTCACCGCGGCCACCGTCAGGAACAGCACCGGATAGCCGCCCAGATAGGCGACGATCGGGAACGCCAGCGCCGGGCCGAGCACCTGCGGCGCGGAGTTGGCGATGTTGATGACGCCGAGGTCGCGGGCGCGGTCCCGGGCCGCCGGAAGGACCTGCGTGATCAGCGCCTGGTCCACCGACAGGTAGACGCCGAAGCCCAGCCCCAGCACGGCGGCCGCGATGAGCGCGCCGGGCCAGGTCGGCCACAGCGCCAACAGGACCGCCGCGGCGGCCATCACGTATCCGGACACGATGACCGACGGCTTGCGCCGGCCGATGCGGTCCGACACGACTCCCCCGACCACGACGGTCAGCACCGTCCCGGCGGTGTAGACCAGCACGAGCAGGAGCAGTCCCTGCTCGGCGTCGGGGTGGTGGACCTGGTCGCGCAGGAAGTAGAGCAGATACAGCGTCGCCATCGCGTTGCCGAGCTGGACGAGGAACCTCGTGGCCCACGCCCAGGCGAAATCCGGGGCCTCTCCCGGGCGGAAGCGGAACGCGGTCAGCACCGAGCGCGCGGTGAACCGCGGCGCGAACTCCGCTGTGACCGGCGGGTCCCGGGTGAGCAGCACGAACGGGGCGGCGGCGAGCACCACCAGCAGACCGGTCAGCAGGTAACCGGCGGTCAGCCCGGTCACCACCTCGGTGACCAGCAGGACGGCGAGCACCACCCCGACCGACTGGGCGAGCCCCACCCAGCCCGACACCCGGCCGCGCTGGGTCACCGGCGTACGGTCCGGGACGATGGCGGTGACGCCAGCCTGGAGCGTGTTGAGCCCGGCCTGCGCGAGGCACCAGCACAGCGTCAGCCCGAGCAGGGTGCGCTGCCCGGACAGCAGGACCAGTCCGACGAGGCCGGTCAGGGCACCGACCGCCGTCCACGTGTGCCGCCGTCCGGTCCGGGCGGTCGTCGCGTCGGAGAACGCCCCGGCGACCGGGCCCGCCACGACGGCGACCAGCGCGCCCACGCCGGTGATGACGCCCAACGCGGTGGTCTTGTCGGCGCCGGCCAGGTCCTCGACCTGGTTGGGCAGCAGCACCTGCAGCGGGGCGTAGTAGCCCACCCACAGGCCGAGGTTGGCCACCGACAGCAGCGCGATCCAGCGTCCGCGCACCCGCGGCGGGTCGGCGGTGCCGGCGTACGCGGTCACTTCTGCTCGGCGAGGGCGGCGCGCAACCAGGCGAAGGAGTCCTTGGGAACTCGCCGCTGGGTGTCGTAGTCGACGCGGACGAGGCCGAAGCGCTGGCTGTAGCCCTCCGCCCACTCGAAGTTGTCCAGCAGCGACCAGACGAAGTATCCCCGCACGTCGACGCCCGCGACGATCGCCTCGTGCAGGGACCGCAGGTGACCGTCGAGGTAGTCGATGCGCTCCACGTCGTGGACCCGGCCGTCCGCCTCGGGGGAATCCACCGTGGAACAGCCGTTCTCGGTGACGTAGATGGGCGGTAGCGCGCCGGCGTAGCGATCCCGCAGGCCCACCAACAGCTCCCGCAGACCGTCCGGCACCACGGGCCAGCCGAACGCCGTACGCGGGACGCCGTCGATCTCGACGATCTCGAACGGCAGCGGCGCGGCGTCCGGCGCCGCCCGTACCCGCGTGGGGTTGTAGTAGTTGATGCCCAGCGCGTCCATCGGCGTCGCGATGAGGTCCATGTCCCCGTCGTGCACGATGCCGGCGTCGGCGAGCCCGGAGGCGAACGGCGGGTACTCGCCCGTCAGGACCGGGTCGAGGAAGAGCCGGTTGTGGAAGCCGTCGTAGACGGCGGCGGCCACGAGGTCGTCCTCGCTGTCGCCGGCCGGCCACACCGGCGTGCAGTTGTTGGTGATCATCACCTCGGCGGCGCCCCGCTCACGCAGCGCACGCACCGCCAGCCCGTGGGCTAACAGCTGGTGGTGCGCCACCGGCAGAGCGTCCATCATCAGCTCGCGGCCCGGGGCGTGACGACCGAACGCGTAGCCCTCGGCCAGGTGCACGATCGGCTCGTTCAGGGTGATCCAGCGACCGACGCGGTCGCCGAGCCGGTCGGCCACCACGGCCGCGTAGTCGCCGAACCGAAGGGCGGTGTCGCGGGAGAGCCACCCACCGGCGTCCTCCAGGGCCTGCGGCAGATCCCAGTGGAACAGCGTCGGCACCGGCGCGATGCCGCGTTCCAGCAGCGCGTCCACCAGCCGGTCGTAGAAGTCCAGGCCCTTGTCGTTGACCGCGCCGGCGCCGGTCGGCTGCACCCGCGGCCAGGCGATCGAGAACCGGTACGCACCGACGCCCAGCTCGGCGATGAGATCGACGTCCCGCTCCCAGCGGTGGTAGTGGTCGCAGGCCTCGTCGCCGGTGTCGCCGTCGTGGGTCCGGCCCGGGGTGTGGCTGAAGGTGTCCCAGATGGAGACACCTCGGCCGTCCTCGTGCACGGCGCCCTCGATCTGGTAGGCCGCGGTGGAGACGCCCCACAGGAAATTCGGGGGGAAATTCGGCAGGGCAACCACGGTTCCGGCCTCCTCGAAGATGAGTCCGGCTCAGATTAGCGGCGCGACCCGCGTTCGGCGAGCCCCTGAGCCGCGCCGCCATCCCTAGCTCACCGGGCGACCGTCAGATCGTCGATCACCCAGAACCAGTTGTTGCTCGCGTCGTAGAAGCGGAACTTGACGGTCATCGTGGTGGCGCCGGCCGGCACCGCGACGGGCACCGACTCGACCGTGGCGAGCGCGTCCGCCGAATAGCGCTTCACCAGGCGGTCGGCGCCGCCGTCGAAGGAGACGAGGACGTCGCCCTTCTGCGCGCCCTCCTGCCGGTAATGGGTCACGTAGTTCAGTCGGAGGTCGCCGCCCGCCGTGACGGGGTAGGCCGGCGAGACGAGGGTCGAGTCGAAGCTGGTGCCGCCGGACTTGTCGGCGAACTCGTCGCTGTCGGCGACGGCGAAGACGCCCCGCGTCCGTACGGCGTTCTCGCGCTCCTGGTCGCTCTGCGTGCGGCTCCAGAACTCGTCGGTGGCGAACGACCAGCCGCGCCACTCGGTGACCCCGCCGGCCGGCATCGCGCCGCGGTCCACCGACCAGCCCGCCGGGGGCGTCGGGGTCCAGCCCGCCAGGGTGGAGGGGATGCCGGTCTCGTCCACCCGGGTGCGCAGGGCCAGGCCGTCGAACGGGTCGGTGGAGCGAACCCGGACGGTCCCGCCGTCCAGGGCCGCGGAAACGCCGAAGTGCCGCAACGCCGTCGCGGCGAGGTCCACCTGCCGGACGTCCGTCCGCGTGCCCGCCTCGATCCCGGAGCCGGCGACGAGCAGGAAGGTGCCGCGCTCGTCGACGCGGCAGCCGCCGTGCCCGCCGAACGGCACCCGGTGCCCGTGGTCGGTGGTGACCATGACAAGCCAGTCCTCGTTCGCGTACGTCGGCCGCGAACGCACCGCCGCCAGGATCCTCCCGAGCTGCTGATCCTGCTTCTCGATCGCGGCCCGGTAACGCCCGCCGGTGCCCACGGCGTGCGCCACCACGTCGGTGTGACCCAGATAGACGAACGACGCGTCCGGACCGCCGGCGCCCAGCCGGCTCACCGCGTCCACGGTGACCTTCTCGTCCTCGCCGGCGTAGCCGTTCGCGTCCCCGTCGAAGGTGACCCGGGTGTCGACCTCGGGCGAGAAGGTGCCCTGTTGGTGCAGCGGAGCCCAGTCGACGGCGGAGTACGTGGCGTAGGCCGGGTTCGCCCGCTCCAGCCGGGTCAGGAAGTCCGGATAGGTGTCGTACCGCTTGCCCACGAAGCTGTTGTTCCGCACGCCGTGCCGGTCCGGCCAGACGCCGGTGGCGATGCTCGACCAGCCCGGGCCGCTGGACGAGTCGGCCAACGACGGGCACTGCACCAGGCTGCGGCCGAGCGTCCCCCGCGCCGCGAGGGCGTCGAGCTGGGGCGCGTCCGCCGCCACCACGCTGTCCCAGTTGAGCCCGTCCATCCCCACGACCAGCAGCTTGGCGACCGGCGCCGCGGCTCCGGAGGCGGCTGGAGCGCCGGGGAAGGCGGCGGCGGCCAGCAGCGCGGCGACCAGGCCCCCGCGCACGACGGAACGTTTCATGCGAACCTCCGGACATCGATGTCGGTCTTTCTCGTGAAGAGTGATCGATGCCTGTCTTGATCGCCAGCGGGTGTCCGATCGAGGGAGCGGAAGATCCGCCTTTCGGCCAGGGCTCGGCCATTGTGCGAAGCGCCCGTCCCGGGCGTCCTACCGTGGGGCGGAGAGCCGGTCCGGCGAGTGGCGTCGGCGGCGGTAAGCGGGGCGAGCGCCATGTGGTCGAGTCTCATCCGTACGCCGAGGAGCACGGCGACCAGAGTCGCGCCGTCGGTGGTCACATTGATCATCCCCATCCTGCTGGTCAACGCCGTCATCGTCATCGACGTGCTGATGCCGCGGATGCTGCTGTTCGGCGCCACCGCCATAGCTCCCTGCCTGGCCGCGGTCTCCGCCGGCCCGCGCGCGGTTGCGGCCGTCGGTGGGTACGCGCTCACGACGGCGACGGTGGTCTCCTCCATCCACGGCTTGGCGTTCACCCCGAACCAGCTCGTGCGGCTGATGGTGATCGTGGGGGTGACGGCCCTCAGCATGGCCATGGCACACCGTCGCCAACTGCTGGAACGCCGCGCGCGGCGGGGTGCGCAGAGCCAGGCGTTGCTGGCCTCGGTCGTGGAGACCTCCGGCGACGCCGTCATGGTGTCATCGTTGGACGGCGTCATCACCGCGTGGAACGCGGCCGCCGAGCAGATGTACGGCTACTGCCAGGCCGACGCGATCGGACGCCACGTCTCCATGATCATCCCTCCGGAACGGCTGCCGAATCTGGCGGACGTCCTGGAGCGGGTACGGGCCGGCAAACGCGTCTGGCGGGTCGAAACGCAGCGGATCCGGCGGGACGGCACACTCATAGACGTCTCCGTGACCGTATCGCCGGTTCATGAGCCCGACGGGAAGGTGGTGGCCGTGTCGGCCATCGAGCGGGACGTCACCGCCGAGAAGGAGGCCGAGCGGCAACGGCAGTCGATGCGGGAACGTTCGGCGCGGGCCGAGCGCCTGGAAAGCTTGGGACACCTCGCCGGCGGGGTCGCGCACGACTTCAACAACCTGCTGGCGATCATCCTCAACTACGCCGAGTTCGTGGCGGAGCGGGTCAGCGACGACCAGGCACGTGACGACCTGAGCCGGATCAGCGCCGCCGCCGACCAGGCCCGGCAGCTGACCGGCCAGCTCCTGCTCTTCGCCCGGTCCGAGCCGGCCCGGACCGACGAGATCGACCTCAACGAGGTCGTCACCGACGCCCGCAACCTGCTGGCCCGCTCCCTCGGCGAGCACATCGAGCTGGTGAGCCGTCCCGCCGACGAAGCCCTGGTCGTCCTCGCCAACCGGGGCCGCGTCGACCAGATCCTGCTCAACCTCGTCGTCAACGCCCGCGACGCGATGCCCGACGGCGGAAAGTTGACCATCGAGGCGCGACCGGTCGAGCTGGCCGCGGAGCTCGTCGAGGCCACGACCACCCTGCCGCCCGGTCGCTACGCCCAACTGCGGGTCATCGACACCGGCACCGGCATGAGCCCCGAGGTCGTCGAGCGCATCTTCGAGCCTTTCTTCACCACGAAGGCCAAGGACCACGGCACCGGCCTGGGAATGGCCACCGTGTACGGCGTCGTCACCGAGGCCGGAGGCAGCATCAAGGTGTACTCGGAGGTGGGCGTCGGCACGACGATGCGGATCCTGCTTCCCCTCGCCGAGCGGGCCTCGGACACCGACGACATCGCGCGCGAGACGCCGGAACCCGGGCACGGCGAACGCATCCTCGTGGTCGAGGACGACGACGGCGTGCGGCAACTGGCGGCCCAGATGCTCGAACGCAACGGCTACACCGCCGTCACGGCCTCCCGGGCCGGCGCCGCGCTGGAGCTGCTGGCGCGGCAGCCGTGCGACCTGGTGCTGACCGACGTCATCATGCCCGAGACGTCCGGCATCGAACTCGCCGACCGGCTACGCCGGCTCCATCCCCGGCTGCCGGTGCTGTTCATGACCGGCTACGCCGAGGAACACCTGAACATGGAACGCATCCACGACCACGGCCATCCCCTGATCGTCAAGCCGTTCACCACGGCGGAACTGCTACACGGCATTCAGCACGCGCTCACGGCGGCGACGACCGCCCAGCCTCACGAGCGCTCGTCGGCGGTGTGCCAGTAGAGCAGCGGGCCGTCATCCACCTCCGCCTCGTTCAGGTCACGCAGGGCGGCGGCTGCCTTGGCGGTGTAGACGGGTTCCATGCGGACGCCGGCGTGGGCGGCGAGCCAGGGTGCCGCGGTCAGCGACGCGTCCGTCGGGTGGCCGTAGCCCGGGCCGAGCCAGTCGGCGCGGACGGTCAGTGGCGCCATCGGGGCCGGATCGGGCAGCGGGGCGCCGCTGCGGCGCAGCAGCCGGGCGGTCGCCTCCGCGAGGCGGCGCACCTGCGGCTCGCCCATCGGGGTCTGGTCGTTGACCAGCACACCGACGACCCGGGTCGGCAGGCCGGCCAGGCCCAGACCGAGGACCAGCCCGGCGGCGGTGCCGCCCGAGCCGACCGGCACGACCACCTGCCGCGGCGCCGGGAGCGCACCGGCGGCGACCTGGGCGGCGAGTTCGAAGGCGGCCTCCACATAGCCCAGACAGCCACGCGGACTCGATCCCCCGATCGGCAGCAGACCCGGGCGCCCGCCGGTGACGGCCGCGCGGGCGAGCAGCAGGCCGGCCGCGAGGTAACCGGCCGGCACGCTGCCCACCCGGCGTACGGTGGCACCGGTCGCGCGCACGGCGGCGGCCTGGCGCTCGACGTGGTCGTCATGCGGCTGCTCCAGGGCGACGACCGCCACCCGCAGGCCGGCGTCGGTGGCATAGCGGGCCACCGCGACGGCGTGATGGCTGCCCGTGCCGCCGGCGGTCACCACCGTGCGACGGCCCCGCCGCAGCAGGTCCGCCAGCGTCCACTCCAGCTTGCGGACCTTGTTGCCGCCGTACAGCGTGCCGTATCCGCCGTCGTCCTTGACCCAGACGCCGGGCAGGTCGGTGGCCGGCCGGACCGGTGTCGGGGCGGTGCCGAGACGCCGGAACTCCAGACGTCCCACGATCGAGGGATAGCGCTGGTGCAGATGCGGCACCGTCATCCCCGCAGCGTACTTCGATATCCCGTGGGGGCTACCGTGTCGCTCGCCGTGTCCTGACCCGCCGGACTCCCAGGAGTGTTCATGACGCTGACCGACGTGCTGGTCCGGGCCGCGACCCACGCACCGGACCGGGGCGTGGTGCACGTCGACGACTCCGGCGGTGAACGCCTCACGACCTACGCCGAGTTGTACGCCGACTCGCTGCGGATCGCGGGCGGACTGCGCCGGGCGGGACTGGCCGCCGGCGACCCGCTGCTCGTGGTGGCCGAGAACAGCGCCGAGTTCCTGCCGCTGTTCTGGGGCGCGGTGCTGGCTGGGGTCGTACCCGTGCCGTTGCCGCCGGAACCGGCCCGCCTGGCCGCCGTCGCGACGCTTCTCGGTGACGCGCCGCTCGCCGGAGACCCCGTCCTCGACGGCGCCCGGTTCCTCTCCGGGTCGGTTCTGCGTCGGTCGACGCCGCTCGCCGAGCCGGCCCCGGTCGCCTCCGACGATCTGGCCATGCTGCAGTTCTCCTCCGGCAGCACCGCGACGCCGAAGGGGGTGGAGCTGACCCACGGCAACCTGGTGACCAACCTCGAACAGGCGGCGCTGGCCAGTGCCCTGAGCGCCGACGACGTCGTGGTGACCTGGATGCCCTACTTCCATGACATGGGGTTGATCGGCACCCACCTCGTGCCGCTGCACCGCCGCTGCCGACAGGTGCGGATCAGCCCGCTGACATTCGCGAAGCGACCCGAGAGCTGGCTGCGCATCGCGGCGAAGCACCAGGCCACGGTCCTGTCGGCCGCCAACTTCGCCCTTGCCCTGACCGCGCGGCGGGTGGCCGACGAGACGCTCGACGGGATCGACCTGAGCGGCGTACGGATGATGATGGTGGGCGCCGAACCGATCTCGCCGGCGGTGTGGCGGGCGTTCACCGCCAAGCTGGCGCGGGCCCGACTCGACCCCCGAGCCCTGCGACCCGTGTACGGGCTGGCCGAGGCGACCGTGGCGGTCGCCTTCTCGCCGGTGGGTGAGCTGGCCCGCCCGATCCGGCTGAGCCGGGCGGCGCTGGCCCGCGGTGTCGCGGTCGAGGCGGGTGCCGGCACGCCCGCCGTGGAACTGATGGATGTCGGCCATCCGGTGCCGGGCTGCCGGATCCGCATCGTCGACTCCGACGACCGGCCGGTCGAGGACGGCCTCGTCGGCCACATCCAGGTCAGCGGCGCCAACGTCACCCGCGGCTACCACCTCGACCCGGCCGCGAGCGCCGCCGCGCTGGTCGACGGCTGGCTGCGGACCGGCGACACCGGATTTCTGCGGGCGGGCCGGCTCTGCGTCACCGGCCGGGAGAAGGACGTGGTGTTCGTCCACGGGCGCACCTTCCACGCCAGCGATCTCGAAGAGGTGGCCACGGCGACGCCGGGGCTCGGGCCGGGACCGGTGGCCGTAGTGGGTGCCACCGACCGGGTGAGCGGCCGGGAACGGGTCGTGGTGTTCCTGGCGGCGCCGTCCGTGCGAGCGGTTCCGGAGGCGGGCGAACGGGTGCGTGCCCGGGTCGCCGAGGCGCTTGGCTACGACGGTGTCGAGGTGCGGGTGGTGCCGAACGGGGCGTTCGCGCGCACGACCAGCGGGAAGCTGCGCCGTCAGTCCCTGCGGGATCGCATCGAGGACGACGTCGTCGTGCCGGCCGGGTCGCCGCCGGGTCCGGTCGCCGCTCCGGGTCGGGCCCCTCAGAGCCGCGCCGACCTGGAACGGACCGTACGCGAGGTGTGGTCGCGCGTCCTGCGCGTTCCCGAGGAGAGGATCGGACCGGCCGACCGGTTCCTCGCGATCGGTGGCTCGTCGCTGGCGGCCATGGAGGTGCTCGCCGCGCTGGAGGACATTCTCGGGCGCACGCTCGATCCGGTGCTGCTGCGGGACTGTGCCACGGTCCGGGACCTGACCGACCGGCTGCTGGCCGCCCCGACGGCCCGGGCCGTCGGGGCCACCCCGACCGACCGTCCCGCACCGCGCTCCGGTCCGGACACCGGGCTGGCGGTCATCGGGATGGCGTGTCGTTTCCCGGACGCCGACACCCCCGAGGAGTTCTGGCGGAACCTGGTCGACGGCCGGGACAGCGTCGCCCGGGTGACCCGGTGGGACGGCGGCCACGGCGCCTTCCTCGAAGACCCGGCGCTGTTCGACGCCGAGTTCTTCGGCATCGACGAGGCGGAGGCACGCTTCCTCGACCCGCACGCGCGCGTCTTCCTGGAGCTCGCGCACGAGGCGCTGGAACGCGCCGGGCTTGCCGGGCCGCGCCGCCACGGCCGCCGGATCGGCGTGTTCGCGGCCGTCGGTGAGAGCGGATACGCCGAACTGGTGGCCGCGAGCGGTGCGAGCGGGCCGCACGCGATGACCGGCACGATGCGCGGCCTCCTGCCCGCCCGGGTGGCACACCTGCTCGACCTGCGTGGTCCGGCGCTCGCGGTGGACACGGCCTGCTCGTCGGCGCTGGTCGCGCTGCACCTGGCCCGCCTCAGCCTCGCGGCGGGCGACTGCGACGTCGCGGTCGTCGGCGGGGTCAACCTCATGACGCCGACCGGTGAGCGGCTGCTCGGTGAGGCGCGGGCGCTGTCGCCGACCGGGCGGTGCCGGGCGTTCGCCGCGGACGCCGACGGCTTCGTGCCCGGCGAGGGCGGCGCGGCGCTGGTGCTCACCCGGCTCGGCGACGCGGACGGCGAGCGCGTCCTGGCGGTGGTGCGCGGTACGGCCGTCAACAACGACGGCCGCTCGCTGAGCCTGATGGCACCGAACCCGCTGCTGCAGCGGGAGGTGATCGCGCGGGCGTACCGGGACTGCGGCGTGGATCCGGCCGAGGTGTCCTACGTGGAGGCGCACGGGACCGGGACCGCGGTGGGCGACCCCGTCGAGGCGCAGTCGTTGGCGTACGCGTTCGCGCCCCTGCCGGGTGGCCGGACCCGGTTGCTCGGCTCGGTGAAGACCAACATCGGTCATCTGCTCCACGCGGCCGGCCTGCCGAGCCTGGTGAAGGTGATCCTCGCCCTGCGGCACCGCGAGCTGCCGCCGTCGCTACACCACGACCGCCCGTCGCCGCGGTTCGATCTGGCCCGGGCCGGGTTCGAGGTGGTGACCTCGCGGCGGCCGTGGGGCGGCACCGGTGTCGTGGGGATCAACGGGTTCGGCTTCGGGGGCACCAACGCGCACGCGATCCTGGCCGCGCCGCCGAACCCCGTGGGGGACGCCGCGGCGCCGGCCCCGAAACCCGGGCCGCACCTGCTGACGTTGTCGGCCCGTTCCGCGGCGGCGTTGCGGGTCGTGGCCGACGACCTCGCCCGGCACCTGCGGGCCCATCCCGGTTCGCGCGAGGCGGACGTGTGCGCGGCCGCTTCGACCGCCCGGGACGACGGGCCGTACCGGGCCGCGCTGGTCGCCGACGGCGACCTCGCCGAACGGCTGACGGCCGTGGCCGGCGGCCCGAGCGCGGGACGCCCGAGGGTGGCGTTCCTCTTCGGCGGGCAGGGCACCCAGCGTCCGGGTCAGGGCGCCGCGCTGTACGCGTCCGCGCCGCGGTTCCGCGCGGTCCTCGACGAGGTGTCGGCGGCGGTCGGGCCGATCGCCGGCCGCACCCTTCTCGAGTGGTGCGTCGACGCGTCGGTGCCGGCCGGCGACCTCGCCCGCACCGAGGTCACCCAGCCGCTGGTGGTCGCCTTCGGTGCCGCGCAGGCGGCTCAGTTGCGCGCCTACGGCATCCGCCCGGAGGCGGTCGCCGGGCACAGCGTCGGCGAGCTGGCCGCCGCCGTGACCGCCGGGATGCTCACCGCGGTCGACGCGGTGCGGCTGGCCGCCGTTCGGGGCCGGCTGACCGCCACGCTGGCCCCGCCGGGCGCGATGGTCGCGGTGGCGGCCACCGCCGACGCCGTGGCGGAAGTCCTGGACGCCGGGGTGGTTCTCGCGGCGGACAACGGCCCTCACCAGGTGGTGCTGGCCGGGCCGGTCGAGGCGGTCGAGGAGGCGATGCGGCGGCTGGCCGCCCGCGGCGTCGCCGGCCGCCGGCTCGCCGTCTCGCACGCCTTCCACTCCCCCACGATGGCACCGGTGGCCGCCTCGCTGGGCCGCCTCGCCCCGGCCGTGCTGCCCGCGGAGGTGCCGCTGCTCAGCACGGTGACGGGCGAGTGGAGCCCGGCCCTCGACGCGGCCTATCTGGCGGACCACGCGGTGCGGCCGGTGCGCTTCGGGGTCGCGGTGGACCGGCTGCGGGCAGCCGGTTTCGACACCTTCGTCGAGGTGGGCGCCAGCGTCGCGCTGGCGTCGACGATCGCGGACGCGACGGTACGGCCGGCCGGCGGCGACGCCCGGGCCCTGCTCACGACGGCCGGTGACCTGTGGCAGCGCGGCGCCCCGCTGGACCGCGCGCTGCTCGACGCCGGCACCCGGCGGGTGGAGGTGCCGACGTACCCGTTCCAACGGCGGCGGTACTGGGTGACCGACGTGTCTCCCACGCTGTCGACGCCCCGCTGGGTGCCGGCGCCGGAGCCGGACGGCACGCCCGCACCGGTGCGGGTCCTGCGGGCCGAGGGCGCCGACCCGGCCGCGACCGCGTTGGCCGACGCCCCGCGAACAGGTCATCTCCTCGTCGTCACCGAGGACCTTCACGCCACCGGTACGGGCACCGAACGACCCGACCCGGCCCACGCCGTCTGGGCCGGGCTGGCGATGGCACTGGCGGACGAGAACCCCGGTCTCGGCGTCCGCGTCGTCGACCTGTCCTCCCTGGACTCCGAGGAGCTCCGGAGCGAGGCCGTCGCCCGCGAGTCGGCCGACCCGCCGGCGCCCGGGCCCGCGCGGGTCGTCGCGTGGCGGGCGGGCCGGCGGCTCATCCGCCGGTTCGTCGACGCCACACCGTCCGGGCCGGTGGACCTGCCGCCGGACGGCCGGTACCTGATCGTCGGCGGCGCCGGCGCCGCGGGCACCGCGATCGCCCGGGACCTGGCCCGCCGTGGGAGCCCACACCTGCTGCTCGCCGGGCGGTCGGCGGCACCCGCCGCGCTGCTCGACGAGCTGAGGGCGCTGGGCGCGTCGGTGGAATACCGCCGCGCCGACGTGTCGGTCGAGGCGGACGTGGCCGCACTGGTCGCCGGGCGGGAGTTCGACGTCGTGGTGCACGCGGCCGGCGTCGTGCGGCCGGGCGGCCTACGGACCAAGACCCCGGCCGACCTGGCGGCGGACCTGGCGGCCAAGGTCCGTGGCACGCACCTGCTCGCCGAGGCGGTACGGGCGCAGAACCCGCTGTTCCTGGCGTTGTCGTCGGTCTCGTCCGTGCGGCCCGGCCTCGCCGGTGCGGTCGGCGGCTACGTGGCCGGCAACGCCTATCTCGACGCGTTCGCGACAGCGGAGCGGGCGGCCCGGACCGGGTTGCGGTTCGTGGCGGTGAACCTGCCGGTGCTGACCGGCGGCGGGCTCGCCACGGTTCACGGCTTCGGAGGCGGGAGAGATGGTGCGGGCGACGAGGGCACGCTGTCCCTCGACCACCTGCCCGCGACCCTGTGGGCGGCCGCCGCCGTCGGCGCCCCGCAGGTGCTGGTCACCGTGCCCCGCCGGTCGGTCGAGGCGAGCCACTACGCACCGGTGCCTTCCGAGAGCCCGGCCGTCGTCCCCGAGCATCCGCCCGCGGCCGGGGTCGGCTACGACGAGGTGGTGACGATCGTGCGGGAGCTGTTGGGCGGCCCACTCGGGCGGGAACCGGCGACGATCGGCGTCGACGAGCCGTTCCTCGCCCTCGGGCTCGACTCCCTTACCGCCGTCGACCTGGTCAAGAAGCTGGAGTCCCGGCTCGGCCGCACGTGCTCGACCACGCTCTTCTTCGAGCACCGCGCGATCGGCGACATCGCCCGGCACCTGGCGGGTGCGACGGATTTCCCGCTCGGTCCGGTGCAGCGCGCCTTCGCCACGACCGGCCGGCTCTATCCCCGCGTGCCCGCCTACGCGGCCGTGCGGCAGACCGTGGCCGGACCGGTCGACCCGGACCGGCTGGCGCGGGCCTTCGCGGAGTTGGCGCGGCGCCACCCCATGCTGCGGGTGCGGTTCGGCCCCGAGGGGCAGCGATTCACCGCGCCCGACCCCGGCCGGCCCGCGTGGTTCACCGTGACCGAGCTCGACGGGCCGGTGGAGGCGCTCGACGTCGCCCTGCGGAACCGGACCTTCGACCTGACCCGGGAGGCGCCGATCCGGGCGGTGCTGGCCGTCGCCCGACCGGAGGTGGCGCACCTGCTGGTGGTCGCGCACCACGCCGCCGTCGACGGATACAGCCTCGCGATCCTCGGCGACGAGCTGTGGACGCATTATGCCGCGCGGGACCTGTCGCCGCCGCCCGCCGCGACCTTCGCCGACCATGAGGCAGCGCGGTCGGCGCCGGCCTCGGCGGATCTCGCGTACTGGCGGGAGGCGCTCGCGGCGTACCCCGGGCTGGCTCTGCCGTTCGACGGTGACCCCGACGGCGAGCCGGCGCCGCCGTACGCGATGCACCAGGTGTCGGCCGACCCGGCACTGAGCGCGCGGCTGACCGCGCGGGCCCGGGCCGGGAGCCTCTCGCTGTTTCACCTGCTTCTGGCCGGTTATGTGCGGTGCCTGTCCCGGTGGAGCGGCCAGGCCGCCGTGCCGGTCGCGGTCGCCCGCGCCGGCCGCACCGCCCGGCTGGCGGCGGTGGAGCGGATGGTCGGCCCGTTCGCCGACACCCTTCCGGTCCTCGCCGACGTGCGCGCCGACGAGCCGGCGGTCGCGCTCGCCGGGCGACTGCGCGACGCGTGGCTGGTCAGTGAGCGGCACGGTTCGGTCTCCACCGTGGACCTCGCCCGCATGCTGGCCGCGAGCGGCGCCGGGCCGCGCACCGCGAGCCCGGCGAGTTTCAGCTTCGCCCGCTTCCCCGGCACCGGCGCCGCCGCTCACCCCGTGGTGGCGACCACCGCCGGCACCGCGTCGGCCGCGACCCGGCTGGGCCTGGTGTGCTTCGACGCGCACGGCGCGCTGCACTTCTCGTGGAACTACCCCACCTCGCTGTTCGAGCCGGCCAGTGTGCGGCGGTTCGCCGCCGACTATCTCGCGGAGCTCGGCGAGCTGGCCGGTGACGTGGCGGGGCCACTGCCGGTGGCCGAACGGATCCGCCAGCAGTGCCGTCGCACCCCCGAGGCGACCGCCGTGCTCACCGACGGCGTCGCGCTGAGCTACGGCGAGCTCGACGTCGCCTCCGACCGGCTCGCCGCTCGGCTGGCGGCGACCGGGGCACGTCGGATCGGCCTGCTCACCGGGCCCGGCGCCGACACGGTCGTCGGGGTCGTCGCCATCGGCAGGGCCGGGGCGGCGTGGGTGCCGCTGGACGCCTCGCACCCGCCGGCCCGGCTGATCGACCAGCTCACCCGTGCCGGGGTGGACGTGGTCGTGCATGACGACGGCACCCGCGACGCGGCCGCCGCCCTCGGCGACCTCACCCTGATCGAGACGGGCGACGGCGTGGACGCCGAACCGCCGGCGGTGACCACCGGGCCCGACGACGACGCCTACGTCATCTTCACGTCCGGTTCGACGGGGCGGCCCAAGGGCGTCGTGGTCCACCACGCGGCGATGGCCCACTACCTCGACTGGGCCGTGGAGACGTTCGGCTACTCCGCCGGCGACCGGCTGGCGCAGACCGCGTCGATCTGCTTCGACGCCTCGGTGCGTCAGCTGCTCGCGCCGCTGCTGGTCGGCGCGACCGTCGTCGCCTGGGACCGGGACACCGTCCGCGACCCCGACGAGTTGCTGAACCGGGTGGAACGCGACCGGATCACCGTGTGGAGTTCGGTGCCGACGCTGTGGGAGCGGCTGCTCGGCGCGGCCGAGAAACGCAGCCGGCGGCCGGATCTGGCGCTGCGCTGGGTGCACGTCGGCGGCGAGGAGTTGTCCGCCGCCCACGTCCGTCGCTGGTTCGACCTGGTCGGGCCCGGCGCGCGCCTGTCCAACCTGTACGGCCCCACCGAGACGACGATCAACGCCACCGCTCACGTGATCGACCGGCGTCCCGGCGACGACGAGGTGCGGCTGCCGATCGGGCGGCCGATCGCCGGAGCCCTGGCCGAGGTGATCGGCCCGGACGGCCGCGAATGCGGACCCGGCGAGGTGGGAGAGCTCTACCTCGGCGGCGTCGGCGTCGCCGCCGGCTACCTCGACGATCCGGAGCAGACCGCGGCGGCGTTCGTGGAGCGCGACGGGATGCGGTGGTATCGCAGCGGCGACCGCGCCCACCGCGACAAAGCCGGCGTGCTGTGGTTCCGGGGGCGCGTGGACGACCAGGTGAAACTGCACGGGCACCGGGTGGAGCCGGGCGAGGTGGAGGCCGTGCTGCGCAGGCATCCCACCGTCGACCGCTGCGCCGTACGCGTCGACGGCGGGCGGATGTTCGCGTGGGTCCAGCCGCGAGGAGGCCTCCGGCCGGGCGGGGCGGAGCTGCGCGCGTACCTCGAAGGTCTGCTGCCGTCCTATCTGGTGCCGGCCCGCGTCGAGGTCGTGGCGGCGTTGCCGCTCACCGCGACCGGCAAGGTCGACCGGGCGCTGCTGGCGCCGGGCGCCGCGGAGCACCGACCCGCCGCACCGCCGGTCACCCGGACCGAACGGGTGCTGGCCGAGGTGTGGCCGGGGCTGCTCGGCGTGCCGGAGGTCGGGCGCGACGACGACTTCTTCGCCCTCGGTGGAGACTCGATCGGCGTCCTCGAGCTGTTCGCCGAACTCGAGCGGCGGCTGCCGGTGCTTCCCCGTCCGACGGTGATCTACCGGCACCGCACGCTGGCCGCGCTGGCGGCCGTCATCGACGCGACACGCGCCGAGCCCGCGGCGCCGGGAACAACGGTCGACGCGGAGTTTCCGTTGACTTCCGGTCAGCGCGGCTTCCTGCTCGCCGACGCCGTCGGCGCCCCGTCGACCTGGCTGGCCGCGCCACGGCTGCACGGGCCGCTCGACCTGGAGCGCTTCCAACGGGCCGTCGACGCGCTCGTCGCGCGGCATCCGATGCTGCGGACGGTGTTCCGCCCCGACGCGCGGCCGCCGACGCAGCGGGAGCTGCCGCCGTCCTCCCGGCTGGTCGTCGGCTACGACGCCGCACCGGGCCCGCTCGCGGCCGAACTGGACGCGGAACGCGACCACCGGTTCGATCCGGCGCGGTGGCCTCTGGTGCGGCTGCGGCTGCTGCGGGTCACCGAGCGGGAGCACGTGCTGATCCTGCACGCCCACCACCTGGTCGGGGACGGATACAGCGTCGCGTTGCTGGCCCGCGAGTTGCTGGCGGCGTACGACCGGGGCGCCGACGCCCTGCCGCCGCTGCGGTCGACCTTCCGCGACTATGTGGCGTTGCTGGAGCGGCTCACCCCCGTACCCGTGGAGAACGACGGAAATTCCTTCGGTGCGGTGGCGGCGACCGGCTTCACGCTCCCGGCGGCCGCGGCGGCCGGGCTGCGGCGCCAGGCCGCGGCGGCCGGCGTGACGCCGTTCGTTCCGGTGCTCGTCGCGTACGGTCGCAGTCTGCTCGCGACCGGCCGGGCGGATCCGGTGGTGGGTGTCGCGGTGACCGGCCGCGACCACGCGCTGCCCGACCTGGGTCGGGTCTTCGGTCCGTGCGCGACGGCGGTCGCCGTCCGGACGGGCACCGCGGAGCCCGGCGACGACCTGCTAACTACGGCAGCCGCCGTGCGGGAGGCCCGGGCCCACACCTTCACGGCCCCGCGCGGGTGGCGGTTCTTCTTCACCTATCTGGACTTCGACGCGTTGGGGCCGCTGCGGGGCGACACCCTGCGGCTGTCCTGGGACGACGTCGACGCCGAACTCGCCGTGCCGCCCGGCACCGAGGTGCTGCTGGCGGTCCGCCCGGTCGACGGCGGCCTGCGCCTGACGTTGCGCGGCCGCGTCGCACCGGAGGCCCTCGACCGGCTCGCCGCCGAACTGCGGTCGCGACTGGAAGCGGCGGCGCCGGCGACCGATCGGCTGGATGCCGCGCTCGTGGGTTACCTTCCGGCCCCGGCGCACCTCGCGGCCCTGGCGGGAAACCTTCCCGAGGGGGTACGCCGCGCGCTGCCCGACCTGGACCGGGAGGCTGTCCGGGCGGCGCTCTTCCCCGACGGTGGCCCGCGGCTGTTGGAAACCGCCGTGACGCCGCTCGGCCGGTCGGGATTCGTGTGCCTGCCCCGGTTCGCCGACGAGCTGACCGACGCGGACCTCGCCGCGCACAGCGCCGCCGCGGTCGACCTCGCCTGTGCCCACGGCGCCCGCAGCGTGTCGCTGGCCGGGATGATCCCGGCCCTCACCGGGTACGGCGCAGCCGTCGCGCGGCGGGTCGACTCGGCGGCCCGGGTGACCACGGGCCACGCGGTGACCGCCGCCTCGGTGGTCCGCACGACGCTCGCCGCGGCAGAGGCCGGCGGCCGTCCGCTGGCCGACAGCGTGCTCGCCGTCGTCGGAGTCGGCTCCATCGGCGCCACGTCGCTGCGGCTGCTGCTCGCCCGCGCCGGGCAGGCGCCCGCCGGGCTGCTGCTGTGCGACCTTCCGGCCACCGCCGCCCGGCTCGCGGAGCTGGCCGCGGACCTGCGGGCCGACGGCTACGCCGGCCCGATCGAGATAGTCACGGCCGACCCGGCGGCACCGGAGGCGGTGTACCGGGCGGACGTCATCGTGGCGGCGACCAGCGGCGGTCCCGGCACGCTGGACGTCGATCGCCTGCGAGCGGGCACCGTCGTGGTGGACGACTCGTTCCCGCACTGCTTCGACACCGCACGGGCGCTGGCCCGGATGCGCGACCGGCGCGACGTGCTGGTGGTGGGCGGCGGGCTCCTGCACTGCGGCCCGGTCGAACGGGTGATCGCCGCCGGCCTGCCAGCCGCCGCCCGCCCAGGTCTGCCGGACACGGTGGCGTCCTGTCAGCTGGAGTCGCTGCTGCACGCGACGACACCCGGGTTGCCGCTGGTGTGCGGGCCGGTGGACGCGGACGTCGCCGCCGCCTACTGGGACGCCCTCGACGCGGCGGGCGTGGGCGCCGCCCCGCTGCACCTGCTCGACCGGGAGGTGTACAGCCCCGGAACGGACACCGTGCCATGATTCCCCGGTGCTGCGCGCCGTACTGTTCGACCTCGACGACACGCTGATCGACCAAGCGACCGCCTCCCGCGAGGCGGTCCTCGCGTGGGCCGCGGAGCTCGGTGTCACCGATCCGGAGGTCGCACCGCGCTGGGCGCGCGTCGCCGCCCGCCACCTCGCGCGCTATCAGCGGCGTGAGCTCACTTTCGACGGGCAGCGCCGGGAGCGGGTCCGCGAGTTCCTTGCCGCCGCGCTGACCGATTCGGAGGCGGACGCGCTCTTCGCGGGCTATCTCGAACGCTACGAGGCCGGCTGGGCGGTCTTCGACGACTCGGTTCCGGCCCTTCGCCGGGCGCGTGCGGCGGGACTGTCGGTCGCTGTGCTGACCAACGGCGACGAGGGCCAGCAACGCCGCAAGCTGGACCGGCTCGGCCTCGACGCCGAGATCGACCTGATGGTGGCCTCGTCGATGCTGCCGGCGGGAAAGCCGGATCCGCGCGCCTTCCAGCACGCCCTCGCGCTGCTGGGTTGCGACGCCGCCGAGGCCCTGATGGTCGGTGACTCATTGTCGAAGGACGTCCTCGCGGCGCGGGCCGTCGGGCTGCCCGCGGTCCTCGTGGACCGTGGCGACGAGCACCCCGGCGTCGACGTGCCGCGGGTGCGCTCCCTGCGCGAACTGGTCTTCTAGACCACGAGGTCGGCGCGCTGGGCGGCGATCGCGGCCGCGGCCTGGTGCAACGCGTCGCGGGTCGCCACCACGCCGGGGGCGTGCACCGCGGTGGCCCGGGTGGCGGTGAAGTTGGTGCGTTGCGGGCTGCTGGCCTGCCTCGCCGCGGCGGGCCTGGCCTAGAGGCGGGTGCCCATCGCGCCGGCATCGGCGCGGGTCATCTCGTATTCCACCTCGCCCAGGTCGGCTCCGGGCAGCGGTTCGTCCCAGGACGGAAAGTACGTACGCACGTAGCGCATGCCGATCGCCCTCATCACGCCTCGGGACCCGCTGTTCACCGCCATGGTCTGCGCGATCACCCGGTTCTGTCCGACGGTGTCGAAGGCGTGCCGCAGCAGGGCCCGGGACGCCTCGGTAGCCAGGCCTTTGCGCCAGAACCGGCGCACGAGGCGATAGCCCAGATCCGCGACGGTCGGGTCGTCCGGCTGGTCGGGGCCGTGCGCCGGCGGAAGCATCATGAGTCCGACGAACTCACCGTCGTCCTCGCGCTCGGGCGGCGTCGAGTCACGGCCGCCGTCACCCGTCCCGAACGCCATCCAGTAGCCCAGGCCGTCGACTCGGGCCGCCGACGCCATCCGCCGAGCGTGCGAGTCGACCACCTCGGCCCGGGAGTGCGCTCGTCCGCTGATGTAGCGCAACACCTCCGGGTCGGCATCGAGCCGAACCTCCAGGTCGAGGTGTCGATCCGCCAGCGGAACGAGCAGCAGGCGGGCCGTACGCAGGATCGGCTGGGGCATCCGCCGAGGATCACACAGGTCGCCCGGGTGCGCGATCGGATTACCCGCGCCGCCGGGTCGCGCACATCGTGGCGCGACCCGGCCGCGACCCGGCACAGGCCTACCGGGCGGGCACACTCCAGTGCAGCGTCAGCTCCTTGCACCGGTTGCCGCCGTCGGCGGGCGGCGCCCACGCACCGATGGTGTACGAGCAGTCCTCACCGGAGGACTCGACGTAGCAGATCAGGTTGAGCGGCCACTGCGTCTGCTGGATCATGTACGCGTCCATCGCGGTCGGATGCTGGCTGATCCGCATGCCCCGCTCGGCGGGAGGGCCGATCCGGTGCCAGTCCGGGTGCAGGTGGATGGAGCCGAGCACCTCCAGCCCGTCCGCCTCGGCCTCCCGGTGGACCCGCAACTGGTCCACGGCGTGGCACCAGAAGCCCCGGTGCGCGTTGTCGTAGGCCTCGCCGAAGCACGGCACGATGGTGGACTCGTACTCGCCGACCGCCGCCTGGTCGGAGCCGCGCACGTTGCGGGCCAGCACCGCGCGTTCCACCACCATGCGGTCCGCCTCCATCCGGCCGACCAGCAGCGCGAAGCAGCCCGGGGGCTCTTCCGGCGTGCAGGACCGGTAGGCCTCCACCGCCGCGTCGAGGAACGGGCGCAACACCGTCGGATCCACGACCACCACCTGGGACTCGACGGCGGCCGGCGCCGAGGCGCGCTCCAGGGCCGCCTGTGCGGTCAACTGGCGGGCGAGCGCGTCCTCCACGGCGATGACCCGGTCCTCGGTCCACCGATAGAAGCCGGTGCCGCTCTTCACGCCCAACTGGCCCTGCTGGAGCCGCTCCTCGATGGGCGCCGGCACCGGCCGTCCCAGGCTGCGCAGCGTCGCCGCGACGGTGTCCAGCCCCGCGAAGTCCAGCCGGTCGAAAATTCCGGTGACACCGAACCGCCGGCCGATGCCCGAGGTGAGAACCCGGTCGACGGTCTCCGGCGAGACCAGCCCCTCGTCGACGATGCGCAGCGCCTCGCCGATCAACGCCGTCTGCAGCCGGGGGCCGACGGCGCCCGCCGCGTGCTGGTCGAACGTCACGGCACGCTTGCCCGCGCCGCCGAGCAGGCGGGCGGCCACCTCGACGGCGGCCTCGGCGGTCTTCGCGCCGCGCACCACGTCGACCAGCGGAACCAGCGGAGCCGGCAGGTAGAACCGGGTGCCGAGCACCCGCTCGACGTGCTTGCAGTCGGCCGCCAGCACGTCGACCGGTATCGCGGTCGAGGCGCTCGCCACGATCACGTCCGGGGCGACGATGTCGTCGAGAGTGGCATGCACCGCCTGCTTGACGGCCACGTCCTCGGAAACCGCCTCCACGACGTAGTCCACGACGGCGAGTTCCGTCAGATCCGTGGTCGTGCGGATCCGGCGCAGCACTGTGGACATCCGGCCGGCATCGGGCGAACCGGCCCGAACCAGCTGACGGGCGAGGCCGCTCACCCTGTCCTCGGTGGCGCGACAACCCTCCGGACTGCGCCGCACCACGACGACATCGTGTCCGGCGAGGGCATAGGTCAGGGCGATGCCGCTGCCCATGATTCCTCCGCCGACCACTCCTACGGTCCGTACCGGATAGCGGTACGCGAGCTGCATGACGTCCCTTTCTGGTCCGCGGTCCCGCCCTTGGCCGTCGACGCGCTTGTGGCGCCGCCGCCGGCGGGGCGAGGATGCTAGATCAACATCGCCACCACGGTAGAAAATGAGCGCACGTAGACACCGACCGAAGCAACATGCACGGCGGGCGCCGCACCCTGTTGGGTACGACGCCCGCCGACGGAAACGGTGCGGATCAGCCTTCGGCGCGGGTACGCCGCCGCGTCAGCCACAGGGCGACCGCACCCGCCGCCACGAGCAGCGCGCCCGTCACGCCGAGGGTCACGCCCCGCGGACCGGTGACCGGCAGACCGCCACCGGCGCCGGCACCGCCGGTGTCGCCCTTGCCGCCCTTGCCGCCCTGCTGGGCGTCGGCCGGATTGAGGACCAGCGCGGCCTTGTCGTTGGCCCGGTTGAGGTCCTTCTTGAACTGGTCGCCGGGCCAGGGGTTGACCTCGACCGCGCCGGTGGCGTTGGGCACGACCTTCTCGATTTTCAGGCCGAACTTCCAGGTGACGGTCTCGCCGGCGAGGAGCAGGAACTCCGACTCACAGAAGTACTGCACCTTCTTCTTGTCGCCCTGCGAGTCGTCCTTGTCGACGAGGCGGCAGCCGGCCGGCACGGTCGTCACCTTGCTGCCCTTGGGGATGGTGACCACCGCATTGCTCGCGGCGCTTCCCACCCGGCTCCAGTCCAGCGTCGCCGGGCCCTTGTTGACCAGGCCGACCGCCGCTTCGACGGTCGTGCCGGCCGTGCCGGAGATCTTCGCTCCCACGGCCACGATGTCCGCGCCCTGCTTGCCGGTCGCGTGGACGACCAACCGCTGCCAGTTGTTGGCCGGATCGACGTCGGTCTGCGCGGCGGCGGCGCGCAGGGCGGACTTCGGCTTGAGCTGCAACGCCGAGCCACTGCCGGCCTTGCCGAACTTGTGCCCGTCGGCGGCGAGCTTCTCGCCGAACGCCCGGTAGTCGTCGGCGGTCATCCACTGGAACTCACCGGACACGTTCCTGGGAGCGTACGTGTCCTTGCGCAGTCGGTACGGCAGGAGCAGCTCGTAGGCCGCGCCGGCGTCGAGCTCCTGATCGAACAGACAACCGCGCAGCCGGTCCCCGTCGTACACGCAGTTGCTGAACTGCTCGGTGGCTTGGAAGGCGTAGTCCGTGCCGAAGAACAGGCCGACGCCGCGAACGGGACCCTTGCCGGCGTTGGCGACCTGGAGCGGCGCGGTGAACGTCGCGCCGGGTTCGACGCTCATCTCGAGGGATCCGCCGGCGGCGAGATCGACACCGTCCGCCACGGTCACCTTGGCGGTCTTGACGACCGGGGCGACGCCCTCGGCGGAGAACGTCAGCTTCACGGTGCCGGTGGCGCCCGCCACGGCGGTCTTGTCGGCCTTGAGGTCACCGACGAGGTAGCCGTCCACGCCGCCCGGACCGACGTCGATCCATGACGCGGTGCAGGTGAGCTTGGTCGGCGAGGCGCTGGTGCAGTCCGCGGAGTCCGGGTTGACCAGGCTGACGCCGGCGAGGCCGTCCGACAACTCGTAGGTCATCGCGGTTTTGGTGAATTTCGCGTCGCGCTCGGCGGACAGCACCGGCTGGAGCGGGGTCTGCGCACCCACAGCGACGAGGGTGTCGGTCAGGCTCACAGTCACGGCGTTGGCCGGGTCGGCGTAGGCCGGCGCCGCCAGCCCTAGCGCGGCCGCGCCCGCGGCGACCAGGCCCGCTAGTGGCCGAGCGAAACGGTGGTCCATCAAATTTCCTCCCGTGGCCTCGGCGAAGATCGAGGGATTCGCATCCTAGCGAGGGCTACGAGGGCACATGCGCGGCGGGCGCCGCGCGGCCTTGTCGTTGGCCCGGTTGAGGTCCTTCTTGAAGCCTTCGCGGTTGCGGGTCGGGTTGACCTCGACCGTGCCGGTGGCGTTGGGCCTTGTTGACCAGGCCGACCGTCGCGTCCACGGTGGTGCCGGCCGCGCCGGAAACCTGGGTCCCCACGGCCGCGATGTCCACGCCCTGCTTGCCGGTCGCGCGGACGTCCTCCCGCTGGTCCTCGGGCACCGGGCGGCTACACGGGGGCGGTGGCTCCGTCCACCCGTGTGCCGTCGATCCAGACACGGGCCACGTCATGCGGGGTACCCAGGGCAAACACCTTCGCGAGGGCGTCCTCGGGGTCGGTGGCGTGCCGCATGCCGATGTCGAGCGGCGTGCCCGGCGTCGGCCGGACCCAGATGGCGTCGAAGCGCCGGCCGACGCTCAGGTCGCCCACCTGGTCGCGCAGCCCGAGCGCCTCCGCCCCCGCCGCGGTGGCCAGGTGCAGCAGGTGCGCCGCGGTCAGCGCGACGCCGTCCGGGCCGCTCAACCGCTGCGTGAGGTAAGCCTGGAGCCCCTCCTTGAGCAGGGAGAAGCCGGTGCCCGCCCCCACGTCGGAGCCCAGCGCGACCGGCACGCCGTGTGCCAGGTGGCGCTGCAACGGGAACATGCCGCTGCCGAGCGCCGCGTTGCTGCTCGGGCAGTGCGCCACGCTCGTACGGGCGTCGGCCAGCCGCTTCAGTTCGGCGTCCGTCGGGTGCACGTTGTGGGCCAGCACGCTGCGCGGGCCCACGAGACCGTGCCGGTCGTAGCTGTCGAGGTAGCTGCCGCCGTCGAACAGCCGGCCGACCGTCGCGACCTCGTCGAGGTTCTCGTTGATGTGCGAGGTGAACCAGCCGTCCGTCAGCTCCCGGTGCAGGTCCCCGCAGGAGGCGAGCAGCTCGTCACCGCACGACAGCGCGAACCGTGGGGTCACCGCGTACCGGCTGTGTCCGACGCCGTGCCAGCGCCGGGCCAGCGCCAGGCCCTCGTCGTATCCGCGTTGGGCGGTGGTGTGCAGGTCCGCACGGAGCATGCGGTCGCTGACCACCAGGCCGCTGGTGATGCGCAGGCCGTTCGCGGCCGCCGCCTCGAACAGCGTGTCCATCGCCGGCGCGAAGTGGGAACCGAAGACCAGCGCGGTGGTGGTGCCCGCGCCGATCAGAGCGTCGACGAACTCGGCGGCGACCGCGCGGGCGTACGCCACCTCGGCGAGCCGGGACTCCTCGGGCAGTGCGCACCGCTCCAGCCATTCGAGCAGCGGCATGCCGAGCGCGCCGATGACCCGTACCTGGGGGAAGTGCACGTGGGTGTCCACCAGGCCGGGCAGCAGGACGCCGCCGGTCAGCTCGACCAGCTCGGCCCCGGGATGCCGGGACCGCAGGCGGACGAAGCTGTCCCGTTCGACGATGACGCCGTCCTCGACGAGCAGGCCCGCGTCCGCGTCGGCGCGCAGCGCGCCACCGCGGAACGGATCCTCCGGGGTGTCGATGGTCTGGGCGCGGAAGAGGGTCATTTATCGGCATCCATGGTCAGGGGAACGGCGGCGGACGCCTCTCGTTCCATCGTGCGCAGGAGGTCGGCCGCCACGCTGACGGCGATCGTGGCGGGTTCCTTGCCGCGGATGTCCGCGAGTCCGATCGGCGTGGTGATGCGGGCGATCGTCGCGTCGTCGTGGCCCTGCGCGGCCAGCCGGGCGCGGAACCGGGCCCATTTGCCCGCCGAGCCGATGAGGCCGACGGACGCGAACCCGCCGCCGCGCAGGACCGCGTCGCAGAGCGCGAAGTCCTCCGCGTGGTCGTGGGTCATGATCAGGACGTGGGTGCCCGGCGGCAGCTCCCCCAGCACGATCTCCGGCAACACCGCGACCCGGTGGACGTGTACGCCGGCCACCGCGTCGGCGAGCGGCGCCAGGCGGGCGTCGGCGAGCTGCTCCGGGCGGGTGTCGATGAGATGCAGCTCGATATCGTGCCGGGCCAGGACGCGCGCGAGCTCCAGGCCGACGTGACCGACCCCGAAGACGGCCACGGCCGGCACCACGGGCAGCGGTTCGAGCAGCACCGTGACGCTCCCCCCGCAACACTGCACGCCGTGCTCGTAGGGCGCCTTGTCCGACAGCGCGAGCGTGAACGTCTCCGGCACCGCGCCACCCGTGGCGAGCAGCGCGCGCGCCCGGTCGATCGCGACGGCCTCGAGATTGCCGCCGCCGATCGATCCCCAGGTGTCCGCCGCGCCGACGACGAGCTTCGCACCGGCGGCCCGGGGCGCGTGGCCCCGCACCGAGATCAGGGTGACCAGGACGCCCGGCTCGCGCACGGCCCTCAGGTGGGTGACCGCGGCGAGCCAGCCGCGGTCAGACACGACTCACCGCCTGGCCCACCTGCTCCGACTCCGGCCGCAGCGGATGCGCGTCGGCACCGGGGCCGGGCGGGGTGACATCCGCCTGGACCGTGTGGCCTCCGCCGTCGCCGGCGCGGGCCTGTTCGATGGCCCAGAACACGGCTTCGGGCGTGGCCGGTGAGGCGAGCTCCACGCTGACCCCGGCCTCTCCGAACGCCGCCGCGGCCTGGCGCAACGCTTCCCGGACGCAGAAGGCCAGCATGAGCGGCGGTTCCCCGACCGCTTTGGAGCCGTAGACGACCCCGTCCTCCTCGGCGTCGGTCAGCAGCGTGACATTGAAGACCTCGGGCATCTCCGAGAAGCTCGGCAGCTTGTACGTGCTCGCCGCCTGGGTGGTCAGCCGTCCACGGGCGGCCGAGGTGCCGACGTCCCAGCGCAGGTCCTCCAGCGTCAGCCAGCCGGCCCCCTGGACGAAACCACCCTCGATCTGCCCGATGTCGATCAGCGGAGAAAGGCTGTCGCCCACGTCGTGCACGATGTCCACCCGGCGGGTGCGGTAGGCCCCGGTGAAGCCGTCCACCTCGACCTCGGCGGCCGCGACGCCGTAGGAGAAGTACTTGAAGGGCGAGCCCCGCATCACCGACGAGTCCCAGTGCAGCCCCTCGGTGCGGTAGTAGCCCGCCGCGAAGAGCTGTACGCGCTGGAAGTACGCGGCACGGACGAGGTCTTCCCAGGTGACGCCCGCGGCGGCACCGACTCCCCGCGCGACGCCGTCGACGAAGCGGACGTCGGCGGCGTTGACCCCCAGCATCGTGGCGGCCACCTGCGCCAGCCGCTCGCGGATCTGCTCGCAGGCGTGCTTGACCGCCCCGCCGTTGAGGTCGGCGCCCGAGCTCGCCGCGGTCGCGGAGGTGTTGGGCACCTTGTCGGTACGCGTCGGCGCCAGCCGTACCCGATCGATCGGAAGGCCCAGGGCGGTGGCCGCGACCTGCACCATCTTGGTGTGCAGCCCCTGGCCCATCTCGGTGCCGCCGTGGTTGATCAGCACCGACCCGTCCTTGTAGACGTGCACGAGCGCGCCCGCCTGGTTGAACGCGGTGAAGTTGAAGGAGATGCCGAACTTCACCGGCGTCACGGCCAGCCCCCGCTTGGTGTACGGATGCTCGGCGTTGAACGCGGCTATCTCCTCCTGCCGGGCCAGGACCGCGCCGCTCTCGAGGACCTGGTCCCAGAGTCGGTACAGGCGCTGCGGGTGCCGCACGGGCTGGCCGTACGGCGTGCTCTGCCCGGCCTCGTAGAAATTGCGCCGGCGCAGCTCGAGCGGATCGATGCCGAGCAGCGGCGCGCACCGGCCCAGAATGTCTTCGATGACCAGCATCCCCTGCGGTCCGCCGAAGCCGCGGAAGGCCGTGTTGGAGGTCTTGTGGGTGCGCGCGATCCGGCCGGTGAGCCGCACGTGCGGCAGCCAGTAGGCGTTGTCGGTGTGGCACAGCGCCCGCGCCAGCACCGGCTCCGAGAGGTCGAGGCTCCAGCCGCCGTCGGAGGTCAGCGTCGCGTCGAGCGCCCGCAGGCGGCCGGACTCGTCGAAGCCCACCCGCCACTCGGCGTGGAAGCCGTGGCGCTTGCCGGTCATGGTCAGGTCCTGGGTACGGGTCAGGCGCAGCCGCACCGGACGGCCGGTGAGCGTGGCCCCGAGCGCCGCGATGGCGGCGAAGCCGTGCGGCTGCATCTCCTTGCCGCCGAAGCCGCCTCCCATCCGCAGACACTGGACGGTCACCTCGTGACTGGCGCGGCCCAGCACGTGCGCGACGATCTCCTGGGTCTCCGACGGGTGCTGCGTGCTGCTCTGCACGAAGATCTGCCCGGCCTCGTCGACGTACGCCAGCGAGCAGTGCGTCTCCAGGTAGAAGTGCTCCTGCCCGGCGAACTCGAAGTCGCCGCTGAACACGTGGGCGGCTCCGGCCATCCCGGCCTCGACGTCGCCGCGCACGATCTGCGGCGTGGCGCCCTGGAAGCTCTCGGAGGCGATCGCCTCCCGCAGGGTCACCACGGACGGCAGCGGTTCCACGTCGACCTCGACGGCGGCCGCGCCCAGCCGCGCCGCCTCGAACGTCTCGCCGAGCACCCAGCAGACGGCGTGGCCGAAGAACATCACCTCGTCCGGGAACAGCGGCTCGTCGTGCTTGACCCCGGCGTCGTTGACGCCGGGCACGTCGGCGGCCGTGAGCACGCGGACGACGCCGGGCACCTCCAGCGCGGGCGCCACCCGCAGCGCGGTGACCCGGGCGTGGGCGTGGGGCACCTGGACGGGGTGGGCGTGCAGCACGTCCCTGGTGCGGTGGATCAGGTCGTCGGTGTAGAGGGCAGCCCCCGTGACGTGCAGCGCCGCGCTCTCGTGCGGCACGGCGAGGCCGACGGCGGGGTTCTCCGGTCGTTCGGACAGAGCGTTCATCGGGCCACCTCCTGCGGGCTCGGGTTCTCGGCGTACAGCTTCAGCAGGGCCTGGCCGAGCATCGCGGCGCGGTAGCCGGCGCTGGCCCGGTGGTCGTCCAGGGGTGTGCCCTCCCCGCGCAGCACCCGCGCGGCCGCCTCGGCCGTCTCCGCTGTCCAGGGCTGCCCTTCCAGCGCCGCCTCGGTGGCGGCCGCGCGGATCGGCGTGGCCGCCACACCGCCGAGGCCGATGCGAGCCCCCACGATCGTCCCGTCGACCACGTCCAGGGCGAACCCGAGAGCGACGCTGGAGATGTCGTCGAAGCGCCGCTTCGAGATCTTGTGGAAGGCCACGAGACCGGCGAGCGGCAGCGGGATCCGCACCGCCCGGATCAGCTCGTCCGGACGCCGGACGCTGCGCCGGTATCCGGTGTAGTAGTCCGCCAGCGGCACCCGCCGCTCGCCGTCGGCGTCGGCCAGCACCACGTCGGCGCCCAGCGCCAGCAGCACCGGCGGCAGGTCGCCGATCGGAGAGCCGGTGCCGAGGTTGCCCCCGACGGTGGCGCTGTTGCGGATCAACCGGGAGGCGAACTGCGGAAAAAGCTGGCCGAGCAGCGGCACCCGGCCGTCGAGCCGGCGCTCGATCTCGGTGAGGGTGAGCGCGGCACCGATCTCGAGATGGTCGGCGCCGACCGTCAGCTCCCGCAGCTCGGGAATCCGGTCGATCGCGATGACGCAGTCGGCGCGGGCGCCGCGCAGGTTGACCTCGACGCCCCAGTCGGTCGAGCCCGCGACGACGGTGGCGGTGGGCCGCTCGCGCAGCAGCCCGAGCGCCTCGGACAGCGTGGCCGGCCGGAGAAACTCACCGTCTTCCCCGCGGACACGGGTCTGCCGGGCGGATGCCGCCGGCTCCCGCCGGCGGCCGGCGAGGGGATCGTCCGGCGCCGGCTGTCCGAGCGCGTACGCGGCGTCGCGGATCGGCCGGTATCCGGTGCAGCGGCACAGGTTGCCGCTGAGCGCGTGCAGGTCGAACCCGTTAGGGCCGTGCTCGTGGTCCGCCTCGGCGTCGTCCCGGGGCGCCTGCCGTCCGGGCCGGTAGAACTCGGCGGCCATGCTGCACACGAAGCCGGGCGTGCAGTATCCGCACTGGGAGCCACCCCGGACCGCCATCTCGTGCTGGACCGGATGCAGCCGCTCGGGACTGCCCAGCCCCTCGGCCGTGACGACCTCCTGGCCGTCGAGCCCGAGCGCGGGCAGCAGGCAGGCGTTGACCGCCACCCACTCGGTGGGGCTGTCCACCCCGGGGCGCGCGACCAGCACGGAGCAGGCACCGCATTCGCCCTCGCCGCAGCCCTCTTTGCAGCCGGTGAGCCCCTGCTCCCGCAGCCACTCCAGCGCGGTCGTGTGGGGCGCGACGTCCCCCAGCGCGAGGTCGCGCCCGTTAACCCTGATCCCGGCAGCGCCCATGATCAGCTCCCGTCAGCCGTCTCCACGTACAGTGTTTCTTCAGGCCGGTGTTCTCCGGGCCGAAACACATGGTTGACGGATGACGCAGGGGCGGCTGGTTATCCATGTGAACAACCGCCCGAGCCGGTGCCGACTCTACAAGTCGAGAGCACGGGCCGGAAGGCAGCCCGCACGATCAGCGCATCCCGGCGAGCGGCCGGCACCGGCGAAGAAGCGGGGGACGTCCGCATGGCGGCCGACGAGCGGCGCGATGCGGAGCCGATTCCGCCGCCCATTATCCCCCAGGGCCGGAAATATCTAGGAAGACCCCCTACATACACAGCGGCGCTCTTTGGGTGAGACTGCGGGCCGACAAAGAGACATTCGCCGATTGAAGGGGCACACATATGCGTTTGTCATTGCGGGGGGCCGCCGCACTCTTGCTGGCCGCTGTGGCCGGTGTCGTGGGGGCAGCTCCCGCCCACGCCGCCGACCGGCCGGTGGTCTGGTCCTACGGCTCGGGCGAGCCGGTCGCCGTGACCGGCGACGCCGAGGTCCGCTTCGACGCGTGGGGCGGCGCCCAGCTCGTCGTGGACTGCTCCTACGCGGGCACTAGGCCGTGGGGTCAGCTCGTCGCGCCGTCCGGGGAGACCACCCGGGTGGCGTGTGCGGACGGTGTGGAGGGCCGCCGGCACCGTGCGCTGGAGCTGTTGATGCTGTCCGAGTCCGGGGTCTATCGGATGAACTTCTCGTCGGGGGTGAACGCCACCTTCTGGATCACGGCGCTGGAAAGCCGGCTCCACGTGCCGGCCGCCGGGGGCGCCGTGACCGAGGTGTCGCCCGACGCCGCGCCGCGCAACGCCGTCGTGTCCTTCCGGGCGCGGGCCGGTGAGCGCGTCTACCTGGAGTGCCAGAGCAGGGAGTGGCGCCTCGAGACCGCCCTGTTCGGCCCGGACCACAAGGAGCTCCCCACGGCGGGAAGCGGGTCTTGCGCCACGCACGACCCGCGGTGGGGCGACCCGAACGGCCCCTACTGGGAGGTCGTCGACGCGGCCCTGCCGGCCGATGGGGAGTACCGGCTGGTCCTGAACTACGACGATTACCGGCCGGCCTACTCGACGAAGGTGAAGTTCTACCGGGTGCCGGCCGACCTGACCGGCACGCTGACGGCGAACGGCGGGCCGCTCGCCCTCGACCTGGCCCCCGGGCAGAACGCCACCGTGACCTTCATCCTGGCCGAGGAGGGCTGGCCGGTCCTCTACTGCGGTCAGTCCACCTCGGCGTACGTGTCGGTGACGCTCCGCGCGGCGGACGGCAGCCTCGGAATGGGCGAGACCTGCGAGGGCGACGAGCGCAGGCTGTATGACCCGTCGCGCTGGTGGGGGCAGGAGAAGCTCCCGGCGGGGACCTACACCCTCCGGATCGATCCGTCGGATCGCAACGCCGCCTCGCTCGCGCTGCGACTGGGCTGATCCCGTCCCGCCCCGCCCCCGCGAGGCGTCAGGTGCGCGGGGGCGGGCGGTAGGACGTCATCCAGTCGGCGAGCAGCGCGACGCGGGCCGATTCCGCCTCGCTGCCGACGACGACGGGTGCCTGGTTGTACGGGAACGCGTCCGAGGTACGCCGCAGTTTGATGTAGAGGCTCGACGAGCCGATCGCGTACCGCTCCATGTCGTCCTGCAGCGCGCCGACGACGCTGATCGCGCGGTCGCGGCCGATGTTCTCGAACAGGGCGACCGCGTCCCGACGGTGTGCGGAGCCGAGGTTGCGGCCCAGCTCGTCGAGCACGAGCAGCAGCGGCCGGTTGTGCGACCCGGCGAGCGCGGCGGCGCACACCAGCTTGACGGCCTTGTCGTCCATCTGCGCCGTGTTGCCCCGCAGCCGGTACGACGACAGCGGCTTGCCCTCGCCGCGGCGCCACCGTGGGGTGATCGTCCACTGCCACGGCTTCTGCGGATCGGCCGGCGCCTCCGGTTCGGGGAAGTCGAGGCCGGCGCCGTAGCCGCCGTACGCCTGGTCGAGGTTGTCGAATTCGACGGCGACCTGCCGCAGCTTCGTTCTGATCGCGGTGGCGAGCGTCGCCCGCAGGACGGCCGACGCGAGCTCCGCCTCCCGCAGGTGCGTCTCGGCGCTGTGCAGGGTCTGGGTGCGGGTGGCGCGTTCGGTGTGGATCTGCTCGATGGTCTGCCGGTCGAGCTCGGCGAGTTCGTCCAGATAGGTGCCGACGATCCGCAGCACCTGAGGTATCAGCCGGACGTACGCGCCGGACCGGCGATCACGGCGCTGCTCCTCGACGACCCGCAACTCCTCCGGGACCTGTTCCTCCGGCGTTGCCGGGGGAAAGCACGCACGCCGGGCCTGATCGGTCTGGTACGCGCACAGATCGTCCCACTCCGCTGTGGTGCGCTTCTGCTCCCGCTCGTCGAGGGCGAGCAGGTGCTGCTCCGCCGCGGCGACGGTGCCCTTCCAGGCGTCGTGCCGGCGGGGCAGGTCCAGCGCGGCCCGTTCCTCGGTCTTCAGCCGCCACGAGGCACGGTTGTGCTCCAGCTCGCGGCGCAGGTTGTCCCGCTGCGTGCGGGCGGCGGTGATCCGCTGGTCACGGGCGTTGCGCTCACCGAGCGCGACCTCGTAGCCGGCCTTGGTCCGCGAGAGCTGCCCGGCGAGCGATTCCAGCGCCCCGCTGATCTTGGCGTTGGTGGCGCGCAGCTCGCCGACCTGACCGTCGAGCTTGTCGGCCTCGATCGCGGCCCGGGCGGCCCGCACGTGCTCGCTGGCGCGGTCCCGGGCACCGATCGCCGCCCGGATCCCCTCGTCGGCGGCCTCATCGGCAAGGGACGCGTGGTGCAGCGCCTCCCGGGTGGCCTGGATGCGGCCGGCGCGGCCGGTCATCGCCTCGGCGAACCCGGCGATGCCGTGCACGCCGGCGTCCGCGTCGAGGTGATGCGCGGCGTCGGCACGGTCGCGGAGCACGCCGAGGAACCGGTTGACCGTCAGCGCCGGATCCGCCGCGGCGGGCAGGCCGGCTCCGGTGGGCTGGGGCCGCGGGTCCGCTTCGACCAGCAGCGACCCGGGGACGTCGGCGAGAACCTTGATCGCCGCGTCGGCGTCGGCGACCACGACGGCGTGACGGTACGGCAGGAGCCGCGCCTCCCACACCGGCCGCTGCTCCTCGGTGAGAGCGACCGCGTCGACGAGCGGCACACCGGTGACCCCGCCGTCGCGCAGCGCCCGCACCTGCGGGTCCGCGACGTCCTCGCCCCGTTCGGCGGCGGCGAGGGCCGCGCGGGCACCGGTCACGCCCTGCTCCGTGACGCCCTTGCGCCGTTCGGCGTCGCGGATCGCGTCCCGGGCGTCGCGCAGTTCCGCCTCGGACTCGCCGAGCGTCCGGCCGTCCGCGGCGGCCGCGGATTCGCGCAGCGCGCGGATGCGGGCGGTCAGCTGCTCGAGCTGTCCGACGTTGTGGCTCTGCTGGGTGCGCAGGTCCTCGGCGGCGGACAGGGCGTCCTCGTGCTCTCGGACCCGTCGGCGGTAGCTCTCCTCGAACGTCGTGTCGTCGGTCAGCCGGGCCAGGTCGCCGGCCGCGGTCTCGATCTGCTCCTCGAGCTCCGCGCGGCGGCTCTCGAGCGCGTCGAGATCGGCCACGACGTCCGCGTCCTGGGCGACGCCGTCGACGAGGTGGCGGGCGCACCGGGACGTCCAGCTGTCACGCGCCTCGTCCAGCAGCGTCCGGGCCTGCTCCCGGGACCGGACGGCGTCCTCGGTGGCGGCCATCCGGTCGTTCCACAGCGCGTACTCCTCCCGCGCCTGCCGCGCGTCGACGGCATGCTGGTATTCCTTCTGCCGGGCCTTCTGCTCGTCGTCGATCTCCCGGTTCAGGCCGGTCAGCGCGCCGACCGCGTCGAAGATGCGTTCCGGGGTGAGCTCGTTCAGCGGCTGGGCGAGCAGGTTCGCCGTCAGGCTCGCCCGCACCGACGTCGACAGGAACGACACGCAGCGGACCGTGCCGCCGTACAGGGTCCGGGAGAGCCGGTTGGCCCGGATGTCGGTCCGTCCGTTGCTGCGCGGCAGATCGTTCCAGAGCTGGTCGGCGCCGGAGGCGCGCTCGTTCTCGGTGTCGCCGTACGCGACGTGCAGCCGGTGCGCCCACCGCAGTTCGACGTGCGGAGCCTGCCGGTTGATCCGCAGCCACACCGTGAGCGTGTCCGCCTCGAGGTCGGCGACCGTGTCGCCGCCGGGCGGGACGAAGACGCCGATGAGGTAGCCCCGGTCGGCGTTGGCGTGCAGCGACTCCTGCCCGGCGAGCTCGGCGGTGAACAGCAGCTCGGCGGCGGCCTGCGCCCCGGACTGCAGGCGCCACTGGTCGTCGGCGTGCAGCAGGCTGAGGCCGGCGATGAACGACGACTTCCCGGCGCCGTTGGAGTCCGAAGGCCCCTGCCCGGCGACGGTGATCAGGCCGCGGGAGGTGATCGGCACCGGATGGGTCGACAACCGGGAAATGTTGATCATCTGGATGCCGACGAGCACCCTGCGCCCGACGAGGTCCTCCACGCCGCCGTCCGGGCCGCTACCAGGTGCCGTCAACGGTTGTTCTCCTTGCTCGTGCTGTCACGTCGTCGGCGGATCGCGGCCGCGAGTGGATGGTCGGGTGCGGCGGCGAGGATCAGTTGGTCCTGCAACCGGGCCCGCGCCGCCGGCGTCAGGCGCAGTAGTTGCGGGCCGGGCACGTAGCCGCCGTCGGTGTCCCCGCCGCGGACCCGGCGCAGCACCCCCGCCGACACCAGCTTGCTCAGCGCGGCCCTGGCGGCCACCGGAGGGACCTTGCCGGCCCGCAGGATGTCCTGCTCCGTCGCCGGGTAGGTGCTGGTCCACGAGTCCTGGCCGAGCCGTTCCTCGCTGCGCGGGATCGCGACCGAGTAGACCAGCACGAGCACCAGCACGGCCCGCTCGACCGCGCTCAGCGGCTGCCAGCCTCTCGCGGTCAGCTCCTCGGCGACGGCGTCGTCGTAGCCCGTCGTGAACCGCAGGTCGTCGACCTGGACGAGCACCCGGCCGGTGCGGCGCAGCAGCCGTTCGAGCCCGTCCCGGCTGGTCGGCTCCCGCAACGCGGGGAGCTCCTGGCGGTGGACCGGTTCGCGGGAGTGTTCCAGCAGCGCGTACGCCGCTTCCACGTGTTCGCGCTGCCGGTCGGTCAGCTCGCCCAGCACGGCGTCGAACACCGGATTCGGATCGGTCACGGCTGCTCCCGCCGCTCGTCGGCGGCCGGGTCGGGAATCAGCCGCCACAGCTCCCGGACCGTGCTCAGTTCCAACGGTCCCCACATCGCGACGCGCGGGCCGAGCCGGACCGTGCCGCTCGCGGGCAGCACCCACCGGGCCGTCTCCAACCGCCGCAGCCCGGCGGTCAGGAGCCGCTGTCGGCTGATCCGGTCCCGGGCGGGGTGGAGCAGTTCGAGGACCCAATCGACGTGCGCGAGCTCCGCCGGGCGCCCCGGCCACGGATCCGTTCCCGGGTCCGGCCAGCAGCAGCGCAGGCAGGCGGCGAAGACCCGCAGTGTGCCCGCGGTGTCCGGCCAGGTCGACGCCGGTTGGCCGTACTCCGCGAGGACCTGCGGGCCGGCGGCGCTCGGGACGGCCGGCAGGAACCACACCGACCGCGCGTCCGACTCGATCAGGCGCCGCATCCCCGCCGGGGTCGCGGTGCCGGCCGACACCTGCTGCGGTCCGCCGGACCGGGCCTTGGCCCACCACAGGGCGGTGTCCCGTTCGTTCACGCCGGCACCGAGCCCTCGCCGCGCCGCCGCAGCCAGCCGTCGGTGACCCAGGTCAGCTCGGACGTCGCCTCGACGCGCAAGCCGTCCTCCCAGGTGAGCGAGTAGGGCAGCTCGGTCCGCAACTGGATCGCGGTCAGGTCCGACAGGATCCGCCGCGCGGCCGGCCAGCCCCCCGCGGCGGCGAGCAACTCGGCGACGCCGACCTGGTCCCGGCCCTCCAGCAGCCGCTCCGCGCGGACCGCGAGCGCCGCCGCCTCGGCGTCGGCACCCGCCCGGTCGGGGATCGGGCCGTCGTCGTCGATGCGCGGTCGCGGCGGCGGGGTGCGGCCCGCGTCGCTGTGCAGGCCCTCCTCGACCGCGTCGAGAAGATCGTCGGCGGTGAAGTACGGGTCCGGGGCGTCGAACAGCAGACCGTCGGCCGCGGCCGCGAGCTCGTCGACGCATCCGTCGCGGGCGAAGCTGCGCCACCGCTCGGCCGGGAGGAGCCCCAGCGCCCGGGTCTTGCCGGCCTGGTCGATCAGCCGGCGCGCGGCCGTGGTGACCGCGTCCCGGTAGGCGCCCAGCGCCATCCGCAGCTCGGTGCACTCGCTCAGCAGGTCCGGCCACCGGTCCGCCGCCCGGTTGTGGTAGAGCCTCGCCTGGTCCAGCATTTCGCTGTTACCCAGCATCGGCTGCGCCTGCGAGCGCAGCGACTCGACCGTCCCGCCCTTGGCCAGCTGCATGATCGGGTTCGCCAGCAGCCGGAACACGTTCGTCATCTCGCGCAGGTGCGCGCGGGCGTCGTCGCGGGTCGTGGCCGCGTCGTCGACCGCGAGCCGGGCGATCGACAACATCCGGTGCAGCTCCCCGAGCCCGCCGGTCCGCGCCAGTCGGCGCAGGAACAGCAGCATCACGTACGGCGCGAACGCCGCCTGGTAGTACATCTCGTGCGGCCGCTCGTTCACCCGGGTCACCGCCCGATACGACCGCAGCACCTCGAACCGGCGCCGGACCGCCACCGCCGGGGTGTCCCCGCACGCGGCGATGATCTGCTCCACCGTCAGCCCGGCCGGGCCGGCGTCCGCGAACGCGGTGAGGATCGACTCGTCGACGCGCACCACCTCCGCGTCGTCGACCATCGCGTTGGCCTCCCGGGCCAGGACGGCGAAGACCTGCCGGTATACGCCCAGCACAGCGGACCCGGCGGTGTGCTCCTCGAACGGCAGCGCCGCACTTCCCGTCAAGGTCATCGGCAGATTGTGCACGGCCCGCGGGACGCTCAGCCATTCAGTCCTGGCTGCCGATGGACAAATGGGAGGGGCTATCCCTTGTCTCCCGCGAATCGCCTGGAGGACCCGTGCACGGCATCCGTACCCGTCTCGTCGCGAGCGTGCTGGTGATCATCGCTGTGGCGCTGGGCGCCCTGGTGACCATCGCCACCATGCGGACGACCGCGCTCAGCCTGGAGCAGGCCGGTGCCCGCATGGAGGAGCTGGCACGCCGCGAGGCCGGCCAGGTGGCCGCCCGGATCGACAACGCCGTGCACGCCGCCGAGGAGCTGGCGGGCGCCATGGTCACGCTGAAGAACTCCGGGATCACCGACCGGACCGCGACGAGCTACCTGGTCCGCGACGCGCTCGCCCGGCATCCGGAATTCGTCGGCATGTCCACCGGCTGGGAGCCGAACGCGTTCGACGGCCGGGACGCGGCGTTCCGCAAGAAGGCGCCGAGCGACGCGACCGGCCGGTTCATCCCGTACTGGTACCGCGACGGCGAGGCGCTCAAGTCCGACCCGCTCGTGGACTACGAGACTCCCGGCGCCGGTGACTGGTATCTGGTGCCCCGAAAGACCGGCAAGAGCCTGGTCGTCGACCCGTACGTCTACCCGATCAACGGCGAGGACGTGGTGATGACGACCGCCACCGCCCCGATCATGGTGGACGGCGCGTTCGCCGGGGTGGTCACCGTCGACCTCGCCCTGGCCGAGCTGAGCGCCGAGCTGGGCGCGCGCAAGCCGTACGACACCGGCTATCTCTCGCTGGTCACGGCCGGCGGCGTGGTCGTGACCCATCCGCGCGCGGAACTGCTCGGCAAGCCGCTGCCCGGCGAGGTCGCCGGTCTGGTCCCCGCCGCGCTGGGCGAGGCCGGCGCGGCGCGCTGGACCGGCCGCGACGACCACCTGGGTGAGGACGCCACGGCGGTGGTGGCGCGAGTCGCGCTGAGCACCGGCGACTCCTGGGCGCTGCTCGTCGCGGTGCCCGACGCCTCGATCACCGTGCCGGCCAGCTCGTTGCGCCGGACGCTGCTGATCGCCGCCGTGCTGGCATTCCTCGTCGCCGGCGCCGTGGTGTGGGTGTTCGGCACCCGGCTGACCCAGCCCCTGCTGTCGCTGCGCGACCGGCTCGCCGAGATCGCCGGCGGCGAGAGCGACCTCAGCCAGCGGGTGGACGAGTCGCGCCGCGACGAGATCGGTCAGCTCGGCGCCGCCTTCAACCGCTTCACCGGCAAGATCGCCGACCTGGTACGCCGCATCGACGAGCAGGCCGAGCAGGTCTCCACCTCGGCGCGGTCGCTGAGCACGATCAGCGAGCAACTGCGGGCCAACGCCACCCAGACCGCCGAACGCGCCGACGTCGTGGCCGAGGCGGCCGGGCGGGTGTCCGGCAACATCACCACGGTGACCGTGGGCGCCGGCGAGATGGACGCCTCCATCCGGGAAATCTCGACCAGCACCGCGGAGGCCGCCCAGGTGGGCGGCCGGGCGACCGAGGCCGCCCTGGCCACCACCCGAACGGTGGCGAAGCTGGGCGAATCCTCCGTGCAGATCGGTGAGGTCGTCAAGGCGATCACCAGCATCGCCGAGCAGACCAACCTGCTGGCCCTGAACGCCACCATCGAGGCGGCCCGCGCCGGCGAGATGGGCAAGGGCTTCGCCGTGGTCGCCGGGGAGGTCAAGGACCTGGCCCAGGACACCGCCCGGGCCACCGAGGACATCACCAACCGCGTGCAGACGATCCAGGCGGACACCCAGGCGGCCGTCGCCGCCATCGACGAGATCGCCCACGTCGTGAACCGCATCAACGAGCTGCAGACCACGATCGCCGGGGCCGTGGAGGAACAGACCGCCACCACACGGGAGATGAGCCGCAACGTCGAGGAAGCCGCATCCGGCTCAGCCGACATCGCCGCGACGATCGGCTCGGTGGCCGAGGCCGTGCAGCACACGACCGCGGGCAGCGCCGACACCGGCCGGGCCGCCGAGGAACTGGCCGGGCTCGCCGGGCAGCTCAAGACGCTGGTCGGTCAATTCCGCGCCTGAGCGATCGACGGCCGTCGTTTGCCCGGCGGCCTCTCGGGGTAGCGCCCGCACCATGACCGTGACGCAGGAGAAGACCTTCTTCGGGCAACCCCGTGCGCTGTCCACCCTGTTCGGGGTGGAGCTGTGGGAGCGGTTCTCGTTCTACGGCATGCAGGGCATCCTGCTCATCTATCTGTACTACTCGGCCGCCGACGGGGGCCTCGGGATCAGCGAGGACACCGCCACCAGCATCGTGGGCGCGTACGGCGGCGCCGTCTATCTGTCGACGATCCTCGGCGCCTGGCTCGCCGACCGGCTGCTCGGCTCCGAACGCGTCCTGTTCCTCAGCGCGGTGCTGGTGATGTGCGGGCACCTCGCGCTGGCCACCCTGCCCGGGCTGGCGGGCGTCGCCGTCGGCCTGGTGCTCATCGCGATCGGCAGCGGCGGCGTGAAGGCCAACGCCACCTCTCTGGTCGGCACCCTCTACGCCGAGGGCGACGAGCGGCGCGACGCCGGCTTCTCCCTGTTCTATCTGGGCATCAACCTCGGCGCCCTGGCCGGGCCGCTGCTGACCGGCCTGTTGCAGAAGACCGCCGGCTTCCACGTCGGCTTCGGCCTGGCCGCGGTCGGCATGGCCATCGGCCTGGCCCAGTACGCCGTGGGCCGGCGCCGCCTGCCGGACTCGGCGCGCGAGGTGCCCCACCCGCTTCCCGCCGGCAGGCGCGCGGCGGCCGCCGTCACGTTCGGCGTCGTCGCCGCGACCATCGCGATCCTGGCGGCCACCGGCGTGCTGGCCGCGGACCGGCTCGCCACCATCGTCGTGGTCGTCAGCGCGGCCGCCGCCGTCTGCTACTTCGTGGTGATCCTCGCCAGCCGCGAGATCACCCGGACGGAGCGGCGGCGGGTGCTGGCGTTCATTCCGATGTTTCTCGCCAGCGCCGCATTCTGGTCGCTCTACCAGCAGCAGTTCACGGTCGTGACGCTCTACTCCGACCAGCGGCTCGACCGTACGGTTCTCGGCTGGCAGCTGCCGGTGTCCTGGGTCCAGTCGATCAATCCGGTGTTCATCATCCTGCTGTCGGGGGCGTTCGCCGCGCTGTGGACCCGGCTCGGCGATCGGCAGCCGTCCGCCCCGGTGAAATTCGCCACCGGCACGGCGATCATGGGTGTGGCCTTCCTGCTGTTCCTGCCGCTGGCCGGGGGTGGGCCGAACAGCGCTCCGCTGCTCGCGCTCGCCGGCATCCTCTTCGTCTTCACGGTCGCCGAGCTCCTGTTGTCTCCGGTCGGGCTGTCGCTGGCCACCAAGCTCGCTCCCCGCGCCTTCCAGACCCAGATGGTGGCCCTGTTCTTCCTGTCCGTGGCGTTGGGCACCGCGCTGTCGGGCGTCCTGGCCCGCTACTACAGCGCCGACGGCGAGGTGGCGTACTTCGGGGTGCTCGGTGTCGTGGCGATCGTCCTGGGCTCGGCGCTGGCGCTGGGCACGCGGTCGATCACCCGCCTGATGGACGGGGTCCGGTAGCCGACAGTGCCCGGGGTCCGGCGACGGTGCGTAAGTGGGACGCGTCGATGCGTACATGTATCGGGCTTTGCTCCACCTTACGGTGGAGAGCGTGCGCGACGGGTCTGCTCTTCGACGGATGCCGGGAGTAGCGCACTGATGGCACTCTCTCGATCAATGGCTGATCTTGTGCGCGGCAGCGCCGCGGGATCGCCGCCATATCGACGGGGAGGGTGTTGTGGCACGACAGGATGCCGGTTCGGCAACGGGACAGGAGCAGGCCGCGCCGCGGTCCGCCGCCTGGCGGAACTGGCGTCGGCGGGTGCCTACGGTCGCCGCCGTGCTGTGCGGCGTCGTCGGAGCACTGGGCATCCTGGCCGCCCTGGGCGCCATCCGAGCCGATCTCGCCGGTGACGCGTCGCTGTGGTCCGGGCTTCCCGCCATGAGTACGGCGGCGGGCGGCGTCCTCTACCTCATCGTCGCCCGCGGCCTGAGCCGCCGGCAGCGCACCGCCTGGCTCTGGCTGGTGGGCCTGATGTCCGTCAAGATCGCGCTGGTGGCCGCCGGAACCATGGTGGAGAGCGCGCACCGCTACGGCGGACACGGCACCGGCCTGCGGCTCGGCGTCGGCGTGCTGCTGTTGGCCGTCGTCCTGGCCGCGGGTGGCGAGTTCACCGCGGCGCGGCCCCGGCCCCGCCGGTCGACCACCGCGCTGCTGGCCTCGCTCGTCGTGCTGGGACCGGTCGCGAGCTGGTTGATGCTGACGGCGTTCAGCCCCGGCACCGCGAGCGGCACCCACCGCGCGGTCTGCGGCGCCTGGTATCTGGTGCGCGGGCTCCTGGGGATCCGCCAACCGCACCTGGAGGCGGCACCCCCGACCTGGGTCGCCGTGAGCGTCGGTGTGGCCGGTGCGGCGATCGTGATCCTCGCCGCCTACCTGGGCCTGCGCCCGGGTCGCGGGAGTGACCGCGTGGCGAGCACCCAGCAGCCTCAGCTGCGCGAACTGCTCACCAAGCACGGCGGTCAGGACTCGCTCGGATACTTCGCCCTGCGCGACGACAAGTCGACCATCCTGTCCGCGACCGGCAAGTCGGCCGTCTGCTACCGCGTGGTCAACGGGGTGAGCCTGGCCAGCGGGGATCCGATCGGTGTCCAGGCGGACTGGTCCGGCGCCATCGAGGCATGGCGGCGGGAGGCCGAGGCGCACGGCTGGATCCCGGCCGTCCTGGGCGCCGGCGCGGCCGGGGCACGGGCCTACTCCCGGGCGGGCCTGCGGGTGCTGGAGATCGGCGACGAGGCCGTGCTGCGCACCGACGAGTTCAGCCTGGAGGGACGGCCGATGCGCGCCGTCCGCCAGGCCGTCAACCGGGTCCAGCGGGCCGGCTACGAGGTCCTGATCCACCGGGTGGGAGACGTCGCGCCCAGCACGATGGACGAGCTCTGCCGGCACGCCGAGCAGTGGCGGGACGGCCCCGTGGAACGTGGCTTCTCCATGGCCCTCGGTCGTTTCGCCCACCCGGACGACCTGGAATACGTGGTGGTCGAGGTGCGTGACGCCCAGGCCCGCCCCGTGGCGGTGCTCGGCTTCGTCCCGTGGGGTGCCGACGGCCTCTCGCTGGACCTGATGCGCAAGGACCCGGACACCCCCAACGGAACCTTCGAATTCATGATCGTGGAGCTGCTGGCGCGGGCCGAGACGATGGGCGTCACACGCGTCTCCCTCAACTTCGCGATGTTCCGTTCCGCCTTCGCCCGCGGCGAGCAGCTGGGCGCCGGCCCGCTGCTGCGCTGGTGGCGCGCCGCACTCATGTTCGCCTCCCGGTGGTGGCAGCTCGAGTCGCTCTACCGGGCCAACGAGAAATACCAGCCCACCTGGCTGCCCCGCTTCGTCTGCTATCCGCGTGGGCGGGACCTGCCGAGGGTGGGAGTCGCCGCCGCCATCGCCGAGGGGTTCATCGCGCCCCCGGGACAACGACGCCCGGTGCCGACGCCGCGCGCCGAGGCCGTGGTGCCGACCGGCCTGAAGCAGACCGCGCAGACGGGGGTGCTCCAGTGAGCGGCATCGTCATCACCAGCGGCTGGGTGATCGGTCTGCTCATCGGGCTCACCGTGGCCGCCGCGGTGGCCACCGCGAAGTTCTGGGACCGGGGCCGGATCCGCACCCCGCACCGCGCCCTCGGGCTGATCCTCGTCCAACTGCTGGTGCTGCTCAGCATCGCCTCCGTCATCAACCGGCAGGCGAACTTCTACGTCACCCTCGGCGAACTGTTCGGTCAGGGCAACACCGACAGCTACGCGTCCTCGATCCCGCCCGGCTCGCCGAAGCTGACCTCGGACGGCACCAGCAAGGACGATCTCGCCCGTTGGCTCGCCGAGCACCCCGCCCAGCAGGGCAAGGGCACCGTCGTCCCGGCCCTGCTGGCCGGCGCGCGCACCGGGTACGCGCTCCCGGCGCAGATCTACCTGCCCCCCGCCTACACCTCTCCCCCGGCCGCCCGGCAGAAGTTCCCCGTCGTGATGTTCCTGGCCGGATACCCGGGCACCCCGGAGAGCTTCCGCGTGACCATGGGCGTGCCCGACGCGCTGGACCAGGCGATCAGCGCGCGACAGCTGGCACCCGTGATCGGCGTCATGGTCGAGCAGGACCCCGTCCGGGGCCGGGACAGCGAATGCGTCGACTCCGCGCTCGGTGTCCGGGCCGACACCTACCTCACCTCCGACGTCCCCGAGGTGATCGAGCGCAACTTCCGGGCGGCGGGCGGCCGCGACAACTGGTCCCTGGTGGGCTATTCGACGGGCGGCTTCTGCGCGGCGAACCTGGCCCTGCGCCACCCGGACCGGTTCTCGGCCGCCGGCGTCCTGTCCGGCTACTTCCGGCCGCTCATCGACCGGTCGACCGGCGACCTCTACCAGGGCAACCTGGCTCTGCGCCGCGCCAACGACCCGCGGATCATGATCGGTCAGCGCCGGCCCGCACCGACGCACCTGTTCCTCTTCGCCGGAACGGGCGATCGCGCGGCACAGCGGGATCTGCGGGCCTTCAGGCCGCTGGTGCACGCACCGGACACGGCGACGGTCGTCGACGACCGGCCGGGTGGGCACAACTTCGCCACCTGGCGGGCGGTGCTCCCGGACCTCTTCAGGTGGCTGAATCAGAGGTTCCCCGCTGCCGACACCCAGGATGCCTCATAATCTGGGCAGACACAGGAAGGGCGCCATGGCTCTGATAATGGTGGTCGACGACGATACCGACGTGCGGGATCTCATCGAGACGACCCTGCGCGTCGACGGTCACGAGGTTCTGTCCGCGGTCAGCGCGCCCGAGGCGTTGACGGCGATGCGCGAGAACCAGCCCGATCTCCTGGTCACCGACCAGATGATGCCCGGCATGACCGGCCTGGAACTCGTCCGGGCCATGCGCGAGGACCACACCATCGCCGAGGTGCCCATCATCCTGCTGACCGGCACCGACAAGCACCGGGACCTGTTCTCGGTGGACCGCTGGCTGGAGAAGCCGTTCAGCCCCTCCCGCCTGCGGTCACACGTGCAGGCTCTGCTCAGTCGCAGCGCCTCTCAGCGCTGACGCCGGTCAGAGGCGGACGACCGCGCTGACCGCGCCGACGACGGACGGCGTCGTGGTCACCACGAGCCGGTACTGCGACCCCGTCCGGAGCCGGGCGATGGCACGCCGCTCCGTCGCGCGGTAGCTGACCACGGTGACCCAGGACCGGCCGTCGAGGCGCTGCAACCGCACCGTCTGCCCCGCGGCACCCCGGATGGTCGCGGTCACCGCGCCCTTCCCGCCTTTGGTCAGGCGTACGACGGTGCGCGGCACGTAGGTGAACGTCGCCGAGCTCACCTGGTGCGACGTTGCCGTCGCGGCGACCACCAGCCTGACGGAGTAGCGGCTGGTGACCGCCTGGCTGTGTCGCACGGTGCCGGTGTCCGATGTCGTGGTCGCCGTGCAGCGGAATCCCCCGGTCGGTCCGGCGACGCAGATCGACGCCGGCCGGCCCGCCCAGGGCTGCTTCCCCGCGGTCACGGTGAACGTCGTGGTGGCCGCCGTCGCGTAGTCCACCGTCCGCGCCGACCCCTTGCCGGACACCACGGGTGTCGTCCGGGGCGCCGTGGGGGTGCTGGTCGGGGTAGGTGCGGCGGTCGGGGTGACGGTGGGCGCGAGGGTCTGGGTGGCGGTCGGCGACGGGACGACGGGCGGGTTCGGGGCCGTCGGCGCGACCGTGGGCTCGACGGTCGGCGACGGGGCGACGGGAGCCGAGGTCGGCGCGTTCGACGTCGGCGCTGTCGTCGGCGCCGCCGGGGTCGGTGAGGTCGTCGGGGCGGTGGTCGGCGCGGCCACGGGCACTGCCGCGGCGAGGGCATCCACCGGGTTGATTCGGCCGTGGCCGTAGTCGGCGTCCCATCCGGCGGCGCCGAGGTCGGTGGCCGTACCCGTCAGAGCCTGCTCGATCTCGTCCGGGGTCAGGGCGGAATCCGCACCCTTCAGCAGCGCGGCGACCGCGGCGACGTGGGGCGACGCCATGGAGGTGCCGCTGTAGTAGGCGTATCCGCCCCTGGCGACGGGGACCGTGCTGAGGATGCCGGTGCCGGGCGCGGCCACGTCGACGTAGCTGCCCCGGTTGGAGAAGCCGCTGTAGGTGTCCGTCGAGTCGGTGGAGGCGACCGCGATGACGCCGGGGTCGGCTGCCGGCCACATGGTGGGGCTGCCGTTGGTCCGGTAGTTGCCCGCCGCGGCGACCACGACCACCCCACGGGAGCGGGCGTAGGCGATGGCGTTGGTCACCGACGCCACCTGGTTGGGCGCGCCGAGGGACATGTTGATGATCTGGGCTCCCTGATCCGCGGCATAGACGATGCCGGTCGCCACATCGGACATGACGCCGCTGCCCGACGCGTTGAGGGCCCGGACGGGCAGGATGCGCGCGTCGGGCGCGATGGCGGAGATGCCGGTGCCGTTGCCGGTGACGGCGGCGATGGTGCCGGCGACGTGGGTGCCGTGCCCGTTGGGATCCGAGCTGACGCCGGACGTGCCGGCAACCAGGTCGATGCCGGGCAGGACGTTGCCGGCAAGATCGGGGTGGGAGGCTTCGACGCCGCTGTCGATGACCGCCACCGTGACACCGGCGCCGGTCGAGCGTTGCCACGCGGTGGCGGTCCGCAGCTTGCCGAAGTCCCACTGCGAGGCGCGGTACTGGTCGGTTCCGGTCGGCGCGTCCAGCTGCCGGACGGGGACGTCGAGTTCGACCACGACCGCGCCCGGTGCCCGCTGCCCGGCGCGGATCAGTAGCTGAGCCTGTTCCCGATCGGTGGCACTGCGGGTGGTCACCACCGGCCGGCCGGTGGAATCCAGCGCGGTGCTGACGATGCTCACCGGCTCCCGGGCACTGATGTGTTCCGGCAGCAGTTCGTTCGGGTTCTCGGTCAGACCCGAGGTGACGGGCGTCCAGACGGGCGCCGCGTCCTGCGCCACCGGTGGTGCCGAGGTGACAGTGGACGGCACGCTCGCCACGGCGGCGGCCAACGTACCGGCGGCGACCGCTGCGGCGGCGAAGAGACGCACCTCGAATGTCATCCGGCGACCCACCTTCCCGCGCCGGCGGCAGGTGACCGATGGACGCGAGTTCAGAGTGGCCCGGTTCCGGTATCCGCCGGGGAGGGGTCGGGTTGCCGTTGCGTTGCGTCCGCCGCCGACGCCGTCGAGCCGGCGAGTTCTCACAGGTTCGGGACCGGACTGCCGATCAGGCGGCTACCCCGACCACTGGAGAAGTCATGTCGCTCCCCCTCCGGCACCGTTTCGCCGCGGTCCTCGCCGTCGTCGCCACCGGCTGCGCCTCCGCCGCCGCACCGGCGCCCGCGCGGGCGGACGCCGTCCCGGGAACCACGGTGGGAGCGATCCAGGTGGCGCACACCGCCGTCACCCAGCCGATGCTTCCGGCCGGGACGGCGTTCGCGTGGGCCAAGGCGCCGGGCAACCGCAAGGCGTACGCCACCATGGGCGACCCGATCGCCCGCTGGAACCCGTGCGCGGCCATCGGCTACCGGTTCAATCCGGCCCGGGCGCCGAAGGGCGCGCTCAAGGACCTCAAGGGCGCGATCCGGCGGGTCAGCAAAGCCAGCGGTCTGAGGTTCGTGTACCGGGGGAAGACCAACGCCGTGCCGCACGCCAAGGCCGGGTACAACCCCGACTATCCGGCCAACACCCAGCTGGTGGTCGCGTGGGTGACCCCGGGCAAGCAGAGCGAATGGCTGCCGAAGGACGGCCCGGCCGGGGTGGGTGGGCCCGCGTGGACCACCGGGTACACCGCGAAGGGCAAGAAGGTGGGCCACATCCGGTGGGCCGGTGTCGTGCTGAACACGCGCGTGACGGTGAAGGGCGGCTTCGGCGCCGGACCCCGGGTGGGCTGGCAGGGCACCCGCGGCCAGCTCCTGATGCACGAGCTCGGGCATGCCGTGGGCCTGGCCCACCCGTCGATCGACGACCCGAAGCAGATCATGTACCCGGTGATGAGCCGGAAGAAGGCCGTCTGGGGGGCCGGGGACCGGACCGGTCTGAAGGTGGTGGGCAAGTCCGGCGGTTGCATCCGCGAGGAGCCGCCGTCGGCGGACGCCGCCTCGGTGGACGCCAGCGGAGATTTCGCCCTGTCCTGAGGCCGACCACCGGCGATGCCAATTCGAGATCGTATTTGTTGATCTTTTCGGCGCCCTTATCCGTGATCTCTCACGCGGGTTGGGCTCGGGCCGCAACGCTGGCAGTTTACACGGTGTTGATGTAACGTGCGCTACCTGCAAGGTGTCGCATGGCGGTGAGAAGAACCTGCAGTGAGCAGGGAAATCGACCCCCTTGTGGCTATTTCTGCGCGGTAGGACGAGGGCCTGAACGATGCTCAATCGCACTGTCATGTACGCCAAGCAGCACACGCCCAATTCCATGCGGGTCGTGGTGCGTCGCACAATGCTCGAGGCACACAACGCCAGATTGCGGCTCACGGTTCCGGTGGTTTCCCATTGCGAATACGTGAACATTTATCACTGCGCGGTGCGTAAGACGGCCAGCCAATGGGTCAAAGCGCTGTTCAGTGATCCCATCGTGTATCGCCACTCCGGGCTGCCCACCTATGACCCCCGGTTCTACAACTGGAGCCACCCGCAGGTCTGCCCGCGCGACCGGGTGGCCCTGTCGCTCTTCTTCTCCCGCCAGCGCTTCGACGCCATCCCGAAGCCGGACAGCCACCGGGCCTTCTTCGTCCTGCGGGACCCGCGCGACATGGTGGTGTCGAGCTACTTCTCCACGCGCAAGTCACACGCGCCCATGGGCGACATCCCCAAGGTCCGCGCGGTGCTCCAGGAGAAGCCGTTCAAGGACGGAATGCTGTATCTCATCGACCATCTCGCCAAGAAGGGCACGTTCAAGGCACTTCGGTCATGGGCCACCGCACCGGACACCGGCGTCGTCCGCCTGTTCCGATACGAGGACCTGACCGGGCCCCGGCAGACCGAGCAGGTGGATCAGCTGATGCGCCACTGCGGCATCGTCATCCCGCAGCGCGAGCTGACGACCCTTCTCTCCCGGTACAGCTTCTCGGAGATGAACAACCGTAAGGGCGCGGGAGAGGTGTCGCACTACCGCAAGGGACGGCCCGGCGACTGGCGCAACCACTTCGACGATGACATCCAGGATGCTTTCGCGAAGGCCACGGGCAACCTGATCGACCTCCTCGGCTACACCGCGGACGCGGAATCCACCGACCTGCGAGCGGGCAACCGGGTCTGAGCACGACCCCTCAGGGCTTGCCCTCGATGCGGGACGCGGGGGCGATCACCAGGTCGTGCATGCGCCAATCGAAGCCGCGGGCGAACTTCTCCAGCCGCTCGAGCCGTTCCACCAGGCTGTCGGTGTCCGGTCGGGGCACCACGATCAGCTCGCCGGCGAAGACGTGACCCTCCTCGCGCAGGCGCAGCCAGGCGTCCGCGACCCAGTCCTGGTCGAGCACCGCCATGAGCAGCTGGTCCGGCAGGGGGTGCGGCCGGCTGCCGTCGACGACCAGGGGTCGCTCGTCCATCAGATCCGCCACCGCGCCGCGCAGGGTACGCACTCCGTCGCGGACGATGTCGGCGCCGATGATGAGCGCCGCGACGGCGTCGGCCCACCACAGTCCGGCGCCGATGCCCAGGATGCCGAGGATCGCCGCTCCGGCGGTCAACCAGTCCGCCCGGTTCATCTCGGCGTCGGCGAAGAGCACTTTGTCATGCAGGTCGCGGGCGATCCGCTGCTTGACCCGGCCCAGCATGATCGCCGGAACCATCGTGGCGAACAGCACGGCGATCATCGGCCAGCCCAGCCAGATCTGCTGCCCGAACACCTCGACCAGGCCGATCGGCGGGCGTTCCCGCGCGACGAGCCGCATCGCCGAGTCGTACACCACGTAACCGCCGAGGCCGAACAGGGCGACGGCTCCGGCCAGGAACGCGACGCTCACCGAGCGGTGATATCCGTACGGAAAGCGGGTGGTCGGCGTACGCGTCCGGTAGCGGGCCGCGATCAGGAACGCCGCCGGCGGCACCAGGCCCAGCATGTCCTCGATCCACGCCGCCTTCATCGCCTGTGACTGGCCCAACGTGACCGCGAGCATCGTGATCGCGACCACGAAGAAGAGGATCGTCCACCACTCGAGCCGTACCGCCCGGCGATGCAGCGCGGCTTTGTCGGGTGGCAGCTCGAACCGGTCGGAGACCCTCACCGCGCGTCCTCCGCCCGCAGCAGCAGCTCGGTCACCTCGTCGTGAGACAGGTCGAGCAGGAAGTGTTCCACCTGCACCTGCCAGCCGTTCTCGCCCGGCGGCACCGCCCACACATGGTCCTGCTTGGCCAGCTCGTGCTCGGACGCCCGCAGCTTGTCGCCCAGCCGCCACTCCCCCACCACGACCGGCAGTCCCTCGCTGCCCGTGACCTCCGGCACCGCCACGACGTCGGCATCCTCCGAGGTCAGCGCCGCCACCTCCGCGGTGCCGGCCGGCACCGCGATCCGGACACCGGACAGGTCGTCGGGAACCGCCACACCGGGCGGCACGGCGATGAACGTCCGCGTCGTCACGTACGGGCGGGTCAGCGACGCGTGCTCGATCCACGGCGACTGCGCGTCCAGGCCCCCGACGACCAGATCGAGGACGCGGTCCTTCAGCGCCGGCATGAGCGCCGTTTCCGAGCCCGGGTACCACTCGATCCGGGCTCCCAGCCGCTGCGCCAGGCGCTGCACCAGCCACACCTCGGCACCCTGCGGGTCGCCCTGATCGGGTGCCCAGGCCCAGGGCGGGCTCTCGGTGACGCCCACGCGCAGGACGCCGTCGCGGACGTCCGCGAGGGTGGTGCCGGTGTCACGCGGCCACCCGCAACCGCCGACCAGCAGCACCACCACGACGAGCAGACTGACGCCGCGCCGCATCCGACCTCCTCACCATCGGCAAGATCTGCTCATACCCGGTACGTCCACGGGCAAATCCGCCGCCGGTCGCGCTACTCCAGCAGACCGGTGGCGAGTGACGACACCAGCTGGTCGGAGTCGGCCTGCGGGTCGCCCGCGATGCCCGAGCGGAACAGCGCCGCCCCCTCCATGAGGCTGACGAAGACCCGGGCCCGGGCCGCCGCCTCCGTGGGTGTCAGGTCCGGGCGACGCCCGGAGACCGCGGCGGCGACGAGCTCCTCGTAGCGGCGGTAGAAGGCGCGGACGGCGACGGCCACGCCCTCGTCGTGGCCCGCGAGTGCCCACACCTCGGTGAACAGCACGGTCAGGGACCGGTCGAGATGCTCGTCCAGCAGGAGCCGGACCAGTGTCGCGGCGTCCCGCGCGGCGAGTGGTCCGCGCAGTCGGTCGAGGGCCGCGACAAGATGCCGGTCGAGCAGCGCGGCGACGAGGTCGCCGCGGGTCGGAAAGTAGTACTGGAGATTGCCGAGGCGGATCTCCGCCCGAGCGGCGACGCCGCGCAGCGTGAGAGCGGCGTGGCCTTCGGAAACGAGGAGCTCGGTCGCGGCGTCCAGGATCCGGCGGCGGCGTTCGGCCCCCTTAGCGGTCAGCCGCCGCGCGGGCAGAGCCTCCGCCGCCCCCACCGGATCGGCCCCGGTCACGCCGCGGCTTCCAGGCCGACCTCGGCGTCGACCCGCACGCCGAGGGTGCCGAGCTGCGCCAGGAGGTCCGGCGACGCGGACAACTCAGGGAAGAGCACGCCACCGCGGGCCGCCAGCGCATCGCGCAGCGAAAGCAGCGCCCCGACCGCCGTCAGGTGCGCCTGCCCGCGAGGATCGCCGACAGTGACCGTCCGGGTCCCTTCCGGTCCGGCGACGTCGATGCGCAGCCGTGCCTCGCCGCCGGGGCCGGGACGGTAGATCAATGAGCGCCGCAGACCGCGCAGCCGGTCGCCGCGGGCCACGCGGAAGAAGCCGAGGCGCCGCAACGTCAGCAGCGCCCCGGTCGCCGAGCCGGCACTGAACCCGATCCGGGTGGCGCTGCGTCGAGCGCCCAGCGTCATGGGCAGGGTGAACTGCTCCGGGGTATCGATGCGCGCGACCCGCACCCGGTCGGCGCCGATCGCCACGGTGCGCACCTGCGTCAGCGGAGTCACCATCCGCTCTCCGTCCGTGCCCCGGGCGGGAAAGTCGACGCCCAGGCGGTCGAGGAACTCCACCGAGTCCGCGCCCGCCCGGTCCCGTACGTCGTAACGGATCGCGACATCGATCTCGGCGGCGCCGCCCACCGTGGCGCAGAGATGGCCCACGATCCTCGGCACGAGGCCGCCCATCCAGCCCGAGGAGAGCGCGACCGGCGCCTTGGGGGGCACGGTGGCGGTGAGCGCGAGTGCCGCCTGCAGCCGGCTGGTCCAGCGGGTGATGTCGACGTATGGCACGCCGGCCGTGAGGCAGCCGCGCAGCGCGTGGTCGGCGGGGTCGTTCACGGTCGTGATCAGGGCGCGGACCGCGACGGGCGGTGCCGGGTCGGCGAGGTCCCAGCGGAGAAGGCCGGCGTCCGTCGCGGCGGCGACCGCGGCGCCGCTGCCGCCGGCGGACCGCGGATGGCGGCCGGCCAGCAGCAGCGGCGACTCGGGGTGGTGCTGGTGCAGCAGGTGGGCGAGCTCGGCGCCGACGACGCCGTATCCCCCGGCGAGCAGGATCGGACCATCCGGATCGTGGATCAACATGGTCCGCACTATAGGTCATCCGACCTAAATTTGCTCGAGGGAGGGATCAGGAGGCGCAACCGTCGAGGGTCGCCTGCAACGCCGACTTCTCGGCATCCTGCAGGGTCAGCTGCCAGGAGTGCTTCACGGTGATCCACATCTTGGCGTAGGCGCACTGGAAGTCCGCGCGGGGCGGCTGCCACTCGGCCGGGTCCTGGTCGCCCTTGGCCTGGTTGAGATCGTCGGTCACGGCGACCAACTGGGGATGGGCCAGGTCGTTGGCGAACTGTTCGCGGCGCTCGGTGGTCCAGGCGTCGGCGCCCGAGCGCCACGCCTCGGCCAGGGGCACGAGGTGGTCGATGTCGACGTCGGCCGCGTCGGTCCAGGTCTCGCCGTCATAGGGACTGCGCCAGGTGCCCGAGGTGGGCTGGCAGGAATTGTCGACGACGACGGCGTCGCCGTCGCGCTGCAGCACGGTCTCGCGGGTGTTGCAGCTGCCCTCGACGTTCTCCCAGTGCGGGAACTTCTCGCGGGAGTAGCCGTCGCCGGAGCCCTCGGCGTCGACGGCCAGCGCGTTCAACTGTTCCTGCGCGACGGCCTTCGACGGTACGGCGGGAACGGTCGGCACCGCGGGCACATCGTCGGCGAGGGCGGGTACGGCTACGGCGGCAGTCGCCGCTACAGCCACGACGGCGACGGCGGTGGCACGGGAAAAGCGCATCGATGGTCTCCAGGGGTCGATTCGCACAGCGTGGGTGTGGAGAGAAGGACGGCGGCGGACCTCCGGGAGCCGGAAGCCCGCCGCCGCGGGGGTCGAGCGGTGGAGTCAGCTACCGATGCGCAGCAGCTTGGCGGTCGAGCCGGTGCCGGGGTCGGTGACCACGTCACCGGTGGCACCGTCGGTCAGCGCCGTGGCGACCTCGGCCGGGGTGGCCTCGGGCTTGGCGTCCAGCACCAGGGCGGCGGCGCCGGCCACGTGCGGGGACGCCATCGACGTGCCGCTGATCGTCTTGGTGGCGGTGTCGCTGTCCATCCAGGACGAGGCGATGTCCTGGCCGGGAGCGAAGACGTCCAGGCACTTGCCGAAGTTGGAGAAGTCGGCCCTGGCGTCGGTGTCGGCGGTCGCACCGACGGTGATCGCCTCGGCCACCCCGGAGGGGCTGCCTTCGCAGGCGTCGGCGTTGTCGTTACCGGCGGCCACCGCGAACGTGACGCCGGCACCGACGGCGCCCTTCACGGCGGTGTCGATGGCCGCGTCCGTGCCGCCGCCGAGGCTCATGTTGGCCACGGCCGGCTTGACCGCGTTGCCGGCGACCCAGTCGATGCCGGCGACGACCTGCTCGGTGGTGCCCGAGCCCTCGCAGTCCAGCACCCGCACGGCCACCAGCTTCACTTCCTTGGCGATGCCGTACTTCGTGCCGCCGATGGTGCCGGCGACGTGCGTACCGTGTCCGTTGCAGTCGTCGGCCGTGTCGCCGTCGACGGCGTCGAAGCCGCTCTCCGCGCGACCACCGAAGTCCTCGTGGGTGGTGCGGATGCCAGTGTCGACGACGTACGCGTGCACCCCCTTGCCCGTGCCGGGGTAGGTGTACGACTTGTCCAGCGGCAGGGCCGCCTGGTCCACCCGGTCCAGACCCCAACCGGCGTCGGTCTGGGTGTCCATCGTGTGCAGCCGGCGGACCTGCTGCACCGAGGCCACGTTCTTGTCGGCGGCCAGCCGCTGCGCCTCGGCCGCGCTCATCGTGGTCGAGAAGCCCCGCAGCGCGTGGCTGAAGGTGCGCTGCACCGTGCCGTCGTGCCGGCCGGCGAGCCGGGTGGCGGCCGCCGAGACCTTTCCGGCGCCGGGCTTGAGCACCACGATGTACCGGTCGGCCACGGCATCCGCCGCGCCGGCGCCGTGGACCGTGCCGACCCCGTCCGACTGCGGTGTGGTCGTCGCACTGGCCGGCATGACCACCACTGCCGCGGCCAGCGCACCAGCCGCGATGGTCGTCGCACCCAACACCCGACGCGTCGTTTTCCTGCGATCTCGCAACGTGCCTCCCTGACTGCCTACTCCACCGTTCGGCTGGCTGTAGCTGCCCGTTCGGTGAAGCGGATCAACTGAGTGGTTGGCACGCTAATAACAATCGGTCGATGTTCACAACCGCCGATACGTGAACCAACGGCCCTCGATCGCCCGCCCGCTCCGCACCCGGAGCCGAGAACGGCTCCGCTGGGAGCGCGCCCAGAATGCGGGACGGACGTCTCGCGCGGACCCGCGCAGAAACGTCCGGCATCCGCCGGGTGAGCAGGCGATTCGTTCGCACCTCGCCCGGCCGGGCGGGCGCCGGAGTGGCCGGCGTCACGGTCCGTCACGACCGTCCTTAACAGTCCAGGAAGGACAGTCGCGTGAGGACGGTGGAAAAAATCTGAGAAAAATTTTCCGACCGTCCGTTCATACTTGTATGAACAGAACTAATCTCTCATATCAGGCCTATAGGTCCCGACGCTGGAAGGCGAACGCCGTCAGGCCGAGCACGAGGACGATCCAGACGCCGGTCCAGGCCAGATAGGTCCCGGCCAGCGGGGCCATGCTCAGGAACGGTGACTCCTCGATCCCGGAGCCGACCTGCAGCAGCAGCGTCGGGTCCTGGAAGGAGTTCATGGCACCGCGCCACAGGCCGTCGGTGGGAAGCACCATCCGGGAGACGGTGCCGACCTGGGCCACGCTGTCGTTGCCGAGGGCGTCGCCGACCGAGCCCACCACGCCCGCGATCCAGGTGGCGCCGAACAGGCCGACCGCCACGATGCCCGAGGCCATCGGCGAGATCGCGGTGGACAGCAGCAGGCCCAGGCTGAGCAGCACCGTCGTCTGGGCCGCGAGCAGGGCCAGGCCCGTCGCCGGATGCGGCGGCCAGTAGCCCACGGTGGCCCGGACGATGAGGAACTGGGCCAGGCCGGCCACGCACACGAACCCGCTGCCGAAGACCACCAGCCCCAGCCACTTGCCCACCAACACCGCCGAGCGCCGGATCGGGCGCGCGAGCACCGACAGCGCGATCCCCGACTCGATCTCTCCCGCCACGGTCGGGCCGGCGAGGAACGCGGTGCCGAGCGCGGCGATCAGGCTCAGGCCGAACATCACCAGGTTGAGCACCGTGGAGCCGGCCACTTTGGCCTCTCCCGAGGTGAGCCCCCCGAATTCCGCGTCGAGCCGGGAGAACCCCCAGGCGCTGAGCGCGAGCAGCACCACGGTCAGCGCGGCGAGCGAACGCAGCACCCGCCGGCGGGACGCCTCCTGCAGGGTGAGAGCGGCGACGGCGAGCACGGTACGAACGGTCATCGTTGCTCCTCGCTGGGGCCGGTACGCAGAATGTCCAGAAGCCGTTCCTCGAGGCTGATCCGCGCCGGCTCGACCGCGTGGACCCGCACGCCGAGCCCGACGAGGTCGGCCACGAGGTCGGGCACGGTCGTGGCGTCCGGTTCGGCGGGCAGCTCGACGGTGAACGCGTCACCGCTGCGGGTGAGCCGGCCGGCGGCCGCCAACCTGGCCTCCGCGGGCGCGCTCACGGCGTCGAGCCGCAGCCTCAGCTCCCGCCCGCCGAGCAGCTCATCGAGGGTGCCGGAGGCGGCGACCCGGCCCTTGTCGAGGATGACCACCCGGTCGCAGACCCGCTCCACCTCGCCGATGAGGTGGGAGTTGAGCAGCACGGCCACCCCACGGTCCTTCAGGGCCAGCAGCAGGTCCCGCACGTCGGCCCGACCGATCGGGTCCAGGGCGCTGGTCGGTTCGTCGAGAACGACGAGCTCCGGTCGGGCCACCAGGGCCACCGCCATCCCGAGACGCTGCTGCATGCCCTTGGAGAACCCGCCGACCCGGTCACCGGCGCGGTCGGCGAGCCCGACGGTGCCCAGGCACTCGCGCTGGTCCCGCGCCGGCACCGCGGTGCCCGCCAGGCGCACGTGCAGCGCCAGCACCTCGGCGGCGGTGAGCCACGGCTGATAGCGGAAGAGCGCCGACCCCTCACGCGCGGCACGACGACGGCCGGACCGAAGATGGTTGAGCGCGAGATGCGCCGCCGCGACGGAGAGCCACCCCGTCGCCTCCCCCGCGGGAACGGAGGACCGCGCGAACGTCAGGAACACTTCCTGAGCCACGTCCTCGGCCTCGTCACGCGCACCGAGCACCCGGGCGGCGACAGCCACGACCCGCGGGTATGCCGAGCGGAAGACCGCCTCGAGATCGCCTCGGACGCCTCCTGGCCGCGGGCGGGTCGTCACGGCACCGCCGTCCTTGGATACGGCTCGTCCGGTCACCCGGCCGCGGTCGCCCACGGACAGGACCGCCGCCGGTGGTGACCCTGGGCGCCCTGCGAGCTCGGCTTCTTCCTCCATATCTTCAGAGCACCGCCGGGGCCCCGTATGTGACACCGCCTTTTCGGTGTGGGGGGTCGGCTTATCCGCGCTCGGAGGTTGCCGCCGAGAGGAGGGCGGCGGGGATGTAGAAGCCCCGGCGCAGCGCTCGGGCCGCTGCCAGATGGTAGGAGGTGGCGCGGAGCTTGGTCACGATGTCGTCGATGTGATCCGCGAGGACGAGGTGGTCGATCTTCAGGGCCGCCGCCATGCGGGCCGGCGGCCATCCCTCGACCAGCATGCCGAGGACCCGCAGTTGGTCGCGCGTCAGCCCGTACGGGTATGGCGCCGGCGACAACAGCACCACCTGTCTCAGATATCCCGGTGGTTCCGGTGGACAGGTGAGGATGCTGACGCGAAACAGCTCGGTTTCGGAGCCGGCGGCCGGGCACAGGAAGGTGGTGAGCGGGTTCTCGGTCGGGACCCTGGCCGCCGCCGCCATGATCAGCGATGAGCCGGGGACGAGGATCGGGTGGCCGGGCAGTCCGGTCAGGGACACCGTGTTGCCGGTGCGGGTGAGTGCCACTCCGGCGACCGCGTCACTCACCAGGGCGGCGATGGCGTTGACCGTACGCAGCGGGTCGATCGCGTGCGCGATCCACGGGCCGGCGTGGCCCAGCAGGGCGCGCGCCTCCTCGGTCGCCGGGCGAGGGTCCGCGCTGCAGGTGTTGACGACGCCGACGTAACGGCCGTCGCGGGTGAACAGGCCCGTGCGGAGGCCTTCACGGATTCCGGCGGGGTAGAGGTGTTGTGACCACGTCGGCAGGGCTTCCGGGGGTGCGGACAGGTCCATGACCCGCAGGTGCGGGCGGGGGCTGTGCAGTCCGGCCGCTTCGGCGTCCTCGGCGAACCGCGGACCGTCCAGCGCCCGCGACATCGCGTCGCTGTAGCCGTCCTTCAGCAGCGGCGTCTGGGTCTTGAGCTCCGGGTCGAAGGCGGTGATGAGAACGGCGTCGCACGGGGTGATCCGCCGCAGCGGCTCCAACAGCGCCCGGGCCCGCTCCGCGGGGCCTCCCGGCATCAGCGCGATCTCCACGATCTCATCCAGCAATGACGCGCCGGCCGCGGATAACGGCACCATGGGGGCTCACTCCTCAGCTTGCCCCCGCGACTGTGTTCCTCCACCGTAGAACGATTTAGCCACCACGGCGGACTCGGGACAAAAGGTTGACAGCTAAACCTGACCGCCCGCCGGCGGAAGCCGGCGGGCGGTTTGTCCAGTTCATGACAGCCGGAAGCCGGAGACCAGGTGCTGGAGCTCGTTGCTCATGCGCGCCAGCTCGGCGGAGGCCTGCTGCGCCTGGGTGACCCCCATGGTGGTGGTCGCCACGGCGGTGGCCACGCCGGCAATGTTGGCGGCGATCTCCCGGCTGCCGTCCGCCGCCTCGGCGACGTTGCGGCTCATCTCGGTCGCGGTCGCCGTCTGTTCCTCCACGGCGGCGGCGATCAGGTTCTGGGAGTCGCTGATCCGGTCGATCACGCTGCTGATCTGCCCGATAGCGCCGACGGCGCTGTCGGTGTCGGACTGGATCGACTGCACCCGCCGCGCGATGTCCTCGGTGGCCTTCGCCGTCTCCTGGGCGAGGTCCTTGACCTCGCCGGCAACCACCGCGAAGCCCTTGCCGGCCTCGCCGGCGCGGGCGGCCTCGATGGTGGCGTTGAGGGCGAGCAGGTTGGTCTGCTCGGCGATCGAGGTGATCACCTTGACCACGTCGCCGATCTCCGCCGAGGAGGCGCCGAGCTTGCCGACCGTCGCGGTGGTGTCCCGCGCGGCGGTGACGGCCTCCTCGGCCACCCGGGCCGCCTCCTCGGCGTTGCGGGCGATCTCCTGAATGGCCAGCCCCATCTCCTCGCTGCCCGCGGCCAGCGTGTTCACGTTGCCCGACACCTGGGTGGCGGCACCGGTCACCACGTTCGCCTGCGCGTCGGCCTCCTCGGCCGAGGCCGCGATCTGGGTCGACACCACGGACAGTTCCTCGGAGGCGGTCGACAGCGTCCCGGCATGCCCGGCGATCACCGAGACGGTGTCGCGAAGGGCACCGGCCGTGCTGTTGAGGGCTTCGCCGAGCCGGCCCATCTCGTCCTTCGACCGGATCTCCGCCCGTGCGGTCAGGTCGCGCTCCGCCAGCCGGTGCAGCGCCTCGACCACGACCGACAGCGGGCGTACGACGGAACGGGTGACGCCGACGCCCATGACGAAGGCGAGCACGAGTGCCACCGCGAGGGCGCCGCCGAGCACGAGCAGGCTGGTCGCGCGCACCTGCGCGGCCTCGGTGCGCAGGGCGGCCACCCGCTTGTCGACGGACTCCTCGAGCTCGGCGGTGATGTCGAGGACGGTGCCGTAGGACTTGGCCGCCTCACCACCGTTGATGCTGGTCATGACCTTGGCGCGGGCGGCCTGGTCGTCGGCCTCCAGCCACTGCATCAGCTTGTCGTCCCAGGAGAAGAAGTCGTCCCAGGCGGGCCGCAACGCGGCGAACTTGGCGCGCTCGGCCTCCGTCATGTCGCCGGCGTGCGCGGTGTCGAACAGGGCGTAGATGCTGGCCTTGGACTCCAGGAAGCCCTGACGGTTGTAGCCGTCCTTGCCGGTGGCGTACGCGAAGCCGAACGCGCCGGCGTCGGAGACCACCAGGCCCTGCCAGCCGGTCACGTCGGCGGCGAAGTACTTCATCTGCTGGACGTCGTCGCGAACCTGTTCCATGGCGGCGAGCCGACGCTGGGCGTCGTCCTGTTTGTTCAGCCCCCACCAACCGGCGCCCGCGGCGAGCATGATGAGCACCGCCAGCACGAAGAACGAGAACCCGAGTCGCTTGCCGACGCTGACGTCGCGGAAATATCGCACTGCCACTCCTGAGCCCGTGGGTCCCGCCGTCACGGCGGAGCTGTGTCGGTCTGATCGGGAAGATCACCACCACGCCTGAGCGCACGCCGGGGAGCAAACGGGGAGCAATGACGGGCTATATGACCGGTATGCGAGGATTCCGGCATGCCGTTGTCACGCCGCGCCCTGATCCGAGCCGGGGCCGCCGGCCTGGTCGCCACCGCCCTTCCCTCCAGCGGAAATGCCGCGAACCACGGCGAGCACCTCGCGGGCCCCAGCGGACACGTCGCGGGCCGCGGGCCGAGGCCGGCCGACTGGCGAGCGTTGGCCGCCTCCCTCGACGGAACGGTCGAACTGCCCGGCACCACCGCCTACGAGACCGCCCGGCGCCTCGTCGATCCCCGGTTCGACGGCGTCCGCCCACCCGCGGTCGTCCGCTGCGCGAGCGGCGCCGACGTCACCGAGGTCGTCCGCTTCGCCCGCCGCCTGCGGCTGCCGGTGGTGCCCCGCGGCGGGGGCCACTCCTACGTCGGCGCGTCGACCAGCCGCACCGGCGTCGTCCTCGACCTGCGTCGCCTCGACACCGTGGCGTACGACGCCGCGACCCGCAGCGCCACGATCGGCGGTGGGGCACGGCTCATCGACGTCTACAACCGGCTCGACACCTACGGCGTGGCCGTACCGTCGGGCTCGTGCGGCAGCGTGGGCATCGGCGGCATCACGCTCGGCGGCGGAATCGGCATGGCCGCCTCAACGTACGGGCTGACCTGCGACGTCGTGTCCGCCGCTGAGGTGGTCACCGCCGACGGCCGACGCCGCACCGTGGACGCCGCCCGGGAGCCGGATCTCTTCTGGGCCCTGCGCGGCGCCGGCGGCGGGCAGTTCGGCGTGGTCACCGCCTGGCGCATGCGCACCCATCGCGCGACGCCGGTCGGCAGGTTCGTGCTCGCGTACCCCTGGAGCGACGCCGCCCGGGTCGCGGCCGGCTGGCAGGCCCGGCTGACGGTCGCGCCGGACGAGACCTGGTCGTCGTGCCAGTTCGCCGCCGACGCGCGCGGGCGGCTGTCCGTACGCATCTCCGGCGTCGTGCTCGACGGCGACCCGGACGCCGAGGTGGCGGCGATCGTTCGCGCCATCGGGCGCGAGCCGCGGTCCGTGACGCTGCGCCGCCTCTCCTACCTGGAGGTAGTGCACGAACGGGCGGGATGCGACGACGCCACGTCCTGCGCGACCCGGTCCACCGAGCTGATCGGCAGCGAGATCTTCCCGCGAGTGCTGCCGGGCGCGGGCGTCGCGGCGCTGCTGGCCACCGTGGAGCGCCGAGCCCGGGCGCGCCGCCCCGGGGTGGCGAAGCTCAAGCGCATGACCGGCGCGCTGGGGCGGGTCAGGCCCGACGCCACCGCCTTCGCGTGGCGGGGCGCGCACACCATGCTGCAGTGGCTGGTCGAGTCTCCGACCTCTGACGCGGCCACGGCGGCGGACGCCTACCGGTGGATCGCCGACGGGCATCGCGCGATGGGGCGGTGGTCGGCCGGCCGCTACGTCAACTACCTCGAGCCGGACCCGGCGCTGGTCCCCCTTTACCACGGTGGACAGCTGGCCCGGCTGCGTCGCGTCCGGGCCGCCGTCGACCCGCAGCGGCTGTTCCGGTCGCCGTACGCGATCTGACGCGCGCCGGCGTCAGCGCGCGATCAGAACCGGACAGTCGGCGCGTTCCACCAGCCGCGTTCCGGCGGCGCCGAGCATGACCCCCTCGAAGCCGTGCCGGCGCGGACCCACCACCACCAGTTGCGCCTGTCGGGAGCGTTCCACCAGCACCTTGCCGGGATCGCCCCCGGCGAACTCGCGGGCCGCCGAGACATCCGGGAACCGCTGACGCCACGGATCGAGCGAGTCGTCGAGATCGGCGCCGAGGACCTCGGCGGCGGACGGGCTGGGTCGGCGGGCGCCGTCCTGCGCGGTGACCGCCAGCACCGGGGCGCCGCGCAGGGCGGCCTCCTCGAAGGCGCGGCCGATGATCGGCTGGGCGGTGCCGCCGTCCTCGCCGACACCGACGACCACCGGTCCGGCGTCCGGGCCGGGCCGGCCGCGGACGACGACCACCGAGCACTTGGCGCGGGTGGCGACCTGGGTGCGTACCGATCCGTGGGGAAGCCCGGGCAGGCCGCTGCTCGGCCGGCTGCCGACGACCAGCAGCGCGGCCTCCTCGGCGGCGTGCAGCAGCACCGGCACCGCGTATCCGGGCAGTGCCAGGACGCGGACGTCGATGTCGGGCACGACCGAGCGGGCCTGGGTCACCGCGGCGTGCAGGATGCCGGTCGCCGCCTCCTCGTCCGCCGAGGACCGGGCGGTCGGTGACAGGCGGTGGTGCGCGGTCACCACCCGCAGATCGGCGCCGCGGAGTCGGGTCTCGACCGCGGCCCACCGCACCGCCGCGACCGCGCCGGCGGAACCGTCCACGCCGACCACTATCCGAGTCTTGACCATGGTCGCCTCCTGGCGAGTCGGCAGGGTCAGCCGTCGCCGCCGCCCGAGGCACGGCGGCACAGCTCAGATTCACTCTCTTCGGCACGGTTGGCAAGAGATGGCGTCCCCCCTCTGTGGAGAGGTGATTCGGCACCGTGTGCCAGAAGTTCACTTTGCGCCTCGCCGCCATCAAGACCTCGGAGGCTAAATTCCGTTCACAACCATCGAGGAGGATCCATGGATCGGCGAACAATGTTACGAGCGACCGTGGTCGGTGCGGGAGCGGTGGCCCTGCCGTTCACGGCATGGTCGGCGGCCTACGGGGCACCGGCGCAGAACGCCGTCGGGCCGTACGGTCCCCTGCTGCCCGCCGACGCCAACGGCATCCAGCTGCCGGCCGGCTTCACGAGCGCCGTCGTCGCCCGCTCGCGGCAGACGGTGCCGGGCACCTCGTACACCTGGCATGACGCCCCCGATGGCGGCGCGGTCTTCGCGAACGGCACCGGGTGGGTCTACGTGTCGAACTCCGAGGTCAACGGCAGCGGCGGCGCCTCACAGATCGCCTTCTCCTCAACCGGCGCGGTCGCCGGCGCGTCCCGCATCCTCTCCGGCACCAATCGCAACTGCGCGGGCGGCAAGACGCCCTGGAACACCTGGCTGTCCTGCGAGGAGGTGGCCCGGGGACGCGTGTTCGAGACCTATCCCCTGGGCGGCGCGGCGGTGGCCCGGCCGGCGATGGGCCGCTTCCAGCACGAGGCCGCGGCCGCGGACCCGGTCCGGAAGGTCGTCTATCTCACCGAGGACGAGTCGGACGGCAAGTTCTACCGCTTCGTCCCGACCACCTGGGGAGACCTGTCCGCGGGCCGCCTGGAGGTGCTGCGGGCCGGCAGCGCGACCTCGGGCACCTTCACCTGGGCCCAGGTCCCCGACCCCGACGGGTCGCCCCGGCCGACCCGCCGCCAGGTCTCCGGCGCGAAGTCGTTCAACGGTGGCGAGGGCTGCCACTACGCCGACGACACGGTCTGGTTCACCACCAAGGGCGACAACCGGATCTGGCAGGTCAACCTGATCGCGGGCACCTACGAGCTCGCCTACGACGACGACCTCGTCAACCCGGGCCCCGCGCCGCTGACCGGCGTGGACAACATCACCGGGACGGCGGGCGGCGACCTGTTTGTCGCCGAGGACGGCGGCACGATGGACATCTGCGTGATCACCCCGGACGACAAGGTCTCCGTGTTCCTGCGGGTCACCGGCCACAACGGCTCCGAGATCACCGGTCCCGCCTTCACCCCGGCCGGGGACCGCCTCTACTTCTCGTCGCAGCGGGGCACCAGCGGGCTGTCGTCCGGCGGGATCACCTACTGCGTCAGCGGGCCGTTCCGGCGGTAGCCGCCAGCGCCTTGGCGCCGTACCGGGCGGTCTTCGCCTGGTACATCGCCGAGTCGGCGTCGGCCAGCAGGTTCTTGGCGTCGTGATCCATCCCGGTTCCCACGGCCACGCCGACGCTCGCGCCGACACACACCACGCCGACGGGAAGCAGCACCGGCTGGCGCACCACGCCGCGAATCCGGGCGGCCATGCCGCGGGCGCGCTGCTCGCAGTCCGGGCCGGTGAGGATGGCGACGAACTCGTCGCCGCCGAGCCGGCCCATCATGTCCTCCGACCGGATCGCGCCGCGCAGCCGCCGGCCCATCAGCCGCAGCAGTTCGTCGCCGGCCGCGTGCCCGTACTCGTCGTTGATCTTCTTGAAGCCGTCCAGATCCAGGAAGAGCACCGCCACCTGGGTGAGCCGCAGGTCCAGCACGTCGTCCAGATGGCTGAGCAGGGCCGCCCGGTTGGGCAGCTCGGTCAGTGGGTCCGTCCGGGCCTGCTGGGTGAGTTCCTGCTCGGCCGCCTTGGCGGCGGTCACGTCGTGGAGGTGCGCCACGAACGAGCCGCTGTCGGCGAGCGCGGCCATGCGGACGTGCACCCAGCGGCTCGTGCCGTCGGCACGGTGGAAGCGCACGTCACCGCGGCACGACTCGACCCGTCCGTCGGCCAGGTCACGGAAGGCGCCGCGAGCGACGTTCCGGTCGGTCACGTCGACCCAGTGCCAGTACGACTTGCCGACGATGTCCTCGGCCGGCGTGGCCAGGAGTTCCTCGAGAGCCGGATTCGCCTCGGCGACCGCGCCCTCGCCGTCGAGGATCGCCATGCCGGTGGGCGCGTGCTGGAACGCCGCGTGGAAGCACTGCTGAGCCGCCGCGAGCTCGGCCTCGGCCCGCTTGCGGGCGGTGATGTCCCGGGCGACGATGAGCGCCGCCGGGCGGCCGTTGAACACCAGCGGGGTCCCGGCGGCCTCGATGTCGATCACGACGCCGTCGAGACTGACCAGCTTCTCCTCGACGTACTGCAAGGGTTCGCCGTCGGCGGTCAGCGACCGCATCCGCCGCGTGCCGGGGTCCCGGTAGTCGGGGTGCATGAACTCGATCGCCGGGCGATCCTGCAGGTCGGCGATGGTGCGAGCGCCCATCGCCGCGAGCCCGCGGGCGTTCGCGAAGACGTGGTAGCCCTCGCAGATCACGAAGATGATGTCCGGGGACAGCTCGACCAGCGCCTGGAACCCCGCGTCTCCCGCGTTGCCCAGGGCCGGGATCTCCGCCCGTCCGTCGCTCTCGCTCATACACCACCCGCTCGATCCGCCGCTGCAAGCTCACCGATCGGCCGGTGACCGTCCGGCATGAGCCCCGTGACGGGTGCGAACGTGCAACCTCAGCGATCCCGGCCATCGACGGGGACGAGTGCACACAGAGGGCTACCGCTCGGTAACAGACGTGAGTAGCGTGGCGGCTAGCGAGCCGTACCGGGTCGAAGGGGAAAACCGTGACCACGACGCAGCGCAAGTCGGCCGATGTCTCCGAGCAGCAGGCGCGACAGGTCGCCGAGGCCGCCCGGGAGTCCGAATGGCGAAAGCCGAGTTTCGGCCGCGAGCTGTTCCTCGGCCACTTCCCGCTCGACCTGATCGATCCCTGGCCCGCCGCCGAGCCTCGCCCCGACGCCGACGAGTTCCTGGTCAGGCTGGCGGAATACCTCCGTACGGAGGTCGACGGCGCCCGGATCGAGCGCGAGGACCGCATCCCGGACGAGGTCTTCCACGGCCTGGCCCGGATCGGCGCGTTCGGCATGAAGATCGACAAGGAGTACGGCGGCCTCGGCCTCTCCCACCTGCACTACTGCAAGGCCCTGACGCTCGTGGCCTCGGTCAGCCCCGCCGTCGCCGCCCTGCTCTCCGCGCACCAGTCGATCGGTGTGCCGCAGCCCCTCAAGCTGTTCGGCACCCCCGCGCAGAAGCAGGCGTTCCTGCCCCGGCTGGCGGCGGGCGAGGTGTCGGCGTTCCTGCTCACCGAGCCGGACGTCGGCTCCGACCCGGCACGCCTGGGCACGATCGCCGAGCCGGTCGAGGGCGGCTACCGGCTCAACGGGGTGAAGCTGTGGGCCACCAACGGCACGGTCGCCACCCTGCTGGTGGTGATGGCCCGGGTGCCGGAGAAGGGCATCACCGCGTTCGTGGTGGAGGGCGACTCGGCGGGCATCACGGTGGAACGCCGCAACTCGTTCCTCGGCCTGCGCGGGTTGGAGAACAGCCTGACCCGGTTCCACGACGTGTTCGTGCCCGCCGACAACCTCATCGGCGGCCTCGGCAAGGGTCTGCGGATCGCGCTGACCACCCTCAACACCGGGCGTCTGTCGCTGCCCGCCATGTGCGTCGCCGCCGGCAAGCGCTCGCTCACCGTGGCCCGCGAATGGTCGACCGCGCGGGTGCAGTGGGGCCGCCCGGTCGGGCAGCACGAGGCCGTGGCCGGCAAGATCGCCTTCATCGCCGCGACGACGTACGCGATGGAATCGATGCTGGACCTCTGCTGCGTCATCGCCGACGACGACCGCAACGACATCCGGATCGAGGCGGCGCTGGTGAAGCTCTTCGCCAGCGAGATGGCCTGGCGGGTCGCCGACGAGCTGATCCAGATCCGCGGCGGCCGCGGCTTCGAGCGCTCCGACTCGCTGACCGCCCGCGGCGAACGCGGGTCCGAGGCCGAGCAGATCCTGCGCGACCTGCGGATCAACCGCATCTTCGAGGGCTCCACCGAGATCATGCACCTGCTCATCGCGCGCGAGGCGGTCGACGCTCACCTCACGGTCGCCGGCGACATCATCGACCCCACGGCCGGGCTCGGCCGCAAGGCCCGCGCCGGGGCACGAGCCGGCGCCTTCTACGCCCGGTGGCTGCCCACGCTGGCCGTCGGCCGCGGCCAGGTGCCCACCGGGTACGCCGAGTTCGGCCCGCTCGCCGCCCATCTCAGGTACGTCGAACGGGCCTCCCGCAAACTCGCCCGGTCGACGTTCTACGGCATGTCGCGCTGGCAGGGCCGGCTCGAACACAAGCAGGGCTTCCTCGGCCGCATCGTCGACATCGGCGCCGAACTGTTCGCGATGTCGGCGGTGTGTGTCCGCGCCCGCGCGCAGAGCCGGGACACCAGGGAAGGCATGGAGCTGGCCGATCTCTTCTGCCGGCAGGCGAGGCTGCGGGCGGACGCGCTGTTCGCCGCGCTCTGGGACAACACCGACGCGCTGGACGTGAAGGCGGCGCGGCGCGTGCTCGACGGCCGCTACGCCTTCCTCGAGGAAGGCATGATCCCGCCGTCGACCGAGGGCGCCTGGGTGGCCGCCTGGGAACCGGGGCCGGCCACCGTGGACGACGTACGCCGGCGGATCCCGCCACGGGACTGAGCGGGGGCGCCCGGATGTCCACGACGGACGACACCCCAGCGCGGACCGACGTCGACCAACGGTTGCTGGGCGGAGGCACCTACCGCAGCCTGGGTGAACAGCAGCTGTCACCGGCCGAGGAACGCTTCGAGCGCGGCCGGCGCACCATCGGCCTCTTCCTGGCGCCGCTCGTGACGCTGGTCTTCCTCGCCCTGCCGCTGGACATCCCCGCGGGTCAGCAAGTGCTCGCCGGAGTGCTGCTCGGCGTGATCGCGCTGTGGGTGACCGAGCCCGTGCCGATCCCGGTGGGCGGACTGATCGGCGTCAGCCTGATCGTGGTGCTGGGCGTGGCCCCGGCGTCCGACGTGTTGGCGCCGTTCGGCTCGTCCACGGTGTTCACGTTCATCGGGGCCTTCATCCTCGCCCAGGCCATGCTGAAACACGGCCTCGCCCGCCGGTTCGCGTTCCGGGTGCTGTCGCTGCCCGGCGTCGGCCGGTCCACCCCACGGGTGATCATCGCGTTCGGCGTGATCACCTGTTTGCTGTCGGCGTTCGTGTCGAACACCGCCACGGTCGCGATGCTGTTGCCCACCGCGCTCGGCATCCTGTCCGTCATCGCCAAGCTCATGCAGGACCGCGGCCTGGTCGCGGCCGCGTTCGACCCGACGCGGCTGCGGGTGGGTGCCGCGCTGATGCTCATGCTCGCGTACGGGGCCAGCGTCGGCGGCCTGCTCACCCCGGTCGGCACCCCGCCCAACCTGATCGGCCGTGGCCTCATCGAGGAGGCGACCGGCAGGCGGATCCCGTTCGCACAGTGGACGGCCGTCGCGGCACCGATCTGCGTCGCCATGTTCGTCGTCCTGGCCCTGGTCCTCCTGCTGCTGAACAAGCCGGAGATCCGACGAATCGAGGGAGTCGAGCAGTACGTGGCGGCCGAACGGGCCGAGCTCGGCCCGTTCACCCGCGCCCAGCGCAACACGCTCATCGCCTTCGTCGTCACCGTCGCCCTGTGGATCCTCCCCGGCATCGTCGCGCTGGTCGCGGGCGCCGAGTCGGCGGCGTACGAGACGGTGAGCAACCGGCTCAACGAGGGCATCGTGGCGGTGCTCGGCGCCTCGCTGCTGTTCCTGCTGCCCACCGACTGGCGGTCCCGCGAGTTCACGCTGAGCTGGAGCGACGCCGCTCGGATCGACTGGGGCACGATCCTGCTGTTCGGCACCGGCATCATCTTCGGTGCGCTGCTGGCGAAGACCGGCCTGGCCGAGACCATCGGCCGGGGCAGCGCGGGCGCCATGGGGCTGACCGGCACGTTCGCCATCACGGCGTTCGCGGTCGCGCTGGCGATCGTTATCTCCGAGACCACGAGCAACACCGCGTCCGCCGCCGTGGTGGTGCCGATCATCATCCCGATCGCGGTGGCCGCCGGCATCGACCCGCTGGTGCCCGCGCTGGCGGCCACCTTCGCCGCGTCGTTCGGCTTCATGCTGCCGGTGTCCACCCCGCAGAACGCGGTGGTGTACGGCTCCGGCGTCGTGCCGATCACCACCATGATCCGCTCCGGGGTGTCCTTCGACATCCTCGGCGGAATCCTCATCCTGCTCCTGCTGCCGCTCATGGTCGCGGCGGTCGGGCTGGGTGGCTGATGGCGCCGCGGCACATCGCGGTGATCCCGGGCGACGGCATCGGCGTGGAGGTCACCGCCGCGGCCCGGGCCGTCCTGGACGCGGTGGCCGCCCGGCACCGGCTTGACCTGGCGTACGACGAGTTCGACTGGTCCTGCCGTCGCTACGACCACCACGGGGCGATGATGCCGCCTGATGGCATCGAGGTGCTGCGTCCGTACGATGCGATTCTGCTCGGCGCGGTCGGCTGGCCCGGCGTTCCCGACCACGTCTCCCTCTGGGGTCTGCTCATCGGCGATCCGGCGGGCCTTCCGGCAGTACGTCAACCTGCGTCCGATCCGGATCTTCGACGGTGTCGCGAGCCCGCTGCGTCACGCGACGCCCGGCAGCGTCGACTTCGTCGTCGTCCGTGAGAACGTCGAGGGCGAATACAGCGAAGTCGGCGGGCGGATGAACCGCGGCTTCCCGGACGAGTTCGCCGTGCAGGAGTCCGTGTTCACCCGCGCCGGGATCACCCGGATCGCCGACTACGCGTTCGAACTCGCCGCCGGCCGGCGCTCGTACGTCACCTCGGCGACCAAATCCAACGGCATCGTGCACACCCTGCCCTTCTGGGACGAGGTGATCGCCGAGCGGGCGGCACGCTTCCCGGCGGTGCGCTGGGACTCCGAACACATCGACGCCCTGGCCGCCAAGCTGGTGCTCGACCCGCGACGCTTCGACGTGATCGTCGCCTCGAACCTGTTCGGCGACATCCTCAGCGACCTCGCGGCGGCGGTCGCCGGGAGCATCGGCATCGCCCCGGCGGCCAACCTCGACCCCACCCGCGCCTGTCCGTCGATGTTCGAGCCGGTGCACGGCTCCGCCCCGGACATCGCCGGCCAGGGAATCGCGAACCCGATCGGGGCCGTCTGGTCGGCGGCGATGATGCTGGACCATCTCGGCCACCCCGCGGCGGCCGCCGACATCCTGGCCGCGATCGAGACATCGCTGGCCGACCCGGCCACCCGCACCCGCGACCTCGGCGGCACGGCGGACACGGCCACCGTGGTCCGGACGCTGGTCGCCCACGTCGGCTGAGCCCCCTGGGGCGCGCCTGACGACGCGGAGGCCGTTCATCAGTCAAGATCTTCAGATGTCACTGGCCGAGGATCTCGACACGTCCACGCTGACGCCGCGGCAGCGGGCGATTCTGACCGTCATCCGGGACTGGGCGATCAGATACGGCTACCCGCCGTCCACCCGCGAGATCGCCGACGCGGTCGGCCTCGCCTCGACGTCATCGGTCAGCCGCCACCTGCGCATCCTCGAGGACCGCGACTTCCTGCGCCGCGGCCGCAACGCGACCCGCCCGGTCGACGTCCGCATGTTCCTGGAATCAACGGCCCGCCAGGCCGACCACACGGTCGGGGTCCCGCTGGTCGGCACCATCGCCGCCGGCACCCCCATGCTGGCGCAGGAGCACGCCGAGGAGACGCTGACGCTGCCCCGCGACCTGGTCGGCCGCGGCGAACTGTTCTGCCTGCGGATCCAGGGCGACTCGATGGTCGACGCGGCGATCTGCGACGGGGACATCGTGGTGGTGCGGCAGCAGTCCGAGGCCCACAACGGTGACATCGTCGCCGCGATGATCGACGAAGAGGCCACCGTCAAGGTCTTCCGCCGCCGGTCCGGGCACGTGCTGCTCGAGCCGCGCAATCCCGCGTACGAGCCCATCGACGGCGACCGCGCCGTGATCCTGGGCCGGGTCGTCTCCGTCCTCCGGCGAATCTGACAGACACGAGAGCGCGGTACCCCACCGGCACGCGGACTACGCGATCCGGCGTCGGCTCCTCTTGGCGCGGCAAGTTACTTGGGAGTAACCTACTGCGGCCCGACGATTTCTAGGAGCTCGCTGTGCCCACTCTTGACCGTCACGATGACGTGTTCGTCCTCGACCTCGGGGACGGGGAGAACCGGTTCCACCCCGACTGGATCGCCGGCGTGCATGCCGCCCTCGACAAGGTCGAGCAGGCCGGCAACCCGAGTGCCCTGGTCACCGCCGCCACCGGGAAGATCTTCTCCAACGGGCTGGACCTGGAGTGGCTGGGCGACCATCCCGACAAGTTCCAGGAGTACGCGGCCAGCGTCCAGGAGCTGTTCGCCCGCGTCCTCGCCCTACCGGTGATCACCGTGGCAGCGCTGCAGGGCCACACCTTCGCGGCCGGTGCGATGCTGTCGCTGGCGCACGACTTCCGGGTGATGCGCGCCGACCGCGGCTACTGGTGCCTGCCCGAGGCCGACATCGACATCCCGTTCACCCGGGGCATGTCCGCGCTGATCCAGTCGCGGCTCGCCCCGCAGGCCGCGCACCGGGCGATGACCACCGCCCACCGCTACGGCGGACCCGACGCGGCCGCCGCCGGCATCGTCGACCACGCGGTCGAGGCGGAGGCGGTACGCCCCACGGCGATCGCCCTCGCCGAGACCCTGGCGGGCAAGGCCGGCCCGACCCTCGGCGTGATCAAGGCCCGCATGTACGCCCACGTGCTGGAAACGCTGCGCGACACCGACAACCCGCTGGGCTGACCCGCCGCGATTGCGGCTCGCGGGTACGGTGCGGCGCATGTCGGCCCGCCTGCTGCTGCGGAGATCCGCCCTCGCGATCGGGCTGCTGCTGCTCGCCGCGGGCGCCGCGACCGCCCGGCACGCCGATGCCGGCCTGGAGTCGCGCGCGGTCCGCGTCGGCGGCGTACCGGTGGAACTGGTCCGCCCGGCCGGCGCGGAACCGCCCGGTCCGGCCGTCGTGGTCGCGCACGGCTTCGCCGGCTCCGGCCGGCTCATGCGGCCCTTCGCCGACACGCTGGCGCGGCGGGGCTATGTGGTGGCCCTGCCCGATCTCGCCGGGCACGGCGCGAACATCCGGCCGCTGACCGACGACGCCGACGTCGACCGGGACCTCGCGGCGGTCGTCCGGTCGGCCGGTTCGGGCCACGGCTGCCGCCGTCGCGCCGGCGGCCGCCCTCGTCGGCCCGGCCCTCGGCTTCCTCGCCCTCGTCACGCCGCTGATCGCGGCGCTGATGGTCCTGTACCTGCTCGTGGCCGGCGTCGCGGGGCGGTGCGGGACACCCTGGTGGCGTACGGTCCCGGCCGGCGCGTTGACCGTCGCCTGGCCCGTCGCGACAGCCCTGCCGATCACCTGAGCGAGCCCGGCGCGATAGGTTGCACCGGTGACGCCGTTCCCGGGCATTCTGCCCCCACCTCGCTCCTGACGGAGCTGGGTGCCGACAGCCGACGGTGAATTCGACCGGTCGGTTTCACTTTTGTGCCTGCGCTCCGCTGACTTTTCTCGTCGACGGCTCACTTTCCCGGAGCGCACATGTCTCGATTTCTCATTCCATCAACGGCCGCACGGTGTGCCGGCCAGCCAACTCGCGGCGGGCGGCACGGCCCGCTTCCGATCGTCGTGGCAGGACTCCTCTGGGGCACGACGGGCATCGTCGTGCAAGTCCTGCACCTATCCACCGGCCTGGATCCCCTCAGCATCGGGTTCTACCGCCTGGCGATCGCCGCTGTGGTTCTGCTCGTTCTCGCGGCACCGCGACTTCGGGCTCTGGCGACCGCTTTCCGGTCCGCGCCGGTCCCGCTCATCTTGATCGGCGGCGGCCTGGGCGCCTATCAGGCCCTCTATTTCCATGCCGTGGCCATGAGCGGTGTGGCTGTAGCCACCGTCGTGAGCCTGGGCCTGGCACCGGTCCTCATCGCCGGTTGGGAGGCCCTACGTTCCCGCCAAATTCCCAGCCGCGTCACGGGGTGCGGCCTGGCGACGGCGATCGCGGGACTGACGCTGATCGGCGGACCTCATACGTCCGCGACCACCGCGGCACCACAACCGCTGCTGGGACTTCTGGCGGCCCTCGGTTCCGGCGTGGGGTACGCCGCCACCACCATCGCGAGCCGGCACATCTCCGACCGGGTGCGGCCGATGGTGTTGACGACTGTGTCCACCGCCGTCGGTGGTGTCGTCCTCATGCCTCTCGCCGTGCTCGGCGGCGGTATCGGGTTCGACGTGCAAGCGGCGTCCTGCGGCATGCTGGCGTATCTCGGCGTGGTCACCACCGCGGTGGCATACGCGCTGTTCTACGCCGGGCTGCGCACTACAGCGGGAAGCACTGCCGCTGTTCTGACCCTCCTAGAGCCGCTTACCGCGGCCTTGCTGGCGGCGACCGTCCTCGAGGAGCCGCTCACTCTCCCCGTCCTCGCCGGAGGTGCTCTCCTGCTCTTCGCTGTCGTGCTGGCCCACTCGTCCCCGTCGGGAAGCGTCTGACCGCCCGCCTCGAGGGCATCAACCTGAGCCGGGTTGATGCCCTCGAGGAACCTATTCCGCGTGCCGCGGCTGCGTGTAGTTCCGAAGAACGTACTGGCTTCCCGGAGCTCCGTGGCTGGCCAATTCCCCCGGCGTCGACGGCAGCGGGGCGATCTCCGCCTGGTCGAGGTCGCCGGTGATTTCGATCGTGCTGCCAGCCAACACGCCCCATGTGGACATGCCTTCGAGGTAGACCGGCGTGTCCACGTCCACCACCAGCACCGCGCCGCCCGCGGCGTCGCCCGCGATGCCGCGCAATGTCACGCGCCGGCCCACGAGCTGGTGGATTGTCACGGGTGCATCCGGGCGAATGTCACCGAGAAGACCTGGCGGTCGAAATCCAGCAACGGGCGGGAGTAGTACCGCAGGGTGCTCTGGTAGACCTTCATTCCCGGTTCGGCGTGGTTCGCGTGCCACCAGTTTCCCGTGCCTTCGTCCAGCCAGCCATAGTCGAAATTGACATATCCGGGCTTGGCCACGTAACGGTAATCCGTCATGTCCACCTGGTCGGTCTCCGGGTCCGGACGGAACGCCCGTTCGGCCTGCTCATCCGTCCACGACGGGTTCTGCTTGGAGTAGAAACGCTTCGAGAAGATGACGGCGGTCCACTGAGAGGTCGGCCCGCTGGGCAGCGAGCGGGTCACATTGTCGATCCGGCTCAGCAGCGGGTGCCGCTCGACGGCATTGACGAACTGGGCGCTGGTCGGGTTGGTGGCCAGAATGTCGTTGATCGCGTCCTGCACGTCGCGGGCGGTGTCGAATCCGCCGAACGACATGCCGAGCGGCGGGTTGATGTTTCCGCGTTCCAGGTTGACCGTTGTCACGCCGATGCATCCCCTGGCCAGGGCCTGCTTCTCGGTGTCGGTCATCGGTCGGCCGTATTTGTTCTCGAAGAGCTCGATGAACGCCGGCACCGACCAGGTCTTGGTGCTGACTCCCGGCGGCAGCGCGGGCGCCAAGGGCGCCAATTCCATGGCCGTGGCCGCGTTGGAATTCGCCAGCGACCTTTCCGCCGGTGCCACCTCGGCGATCGCCGGCTGGCTCGAGCTCGACGGTGCCGGAGTCCGCGGATCGGTTTCCGTGGCGAGCGCCGGAGTCGCACCTGTCGCCACCAGACTGAATCCGGTTACAAAGATGACAAACAATCTAACGAGGCCCTTTGGCATCGATACCTCCCTATCTTCGCGGAAGGAACTTACACCGCAGGGACGGCGATTGCACCACCGGGATCGATGAACAGAAATAGCGCATCATGGCCGACCCCATTGGCCAGCACCAATTCTTTTTCTTGCGATCTTTGTGTAAGGATTCGCACATTCCGGGGGCCGCACTCGAAACCGTGCGGGATCGGATTCACGAGATGCTCGGCGAAGCACCGGCGACCGGGCCGGGAGGGCCGGGTCGAGGATCTCGCGTTCAACCGGCTGCCGGGGCATCGGGCCCTAGGCACACCGATGGGCCGACCTCGATCTCGCCAACCAGAAGTGGCGGATCATGAGACCGGCGTCGCCCCGTGGGGCACCGCGAACAGAAGCCTGTGCTAGGTGGCGTTCTTCACGGCGATGTCGATGGCGCGGTGCAGATCGGCGCGCCGCATAGTGATCAGCTCGTCGCCGTCGTTGTCCAGATAGTCCTCGACGAGCTCACGGATCACTTCGTTGGGGCTGATACCCCGGCTCTGCGCCAGGAGGACCAGGCGCTCGGTCGTCTCGTAGGACATGGAGACCGCGTGAACGACCGCGCCGGCACGGGGGCGGTTGTCCCGGTGTGCCGTGCTCCAGTCCCGGTCGTTCAGGGAAGCCGCCGCGTCCTCGAATCTACTCATCCATCCCCCTTGATCCGGGCGATCGCCTCGATCTCCTCGTCGTCGAGATATCGCGCCGAGGCGACGGTGTAGACGTCATCACTTTCCTCGATGAGCGCCACGACGAGCCAGTCTCCCTTGTGGTCCTGCCCGGCGACCTGCAGGGCCGGCCCGATGTGGCGGCGTACCACCCCGTGAGCGTGCAGCACCTCCATGACCGACAAGGGGCTCATCTGGGCGGTGAGCAGGTTGTCGTAGGTATCGTCGGTGAATACATAGGCTTCGTAGGGCTCCGACTCAGCAGCATCATCGAACAGGTGCGACCCCTCCGATCCTCCTGTGACGGTGTTCGGACACCGAGATGCTCACCCTAGGGACCTTGTGTTACGGGCCGTATGCCAAAAATGACATTACGTCGATTGGTCCCGCGCTCACCGGTCATCCGTCAGCAGCATCGACGCCGGGTACAGGCCCGCGACCGGGGGCAGGGACTTGGACTCGCCGGCAGCGGGAACCGGCCGGGAGGCCAGTTCGACCGCGTCCACCCGGATCTCGTCGGAGCCCGTCGCGCCCTTGATGATCCGGAACGGCTGCAGCGGCGAGCGGCACAGCGTGCCGGCGGCGGGCAGGGCGCCCTTGAGCAGGTACGCGTCGACGGCCCGGGTGACGCAGGTCGAGGTGCCGTACGCGGTGTGACCCCAGTTGTCACTCGACAGCAGCCGGCTGTTCGGCAGCAGACGCGACGCCGACACCGCCTGCCGGTAGTTGGTCGCGGGGTCCCAGTAGTTGCCGACGAACAGCACCGGCGCGGCGGTGTTCCGGTTGAACGGGCCCACGTAGGCGTCCTCGTCGCGCACGGTCCAGGTGTCCTCGGCGCAGGTCGAGCTGCCCCAGCCCCAGGCCCTGCCGAAGTACGGCGCCCGGGAGTCCGACGCGGCGGTCAGGGACGGCCACCGCGTGGCGTCGGCGGGATGCCGCGCGTCGGTGCACATCACCCCGGCGAACGACTCGAGCGAGTTGTCGTACGGGAAGTCCCGGCCGGTCGTCCGCAGCCGCTCGAGCCGATCCAGCAGGACGCCCTGTGCCTGCGCGCGCCGCTGCTTGCTGAGCATCCCCGGGTTGGCGAGGAGCATCTCGACGGCGGCGGCGAGGGAGGTGACGGCGTCACCGGCGTCGGTCGAGTAGAGGCTGCCGAGGATCATGTTGATGAACGAGGCGTAGGTGACCTTGAAGGAGCCGAGTTCCCCGAGCGAGATGGTCAACGGCTTCGCGCGCAGCTTGCGGGCGATGGCGTCGAAGTGCTTCACGGGGTCGCCCGCCGAGAACGCACAGCCGCGGGTGCCGACCCGGTCGCAGCGGTCGAGCAGCTTGCGCAACGCCCGGTACGCCCCGTCGGCCGAGCGCAGCCGGTCGTCCAGCAACTGGTGCTGCGTCGCCGCGGTGCCGGTCCAGGAAACGGGGTCGATGACGCCGTCGAGGGCGAGGGCCCGCACCCGGTCGGGGAACATGTTGGCGTAGTACTGACCCAGCGCCGTGCCGTAGCTGAAGCCCAGGAAGGTCAGCTTGGTGTCGCCGACCGCACGGCGCAGCACGTCCATGTCACGGGCGACCTCGGCGGTGGACATCGCGCCGGCCAGCGCCGCCCCGGTGGTGGAGCAGCCGCGCCCGATGGCCTGGACGGACTTGACGTAGGCGCTCTCCTGCTGCGCGCCGTACGGGAAGAGCATCCTCATCTTCGCCATCACGATGCTCTGGGAGCGGGTGGACGGGAAGCACTTGACGGTGTCGCTGGAGCCGATGCCGCGGGGGTCGAACCCGACGATGTCGAACCGGTCGAGGACGCTGTCGCTGAGGAACATCGGCGCCGCCGCCGCCATCGCGGTGCCGGATCCTCCGGGGCCGCCGGGGTTGACGAAGAGGCTGCCGATCCGGCTCTGCGGCTTGCGGGCCTTCACCCGCAGCAGGGCGATCTCCACCGTCGGGCCGGAGGGGTCGTCATAGTCCAGCGGCAGGTCGACCGTGGCGCACTGGGCGGTCGCGGAGCAGCCGTACCAGGCCGGCTCCGTGACCGGCACGCGGTCGACCCGCTCGGCCTCCTCCGGGCTCGTCGTGTCACCGACCGCGGCCGCCGCGAGGCCCGGCACCGCCGGAGCCGCCGAGGCGGCCGGGGCCGGCGCGACGAGCGTGCCGGTGATCATCAGGGCCGCCATCCCCGACACCGACAGACGAGTGGTGAGCGACATTGCAAGCGCCTCCTGGCGGCTCGGGCACCGGAAGAGTTTCCGTCGGCTGTCCATCGGCACCGGGCCACGGCACTTGACCATCCGCACCGGTGCCCGACGCAACTTTCGGCGCGCCCGGGCGAAGATCGGATCTCCGGGAACCAATCGGCAACCACGCTCGACCAACGCTGCAGTCCCTCGCAGTCGACCGTGACCGGAGCTCCCCCATGACCACCACCGCCCCTCCCACCGCCGCACCCCCGGTCGAACCGCGCCGGGTGCGGTCGCCGAGGAGTTTCGGCCCGCTGCTGCTGCGCCTGCACTTCTACGCCGGAGTCCTGGTCGCGCCGTTCCTGCTGGTGGCGTCGCTGACCGGGCTGGCGTACGTCTTCGCGCCGCAACTGGAACGGGCCGTCTACGCCGACGAGCTCGTCGTGGACGCGGGCGCGCCGGCCCGTCCGCTCGCCGAGCAGGTCGCCGCAGCCCGCGCCGCACACCCGGAGGGAGCCCTGACCGCGGTGCGACCGGGCGACGGCGACGCCACCACCCAGGTCGACTTCACGTCGCCGGAGCTCGACGAGGAGCACCAGCACACGGTGTACGTGAACCCGTACACCGGCGCGGTGACGGGCCAGCTGACCACGTGGTGGGCGAGCACCCCGCTGAAGACCTGGCTCGACGACCTGCACCGCAACCTGCACCTGGGCGACGTCGGACGCCACTACTCGGAATTCGCCGCGAGCTGGCTCGGCGTCATCACCGTGGGCGGCCTCATCCTGTGGTGGCGGCGCCAGCGCGGCAACCGCACCGCCCGCGCTCTGCTGACCCCCGACCTGAGCGCGCGGAAGGGCGTTCGGCGTACCCGCGGCTGGCACGCCGCCACCGGCGTCTGGCTGACCGCCGGCCTGCTGGTCCTCGCGGCAACCGGTCTGACCTGGTCGCGATACGCGGGAGAGAACTTCAGCACCGCGGTCGACGCGCTCAAGGGCAGCCGCCCCTCGGTGTCCACCGCCCTCGACGGGTCCGCCGCCCCCGCCGGGGGTGGACACCACGGTGGCGGTGCGGCCCCGGCCGGCGAGACCGTCGACCCGTCCGCCATCGACTCCGTGCTGAAGGTGGCCCGCGACAACGGCCTGTCCGGCCCCGTGGAGATCACCGTCCCCGAGGACGCGGCCACGGCGTGGTCCGTCGGCCAGAACCGCAACGAGTGGCCGGTCGGCCGCGACGTCATCGCCGTGGACGCCGCCACCGGCAAGGTCGTGGACCGCGTCGACTTCGCCGACTGGCCGGTGCTCGCCAAGCTGACCCGGTGGGGCATCAACGCCCACATGGGCACCCTGTTCGGCGTCGTCAACCAGATCCTGCTCGCCGCCCTGGCCGTGGGCCTGATCTGCGTCATCGTCTGGGGTTACCGCATGTGGTGGCAGCGCCGCCCCACCCGCGCCGACCGCCGCGCCCTCGCCGGGGCGCCGCCGGCCCGCGGGGCGTGGCAGCAGCTGCCGACCTGGGGCGTCGTGGCCGGCGTGCCGGCGGTGGTCGCGCTGGGCTGGGCGCTGCCGCTGTTCGGCATCCCGCTGGCGGCGTTCCTGCTCTTCGACATCGCCGCCGGGGCGATCCGGCGCCGCCGCGCACCGCTGTAGGGCGGGAGGCACTTCAGGACGGCTTCAGGTAGGACTCAGCGATGCCACCGGACGGCTCGGCAGGGTGTGACGTTCCGGATACACCTGAGGAGTCCCATGAAGAAACTACTGGCTCGCCTGCCGGTCGCCCTGGGCGTCGCGGTGGCGGTCGTGGCGCCGTTGGCCAGCACCGCGATCGCCGTCCCCGTGGCGCCCACGGCGCCGAGGGCCGGCAAGCTCACCCAGGTCGGCCCGATCGCCGAGCACGGCTTCCCGGCCTGGTTCCGCGACAGCAACAACGTGCGCCTCGAGGCCTGCACCACGCTCGAGGACCCGCTCTGTGCCACGCTGCCCGACGAGGTGCCGAACCCGGACCAGCCGGTGTCGTACCCCGACAACTTCCCCGGCGAGTTCTTCTACCAGCTCGCCGGCGCGGAGCTGACGCTGACCAACGGGGTCGACGCCACGATCGGCATGGACCTCGAGGGTGCCTGGGCCGCCGAGGAGGTGCGCGAGGGCGATCAGATGGTCTTCGGCCGGATCCGGATCCGGTTCGACGCCCCCGCGGGTGAGCGCTACCGCATCACCCACCCCTATGGCATCGACGACATCGTCGCCGACGACAAAAAGGGCGTCAACATGACCGAGGACATCGGCACCACGCCCGGTGGGTTCGGTCAGGCGCTCACCTCGCGGGTGGGCCCGTTCCTGAAGTGGGACCCCGCCGTCGCTCCCGCCGCTCCCGCCGGGTACACCGGTGACCCGGGTGTGGACCACAAGGTCGTGGGCAGCCCGTACAACACCAACTTCGTGCGGATCGAGCGCCTGGACCCGGTCACCGGCTCGGTGCTGTCCGAGGTCGGCTTCACCGATCTCTTCAGCGTGCAGGGCCGGTACGCGACCAACTCCGGCGTCGACCTCGACCAGGCGACCTACAGCGTCGGCCCGGACGGCACCGGCGCGGTCGAGGTCTTCGCGACCAGCGAACCCGACCAGGTGATCGAGATCGCCGGCAACGACGCGCTCGGCTTCCGCGGCGCCCGCCTGCGCGGTGCCAACGGCCGCTACTACGGCCGGTTCCCGGTCACCGGCCCCGTGCCGGCCGGAGCCACCGTCGAGGTGATCAACCAGAGCGACCAGCCGGCGACGCACAAGAAGCGTGCCCTGGTCGACGTGGTCCGGATCGAGAACGTCGCCTACGACGCCGACGCGCAGACCCTGAGCGTCGCCGCGTCCTCCAGCGACCGGGCCACCCGGCCGGCGCTGTCGGTGACCGGCTTCGGCCCGCTGACCGGCTCCCCGTTCACCGGCGTCGTGGCACCGCCCGCGACCATCACGGTCACCTCGGCCGCCGGCGGCACCGCGACGGCGCCGCTGATCGGCTCTGGCGGGACGTTCCAGCCGACCGCCCCGGTCGCCGCGGCCACCGCCGACACCCCGGCCATCATCGGGCAGACCGTTCGTCTCGACGGCCGGGCCACGGTCGGCGAGGTCGACACGTACGCGTGGACGCAGGTCTCCGGGCCGCAGGTCACGCTGACAAACCCGGCCGCCGCCCTGGCGACGTTCGTGCCCACTACCCCCGGCGCGTACGTCTTCAGCCTGGCCGTCCAGGGCCCGGGCGGCACCGCGGTGCCGGTGACCGTGACCGTCAACGTGACCGCGTCGACGGTGCCCCTGGCCAACGCCGGCACCGACCTGACCGTCGTCCGAGGTCGTACGGTGGCACTCGACGGCTCCAGGTCGAGCGCGGCCGAGTCGTACTCGTGGCGTCAGGTGTCCGGCCCGGCCGTCACCCTGACCAACGCGACCTCGGCCAGGCCCGGGTTCGTCTACCCGGTCCAGGCGCTGCCCGCGGCGCCCGGCCCGAACGCGACGTACGTCGCGAACAACGACCCGGTCGTGCTGGAGCTGACCGTGCGCAACCCGGCCGGTGTCGCCACCGACCAGGTGATCGTGCGGCCGCAGGCGGAGACGCTGTCCAACTTCGCCTTCCGCTACCGCACCGGCACCAACGAATGGCGGCTGTCCGGCGCCTCCAACATCAATGCGGGGCAGCGCGTCACGGTGGTGCTCGGCAGCACGCTCACCGGCCGGGTGATCGGCACAGCGACGGTGGACGCGACCTCGGCGTTCAGGGTCCGGGTGACCGGCCCGGTGCCGGGCACGATCCGCACCATCAGCCTCGTCTCGTCGACCGGTGCCCAGCAGCTCGCGCTGCCGGTCACGGTGACGAACTGACGCGGGTGAACGCGCACGGCTGAGCCGTGCGGACAACGGCGGCGGTCTCCTGTCTTTAGGAGGCCGCCGCTAGTTGGTTGCGCAGGTGTGCGCTGGAGGCGTGGGACACCTGTTCGGCGATGGCGTCGCGAATCACGGAGCTGCGGTGCCGCACCTCGCCCACCTGCCCCTCGCTGAGCAGGTGGGCGTGCACCAGGCTGTCGATGCAGGTGAGCAGCTCCGGCACGGAGCGGCCGGTGAGCGGCGCCAGCTCGGCCGTGCCCAGCGGGCCGAGCACCGCGCACGACCGCAGCACCTCCCAGGCGAGGTCCGGCATCCATCGGGTCCGCTCGCGGGCGATCTGCATCGCGACCGCGTGCGCGATCTCCGGGGGCCGGGAGGCGACCGCCAGCAGCGCCGGGATTCCGCCGCTGCGCTCGGCCAGGGTGTCGTCGCCCAGCGGCGCCAGCTCCGCGGCCGTCAGAGGACCCAGGCGCAGCACCAGCGGCGTGTTCAGGCTGGCCATCGGGCGCCCGACGAGCTGCGACGGGTAGCAGTAGGTCAGCACGATCCGCAGGCCGGGACAGCGCCGGCCCAGCCACGCCAGCTCGGTGACGCTCGCTGAGTCCAGGTCGGCGGCGTCGTCCACCGCGAGGAAGGACGGCTCGGGTTCGGCGAAGACCGCGGCGATCAGCTCCAGCTCGTCGCCGCGCAGTGGCCGGTCACTGCCGGCGTCGACGACCGCCAGCACGTCCGGGCCGGCGCCGAGCTCGATCAGCGCCCTGCGCAGCCAGGCCAGCCGCAGCACCCCGGCGGACGAGCCGCCGTGGCCGATCCCGACCCGGCCCGGCGCGTGCCGGGCGATCTCGGCCAGGAAGGCGGACTTGCCGGAACCGGCCGGCCCGACCACGTGCACGAGCGGCGGCGCGTCCGGCCCGAACAGGATGCCCAGGTGGGTGGTGCGGCCGAGGAACCGGTCCTGCGACACGGCGGCCCGCGCGACACCGAGCGCGGCGACCCGCTCGGGCTCGGCCACGGCCGCGACGGCGTGCCGCCCGGCCATCACCTCACGCTGCAGGCGTACGAGCCCGCCTGACGGTGCCACCCCGAGCTCCTCGTCGAGCACCCGGCGGCAACGGTCGAAGATGCGCAGCGCCTCGTCCGGCCGGTCCATGGCCACCGCCGCCGCCATCGCCGCCTCGTACCCGCTCTCCAGGTACGGGCTGAGCTCGATCGCGTCCAGGGCGAGCCGCAGGGACCGCGCGGGGTCGCTCGGCAACGCGGCCCTGGCGAGCTCGAGCAGCGAGTTGACGGCGGCGAACTGCACCTCGGCGCGGGCGGCCTCGGCCCAGTCGGCGTAAGGGTCCTCCGGGAAGGGAAGCTGGCGGGCCAGGGTGAGGATCCCGGCGTGGGCGACGAGGCGCTCGGAACCGTCCGGCGCCAGCGCGTCCAGGCCGCGAATTCCGGCGCGCAGCTCGGCCAGGTCCAGCTCGGCGCGGCTGGTGTCGAACAGGTAGCCGCCGCTGCGGGTCACGATGAACCACGACGAGGCATTGCCGGCGGGTTGCAGGCGCCGCCGGATCACCGACACGTAGTGCTCGAGGGCGGCCACGTGGTTGCCGGGCAGCTTCGCGCCCCACACGGCGTCGGCCAGGGCGTCCTTGGACTGGATCCGGTCGTGGCGGGCGGCGAGCACGCCGAGGACCTGGCGGGCACGGCGCGGCAGCTCGCCGGCGGGCAGCACCACGCCGTCGCCGTCCGTCGCCGTCAGCTGTCCGAGCACACAGACGCGCATCGCCACCTCCTCGACAGGATCAGATCGGCAGCGGAGCGCGAAGCTGAACGTTTTGGGGCCGCCTTGAGGAGCACCTGAGGCGCGGCTGAATGGGCGGGCGTCGATCCGCCCGGCGACTCCAGGTTTTCCAACGGCGCACCTCAGAGCCGGTTCCTAAGGTCTGCGCTCACCTGCATGTCTCTCGCTTGGAGTTCGGATGTCTCATGGAAACCTGAGCCGGCGCGGCCTGCTCAAGGGTGCGCTGGCGGTCGGTGGCGGAGGACTGATCGTCGCGACGGCCGGCGGTGAGGTGGTCGCCAAGTCGAGCAAGCTCGCGGCGAAGAACACCCCGACTCCCTTCACGAACATGTTCCGGCGGCCGCCGGTACTGATGCCGTTCGAGCAGGGCGTCGACGACCAGGGTCCGTTCCACCGCTACCGGCTGACCCAGTGCTTCGGCCGGGCGAGCATCGTGCCCGGGCTGACGACCGCGATCGCCGGCTACAACGGAATCTTCCCGGGGCCGACCATCCGGGTCCCGCAGGGCACCCGCTCCGAGATCCGCATCGCGAACAAGCTGACCGTGAACCCGCTGCACGGCAAGAAGTTCAGCAGCGTGACGCATCTGCACGGTTCGGCGTCGCTGCCGCAGTACGACGGCTATGCGAACGACCACACCGACCCGGGCAGCTGCAAGACCTACAAGTACCCGAACTGGCAGCAGGCCCGCACACTCTGGTACCACGACCACAACCACCGCACGACGGCGCAGAACGTTTTCGCCGGGCTGGCGGCCATGTACCACCTGAGCGACAAGTACGAGCGCGCCCAGCTGCCGCAGGGTGAGTACGACGTCCCGCTGGTCGTCAGCGACCTGGCGTTCAAGGCCGACGGCTCGGTGGCCTTCGACGGCGAGGACCACGAGGGCTTCATGGGCGACGTGATCCTGGTCAACGGCGTGCCGTGGCCGAAGATGCGGGTCAAGCCGCGGGTCTACCGGTTCCGGGTGCTGGTGGCGAGCATCTCGCGCTCGTACCGGTTCACGCTCAGCACCGGCGACGCCATGCACGTGGTCGCCACGGACGCGGGCATGACGCCGAAGGTCGCCGCCGTGCCCTCCTACCGCCAGGCGCCCGCCGAGCGATACGAGATCCTGATCGACTTCCGCAAGTACAAGCCCGGCACGAAGATCGAGCTGCGCAACCTCAGCAACAAGAACAACACCGATTTCAAGAACACCGGCAAGGTGATGCAGTTCGAGGTGGTCGCGGATCCGGCCGGGCCGGACCCGTACGTGATCCCCAAGGTGCTCGACCTCGGCCCGCAGCCGTTCGCGAACCGCGGGGCGATCGACGTCAACGAGCTGAAGCCGGAGATGGCCACGGCCCGCCGGACGATGCGGCTGGAGCGCAAGCACGGCCTGTGGACCATCAACGGGGAGACCTGGGACGACGTCGAGAAGACGAACTTCCAGCGGGTCTTCGCCAACCCGAAGCCGTACGCCGTGGAGATCTGGGACCTGGTCAACGAGTCCGGGGGCTGGTTCCACCCGCTGCACATCCATCTGGTCGACTCGAAGATCATCGCCCGTAACACGACGCGCGACCGCAAGGCGCACGCCTGGGAGGGCGGCGGCAAGGACGTCTTCTATCTGGGCGAGAACGAGACGGTCAGCGCGCTCATGCAGTTCACCACCGGCGACGGCAACGCGGGTGGGCGCTACATGGTGCACTGCCACAACCTCATCCACGAGGACAACGACATGATGATCCAGTTCGCGGTCGGGGACATCAACGCCAACGACCCGATCAGCTCGGATCCGGCGTACGTGGACGACGAGCCGGAACGCGCGGTCGTGTATGCCCCGTCCTACCCGTTGGGCACGTGATGGCGGCCGCCGGAGGTGTCCGTACCCGGGTGCGGCGCAGTGTCGCCGTGGTGCTGGTGCTGGTCTGCGCGGCGCTGATGCTCCGCGCGGGCGGCTGGTTCGCCACGGCCGAGGCGATGGAGCCGGCCGGGGTCGTCACCGACGACGCCGGCGACGAGCTCGCCACCACGAGCTACGACGGGCCGATGGTGCGCAAGCGGGCCGCGATCGCGATCCACCCGGCGAAGGGCGCCGACCGCGCGCGGATCGCCCGGGAGCTGCGGGCGTCGGCGAAGACCGCGGGCGTCGGCCCGCTCGAGGACGCGACGTTCGCCGTCTTCAGCGCCCAGCTGCTGGAGTATCTGGTGCCGGAGCTGACGTTCGTGCTGCCCGAGGGCACCCTGGCGGCCGACGCCGAGGCGTTCATGCGCGACCATCAGCCCCGTACGGTGGCGTTCTACCTGGTCGAGCCGGTGGTCGTGCACGACCTGACCTTCGGGGTCGTGCCGGCGGCGGGGGTTTCCCCGGCCGACGTCCTGGCCCGCGTGGACCGCGAGGGCATCCTGGCCGACTCGCTCAACCACTACGAGCCCACGGTGCAGCGATCCGGGCTGACCGTGCGCTATTTCGGCGCGATCCTCAGCGACGGCCGGATCCTCGCGGTGCGGGAGGCGCTGGGCCGGGCCGCCGGGGTGCCCGCCGAGCGCGTCGCGGTGTCGGCGAACCTGCCCGGCCCGGGAGTGGACCTCTCGCAGGGCCTGCCGAACCTGGCGGAGGGACCGCGGCCGCACCACGGCTGAGTTTCTCCACGCGTGCCTGAAGGCCGTCCCCCACGTCGGGGGCGGCCTTCAGCTCGTGCTCAGCCGGACCTTCAGCTCCTGCTCAGCCGGACCACACCCGCCAAGTCCAGGATGTGCGAATCACACGGATTCTCCCCTGACTCCCCCGGAGAACGCCTCATGAAGCTCCCCCTCGGTCTCACCGTCGGCGCCCTGCTCGCGACGACCCTGATCGCCACCCCGGCCGCCGCGGCGCCGGCCGGCCAGGGTTTCACGGTCACGCCCGCCGACCTGGCCTACATCCTCAAGCAGATCAAGATCGCCGAGGCGCACGCGGCGGCGACCACCAGCGAGACCGGCCCCTGCGGGGCGCTGCTCGGCACCGGGCCGGACCAGCTCTCGAGCCCGCTGCTCTCGATGGGCCTGCGCACGGTCGACGGCTCCTGCAACAACCTCGTGCCCGGCCAGGAGAAGTACGGCGCCGCCGACCAGCTCTTCCCCCGGCTGAGCGGCAAGGACTTCAAGGCGGCCGAGAACGCACCCGCCGGCCTCTTCGGCCCCGGCAGCCCCGCGTTCCCCACCACGTACGCGGACAAGCGCGCGAACAACACCGTCGTCGACTCGCAGCCCCGCATGATCAGCAACCTGATCGTCGACCAGACCGCGGCCAACCCGGCGGCGGTCGCGGCGGCCGGCAACCCGGTGCGCAGCCAGTCCGGCGCCACCACCCCGGCAACCGACGGCGCGACGACGCTGTTCATCCCCAACGTCACCACCGACATCGGGCTCAGCGCCCCCTACAACTCCTGGTTCACCCTCTTCGGGCAGTTTTTCGACCACGGCATCGACCAGACCGTCAAGGGCGGCGGCACCGTGGTCGTCCCGCTGCGCGCCGACGACCCGCTGATCGCCGGCGCCGACCGGACCCCGGGCACGGCCGACGACCCGTTGCCCGGCGACGCGCGCTACGTGCCGCCGTCGATGCGCTTCATGGCGCTGACCCGCGCCGCCAACCAGCCCGGCGAGGACGGCAAGCTCGGCACGGCAGACGACGTGCAGGACGCCAAGAACACCGACTCCCCGTTCGTGGACCTCTCGCAGACGTACACGTCGCACGCCGCGCACCAGGTCTTCCTGCGCGAGTACGCCGACGACGCCGCGGGCCGCCCGGTCTCCACCGGCCGGCTGCTGTCCGCTGCGGCGGGCGGCCTGCCCACCTGGGAGGACACCAAGCGGCAGGCGCGCGAGCGGCTCGGCCTCGCCCTCAGCGACGCCGACGTGCTGAACGTGCCGTCGGTCCTCGCCGACGCGTACGGCAAGTTCGTCCCGGGCCCGGCCCGCGGCCTGCCGCAGTACGTGACGGCGACCGGCCTCGTCGAGGGCGACCGGGCGAACCCGGTGCCGGTGCCCGCGGACACGCTGCACTTCGACACGCCGTTCGTCACCGACATCGCGCACCACGCCGACCCGACCCCGGTCGACCACGACCACAATCCGGCCACGGCCAAGGTGGCGCCGCGTCCCGACGACGACCAGAGCGCCTCCGCGGACTTCGCGGGCCAGCCCGCCGGCACGTACGACGACGAGATGCTCGCGGCGCACTACATCGCCGGCGACGGTCGGGCGAACGAGAACATCGGCCTGACCGCCGTGCACCAGATCTTCCACTCCGAGCACGAGCGGCTCGTCGGCGACATCGAGCGGGTGCTGACCGAAGCCGGCGGCCCGGCTCTCGCCGAGTGGAAGCTCGGCGCGGCCTGGAACGGTGAGCGGCTCTTCCAGGCGGCCCGCTTCATCGACGAGATGGAGTACCAGCACCTGGTCTTCGAGGAGTTCGCCCGCAAGATCCAGCCGGGCATCAACCCGTTCCAGCCGTTCGCGTTCACCCAGAACGAGCTCAACCCGGCCGTCTACGCGGAGTTCGCGCACTCGGTCTACCGCTTCGGACACTCGATGCTGACCGAGCGGATCTCCCGCACGGCCACGGACGGCTCGGACTCCTCGATGTCGCTGCTCGACGGGTTCCTCAACCCGCCGGCGTACACCGCGAACGGCACGCTCTCCCCCGAGCAGGCCGCCGGCGGGATCGTCATGGGCATGTCCGACCAGGTCGGCAACGAGCTCGACGAGTTCATGACCGACACGCTGCGCAACAACCTGCTCGGCCTGCCGATGGACCTGGCCGCGATCAACCTCGCCCGGGGCCGCTCCGAGGGCGTGCCCTCGCTGAACAACCTGCGCCGCGTCCTGCACGACAAGACCAACGACGGGCGGCTGGCGCCGTACCGGAGCTGGGTCGACCTGGGTGAGCACCTCAAGCACCCGGAGTCGCTGGTCAACTTCGTCGCCGCGTACGGAAAGCACCCGTCGGTCCGCGCCGCGAGCACCGTGGCGGCGAAGCGGGCCGCGGCCCGCGCGATCGTCGACCCGCTGCCCGGCGACGTGGCACCGGCCGACGCGGCCGCGTTCATGAACGCCACCGGCGCCTGGACCCCGGCGACCTCCGGCCTCGACGACGTCGACCTGTGGGTCGGCGGCCTGGCCGAGACCACCCAGCCCTTCGGCGGCCTGCTCGGCAGCACCTTCGACTACGTCTTCGAGAGCCAGCTCACCAACCTGCAGAACGGCGACCGGCTCTACTACCTGGCCCGTACGCCCGGCATGAACCTGCGCACGCAGCTCGAGGGCAACTCCTTCGCCGAGCTGATCATGCGCAACACCTCGGCGCACACCCTCAAGGCCGACGTGTTCGCCACCGCCGACTGCAAGTTCCAGCTCGACAACCTCGCCGGCACCGAGGCGGGCTTCGAGGCCTCCGGCAACCGGGTCACCGACGACCCCGGCACCGACTGTGACGAGCAGGCGCTGCTGATCCGGATGGCCGACGGCACCATCGGGTACCGGGCCCGCAACGGCGTCGACGCGCCCGGCATCAACGGCCAGTCCGTCTACAACGGCACCGAGAACCGCGACCGGGTCGTCGCCGGCAACGACAACGACACCATCTGGGGCAACGAGGGCGACGACGTCCTCGAAGGCGGCGCGGGCAACGACCACCCGCTCGGCGGCGAGGGCGACGACGTCCTCACCGACCTCAGCGGCGACGACATGCCCAAGGGCGGCGACGGCGACGACGCCATCGACGCGGGCCCGGGCCTCGACATCGTCAACGGCGGCAACGGCAAGGACTTCACCAACGGCGGCGCGAACGCCAACGACACGTTCGGCGGCGAGGGCGACGACTTCATCATCGCCGGCGACGGCGAGGACGCGGCCTGGGGCGACTCCGGCAACGACTGGATGGAGGGCGGCAACTCCCCCGACCTGCTCCAGGGCGACAGCGGCAACCTGTTCTTCCTCGACGACTCCAACAAGCCCGGCCACGACGTGTTCGCCGGCCAGGGCGGCGACGACGACTACGACATGGAGGGCGGCGACGACATCGGGGTGCAGGGCCCCGGCGTCGAGAAGAACGCCGGCGGCTCCGGCTATGACTGGTCGATCGCGGCGACCCGCGACCAGGGCGGCGACGACCAGGCGATCGACGCCGACCTCGACCTGCCGCTGAACCCGCTCGACGTCCTGGCGGTCGGCGTCCGCGACCGCTACAACGAGGTCGAGGCCCTCTCGGGCGGCGCGGGCAACGACGTCCTGCGCGGCGACGACGTGATTCCGTCCACGGTGGGCGGCGACGGCGGCGGCTTCCTCGGCTGCGACGCTCTCGACGCCGCGGGCATCGCCCGGATCAAGGGCCTGGACCAGGTCGTCACGCACCTGCCGACCCCGGTCTCCGCGGTGAGCAACCAGAGCGGACGTCCCTGCGACCTGAGCGGCGACGTCTGGGGCGAGGGCAACATCCTGCTCGGCGGTGCCGGCGACGACACCATCGAGGGCCGGCTGGGCGACGACATCATCGACGGCAACCGCTACCTGAACGTGCGGCTCAGCGTCCGCGACGCCGAGGGCAAGGAGATCCGCTCGGCACGCGGCATGGCCGAACTCCAGGCCGACGTCTTCGCCGGAAAGATCAACCCCAGGAACATCGTCGTCGTCCGCGAGATCCTGACGGCGCCGGCCGCGGGCCAGGACACGGCGGTCTTCTCGGGCACCCGCGACCAGTACGCCATCGACCCGTTCGGTGACGCCCTGATCGTGTCGGGCCCGGACGGCAGCGACATCCTGCGCAACATCGAGAAGCTGGCCTTCGCCGACCAGACCGTCGAGGTCACGGCGCCCGTCGCCTTCGCGGGCATCACCGCCTTCGCCGGCGACGCCCAGGCCACGGTCCTGTGGACGCTGCCGGCCGAGACGGCCGGCGAGCGGATCACCGGCTTCACGCTGGAGCGCAACGACGGCACCACGACCGTGACGACCGAGGTGGCCGACGCCACCGCCCGCAGCCTGGTGGTGCGCGAGCTGACCAACAGCGTCGCGGTGACCTTCCGGATCCGCGCCACCACGGCGAGCGGCCCGGGCGACTGGACCGCGTGGTCGACACCGGTCACCCCGACGCCGGCTACCGAGGAACCCGGTGACGACGACGGCGCCGAGGAGCCGGGCGACGACGACGGCGCGGGCGACGAGGGCGACGGCGAGGGCGACGAGGGCGACGGCGAGGGCGACGAGGGCGACGGCGAGGGCGAGACCCCCGTGGATCCGGCACCGGAGACGCCGGTGGAGCCCGGCTCGGGAACCCCCACGACGCCGACCGACCCGACCAACCCGACCGACCCCCGGCCGGTCACCCCCACGGCACCGGACGCCCCGGCGATCGGCACCGCGACGGCCGGCGACGGCACGGCGGTGGTCCGTTGGACGGCACCGGCCCACGACGGCGGCACCGAGGTCTACGGGTACGAGGTCCAGGCGCTGGACGACGAGACCGGCACGGTGATCGGCGTGGACGTCGCCGGGCCGGACGCCACCGAGCTGACGTTCACGGAACTGGTTCGCGGTGCGGCGTACTCCTTCCGGGTGCGCGCGGTGAACGGCGCGGGAGCGAGCGAATTCTCGGCGATCTCCAACCGCGTCGTCCCGACCGGCCCCGCACCGAGCAACCCCGGCACGCCCAGCAACCCGGGCACGCCCGGCACGCCCAGCAACCCCGGCACGCCCGGCAACCCCGGCACGCCCAGCAACCCTGGCACCCCGGGCACGCCTGGCATCCCGGGCACGCCTGGCACGCCCGGCACGCCCGGCACCCCGGGCACGCCGCCGGCCGACCAGCGCACGGCGCCGGGAAGCCCGCGGGTCGGGCGGGTCACCGCCGGCAAGGGCCTCGCGATCGTCCGGTGGACCGCGCCGTCGAACAACGGCGGCATGCCGATCACCCGCTACGAGGTGCAGGTGCTCAACGGCGCGACCGGCACCCCGCTGGGCAAGCCCCGGACCGCTCCCGCGACCGCCTCGGTGCTGTCGGTGACCGGCCTCGCGAACGGCAAGGCCTACCGCTTCCGGGTACGGGCCGTGAACGAGATCGGCGCGGGCGCCCTGTCGTCCGCCTCGGCGACGATCACGCCCCGGACGGCTCCGGGCATGCCGGGGCGCCTCACCGGCACCCAGGGCGCGGCCCGCGGCGCGCTCACGGCGACGCTGCGGTGGACGGCTCCGTCGTCGACGGGTGGTGCGCCCGTCACCGCCTACCGGATCACCCGCCAGCGGTTGGCCGCGAACGGCTCTCTGCGAGGCGCGCCGATCGTGACGACGGTGTCAGCCAAGACCCGCTCGTTCACCTTCAGCGGCGCGAACAGCCGCTACCGCTGCACCGTCCAGGCCGTCAACACGGCCGGGGCGGGCAGGGGCCGGGCCCTCGTCGTCCGGGTGCGGTGACAGCCCTCGATATCTGGTGATGCACACCCTCCGGCGGCGCTGCGTAAGCAGCGCCGCCGGCTGGCGTCAGTCCAGCCAGGAGGAGAATGGATCCTCTACGGTGACGAACTCGTCGACGCCGGCCACGACGACGATGGACCGGATCATCGCGCTGGCCTGGCGTAGGCGGATCGACGCGCGGGGAGCGGCGGCGTGGACATCGACGAGAAAGTGGATGAGCACGGAACCGGTGTAGATGGCCCCAGCATAGGCGCAATCGGAGCACCGGCATGACGATGGCGAAAAGCGTCGATTCCTCGACGAACAGGTTCGGCCTGCCAGCACGCTCGCGGAGCCCCATCGGCGTATCGTCGCAACCACCAATGAGTCGACACGCTGCTGCCCTGGCCCCAGGCGGCTTTCCGGTTCAGGCAGAGGTGCAGCCATGAACAGCCGCCACGCGCGCAGTCCAGTGCCGGGTGCGCACCGTGGGTGAGCGACTCGCGCACGTCGTGCGCCTCATCGCCAACGAACCGGCACGCGCCGACGACGGCGTCGGAGTCGCGGGAATTCTGCGGCGGCTGTGCAGCGCGGCCGGGCGGTCGCTGTCGGCCTCCGGAGTGGGCGTCAGCGTGATGTCCACGGACGGAATGCGGGGCATCGCGGCCACCTCGGATCCGAAGGTCGCACATTTCGAGGAGTTGCAGTTCACGCTGGGCGAAGGTCCCTGCCTGGAGGCGTTCTCCACTCGCCGACCGGTGCTGGTGCCCGATCTGGCGGATGGAGCCACGAGGCGGTGGCCGAGCTATACGCCGGCCGTTCATGACCACGGACTGCGGGCGGTGTTCGCGTTCCCGCTGCAGATCGGCGCGGCGCGCCTGGGCGTCCTCGACGTCTTCCGGCGCGAGCCGGGGCTGCTGTCGGACGTCGAGCTCCGCCGGGCGCTGATCTTCGCCGACGTGGCTGTCACGACGCTGCTCGACGGGCAGGAACAGGCGACGCCGGGTTCGGCGGCCGCCGGGCTCGACGACGCGATGGGCAACCGTGCGGAGTTGTTCCAGGCCCAGGGCATGGTGGCGGTGCGGTTGGGGGTGTCGCTGACCGACGCGTTGGCACGGCTGCGCGCCCATGCCTTTGCCGAGAACCGCCGCCTGGGAGACGTCGCGCGCGATGTCGTGGCGCGTAGGCTTCAGTTCGACAGTGACCAGTCGTGACCGCCGTCGGCACGGTATCCGGAGGAGGGCAGTAGGCATCATGTCCACTGTTTCTGCCGAGCGGCTCGCGACGGTGTTCGTCGAAGTCGCCGACACGCTCGTCGACGACTTCGATCTCATCGAGTTCCTGCAGATGCTCACCCAGCGGGTGGCCGGCCTGTTCGACACCGGCGCGGTCGGCCTGATGCTCGCCGATCACCATGACCGGCTGATCTTCATGGCCGCCTCCGACGAGAACGCCCGACTCATGGAGGTCTTCCAGCTCCAGCACGACGACGGCCCCTGCCTGGACGCGTTCCGCACGGCCCACCCGGTGACCAACATGAATCTCGCGGAAGCCGCACACCGGTGGCCGAAGTTCGCACCCCGCGCCGCCCTCGCCGGATTCCAGGCGGTGCACGCTTTCCCGCTGCGCCTGCGCGATGACGTGATCGGCGCCATGAGCGTGTTCAGCAGCGCCTCCGAGCTCGACGACGCGGACAGCCGGATCGTGCAGTCCCTGGCCGATGTCGCCGTCATCGGACTGCTGCAGGAGCGCGCCATCCGCCGCGGCGAGATCCTCACCGAGCAGTTGCAGGGAGCCCTGAACACCCGGGTCGTCATCGAGCAGGCCAAGGGAATCGTCGCCCAGTCACACGGCGTGGACCCCGACGAGGCGTTCGTCCTGATCCGCCTCTACGCCCGCAACAACAACCGGCGCCTCAGCGAGGTCGCCCACACGATCGTCACCGGACTACCGAACCTGCCGACCCTGCGACCGTGACGCCCCGGCACGGCGTTGCTATCGATCGATGTCAGTGTTTCCGGGCATCATGCATGGCATGAATGTTCCGCGTCCTCCCGCGCCCTGGCTCATCCGTCCCGTGAAGCTCCCGGCCACCACCCCACCACCGCTGACCGGCGCGTGGTCACCGACGGACACCCGGCTCGACGACGTCGAGCTGCTGGCCGTGCCGGGCGGCCACGGCCCCGAGGACGTCGTGGTCGGCCCGGAAGGACATGTCTTCTCCGGTACGGAGGACGGCCGCATCTGGCGCTGGCCACCCGACGCCCGTCCCGGCGCGACGCCGGAGCTGATCGCCACCACCGGCGGCCGCCCGCTCGGCATCGAGATCGACCCGCGCGACGGCAGCCTCGTGGTCTGCGACGCCTATCGGGGCCTGCTGCGCGTAACCCCGGACGGCACCATCACCGACCTCGCCCACCGGGCCGGCGGCAGCCGCATCCTGTTCTGCAACAACGCCGCGGTCGCCCGCGACGGCGTCGTCTACTTCACCGACAGCTCAAACCGCTTCCCCGTCTCGCACTGGCGGCGCGACCTGCTGGAACACCGCCCCAACGGACGGGTGCTGGCCTACGACCCGGGCTCGGGAAGCACCGAGGTGGTGGCCGAGGGCCTCTACTTCCCCAACGGGGTGGCGCTCACCCCGGACGAGGACGCGTTGCTGCTCTGCGAGACGGTGGCCCACCGGTTGCTGCGGCTGTCGCTGCCGGACGGCACGGTGCGGGTTCTGCGCGATCTGCCGGCGTACCCGGACAACATGTCGGCGGTCGGCGACGGCACCTACTGGATCGCTCTGGCGAGTCCGCGGGTGGCCCTGGCCGAACGGCTGCTGCCGCATCCGATGCTGCGCCGTCTGGCGGCCGTCCTGCCCTCGCGGCTGCAACCACAGCCGCTGCCGCACACCATCGCCGCCCAGGTCGACGGCGAAGGCGCCGTGCTACGGGCCCTGCATGGCCCGGCCGGCCGCTATGTGATGGCGACCGGGGTGCGCCAGCACGGTGACACCCTGTGGCTCGGCAGCCTCACCGAGAAGGCGATCGCCCGCACGTCCCTGTCGTGATCGGCGGGCCCGCCGGGCGGTCCCGGTGATTCCCGGCGGGCCCGGTGTGCGATTTCCGCAATGATGAAGGCCGCCTGACTCCCGTCATTTTTCTTTCCTCCACAATGACCCGTGAATTGTCGCTCACCGTTAACAGTGCGCCCTCAGGAAAGCAACAGGCAGTTCCTTGGAACGACGCAATAACGGCCTAGGCTCACCGGCGGCCCGGATCACACGACGACACGGGCGACAAGGTCCTCACGACGGACCCATTCAAGGAGGAAGAAATGAACGCATTCACGCGCGGCGCCCTCAGCCTGCTCGCCGCCTGCGCCACGGGCACCGGAGTTCTCGCCGCGACGGCGGCGCCCGCCGCCGCGACGGCCCGCGCCGCTTCGTCCACCCTGGCGCTGATGGTGCACGACCAGACCGGCGCGGACCCCAGGATGGCACTGCTCACCTGTCAGCCGGCCGGGGGCGCGCACCCGCAGGCCGCCGACGCGTGCGCCGCCGTCGCGACCGTCAACGGTCACCTCGGCGTGCTCGACCTGAACCCCAACGGCGCGTGCACCCGCGAATACCAGCCGGTCACCGCGAGCGCCCTCGGCTACTGGGAGGGGCGCCCGGTCCGCTACACCGAGACGTTCTCGAACCGCTGCGAGATGCTGCGCCAGACGGGACCGATCTTCGACTTCTGATGCCGGCCCCGTGCGCGATGCCGGGGTTTCGGCCTCCGGGTGGGACCCGCTCGCCGCAGGACAGCCAGGCACACTGCCGGACGCCCGGCTCACCTTTGGGATGAGCCGGGCGTCGGCCGCTTGTCGCACCTACGTGATCGATTGATCACCGACGGTATGTCGACTGGCGGATCGGTCGGGGCGGGGTCGGGCGGTCAGCCGGTGTCACGTCGTGCCGCGCCGTGCGACATTGTCGCGCGGATCGGTGTGGGAGGGCGGGACTTGTGACACCCCAGGAGAGCTTCGTGGACGACGCGCTGCTGGCGTACGCTGCCGGCCGCGGCGACGCCCTGGCGGGATGCCGCGATGGGGAAAAGGCGCAGCATCCGCGGACGGGAGCGGATTACCGGATGGGTTTCCTCGACGGTCGCGTCGAGATTTTCCGGATGTTCTCGCAGGTGCGCGAGATTCTCGACGAGAACGGTTGATAAGACTCCCGCCCGGCCCCGCACGGGCCGGGCGAAAGAGCGTCAGCCGCGGGTCCAGCTCCAGTTCTTGAATTCCGCCTCGTGCTGCGGGCCCCAGGTCGCCGTCGAGCCCGGCCAGATGGAGATCGCCTCGGCCTGCAGGCGGGCGGAGACGTCCGTGCCCCAGCCGCTCTTCGGCGTCCGGCTGTACGGCGCCGGCAGCTTGACGCCGTCGATCACCAGCTCCACCGCCTGGTTCGCGGGGTCCACGAGGTAGGACACGGTGTGCCAGCCGGTGTCCGGCTTCAGGTAGCCGCCCGGCTTCCACCCCGCGTCGGTCCACACCAGGATCGCACCGAAGTTCGACTGCCACGGGTTGAGCACCCACTGGAACGCGGTGCCGTGGTCGACCCGGGTGTTGATCCCGTCCCACACGAACAGGCCGCCCTCCACCGTCTGCGCGTTGCGGGCACCGCCGGCCGCCGAGGGGACGAACGGCATCCGGAACGAGTACGCGGCCCGGTGGGCCATGGCCATCATGGACACGTCGGTGAGCCGGTGGAACGACAGCACGTGCGCCATCACGCCACGGTTGCGAACGTTGGCACGCAGGCGCGTCTGGGTGCCACCGTGCTCGGCGGCGATGTCGGCGTCGGTGACGGGGCTCTGCCCGGCGGCGGCGTAGACCCCGTCGCCCACGATGGTCGTCCAGCCGGCGAGGTCGCTGCCCGTGCTGGTCCCGGCGCCCACGGCCAGGGCGGGCGCGGCCAGGCCCGCCGAGGCGGCCGTGCCGGCTACGACGCCCGCGCCCAGCAGGGAGAGGAAGCGCCGGCGCGAGGTCGTATTGCGGAGAATGTCGGTGTCCATGACTACCAAAGGTAGGCAGCCGCGGGCGCGAACAGCTCAGCCGTTCGGACCGCGCGGCCACGTACCTCATGACAGTTTTTGCCTTGAATGTGGCATTTTCCACGAGGAAAACACTCAAGTTCGGGCCGCTACTCCCAGCGGTGTGCCACATCGATGGTGATCCGGCCGTGCCCGTCCGAACCCGTCGAGGTGGTCACCCGGAACGGCAGTCGGGCCCGGACACCCTGGTCGAAGGTCGTGTAGCCCTCGAAACTCCCGGCGTACACAATGTCGCGAAGCGTGCTGTAGCGCACCACCGTGACGGCATGGTCGCCGAGCTTGCGGTTGTAGGTGACCGTGCCGTCGGTCGTGTAGACCGGCGCGAGCAGCACGACCTCGAGGTGCTCCCCGCCCGCCGTGTACGGCGTGACGTCGAACCCCTCGCCACCGGTCAGCACCGCGTCCACGTACTCGACGCGGTAGCCGTTCACCGGACCGGTGAACTCGAAGACGGTGCGGTCGTAGCACTCCTGCCGGCTGGTGGTGACGCGCAGCAGGGAGGCCACGCTGTGGACGCCGCCCGCCTTGGGAAGGCTGCCCCAGGTGATGCCGCAGTAGGGCGCGGCGGCCATGGCGGGCCGGTGCACCGGGCGGGACGCCGTGGCGCCCGCGGAGCCGGCCCCGGTCAGAGCCAGCAGGACGATGAGGACGGTGACAATTCGAAGACGCCGCATGACTGCCTCCGAGGACGAGTGCGGCTGTTGGTCAAGGCAGTATGAGCGCCTCCGGCCAGGGCGGGAGACGTCGAGTCGGGAATCCGCGCGTTCACCCCGGCCCGCACCAATATGGATCTTGCCTGGAGGTGCGCGATGCGTCTAGCGTGTCTGACGTGACTGCCGGGTCGGCCTTGCGCCATTACCGAGTGGGGCACCCGGCCGACGCATGATCGCCGGGCGGCCCCGTGCGCCGCCCGCTGCCCGCGTCACCACCTCGCGTCACCCTCATCGTCTTGTTCCGCGGCTGAACGCCGTCCCCATTCCTTCCTGCCTGAAGAAAGCTGAGAATGCCGAACGACTTCCACACGCCCATCATCGAAGAGTTCCGCGCCAACAACGGCCGCGTCGGCGGCTGGTTCGAGGGCACCCGACTGTTGCTGCTCACGACGACCGGAGCCCGGTCCGGCCGCCCGCACACCACGCCCGTCGGCTACCTGCCCGACGGCGGCGACCGGGTTCTCGTCATCGCCTCGGCCGGCGGCGCGCCGCGGCACCCGGCCTGGTTCCACAACCTGCTCGCCGATCCGATCGTGACCGTCGAGGACGGCGTCTTCACCTACCAGGCCACGGCGACCGTCCTGACCGGCGACGAGCGGGACCGGTTGTTCGCCCGCGCGGTCGAGGCCGATCCGGGCTGGGCCGACTACCAGGCCAAGACGACCCGGGTCCTGCCGGTGGTCGCCCTCACCGCCATACCCGGCCCGCCACGGACGGGCGCCACCTCCACCGGCGGGGCGCTCGCGATGATCCACGACGCGTTCCGCCGGGAACTGCGGCTGATCCGCGAGGAGGTGGCGAGGTCGGGTCCCGTGCTCGGCGCACAGCTGCGCGTCAACTGCCTGAGCGTGTGCCGTGGCCTGCACCATCACCACACCATGGAGGACGCGGCGATGTTCCCGGGCGTGGAGCGGCTCCGGCCCGACCTCGACCCGGTGGTGGATCGGCTGCGGACCGAGCACGAGAAGATCGCCGGACTCCTCGCCCGACTCCAGGACGTCCTCGGCGACGCCGACCTCGGCCGGGCCGAGGTGCAGAGTCGGGTCGACGATCTCACCGCCGCCGTCGAAAGCCACCTGGACTACGAAGAACGGGAACTGATCCCGGTCCTGGATGGAGCGGGAGCCTTCTGACCGACGCCGCTGCCCGGCCGACCGGCCGGGCAGCGGAGTGACCCGATCGGGTGAATATCCGTCACTCTCGAGACAGCACGCCCGTTGTACCCACGTGAGCCCCCTCATTGGTACGGCCACCGCAATGTCTGCGTGCACCCCATGCTGACCGTCAGCGCGGACATCGAGACCGAGACGGTGGTCATGGCCGTACACGGAAACTGGGACCGGTGCCTCGGCGCGGAGGCACATCGCATCCTCAACAAATGCATGAGCGAACATCCCGGCACGCTCATCATCGACCTTCAGGGCATGTACGACCCGCACGCCGCCAGCCTGACCGCGTGGCTCACCGCGCGACGCGTCGGCCAGGCGATGGACCCGCCGGTGCAGGTCCTGGTCTGCGTATCGACCGACACCGTGCTGGCCGACCGGCTGCGTCGCCTCGGCGCTCCCCGGTTCATGCCGGTGTGCGTCAGCGTGGATCAGGCCCATGCGGACGCCACCGGCCCGCCGTCGCCGGCCGACCGGCACCGGCTCCTTCTCCCCCCGCAGATCGAGGCCGCCGCGGAGGCCCGCGCCCTGATCACCGACGTCTGCACCGCCTGGGAGATGCCGACGCTGCTGCACCGTGGCCGGTTGGTCGTCTCCGAGATGGTCGCCAACGCCGCGCTGCACGCCCGTACGCCGATGACCGTGCTGATCTCCCGCCGCAGCAGCGGCATCCACGTGGTCGTGGCCGACGGCGATCCGCGCCTGCCCCGGCCACCCGCACCGCGTGCCACGCCGGCGCCCCTCCCCCTGCCGGACGAGATGCCGAGCGAGCCGTCGAGCGGCCGGGGTCTGCAACTGGTCGACGCCGCCGCCACCCTCTGGGGCGCGCTGCCCACCCGCGAGGGCAAGATGGTGTGGGCCACCCTCTACCCCTGGGCACGCCGCCGATGACCAGCATCAGCCAGTGTTTCTTCGCGACCGTGCCGCCGACTCCCCGAATGACCGTGGAGTCGGACCCGGTGCGCGGGCGGCTGACGATCGCGCTGGAAGGGGACCTGGACTGCGCGACCGCACCGACCCTGTCGGCCCGGATGCGGACGATCCTCGACCGACGCCCGGTGCGGCAGGTGGTCATCGACGTCGCCGGCCTCGAGTTCTGCGACATCGCGGGGGCGCGCATGTTCCTGCACCTGCGGCAGGAGGTCACCGGTTCGGGCGCGGCGTACTGGCTGCGAGGCCCACGCGCCCACATCCGATGGCTCCTGCTCCATCTCGACGCCGGGCATCTGCTGGAGCCCGCCGGCGAGCCTTAGGCCCCGTCCCGCCGATCAGTAGCGGAACCGGGAGACCAGGCTGGTCAGCTCGCTCGACATCCGGGCGAGCTCGACCGTGGCCTGCTGGGTCTCCGTGATCCCGTCGCTGGTGGCCCGGGCCGACGTGGCGACGCCGTGAATGGTGCGGGAGATGTCCTCGGTGCCGGAGGCCGCCTCGCCGACGCTGCGGTTCATCTCCGCCGTCGTGGCGGTCTGCTCCTCCACCGCCGAGGCGATGGTGGTCTGGAAGTCGCTAATCCGGGTGATAACGTCGGTGATGGTCTCGATGGCGGTGACCGCGCCGCCCGCGTCCGCCTGGATCGCCTGCACCCGGCGGGAGATCTCCTCGGTGGCCCGGGCGGTCTCCTGGGCCAGCTCCTTGACCTCGGCCGCCACTACCGCGAAGCCCTTACCGGCCTCGCCGGCGCGGGCAGCCTCGATGGTGGCGTTGAGGGCGAGCAGGTTGGTCTGGCCGGCGATCGAGGTGATCACCTTGACCACGTCACCGATCTCCGCCGACGACACGCCGAGCTGGTTCATCGTGGCCGAGGTGACGGCGGCGGCCTCCACCGCCTCCTGAGCCACCTGCGCGGCCTGCGCCGCGTTGACGGCGATCTCCTGGATCGAGGCCGCCATCTCCCCGCCGCCGCCCGACACGGTCATCACGCTGAAGGACACCTGCTCCGCCGTCGACGAGACGGTCATCGCCTGGCGCGAGGTCTCCTCGGCCGACTCGGCGATCTGGTGTGCGGTGGCCGACATCTCCTCGGAGGCTCCGGCCAGCGAGGCCGCCGAGCCGTCGATGGTCGACACCGTCTCCCGCAGCCGGGCGACCGCCGAGTCCAGCGCCCGTCCCATGCGTCCGGGCTCGTCGCGGGCGGTGAGGCCGCTGGTGTGCGTGAGGTCGCCGTCGGCGAGGGCGTTGCAGACCTCCTCGACCCGGGCCAGAGAGCGGACGATGCCGCGAGAGACAAACACCCCGGCGAGGGCGGCGAGGAGGACCCCGCCGATCAACAAGGCCATCGACAGCGTACGGCTGGAGTCGTACTGGCTCTGCGCTGACGCGGCGGCCTTCGCCGCGTCAGCGGTCTCCACGGCGACGAGCCCGTCGACATCCGCCGTGATCTTGCTCATGAGCGGCACCACCTGGGTGTCGCGGATCTTCGTCCAGTTACCGATGTCCTGGCTGTCACTGATCGACATCAGGTCCGACTCCACCAGGCGGGTGTAGACCTGCCACTGCGTCTGGAGCTCGGTGACGGTCGCGGTGTCGGCGTCGGGCTGGCTGTCCCGGTACGCGGCCAGGGCCGCGTTGAAAGCCCGCACGTCGGCCAGGAAGGCGTCCCGGAACGCCATCTTCATCTCCGGAGAGGGGGCCAGTGCCTGGTTCGCGACGTTGACCTGCGCCTGGACCAGGGCGGCGCGCACCTGCCCGATGGCGTTCACCGCCACGACGTTGCGGCTGTAGATGCGCTGCGCCGACTCGCTCACCCCGGCCAGGGCCTGCATGCCGACCAGGCCGACGGTCAGGGCCACCACCGCCGCCGTACCCACGGCGGTAAGGATCTTGACGCCGGTCGGCAGATCGCCGAACCGGCGGGGCATCCTGAGCCGCCTCGGCGCGGCGGCGTGCCGGCGGCGGCCGCGACGGCGAACGGCACCCGTCAGGCGCCGCCGAACACGGCCGCCCGCAGCGGGCGCACCGGCCTCGGTGGCAGTGGATTGGGTGGCCCCGGTGGGCTCAAGAGGCTCAGTGGGCACAAGGAGCTCAACGGGCTCAGCGGTGGGCTCAGCGGGCTCAGCGGGCACGGCAGCGCTCGTCACGACGGCTCCTGTCGGTGGTCCGGCGGCCCGGACAGGCCACTGATGCCCGATTCTTCGTCAAAACCCCGGCCTACTTGACCGCCTTGCCCGCAAAGATTGGTGCTCACCGCGGAAATTCCGTTGCCGGGATGGGGCGGCTGAGCCAAGGTGGTGCTCATGACGTTCTGACGGACACCCCGCTTCCCGCCCTTCGCAGCTGCTTCCGTCCGTAGGAGAACGTCCCTTGTCTCAGCAGGAGTCCCTGCCGCAGTCCGCCCGCGCCACGGTCACCGTGTTCGCCTCCCCCTCGAGCTGGATCGAGTCCGACGCCGTGGCACAGTGCCACCAGGTGGCCGAGCTCGACGGCATGATCCACGTAGCCGGCATGCCCGACCTGCATCCCGGCAAGGGCGCGCCGATCGGCGCCGCCATGGCCTCGACGGTGCTGTACCCGTTCCTGGTGGGCTCCGACATCGGATGCGGCATCGCCGTCTTCCCGATCAAGCTCAAGCGCGCCGTACCCGAAAAACTCGCGGCCCGCTTCCCCGACCTGGACCGCACGCCGGACCCCGACGACCCGGCCTGGGAGGCGGTGCCCGGCGACATTCCCGCCGGACACACCGACAGCCTGGGCACCGTCGGCCGCGGCAACCACTTCGCCGAGCTGGCCCGCGTCGACGCCATCCTCGAAGCGGAGCATGCCGTCCGCCTCGGTCTCGCCACCGGAGACCTCGTCCTCATCGTGCACAGCGGTTCCCGAGGCCTGGGCGAGCGGATTCTGCGCGACCACACCGAGGTCCACGGCGCGGGCCCGGCCCCCGATCCCGCCGCCTACCTGGCCCGCCACGACGAGGCCGTCCGCTGGGGGTCGCTGAACCGCCGCCTGATGGCCGCCCGAATCGCCCACGTCCTGGGCGCCGCGCCCACCGAGCCGATCATCGACGAGTGCCACAACTCGGTGGAGATCCGCAACGACATCTACCTGCACCGCAAGGGAGCCGCCCGAGGCGACGGCCGCGACGTGCTCATCGCCGGCACCCGCGGCACACACTCCTACCTCGTGGCCGCCCACGCCGGCCCGGAGGCCGGCCACTCCGTCGCGCACGGCGCCGGCCGCAAGATGTCGCGAGCGGACGCCCTGCGCCGGGGCCGCGCCAAGCACACCGTCGAGGAGCTCCGCCGCACACCGGTGGGCTCCGTCGTGGTCTGCGGCGACCGGCAGCTGCTGTTCGAGGAGGCGCCGACGGCCTACAAGCGCATCGAACAGGTCATCGCCGATCTCACGGAGCACGGCCTGGCCACGCCGGTGGCCAGCACCGTTCCGCTGGTCACGTACAAGACGGTCGGCCCCGGAGCGCGGGAACACCGCGACCGGGGCGACCGCCGCCGACCGGCGAGGAACCGGTGAGCGCGCGACAAGTGCGTACGTGCCGCCGCCGGTTCGACTCATGGACTGCAAGGGGCCTCGACGCGTGAGCTTTCCCTCAGGCGTCCGACTCCCGCCGCTGATCAACGCCGTCAGCGGCTCGCAGATCGCGACCCTGGACGTGTACCACCCCAGGTGCCTCCACGACCGCAGATGATCTCTCAGCGGGTCCGCTCGGCATCCTGCCTCCCCCGCCAGGCGGACGGGCGGCGACTGAAACCCGGCGCCTCTGGGAGGCGCAAAAGCAGGAGAACTCCAAGATCACCCAGCAGTAGGCCGCCGAAAGACTGGGAATCTCCCGCTGAGCTCTACGCGACGCGCTTGCCGTGACAGCTTCGGGGGCCTGACTACCCGACCGACCTACCCCCGCGAGTGCGAGGAACACGGCTTCGCGATCTGGACCTCACCAGTGGTGGCGGGATCACCCCCGAGCGACCAGGGACAATAGGTGACTCCACGGGTACACCAATCTTCTAGGGGAACCACCCCCGCGTGCGCGGGGAGCACCCGGTGCAGTCGATGTCGAGGGCATGAACCTCGGAATCACCCCCCGCATGCGCGGGGAAGACTTGGTGCACATCTGAACGGCCTGAATCATGTCGAGATCACCCCCCGCGCATGAGGAACGCCGGCCCTGCCTGCTTGGTATGGCCAAATTATGCCTGCTGTGCGAAGTAGAGCGGCAACATCTCGGTAGTCCAAGTCGCTTGGCGGACCTCGCCCCGGGGCCCGAACTCGGCAAACCATGGCTTGATGTCCAGCACAGGGGTTCCGTCCACTGCGTCTAGTTCTTCGACATGCAGGTCGAGGCCGTCGACCTTCAGGAGGTGGCAGCGTGATACGCCGAGCCAGTTGATCCGACGCATGTTGCGGTGACCGAAAATCCCTACCTCGGGCCACTGCGGGTTGTCCCGAGGACGACGAGCGCCAAGGTTTAGGTCGCTCTGGTCGGTGAGATGGAAGCGGAACACCACCTCTAAATGGGAAAAATCTTCCAACCCTTTGGTGGAATCGGAAGTGAACCTGCTGCCGTCGATTCGGATGATCGAATGCGTTCCGCCCCAGTAGTCGTCGGTCGGCTCGACACGCCCACCCACGACGTGCGCGATCGGCTCAACTGTGAAGACCTCACCCGGCATCTGCTGCGCTCCCTTTGTTAGTCGCCTTGCGGCTGGCTATGAACTGGCGGATAGGTAGTTGGCGGCATGGTCGTCTACCTCAGCGACGTATCGCAGTTGGCGCCTACGGAAAGGCGCGAGGGTGGAGCGGATGGTGGCGGCAACTTGGCGCGTTCGCCCGGAGCGAACACCCTCCATTGCGTCGAGAGCCTTGGCCCACGTTCGGCACGCGGCCTCAATTTCCCCTTTGCGTGCCTGCGTAGCGCCCAGATAACCCAAGGTGACCGCATGTGTGCGAGTGAACGAGGCTGCTTTTCGGGTCCTGACGCTCCGCCGAAAATGGTTGATGGCACCTTGCAGGTCGTTGACGTCTCTGAGCGTGCACGCCGTCTCGTGTGCCAGGCTGGCTTCTCCGAAGAAGAAGACCCGCTGCGGGTCGACGTCTCCCGTCCTAGCGCTTCGCAAGTCCTCCTCAGCGAGGATCAGCGCTTGCGCGGCCTGCTTGCCTTGCTGGTTGGCGGCAAGAGCACGGGCATGTACCACTCCTAGAAGAGCACGCTCTCGGGGAGTCGCAGCCCCGTACCGCTCGCTCGTCATGGAAGCGGCTGCGAGGTTCAGTGCTTGCCTGAAGTGTCCGAGGTCGACTGCCTGATGTGCCATCGCCCGCAGGACATGGCCCGCCATTGCTGCGTCACCCGCCTCGGCGGAGAGCTTGATCGACGCGTTGAAATAGTGCTGGGCGACTGAATGCTCGGCGTTGTCGAAGGCCATCCAGCCTGATAGGTAGGCCAGCTCGCCAGCGGCGCTGAACATGTCACGCCGTACTTGATCTTGTGCAAAGCTGCCGCGCAGTAGAGGTGCGACGTCTGAAGTTAGATATTGGACGACAGCACTTCGAGCATGACCGCCGCCACGGCGCTGATCCATCTGCTGGAACAGGGCGACAGTGTCGCGGACTGCCTCAACGTCTGCGCGGCCCACTCGCCGGCTGTCGATGGGGGTCCGCGAGCGCCGAGCCTGTTCAGTCCACCAGGATGAACCGGGTAGTGCTAGTGCGGCAACCGAGTAGGCGACGTCAAGCAGTACCTGCCGTCGCGCAGCGTTCACGTCCACTCTCCCAAGATCCGTCAGCCCCACTACCGTATCGAGATCCCAGTCGAGCAGGTGGTTGGTGGAGGGCAGATCGCTGCTCAGGCCGAGCTCATCCAAGGTGATGATGCGGCCGAGCTTGCGCGATAGGGCTTCGCAGAGTAGAGCGGGCATGCGACCAGAGGGCGTGACGCCTGCAATCCAGTGAGAGACATGGGAGCGTCCCAGGCCAGCCACGTCGGGGGCTGACGCACTGTTCGTGTTGCCTTCGTTTGCCACTCGGATGATCTCGCGCGCTAGTTGTCCATGGGTGAGGCCGGCCTCGGCGACTATTCCTGCGAGCCTTGTATTGGTCGTCCGTCGTGTCGGCACGTTCAACCTCATTGACGAGTGGATCTTTCACCACGTTCACCGGGTTGCCTGGCTTGACTCGCTGTCCTTCTGGGCCGATCCGCGGTTGGCTCAAGGTATCGCAGATCAGTCCCGTCGACGAGGCCCATTGTCCGTTGTACAACGTCACAGGCCAGCTCGGCCCAGGAGCAGTGTTCGACCTCTCCAAGGCGTCCATCAATGAGCCGTTGATCTTTGCTGAGGTGATCCGATGCACCAGCGACAAGCACGGAGATGGCTCTGCCGCACCCGCCGCACCTGCGGGTTGCCCTGGCCGCGCCTGGAACAACCGTCGATCCAATGGCAGCGAAGGTTTCAACATGCCTCCTACTCCAACGCTTCCCCAGCGAATACCAGGCGCTCAGTTGCCGACGAACGCGCCAGCCCAGTACGCGGGCCGGGCAAAAGTCCCATTGCCAGAGGGCATCAGGTATGACGACGCAACGCATCTCACCATTCGTGACCTCGAACGGCTCCGCGATGCAATTCGAGATTGGTGAAGTGGACGCCACCGACTACACCCCACCGCAGCCCGGTGAGGTGTACGCCTTACCCGAAGAGAATTATCGGTACGGCATCGGGCCAGTCCTGGTCCACATTGTCTCCGTTAATGCGCTCCTGCCCTACCACGGTGAGCCGTGGTGGCAGGTGACCGCCGACTACACACCCGGCACGCCCGAGCGACATGCCCCAGGCTGGCGGTCCGTCGAGTTCTATCTTCGCGCTGAGCGTTTGGCGTCCGCGCGCATCCGGCAGCGACCTTAGTTACGAAGGAACCACCCGCTCAAATATCCGATTAGGTGCTCTTGAACGCGGAGGTGGGTACGTCATGTCCGTTGCGGACGAAGCGTCAGCCATTCTGTCGCTCGCAGAGAACGGTTTACCGGCGCAATCGCTGGCGGCGATGCGCGACGAGGTAGATCAAGTGGAGAGTCAGATTCAAGGCTTGGTCGGGGAAACCCAGAATGACTACATCATGGGCGCCTACCACCAGCTCAGCACTGCGAAGGAAGACATCGACCGGGCGCGAGCAGCGATCGAAGGCGTTCGGGAATCGCTCAACTCGTACGCCCGTTGGCTGTTCGGCGGAGGTTGAGGAGGCGCAGGCGGTGCGGCCAGCCCAGCGGCATCCGGGGATCGTGCACCACTGGGCCTGCCTGAAATCCCGTTGATTATTCGTGCTATTGCGGGAAAGCTTCGAATCCCTCCGGGAGCAGAGGTCGCAGGCATCGCCATCGGCGAAAATGGGCAGGCGCTTCATCTTGGTGCAATCGTCAGCGGTGCGGTTGGGCAACTTGTCAATAACCAAGCGACGCTTCGCATGGAAGCGCGCCCATGGAACATGAGGGGCAACATTGCTTTAGCTCATGTCGAGGGCCATGTAGCAGCGCTGATGCGCGAGCAAAATGGTCCGCGACACGTAAGTCTTGTTATAACCCGTGATCCTTGCGATGGCCCGTATGGCTGCGATGAGCGGCTACCAGATATGCTACCGGCAGGATCGACACTGACTCTGTATGTCCGTGAAGGCGGCGGACTCAGATTCTTCAAGAAGTACATTGGCAACGGAAGGGTGGTCCTACCCCGTGGTGACGTTTAAAGTGCAATGGGATAACGGAAAGAAGATCATTCCTGTTGAAAACGTCGACCAACTCGACGCGGCGCTAGACAGGGTTGCCCAGGAACGCGGGCCGAAGGGACGCGTGTTCGTTGTCGATATCACCAATGGAGAGGACTTCGACGCCATTCCGATCGGCCTTCACATGACTGTGGGGCACCCCGTTCGCAATAAGGTCATCTGGATTGGGCCCGGCGACGGTATCGGATGCGAACCTGACGTTGAACCGTGGCATGGTGAGGAGATCGTGTTCGACTACGGGCACCTCCCTACCGAGGAACCGCCTGAGTACCTGCGCGTCAGTCCGGAGAAGGCTAGGGAAGCTGCACGGGAGTTCATTCGGACAAACATGCGGCCGACCTGTCTGCTCTGGGACAAGCCGTAGCCAGATCGGTCCAGCCCCGGTCCCCTTGTGTGCTTGGGGGCCGGGCTGTTCTGCGTCTCGGATTCAGCACCACTTGGTACGCCGGCAAAGGTTCGGCAGGTCGATGTTCGGCAAGTCAACCGAGCTGCTGCCGGAGCTGTCACCAGGCTGCCAGTCCACGACCGTGACGCGCATCGTCTGCCCGAGCTTAACGTCGCCCCAGGCTTGGGATTCTGCGCGACGATCGTGCCAGCTTGCTCCTTGCCCCTCGGCTTGCGCCAGGACGTCTCGATAAGGCAACGGAAGGACGGTTAACCCCGGTGACAGCGTTTCAGGTGCAATGGGACAACGGCAAGAAGACCGTTGATGTTGAGACCGTCGAACAACTTGACGCCGCTCTTGACAGGGTGGAAAAGGAGCGCGGCCCGAAAGGACGCGTCTTCGTCGTTGACATCACAAAAGGCGAAGATGAGATTGGCGTCCCGATCGGCCTTCATATGAGTGTCGGGCACCCGGTCCGGAACAGGGTATTTTGGATGGGGCCTGGCGATGGCATCGGATATGAACCAGAACTAGAGCCGTGGCACGGCGAAATGATTGAGTTCGACTATGGCCACCTCCCAACGGAGGAGGTGCCTGAGGCGCTACGCGTAAGTCAAGAGAAGGCTAGAGAAGCGGCCCGGGAGTTCATCCGGACGAACGAGCGCCCTACTTGCCTGTCCTGGGGGTCGGGTCGACAGGCGCGTACTCGGCGACCGTGATCCGGATCGTCTGGCCCATCTTCAACTTCACCCCCGCCTTCGGCTTCTGGGCGACGATCGTCCGTGGCTTCTGAGATTGCGAAGCTTATTGTCGCTGGCCTTGCAGGCGGTGCGGTCGTTCCGTACCTGACCAACCCGACCTGGAGCCGCGGCAGGGAGAAGTCATTGAATTTGACTATGGACATGTCCCCACGGAGGAAACACCAGAAACCCTGCGCGTCAGCCAGAAGGTGGCCCGCGAGGCTGCCCGGGAGTTTGTTCGAACCGGCCAACGGCCCACTTGCCTTTCCTGGGGAAGCGCCTGACTAAACCTACGTACCTAGGCCGTGTTTCGTAACGGCTGGCTCTTGAAGTCGTCGCGGCGTGGCGGTGATCGGTAAAGGTTGAGGTCTCCGGTAGATCGGTTAGCGACCAAGCAAACCGAAGACCTTCCGGAGACCTCGTGCCGAGCGTAGCGGCAGCGAGGCGCCACGACTTGACCGACTCGCAGTGGGCGGCGTTGCAGCCGCTGC
>NZ_JBFBAJ010000001.1:701477-997039 GCF_040682215.1 Actinoplanes sp. NPDC051346 | reverse complement strand
AAACAACCACCAAAATGATCGCCTGGCCGGGTATAACTAATTGGCACTGGCTTATCAAGCACCCTGTTGAGTTCTCAAAGAACAACCACACACCGTTGAAGAACCGCATTCCTGCGGCCCGTTCCCCGGGGCTCTTGCGCTAACTTTACTTGCGCCATTTCCTTGCGTCAAATCCGGGGTTTTCCCGGTTTCGGCGAAAGCATTTCGCGCAAGTCCCGATCCAGTTCACCGGATTTTCGAGCCGCGCACGACTCTATCCGATGCTCTTTCCTGGGGTTTTGGCAGGACGTCCGCTTGCCGCGTCCGTTTCCCTGCCGGCTCGGAGAACCTTACCCGGTCGGCCTCGCGGTTCCAAATCCGCCCCCCGTAAGGGGGTCGTGGTCCGCACCACCCGGTCCAGCACCACACGGTCAACCGTGATCGTGACTGGAGTTCTTCCTGCCCGAAAGGTGGTTGTCGGTGGATCTCGCGATCCCCGCCGCCGTTCCCTCGGGCAGGAAGAAAGTTACGTCGGAACCCTCCGGAGCGTCAAATCGCGCGGAGTAGACCTGGGTCACACCCGTTCGATACCGGCGAACGTTCGCTTGCCCTTGCGGAGCACGAGGAACCGCCCGTGCAGCAGCGCCGACTCGGGGACGACCGCCTCCGGGTCGGTGACGCGCTCGTTGTTCAGGTACGCCCCACCCTCGGCGATCGTCCGCCGGGCCTCTCCCCCGCTTTTCACCAGCCCTGCCTCCTGCAGGAGCAGGGTGGCGGTCGGGAGCTCCCCCCGTACCTCCGTCATGCCGGCCTCGGACAGTGCGGCCCGCAGCGTTTCCGCCGAGAGCTCCGCCAGGGATCCGCGGCCGAACAACGCCTGGCTGGCCGCCACCGCCTGGTGGGCTTCCCCCTCGCCGTGCACCAGCGCGGTGATCTCGAAGGCCAGCTCACGCTGGGCGAGCCGGGCCTGGGGCCGCTCCGCGGTGGCCTTCTCCAGCTCCTCGATCTCCTCACGGGGCTTGAAGCTGAAGTAGCGCAGGTACTGCGAGATGTCGCGGTCGTCCGCGTTGACCCAGAACTGGTAGAACGCGTACGGGGAGGTCATGGCCGGATCGAGCCAGACCGCGCCGCCCTCGCTCTTGCCGAACTTGGTGCCGTCGGCCTTGAGGACCAGCGGCGTCGTGAAGGCCTGCACCGGCCCGGCGCCTCGGCGGCGTACGAAATCGACGCCCGCCGTGATGTTGCCCCACTGGTCCGATCCGCCGAACTGCAGCAGGCAGCCATGCCTGACGTGCAGCTCGTAGAAGTCGTTGGCCTGCATCAACTGGTAGCTGAACTCGGTGAAGCTGATGCCGCTCTCGAGCCGGTTGCGCACCACGTCGCGGGCGAGCATCTTGTTGACCGGGAAGTGCTTCCCCACGTCCCGCAGGAAGTCGATCACCGAGAGCTCACCGGTCCAGTCGAGGTTGTTGACCGGGACCGCGGCGTTGTCACCCTCGTAGCTGACGAAGGGCGCGAGCTGCTCGCGGATGCGCAGCACCCACGCCGCCGTCACGTCGCCCGCGTTGAGCACCCGCTCGGTCGACTTGCCGCTCGGATCCCCGATCTGGCCGGTGGCGCCGCCGACCAGCAGCAGCGGCTTGTGCCCGGCGAGCTGGAGGCGACGCGCGGTGACCACCTGCATCAGGTGCCCGACGTGCAGGGAGGCGGCGGTCGGGTCGAACCCCACATAGAAGGTGAGGGAGCCGCCGTCGAGGTGCTTGCGCAGCTCGTCGGGGTCGGTCGAATCCTGGATCAGGCCACGCCACTGCATGTCGTCAACGAGAGTCACGCTCCCGATTGTCGCAGCATCGCCCGAGGCGGGTACGGCACGGGATGCTTCTGTCGTACGCCGGTGCGAGGCTGTACGCATGAGTCGTCTCGGATCGGCCGCAGCCCCCGTCGAGCTGGGTAAGAAGAAGGCTTCCGCCCGGCTGGAGCAGGCTCAGCAACGCCTCCTGCGGCTCCGGCTTCTCCTCGGCGGCCAGCTCGGCGACCACAAGATCGGTCCTCCGCTGTGCGTGCTGTTCGAGGGCTGGGACGCCTCCGGCAAGGGCGGCGCCATCAAACGCCTCGTCGCTCCGCTCGACCCCCGACATGTACGGGTCTCGCAGTTCGCCGCGCCCACCTACGACGAGAAGAGGCACCACTTCCTGCAACGGTTCTGGAGCGTGCTGCCGGGTTGGGGCGGCATGACGGTGCTCGACCGCTCCTGGTACGGCCGCGTCCTGGTGGAGCGGGTCGAGGGCTTCGCGACCCGGGAGCAGTGGTCCCGGGCCTACGAGGAGATCGTCGAGTTCGAGCGCACCCTCACCGCCGAGGGCATGGTCATCATCAAGTTCTGGATGCACGTCTCCGACGCCGAGCAGCTCAGACGCTTCCACAGCCGCGCACAGGACCCGCTGCGTGCCTGGAAGCTCACCGACGAGGACTGGCGCAACCGCGAGCGCCGCGCCGACTACGAGGCCGCCGTCGAGGACATGCTGACCAAGACCGACAGACCCCGCGCGAGCTGGCGGGTCATCCCCGGTGACGACAAGCAATATGCCCGGGTCGCCGTCGTCGAGCAGGTCTGCCACACCGTCGAGCAGGAGCTCACCGAGCGCGGCTACGACCTCCACGACGCCGACTGAGCGGCCGTCGGGACGAGCGGGTCTCAGGCGGCCACGGCGTCCTTGCCCGGCAGGTACGGGGGCAGGTCCAGCACCCGGCGGATCTCCTGCTGGACTTTCTCCGGCTCCGGCCGGGCGTCCACGTCGTGTACGACCTCCTTGCGCCGGAAGAGCTCGAGCACCGGCCGCGTCTTCTCGTGGTAGTCGCGTAGGCGCGCGCCCAGCGCCTCGGGCGTGTCGTCTTCGCGGGTGACGAGCTCGGTGCCGCAGATGTCGCAGCGGCCCTCGACCTCGGGGCGGTCCGCGATCAGGTTGTAGTCCATGCCGCAGCCGGGGCAGAGTCGCCGGCTGAGCACCCGGCGCCGCACCTCGTCGTCCGGCAGGGCGAGGTGGATCACGCCGTCGATGTCGTAGCTCTCCATGAAGAACTCGGCCTGCCGGCCGTTGCGCGGGAAGCCGTCGATGACGAAGCCGAAGTTCCAGTCGTGCTTGTCCAGCCGGCCGCGGACGACGGACTCGACCAGATCGTCGCTGACCAGTTCGCCGGCGCTCATCGTGCGCCGCACCTGCGCGCCGAGCTTGGTGTGGTGCTGGACGTGCCAGCGGAAGATGTCGCCGACGCTGATGTGCACCAGGTCCAGGTCGGCCACCAGCAGCTGGCTCTGGGTGCCCTTGCCGCTGCCCTGCACACCCATGATCACGTACTTGCGCATCGTTCGATCCTCCCTCAGGCCGCGGCGCCGACGCGCAGCGGTCCGGGCGCCTCGCGTCCGTCGAGTCCGGTGGGATCGATGCTCCAGCCGGCGGCGACGCGCAACACGTCCTGCTCGGAGACCAACACGGTTGACCCGTCGGCGTCGTCGCCGACGCTCTCGCCCCGCAGCAGGCGGGTGAGCTCGTCGTCGAGCGAGCCGAGCATCGCCTCGTCGAGCGGCGCGGCCTCGGCCTGGAAGGTCGGCGGGAGCCCGGCGGCGCGCTCCGCGGGGTCCGGGTCGCCGTACCAGGTGGTGACCGCCCCGGTGCGTCCCACATATCCGAAGGCGCGCACCAGGGATCCGTCGTCGGCGCGCTGCCAGCGGTGTGCCTCGGTGACCCGGTGCGTCGCGAAGAACTGCACCTCGGTGTGGAGGCGCCGGGACAGCTCGGTGAGGTCGAGGGCGACGCCCGGGCGCATCAGATAGCGGCCGGCGGCGAGCACCCAGGTGGCTCCGCGGGCGCCGGGTAGGGGCGGAGTCACCGCGACGCGGTCGTCGGTGAGGTGCGCCAGGTCGATCCCGTCGCGCCAGGCCACCTCGCCCAGATCGCGCAGGCCCAGGGCGGCGAGGACCTCGGCGGGATCACCGTCCCGGACGGCCAGCCATGCCTGTTTGCCGCCGAAACCCACCATGACGTCCGAGTTCATGACCTCCACGGTAGTGGGTGGGAGTCAGCTCCATCCGTAGTCGCGGCGCAGCATGGCGGCGACGCGCTCGAAACGGGTCCGGTCGAGGACGGCTCCCTCGCGGCGGATGCCGTCCTCGTCGACCTCCAGCACCCGGTCGAGCCGGATCCAGCTGGGTCGGGAATCGCGGTCCCAGTCCCCCGGGCCCAGCGCCAGCCAGTGCCGCTGGCCGTCGCGGTCACTCTGGCTGGAAAGCATGAGGCCGAGCAGGGTATGGCCGTCGCGGCCCACCACCAGCACGGGGCGGTCCTTGCCCCGGCGGGGGTCGTCCTCGTAGGTGACCCAGGTCCAGACGATTTCGCCCGGATCGGCGTCGCCGTCGAGGTGAGGGGCGTACTCCAGGGCCCGGCCACGGCGGGGGGCGGGCACCGGACGGGCCGGCGCGGCGGGTCGTGGCCCGGTCGTGGTGGGTCGTGGCCCGGTCGTGCCGCGGCCCGCCACGCGGCGCAGCGTCGAGGTGATGCCCTTGAGGAGTCTGCTCACGCTCGGCACTGTAGCGAGCCGAGCCTTGAACGCCGAGCCGCGAACGCCGCGCCCGCCGGGCCGCCGAGCCCGCCGCGGGGCGGGCCGGCGTCCATGGCGCGGGGGCGTTGTCGCGGGCTACCGGGCCTTGAGGGAGTCGACGAAGGCGCGCCACGTGTCGCGGGTGAACACGAGCGCGGGACCATCCGGATCCTTGCTGTCGCGAACCGCGACGATGCCCGGCAGGTTGTCCGCGACTTCGACGCAGTCACCCCCGTTGCTGCCACTGCGGGTGCTCTTGTGCCATCGGGCACCGGTCAGGTCAGCCATCGCTCTCCTTGATGATCGTGCCGATGAGGTCGTCGGAGGCTCGCCGGTCGAGGGCCGCTCGTTCCAGCTCGCGCCAGACGACCCCATAAGTTTCCACTTCGCGGGGCTTGTCCAGGTAGAGGGCGCCGGTCAGATTCTCGCTGTAGATCGTCGTCGGCTCCGGAGCGGCGGCCCCGAGGGTGGGGAAGTCGAGAATGGTGAACGAACCGGCGCTGGACGCGCTGTGCGGTCCGGCCGAGAAGGGCAGCACGCGCACGCTCACCCCGGGGCGCTGCGAGATGTTGACCAGGTGGGCGAGCTGTTTCTGCATGCCCAGCGTGTCGGCGATGGATCGGCGCAGCACCCCCTCATCGATGATCACCTCGAGGACCGGCGGGCGCGGGCTGTGCCGGCGCAGCAGTTCCTGGCGTTCCAGGCGGACGGCGACGGCGGTGCGCACCCCGGCCTCGTCCAGGCCGGAGCGCTGGTGGAAGACCGATTCGGCGTACTCACGGTTCTGCAACAGGCCCGGGATGACGCCGGGGGCGTAGTGGCGCAGTCGCTCGGCGGCGGTCTCCATGCCGACGTAGAGCTCGAACCAGGCGGGCACCACGTCGCCGTACGCGTGCCACCAGCCCTTGGCCTTGGACTCGCGGGCCAGCCCGACGAGGACCTCGGTGATCTTGTCGTTGGCGCCGTAGAACGCGCACATGGCCAGGACGTCGTGCTTGCGCAGTGACACCTCGCCGTTCTCGATGCGATACATCCGGGCGCGGGAGAACTCCAGCTCCTCGGCGGCGGCCATCAGGGAGATTCCGGCCTGCTCGCGGAGCTGCTTCATGAGCCGGCCGGCCTGGCGTCTCGGGACGGTGGAACCTGTCTCGGTGGTCACGGCCGTCCTCCTCTGTCGGAAAATATGCAGTTGTGTCGAACGAGACGACCGGGTCGTCCGGAGTGAGACGGTGGGAATTCGATTCCGGGAATCTCGCTCACATCCATTGATGCCTGAGATTAGGTCACGCACGCTCCTCTGTGTAGCCCCCGCGTCGCTGATGGTGACATGACGGGTGCCGCGAAGGGGGTGCGCGATGGTGGATCACGGTCGAATACCGCAACGGGGCCCGGTGACACCATGCTGATCCCGCGGACCGACCACCTGCCGGCCCGCCCCTCCTGGGACTGCCTCGTGTGCGAGCGCTCCTGGCCGTGCGCGAACGCCCGGGAACAGCTCGCGGTGCAGTACGCCCGCTTCCCGTCCGGCCTGGCGATCTACATGGCCTCGACGATGTACGACGCGGTCGAGGACCTGACCGCCTCCGGGTCGCCGACCCCGGCCGACCTCTACGAGCGGTTCCTGGCCTGGATCTCCTGACCGCGCGGCGGTGGATCTTATGTCTTCGTGTGTCGATCCTTAAGCGCTCCTGAGGTAGATCCTCCGGCGCCGCGTCGACGGCCATAGTCGGTGGGCGCCGCGGCCCGCGGCCGCCGAGCCACGCTTGAAGCGCGGCCGCCGCTCCCCCGACCGAGGTGACCCAGCCCGTGACCATCTCCCCAGCCCAGCAGTTCCGCTACACGCTCGCGGCGGGTGCCACCGCCGTCGTGATCGGGGTCGGGTTCACGGTCGTCGGGTTCCAGGACGACTCCGGCCCGGCCGCGGAGCGGGCGTCCGCCGACGCCCCGCTGACCACCCAGCCGCCCGCCCTCGCGGACAGCCCAGGCCTGGGCGAAGACGACGCGACCGTGCCGCCGGTGTCCGTGCCCCCGGCGACGACCAGCAAGGCGGCACCCACCCCCACCGCGCCCGGCACCGCGACGACGCCGGCGACCAAGCGGACCACCAGGGCGAAGCCGAAGGCGACCGAGCGCCGTACGACGCCGCCGGCCACCTCCCCCACCACCGGGAAACCACCCGCCACCAGCGACGCGATCCTCGACCAGGTGCTCGACCACATCAACGACGCCCGCGGCGACGAGGGCCTGCCGGCGCTCTCGCTCGACGGCTCGCTGTCGAAGGCCGCGGCGCTGCACACCAAGCTGATGATCGGCGGCTGCGGGCTGAACCATCAGTGCTCCGGCGAAAGCGGCCTCGGCGACCGCTTCAGCGCGCAGGGCGTGCGGTGGAGCTCCGCGGGCGAGAACATCGGCTTCCGCTCGGCGGGCGGCAGTGACGCGGCGATCATCGCGGCGGCCGACCGGATCACCGACGACATGCTCGCCGAGGTCCCGCCGGAGGACGGCCACCGCAAGAACCTGCTCAGCAGGAAATTCACGCGCATCGGCCTCAGCGTCGTCCGCGACGGCGAGGGCCTCGTCTGGGTGACCCAGGACTTCGTGGGATGACCGGCCCCAGCGGGCCCGCGCGGCGTCGACGCCGCCGGCGCCTCGAGTTCGGTCCGACGCGCCCCTACGGGCCGAACCGCCCGGGTACCTGCTGCGGCCCGGTGAAGCGGCGCCGGCCCAAAGGCCCGACGCGGCCGACCGGCTGACGCTGTGCTTCGCTGGTGTGCGTGACGCATTCCTGGCTTGAGCTGCCCGCCGAGAGGGTCGACGAGGCGGCACGGCAATTGCTCGGCTGGCGGCTCACCGCGAACGGCGTGACCGTACGGCTCACCGAGGTCGAGGCGTACAGCGGACTGGGCCGGGATCCGGCCAGCCACGCCCACCGCGGCGTGACGAACCGCAACGGCGTCATGTTCGGCCCCGCCGGGATGCTGTACGTCTACCAGATCTACGGCATGCACTTCTGCGCCAACATCGTCTGCGGCGAGCGGGGCGTCGCCTCCGCGGTGCTGCTGCGCGCCGGGGAGGTCGTCGACGGGATCGAGACGGCCCGGGAACGCCGGACGACCCGCAAGGATCACGATCTCGCGGCGGGCCCGGCCAAGCTCATGCAGGTCTTGGCCCTCGACCGCCGCGCCAACGGCACCAGCGTGGTCGGCGGCGGGTCGGCCACCCTGACGCCGCCGGTGGGCTCGGTCGGTCCGGTGCAGGCGGGTCCGCGGGTCGGGGTGACCGCCGCGCACGACGTGCCGTGGCGGTTCTGGATCGCCGGGGATCCGACCGTCAGCGCGTACCGGCGGCACGTACCGAGGAAAAAGCCGGAACCGCCGGTGCGGGAGCGAACCGGGCGATAACGTCCGGTGCCGTGATGTCTCGACGGTTGTTGCTGCTGCTGGACGTGCTGTGCCTCGCCGGCGTCCTGTGGTGCGGCGCGCTGATCGCCGGCCTGCTCGGGGGCCGCACGCTGGTCGCCACCGGCGTCGCCGTGACCGTGGCCGCCGTGCTGGTTCTGCCCGGGTTCACCGCCGGGATCGTCACCAACCGGCGGGCGCTGCGCGGGCGGCGGCCGCAGAGCTGGTTCATTCGGGACGTCTGGGCGCCGCCCGTGGACCTGCCGCGGTGGGGCCTGGTCACCGCCGGCGCCGCCCTGCTGGCCTTCTGGATCGCCGGGATGAGCGCCTTCACCGGGATCGGCGAGAATCCGCGGGTCGGGGACCGGGTCGCGCTGGAGCGTCAGGTACGCCACGAGCAGCGCTTCGCGCTGGGGGTGCTCGGCGGGGTCGGCGTCGGGGGCACGGCGATGGCCGCGTCCACGCTGGTCCGCGAGCGCCGGACGGGCACGCGCCGCTCGCTCAGTGCCCGCACCGCATAACGCCCGCCCGCGCGCAACGCCCGCACCGCGCAACGCCCGCACCGCGTAACGCCCGCACCGCGTATTGACAACCGCTGATATAGCCGTGCTTCTATTGAGGCCATCTTGACAACGTTGTCACGTTGGCCTCAGGAAGGGACGGCACCAGCATGCTCCGTACCCTCGGCGCGGCGGTTGTCCTCACCGCCGCGACCCTCTGGATTCCGCAGGCGGCGGCCGCCGCCGAGCTCGACCTCACCCGGCACGTCAACCCGCTCATCGGCACCGACGACAGCAACTCCCCCAACCCGGTCGGCGGCGGGGCCGGCGGGAGCACCTTCCCCGGTGCCACGGTGCCGTTCGGAATGGTGCAGTTCAGCCCGGACACCCCCACCGCGTCCCCGTCGGGCTACCGCGACCGTGACCGCACCATCGAGTCGTTCAGCCTCACCCACTTCAACGGCGCGGGCTGCGCCAACAACGAGGACCTGCCGATCCTGCCGGTCACCGGCGCCCTCGGCGCGTCGCCCGGCTCGGCCTGGACCAGCTACGCGTCGGCGTACACGAAATCCAACGAGACCGCCGCGCCCGGCTACTACCGCAACCGGCTCGACCGGTACGGCGTGGACGCCGAGCTCAGCGCGACCACCCGCACCGGAGCGCTCCGGCTGACCTACCCGGCGAGCACCACCGCCCGCGTCCTGGTCAACGCCAGCCGGTCGGCCACCGGCGACCACGACGGCAACATCACGATCTCCGGCAACCGGGTCTGGGGCGAGCACACCGCCGGCCGCTTCTGCGGCGGCCGTACCTTCAAGATGTACTACTCAATCCTCTTCGACCGCACCCCGACCGGCTTCGGCACCTTCCGCGGCGGCACGGTCAGCGCCGGGTCGGCGAGCGCGAGCGGCACCCAGAGCGGCGCCTACGTCACCTTCGACACCACGTCGAACGCGGTCGTGAACGCCACCGTCGGGATCTCGTTCGTCAGCGTGGCGAACGCCCAGAACAACGCCACCGCCGAGGCGGCGGCCTTCGCGACCGTACGCGCCAACGCCGACGCCGCGTGGAACACCGCCCTGAACCGCATCCAGGTCACCGGCGGCAGCGCCACCGACCTGCAGAAGTTCTACACGGCTCTGTACCACGTGCTGCAGAACCCCAACGTCTCGAGCGACACCAACGGCGAGTACCGGGGGTTCGACGGCGCCGTGCACACCGCGTCACACCCGGTCTACCAGAACTACTCCGGGTGGGACATCTACCGGTCCTGGGCGTCGCTGGTGGCCTTGATCGCCCCCGACGTCATGAGCGACATCGTCAAGTCGATGGTCCTGGATGGACAGCAGGGCGGGCTGCTGCCCAAGTGGTCGCACCAGACCGTGGAGGACTTCGTCATGCCCGGCGATCCCGGTCCGATCATCGTCGGCAGCGCGTACGCGTTCGGCGTCCGCGGCTTCGACACGGCGGCGGCGCTGGCGCTGATGAAGAAGAGCGCGACCGGCGGCAGCATCCAGGGCTCCGTGCTGCGCGGCAACCACAACACCTACATGGCGAACCAGTTCATTCCCGGCAACCCCTCCGAGACTCTCGAGTACGCGTCGTCCGACTTCGCCATCGCCCAGTTCGCGAAGGCCCTCGGCGATTCGAGCGCGTACGCCACGTACAGCGCACGCTCGCAATACTGGCGCAGCCTGTTCAACGGTGAGTCGTCCTACATCCACACCCGCGACGGCGGCTGGCGGCAACCGCTGAACCCGGCGCAGGAGAGCCCGTACGTCGAGGGAAACGCGGCACAGTACACCTGGATGGTGCCGCACAACCTTGGCGCTCTCATCACGCTGATGGGCGGTCCGGCCACCGCCGTGCAGCGCCTCGACCACCATTTCACCGAGCTCAACGGGGGGCTGTCGCGGCCGTACTTCTACATCGGCAACGAGCCCGAGCACAACGTGCCGTGGACCTACAACGCCGCGCGCAAGCCCGCCGGCGCCAGCGACGCGGTCCGCCGCGTCATGGCCGAGTCCTTCACCACCGGCGCCGGCGGCCTGCCCGGCAACGACGACCTCGGCGCCACCTCCGCGTGGTACGTCTGGTCGGCGCTGGGCTTCTACCCGGTGACCCCGGGGGCGGACACCCTGGCCGTGCACGGCGCGCTGTTCCCGACCGTGCTCATCCAGCGCGGACCGGGCGACATCACGATCACCGGCGGCAGCGCCGCCAACCGTTACGTGCAGGCCCTGTCGGTCGACGGCACCTCGACCAGCCACAGCTACTTCCGCTACGGCGACATCGCGGATGGCGCCACGATCGCCTTCACGCAGGGCGGCACCCCGTCGGCGTGGGGCACCGGCGCGGGCGACGTACCCCCGAGCTTCGGTGACGGCCGCGACCAGCCGGCGGCCGAGCCGGATCTGGGCGCCAACCTGGCCCTGGGCCGTCCGGCGACCGGCACTACGCCGTGCAACAGCGCCGAGACCCCGGCCAAGGCCGTCGACGGCACGCTCGCCGGCAACAGCAAATTCTGCTCGGGTACGGCGCCACGACAGTTCCAGGTCGACCTCGGCTCGGCGCGTACCGTGAATGCCTTCGTCGTCAAACACGCCGGGCTCGGCGGTGAGCGGACCAACTGGAACACCGGCGCGTACACGATCTCCACCAGCACGGACGGCACCGCCTGGAGTGGCGCGGTCTCGGTCGCCGGCTCACGCGGCAGCCGGACGTACACCCCGGTGCAGCCCCGCACCGCGCGGTACGTCCGCTTCGAGGCGACCCAGCCGGCCAACGACGGCAGCGGCACGGCCCGCGTCTACGAGCTCGAGGTCTACGGGAACGCCCCCACCAACCTGGCCCTGCGCCGGACCGCCACGGCGGATTCGACGTGCGGACCGAGCGAGGGCGCGGACAAGGCGTTCAACGGCAGCTGGCTCGGCGGCTGGAGCGACAAGTGGTGCTCGCAGGGCGCCGCCAAGTGGGTCCAGGCCGATCTGGGTGCCGTCCGCAGGGTGTCCACAGTGGTGGTGCGGCATGCCGGGTCGGGCGGCGAGACTCCGGCCTGGAACACCCGGGACTTCGACGTGCAGACCTCGAACGACGGGTCCTCCTGGACCACCCGGGCGCAGGTCCGCGGCAACACCGCGGACTCGACCACGACGGCGGTGAACGTCGACGCCCGCTATCTCCGGATCTCCGTTGTGACGCCCACCTCGGACGGGAACTCCGCGGCCCGCGTCTACGACGTACTGGTGAGCTGAAGCCGCCCGGGTGGGGATCGGGTCCCGCGACCCCCACCCGGGGCAGCCCGCTACCTCGGTGCGGACTCCTTGCGGATCTTCGACGAACCGGCGCCGACGGACCAGCCCGTGGCCCACTTGGACGGCGTGTCCCGCTTCGTGCGGTCGGCGAGGAAGTACCAGTCCATTCGGCAGCGCTCCGCGGTGACCTCCAGCACGCCGTAGCCGTGCCCGTCGGTCTCCACCCACTTGACGTGCGGGTTCGTCGCCCGGAGCAGATCGGCGGCGAGCCGGCTCAGCGGGCCGCCCGGCGGGGTGTGCAGGAAGTCGTCCAGGTTGTCGCTGGTCACCGACGGCACCACGAACTCGCAGGCGGCCGGGTTGCGGCTGCCGGTGTCCTTCGTGGTCAGTTCGGTGGCCCAGGAAGTGTGGATGTCGCCGGTGAGGAACACCACGTCCTTGGTACGCGCCGCCCGCAGCGCGTCGACCAGCCGCTCCCGGTCGGCGTTGTAGCCGTCCCACTGGTCCGGGTTGACCACTATGCCGTTGTCGGGGATGCCGAGCAGGTCGCCGAGGGGCCCGAGCAGCCAGGCGGGCAGGGAGGCCAGGTCGACCCGGGAGATCATCACCGGGTTGCCGACGAGCTTCCACTTCGCCGTGCTGGTGACCAGGCCGTCGGTGAGCCACTCGAGCTGGTCACCGCCGGCGATGGTGCGGTCCGGGTCGTCGATCCCGCCGCCGTCGACGCGGCCGACCTGCTCCGACCGGTACGAACGCAGGTCCAGCATGGACAGTTCGAGCAGGTTGCCGTAGCGCAGCCGCCGGTAGATGGCGCCGTCCCCGCCCATCCGCACCGGCATCCACTCCGCGTACGCCTGGCGCGACGCCGCGACCCGCGCGCCGAAGTCGCCCTCGGTGCCGGGGGTGTGGTTCTCGGCGCCGCCGCTCCACATGTCGTTGGCGACCTCGTGATCGTCCCAGGTGATGATCCACGGCACCGAGGCGTGCAGCGCCTGCAGGTCCGGATCGGTCTTGTAGAGCGCGTGCCGGATCCGGTAGTCGGCCAGCGTGAGGATCTCGTGCTCCGGCTTGGTGGGACGGATCACCACGTCGCCGGCGGCGAAGTCGCCGGTGCCGTACTCGTAGATGTAGTCACCGAGGTGCACGACCAGGTTCAGGTCGCCGCGCTCGGCGAGGTGCCGGTATGCGGCGAAGTATCCGGCCTCCCAGTTGGCGCACGAGACGACGCCCATCCGCAACCGGGCGATCGCGGCGTCGGCGTCGGGCGCCGTCATGGTGCGCCCGGTCGGCGACCAGGCGCCGTCGTAGCCGAAGCGGAACCAGTAGGTGGTGGCGGGAAGCAGACCGGACACGTCGACCTTGACGGTGTGGTCCCGCGTCGGCCCGGTGCGGACGTCGCCGGAGCGCACGATGGTGGAGAAGTCGGCGTCCGCGGCGATCTGCCAGGAGACGGTGACCTCTGGCCCGGCTCCCGAGCCCGGCACCGAGTCGGGCGTGGGGGTGACCCGGGTCCACAGCAGAATGCCTCCGGGGAGCGGATCTCCGGAGGCCACGCCGTGCAGGAAGGCGCCGGCGGCGGCGTGTGCCTCGCCGGGCAGGGTGGCCGCGGTGACGAGACCAGCACCGGCGGACAGGCCGGCGAGACGCAGGAGGGTGCGGCGATCGACCGCACCCTCAGCGCGGGCAATGACAGTCATGCAGATCTATCTACCAGAACCTGCCGACTTCACGACCTCGTACAGACGATTAATTCGACGATGGTTCATCCCGCCGTCGTCGACGATCTTGTCCTTATTCGGAAATGGCGTCGATGAGGTCGCCGACCGGGCGGTCGGGCAGGGCCCGGGCCACGTCGGCCACCGCAACGATCCCGACGAGCTGGTGCCCGTCGATCACCGGCAGCCGGCGGACCTTGTGCTGCGCCATCGTGCGCAGAATCTCGACGGCGTCGTCGTCGGCGCCGATCGTCACAGGCTTGCCACCGCCGAGCTCGCCGGCGGTGATGTCGGCCGGGTTGCGGTCCTTCGCCACGGCCTGGAGGACGATGTCACGATCGGTGATCATCCCCTTGAGCCGGTTGTCGTCGCCGCAGATCGGCAGCGAGCCGACTCCGAGGTCGGCCATCTTGTGTGCGGCCTCCGCCAGCGACTCCTTCTCGCCGATGCAGGTCACGTTGGGGGTCATGATCTCGCGGGCGGTGGGCATGATGGAACTCCCTTCACGGTGATACGGGGGTGTATTGAAACCCGTACCCGTTTCAGACGGTCGCAATCGTGTAGGCCACCTCGTCGACGAGTTCGCGGGCGAGGAAGCCGGTGCGGCCGTAACGCGGCGCCAGCCGCTGCCCGCTGACCGCGTGCGCGAAGGCACCCCAGCAGGCCGCCTGCGCCGGGTCGGCGCCCCGGCCGAGCAACCCGGCGACTATCCCGGCCCGCACGTCCCCGCTGCCGGAGGTGCCCAGGCCGGCGTCGCCGCTCTCCTCCCGCCAGGCCCGGCCGTCCGGGGCCGCGATGTGCCCGTAGAGCGAGACGGTGCTCCCGTACCGCTGGGCCAGCGCCATCGCCTCGGCGGCCAGGTCGTCGCCGGGTGCGCGGCCCAGCAGGTGCTCGGCCTCGACGATGTTCGGCGTCAGCACCACCGGTTGCGTCCGGCCGGCCAGCAGGTCGGGTTCCTTGCTCAGCGCGCCGAGGGCGTACGCGTCCAGCACGATCGCCGCCTGCTTGCCGGCGGCGTCGAGGACCCGGTGCAGCAACCGCCCGGTCTCCTCCACGTCGTCCAGGCCCGGCCCGATCGCGAGCACGTCCGCGGCGGCGGCCAACTCGAGCAGGCGGTCCGGCACGTCGCGGCCCACGTCGCCGGCGACCGCGCCGCGGTTGGTCTCGGGCAGGCCCACGACCATCGCCTCGGGGACGGCGATGCTCAGCGCCGCCGCCGTCGACTCCGTCACGGCCAGCTGCAACCGCCCGGCGCCGGCGCGCAGCGCGGCGACACCGGCGAGCAGGGCCGCCCCGGGCGTGTGCCGGGAGCCGCCCACGACCAGCACGGTGCCCCGCGACTCCTTGCCGCCCTGAGGATCCGGCAGCGGCCACTCCCGCAGCACGCCGGGCGTGATGACGCGCTCCTCAGACCGGCTCGGCATCGACATCCTCCTGGCGCGTGGCCGGCGCCCCCTCGGCGTGCAGGTGGCCGACCTCGTTGAAGAGCTCGGCCCGCAATGTCCCGTCGTGACACCGCCACGAGCTGATCGAGCAGTTCGCCACCGTCGTGGCGTGCGCGATCTCCATCAGCTCGGCCTCGCTGAGCCGCTCCGCCAGGTAGCGCACGAGCAGCACGGTGGCCTCGTGGGCGAACAGCACCACCCGCCCGCCGGGGTGGTCCTCGCGCAGCTCCCGCAACAGCGCGCGCAGGCGAAGCAGCACGTCGGCCCACGACTCGCCGCCGGGCGGCCGGTAGTAGAACTTGCCGAGCCGGGCCCGCCGGGCGAACTCGTCCGGCAGCCGATTCTGCACCCCGCGTGCGGTCAGCAGGTCAAGAATGCCCAGCTCACGGTCGCGCAGCCGCTCGTCCACGACCATCGGGACGCCGCTGCCGTCGAGCGCCAGCTCCGCGGTCTGCCGGGTGCGCAGGTACGGCGACACGACGGCGACCACCGGACGCTCGTCCGCGGCCAGGTCGCCGAGCCACTTGCCGACCGCTCGGGCCTGGTCGCGCCCGGTGTCCGACAGCGGGACGTCGGCGTCGCGCTCGGGAATGTCGATGGCTTCCAGGCCGCCGGTCTCCGCCGCCTCCGCGATGACGTTGCCGGTGCTCAGGCCGTGTCGCACGACCGCCAGCCACTGCAGTTGCTCCATGGCGGGTCCTTTACCCGCCCGGGCGGGCGATACGCCGGGTCGCTGACCCGGCATTGCGGCGGCGAACTGTTCAAGGCCGCCTCAAGACCACCGATAGGTACGCACATGCCGGTCCGCGCTCGCCTTCCCATGATCATGGGGGCCGCACTCCTTGCGTTCTGCGTGATCGGCTTCGTCGCCGGGTTCTTCGCGAACGTTCCGCACCCCGTGGTGGGCTGGACCCCCCTGCCCGTGATGTGCCTGCTCGCCGCATCCGCGTGCCGGGAGGCCTCCCGCCGGGCCGACCTCGACGCCCCCACCCGCCGGTTCTGGCGGCACGGCGGGCTCGCCTGCGTGGTACTGGCCGTAGCGTCCGTCTCCAACGCGCGGGACGCGCTCTCCGTGCCCGGCGGTACCCAGCGCTTCGGGCCCGTGTCGGTCGCCCTCTATCTGACCGTCCTCGGCATCGCCGTGTGGGCGCTGCTCCGCCTGCCGACGTGGCAGCGCTCGCGCGCCGAGTGGGTGCGCTTCGGTCTCGACACGGGGATCATCCTGATCACCGGCGGCCTGCTGGTGTGGCACTTCTCGCTGCGCCGGGCGGAAGCATGGACCTCGCTGACCGGCTCGGTCACCCCGGCGCTGCTGATCGCGGTCGCCGCGGCCGTGTCGATGATCGCCTTCGTCAAGGTCGCGTACGCCGGTGCCGGCTCGCTGGACCGGCGCGCCATGCACCTGGTGTCCTTCGGCATCGGCGCCGCGGGCGCCTCGACCTGCCTGACCCTGGTCCTCGAGTCCCACCCCCGGCTCAACTCGGCGTTCATCGCGGTGCCGATCGCCACCTTCTGCGCCCAGCTCGCCGCTCACCGCCAGGTCCGCTGCGATCTCGTCACCACGGCGCCCCGGCCCGCGCCGCGCCGCTTCAGCGTGGTGCCCTACCTGGCCGTGGCCGGCATGGACGCGATGCTGCTCGGCACCGACATCGCCCGTTCGACCGAGGGCAAGGTCATCGCCGGGTGCACGGTCGCGATCACCGCCCTGGTGGTGGCCCGGCAGATCACCACGCTGCGGGAGAACGCCCACCTGCTGCGTACGGTCGACGCCAGCCTGCGGCAGCTGCGCGACTACCAGGCGCAACTAGCCCACCAGGTACGCCACGACACGCTCACCGAGATCGCCAACCGGGCCAACTTCGAGGAGCGGGTCACCGAGCAGCTCGCCAGCGGCGAGGAATTCCTCGTGGCGCTGCTGGACCTGGACGACTTCAAGGTCGTCAACGACCGGCTCGGGCACGGCACGGGCGACGCCCTGCTGAAGGCCGTCAGCCGGCGCCTGCACGAGCGGCTGCGCGACGGGGACACGGTGGCCCGGCTCGGCGGCGACGAGTTCACGCTGCTGCTGCCCGGCCTGACCGGCGACGAGGCCGCTGTCCTGCTGCGGCGGATGGTGCGGGCGGTGCAGGAGCCGCTGACCGTCGACGGGCACGAGATGGTGCCGCGGATCAGCATCGGCGTCACCGCCAGCATGGCCGGCGACACCCCCGGTGAGCTGCTCCGCCGCGCCGACGTCGCGATGTACGCGGCCAAGAACGACGGCGGCGGCCGCTGGGCGTGGTTCGACCCGGCGATGGACCGGATGGCCGACCAGGACGCCCGCCTCGGCGCCGACCTGCGCCAGGCGCTGCACCGCGGCGAGTTGCGGGTGCTCTACCAGCCCATCGTCGAGCTGCCCGACGGACGCATCGCCGGCGTGGAGGCGCTGTTGCGCTGGCGTCACCCCCAGCACGGCGACATCTCCCCGGCGGTCTTCATCCCGCTGGCCGAACGCAACGGCGCCATCATCGCGCTGGGCCGGTGGGTGTTCGAGCAGGCGGTCACCCAGGCCGCCACATGGCAGCGCGACTACGGCGACGCCGCGCCCGAGCGGGTCAGCGTCAACGTGTCGGCCCGCCAGCTCAGCGAGCCCGGGTTCGTCGCCGAGATCGAGGCCGCGATGCGGCACGCCGGGGTCGACCCGGCCATGATCGTCGCCGAGGTCACCGAGACGGCGGTGCTGGGCACCGGCGCCGCGTTGCAGGCGATCCACGGCCTCAGCGAGCTGGGCATCCGGGTCGCGCTCGACGACTTCGGCACCGGCCAGTCGTCGCTGAGCCTGCTGGTCGACTGCCCGGTGCACGTCCTCAAGGTGGACAAGTCGTTCGTCGACGGCGTCACCACGGCCAGCCCGGAGGCCGTCATCGTCGAGAGTCTGATCGGCATCACCGCCGGCCTGCGGATTCAGGCCGTCGCCGAGGGCGTCGAGACCGCCGACCAGGCGCACCGGCTGCACCAGGCGGGCTACCGCTACGCCCAGGGCTTCCACTTCGCCCGGCCGATGTCCGGCGACGACATCGGCGCGCTGCTGCGCCCGGCCGGGTCGGTTCCGGTCTGACGGGCGTGCGTGCCACTACGTGGGACGCCGCCGGGAAAACTCCACAAACTCGACCCGGTTAGTAGACAAACAAGGGATTGTTGCCGAGACTCGAGCGATGGATCTCACCCTGGCGCTCGCCGGACTCGGCGTAGGCATCGTGGTCGGACTCACCGGGATGGGCGGCGGCGCCCTCATGACCCCCGTTCTCGTCCTCGTCTTCGGTGTCCCGCCGGTGGCGGCGGTCTCCAGCGACCTGGCCGCGAGCGCCGTGATGAAGCCCTTCGGCGGCTGGGTGCACGCCCGCCGTGGCACGGTCAACTTCAAGCTCGTCGCGTGGCTCTGCGCCGGCAGCGTGCCCAGCGCGTTCCTCGGCGTCCTCGTCCTGCGGCTGCTCGGCGACGACGCCTCGGTGCAGCACACGATCAAGATCTCACTCGGGGTGGCACTCCTGCTCGCCGCCGGCGGTCTGCTGCTCAAGGCCTGGGTGAGCCGCCGCCAGCGCGGCGACGCCCCGGCCGCGCCGATCACCGTACGCCCGGTGCCGACCATGCTGCTGGGCGCCGTCGGCGGCCTGATCGTCGGGCTGACCAGCGTCGGCTCCGGCTCCCTGATCATCGTGGCCCTGCTCGCGCTCTACCCGAAACTGCGCGCCAACGACCTCGTCGGCACCGACCTCGTGCAGGCGGTCCCGCTGGTGCTCTCGGCGGCGATCGGCCACGCCTTCTTCGGCGACCTGCACCTTGACCTCACCGCCGCGGTCCTGCTCGGCTCGATCCCCGGCGTCCTGATCGGCGCCCGCATCTCCTCGCGCGCCCCGGGCGGCATCGTGCGGGTCGCTCTGGTGATCGTGCTGCTGGCCAGCGCCCTCAAGCTCCTCGACGTCCCGACCCTCGCGGTCGGGCTGATCACCGGTGCGGCGATCGTCGCCGCGGTCACGGTCGCGGTCGTCCGCCGGGCGGTCGCACCCCGGGCCGCGACGCGGATCCCGGAGCAGACCAACCCGGCGGAGGACGATCAACGACTGTCCGTCTGAGCCAGCCCCAGCCGGCTCCCGTCGCGGAATTCCACGGCCTCCGGCCCGATCCGCGCCGGCCGGTCCACGGCCACGCAGACCTCCTCGCCGGGCCACCACCACCCGGTGGCCCGGGCCAGGGTGGACCAGTCGTCGAGGTACGTGACGTCCCGTGGTGCCGGATGCGACAGACCCAGTTTGCGCAGGACGTCGTGCTGGGCGATCCAGGAGGCGTCCTGTTGGCCGTACCAGCAGATCGGCAGCCGGGCCGACGGCCCGAGCGCGGCCCGGATCGGCAGCGCGACGTTCCCCATCAGCGCGGTCCGCAGGGTGTCCCGCACGCCTCTGCGCAACACCACACGTAAGGGCACACCCGCCTCCAGCGCCGCCTCGGGTGGCAGCTCCGGCCATGGCTTGTCGCCCTTGCGGACCTGCCGTGTCGGTTCGAGATCCGGATGATCGGCGGCGTCGTCGAGGGCGGCCAGCAGGCGGGACCAACTCGCGGCGATGTCGACCGAAACGGGTGGACGGCCGGGCGGCGGCACCGGGCGCAGCCACGCGTGCAGGTCGTCGTGGCCCGGGATGCCGGCGGTGTGGGGCAAGGCGTCCGCCGGGGATTCCACCCAGACGAAACGGGGTTGGGCACGGCCGTGCCGCCGGTAGAAACGGGTGAGGATCCGTTCGGCGGTCTCGCGGTCGGCGGGCCCGACATCCAGGCCCACGTCAAGCCATTCGCGGCGGATGCCGTCGGCCCGGTGCCAGTGATCGAGGATCGCGGCGGCGCCCCTGCGCCGCGCGGTGGCGGTCAACGACCGAGGGCGCGCACGCCCTTTCGCTCAGTGATGATCATGCCGACCAGGATTCCGGATGTTCCCCTGGTCCGCAACCACATTTCTTGGTTCGGGTTTCGTGGAATCCGGGATGGTTCGTCATTCCTGGTGGAGGTTGTTGCGGGGATTGCGGGGTAGCGTAGGAATCAATCCGTCTCTGGGCGGAGGACCCCCTGTCTCGGTGGGATGCCGGCGGACGCGTTGCCGGATCTGAAGTCGTCACGGCGGTACGAGGCGGGAACATGAGGTTCTCTGCCATGACCGATGACCAGTTTTCCGCGCAGTCGTCCGGGCCCGGTGGAAGCGGCGGACGAGGTAGGCCTGGTCAGGACCGGGTGTGGAGCATGGTCCGCACCTACGGCCCGGACCTGGCCGGCCTGTGCCGGGCCGGGACCGCCCTGATTCCGGATATCGCCGGCCTCGGCCTGTCCGCGGGCCGGTTCGCCGGCGGCCCGCCGGCCGGGTCCACGCCGCACACCCGGTTCAGCAGTGACCCGACCGGTTCCCTCCTGGAAGCGGCGCAATACACCCTCGACGAAGGACCGTGTCGCGATGCCGCTGCTACCCGGGCTCCGGTGCTGGCCGTGGATCTGACCGGCGCCTCATGGACGCGGCGGTGGCCCCGGTTCACCCCGGCCGCCCTGCGCGCCGGGATCAAGGCGGTATACGCGCTGCCGTTACACGCGGGCGCGGTCCGTCATGACGGCGCCATCGATCTGTACCACCAGGCGCCGGGCCGGTTGGACAGCTCGGCGGTGGCGCAGTGCGCCGCGGTGTTCGCCGCCGCCGCCGCCGAACTGCTCACCCTGGAGCGCCTCAGGTTGGATTTCACCGAGGCATTCGCCGCCGGGCGCCTCCGCGGCGCCGTTGCCGCCGGCGAGGCGGTCAGCGGGCCGGCCGTCCCGGTCTCCGGCATTCCCAGGCTGCCGCTGGCCCGCTGGTTCGATCAGGCCACGCTGGCGGTGGTGCGGCGAGAGGTCGCCGCCCTCAGCATCCGCCACGGCCTGTCCGGCGATGACACGGACCGGTGGACGCTGGCCGTCCATGAGGCGATGACCAACGCCGTGTGGCACGGCGGCGGCCAGGGTCAGCTCCTGATGTGGCGCCGCGACGGCCGTCTCTGGTGCGAGATCAGCGACCACGGCCCTGGCATCGGTCACGGCACCGCGCCGAGGTGCCGCCCCGACCTGCGAGGTGGACGCCCGGACCGCCATGGCCTGTGGCTCATCGAGAAGACCTGCACCAGCCTGGCCATCACCACCGACACCACCGGCAGTCGGCTGCTGCTGAGCCACCGGCTCAAGCACCACCCGTCGTCATGACCACGGGAAGTGACCGTCCGACCTTCCCACAGCACCTCACCATCACCACCGCGCCCTCGCCCTCCGGCACCCTCACGATTACTGTGACCGGCGACCTCGAACGCGACACCGCGACAACATTCCGCCACCACCTCACCGGCATCCTCGACGGCCACCACGCCGGTGACCTCGACATCGACCTGTCCGCCGTCGAATTCTGCGACCTCGCCGGCCTGCGCCTCCTGTACGCCCTGGAGCGGGCCACCGACGGCTCTCACCAGGTGAGGATCACCGCCGCCAGCCCGGCCGTCGACGTTCTGCTCCAGCTCTGCGACACCCCCGCGCTCCTCGGCTACACCCCACCCCCGAGGCCTTACCGGCACTGAATGCCGACCGGTCGGGCACCCGCTCAGCGCGGTACGACGCGTTCGATCGCCCACTCGCGCCAACCGTCCAGTTTGTCCGAGGCGGTGCGGAGCTGGTCGGCGACCGGGCCGGGACCGGTCGAGCCCGGCGTCGTGCGTCCGGCCAGCGCGCTGCGCACCGACAGCACCTGGCGTACGGACGGATCCAGGTGTTCGCTGACCGTCTTCAGGTCGTCGTCTGTGACGTCCTCGAGCTCGCAGTCGCGGGCCGAGCACAGGGCCACCAACTGGCCGGTGATCTCGTGGGCATCGCGGAACGGAACGCCCTTGCGGACCAGCCAGTCCGCCACCTCGGTGGCCAGGGAGAAGCCGACCGGCGCCGCGGCGGCGAGCTTGTCCACGCGTACGGTCATGGTGGAGATCATGCCCGCCAGCGCCGGCAGCAGGAGCTGGAGCGTGTCGACCGCGTCGAAGACGGGTTCCTTGTCCTCCTGCATGTCGCGGTCGTAGGTCAGCGGCAGGCCCTTGAGCATGGTCAGCACTGCGACGAGGCCGCCGATGAGCCGGCCGGCCTTGCCCCGGGCCAGCTCGGCGATGTCGGCGTTCTTCTTCTGCGGCATGATCGACGAGCCGGTGGCGAACGCGTCGTCGAGGATCACCCAGCCGAATTCGGTGGAGGTCCAGAGCACCACTTCCTCGCCGAGGCGGGAGAGGTGCACGCCGATGAGGCTGGTGATGAAGAGGAACTCGGCGACGAAGTCGCGGTCCGCGACGCCGTCCATGGAATTCTGCACCGGTGCCTTGAAGCCCAGCTCCTTGGCGACCGCGGCCGGGTCCAGCGGCAGCGACGAGCCGGCCAGGGCGCCGGAGCCCAGCGGCGAGATCGCCGTGCGCTCGTCCCAGTCGCGCATCCGTTCCAGGTCGCGCAGCAGCGGCTGGACGTGGGCGAGCAGCCAGTGGCCGAAGCTGACCGGCTGGGCGTGCTGCACGTGGGTCAGGCCCGGCGCCGGCGTGTCGATGTGCCGCCCGGCCTGTTCCATCAGCGCGTCGGCCAGTTCCACCACGGCGGCGGCCACCCCGCGGGCGTGCTCACGCAGATAGAGGCGCAGGTCGGTGGCGACCTGGTCGTTGCGGGAACGGCCCGCGCGCAGCTTGCCGCCGAGGCCGCCGAGGCGCTCCAGCAGGCCGCGTTCCAGCGCCGTGTGCACGTCCTCGTCCTCGATGGTGGGCCGGAAGTCGCCCGCCGCGCACGCCGACTCGAGGTCGTCGAGAGCGGCCAGCATCTTGCCCAGCTCGTCGGCGTCGAGCAGCCCGGCGCCGGCCAGCACCCGGGCGTGCGCCCGCGACGCGGCGATGTCGTACGGCGCCAGCCGCCAGTCGAAATGCACGCTGACGCTGAGCCGTGCCAGCGCGTCGGCCGGTCCACCGGCGAACCGGCCACCCCACAACCTGGTCGGACCTTCGGTCTCCGGCACTGCCTCACTCCTCAGCAATCGGTGGGTTCAACGATAGGGTCGTCGCATGAAGCTCGACCTGCACGATGATGTTGTCTCATTGACCCGCGCACTGTGCGACATACCCTCGGTCAGCGGGACGGAGGTCGCGATCGCGGACGCCGTCGAGGCCGCTCTCCTCGGCCTGGGACACCTGGAGGTGCTGCGCGACGGCGACGCCGTGGTCGCGCGCACCCACCTGGGCCGGGACCGGCGGATCGTGCTCGCCGGGCACCTCGACACCGTGCCCATCAAGGACAACCTGCCGTCTCGGCTCACCGGCACGGGCGACGCCGAACTGCTGCACGGCCGCGGCACGGTCGACATGAAGGGCGGTGTCGCCGTCCAGTTGAAGATCGCCGCCACGGTCCCCGAGCCCCGCCACGACCTCACCTTCGTCTTCTACGACAACGAGGAGGTCGCCTCGGCGCGCAACGGGCTGGGTCGGCTCGTGCGCCACCACCCGGACTGGCTCGCCGGCGACTTCGCCATTCTGGGCGAGCCGTCCAACGGCACGGTCGAGGGCGGCTGCCAGGGCACGATGCGCGTGCGGATCACCCTGAAGGGCAAGGCCGCCCATCCCGCCCGCGCGTGGCACGGGATCAACGCGATCCACGCGGCCGCCGACGTGCTGGCGATCCTCAAGGCCTACGAACCGCGCCGCGTCGTGGTCGACGGCCTCGAATACCGCGAGGGGCTCAACGCCGTGCAGATCCACGGCGGCATCGCCAACAACGTCATCCCGGACGAGGTCGCGATCGACGTCAACCACCGCTTCGCCCCGGACCGCGACCCCGCCGCCGCCTACGCCTACCTCCAGGACGTCTTCAAGGGCTACGAGCTGGAGATCCGCGACCAGGCCGCCGCCGCCCGCCCCGGCCTGGACCGACCCGCCGCCGCGGAGTTCGTCGCCGCCGTCGGCCGCGAGCCGGCCCCGAAGTTCGGCTGGACGGACGTGGCCCGCTTCGCCGAGCTGGGCATCCCGGCCGTCAACTACGGCCCGGGCGACCCGCTGCTCTGCCACACCGACGAGGAGAACCTCCCCACCGCCGACCTCCGCGAATGCGAACGCGTCCTGGCCGCCTGGCTCAGCTGACACTCCCCCCAGGACAGCGACGCGAAGCCCAAGTCGCACTGCGCCCGTCGTTGTCGGGATCACCGTTTTCCGGAACGGAAGGGCGCCCTTCCGGAAAACGACCTCCCCGGGCGCAGTGCCCGCCGAGCGAAGCTCGGTCATCTACACAGCGTTTCTGGCGATGGCGCCGGGAATCGCGTACATGTGCGCGAACGCCCGGGCCTGCTCGCCGCTCCACAGCGACGAGCCGTAACCGTAGACGACGCCCTGCCGGGTAGCCGCGTCCAACAGGCTGTACGGGCTGCGGCTGCCCAGCGGCACCACGTTGCCCTTGATCAGCTTGACTCGGACGTGGCCGGTGACCCGGCTCTGGCTGCTGTCCAGGAACGCGCGATAGTCGTCCAGGATCGGGTCGTAGTAGACCGCCTCGTGCAGCAGGTCGCCGTACGCGGTGCCGAGCTGTGCCTTGGCGGCCTGCTGCCGGTTGCTGAGCACCAGCCGCTCCAACTCGCGGTGCGCGGCGATCAGCGTCAGCATGCCGGGGGCCTCGAAGCCGACCCGGGCCAGGTTGCCGACCATCGTGGAACCCATGTGGATGCCGCGGCCCACGCCGTGCTCGGCGGCGAGGACGTTGAGCGAGCGCAGGATCGCGTAGTTGGGCGTGCCCGGGCCGGTGCCCTCGATCGGGGTGCCGTCGGCGGTGGTGGCGGAGACGACCTCGCCACGGACGAATTCGAGGATCAGCTCGATGCCGTCGGCCGGCGCGTCGGCGATCGACTTCGTGTAGGTCCAGGCGTCCTCGGGCAGATAGTCCCAGGAGCCGTAGGTCTCCTTGCCGCCGATCGAGGTGCCGATCAGGCCCTCGTTGATCGAGTACGTGGTGACCTTCTCCGGCGTGGAGAAGCCGCGTTCGAGCAGGTAGTCGCGCTCGTACTCGCGGGTCAGCCGCTCGTCGCGGATCGGGGTGATGATCTCCATCTGGGGCGCCAGGGCCCGGATCACCGAGTCGTAGCGCACATGGTCGGCGCCGGCGCCGGTCGAGCCGTGCGCGACCGCCTCGGCGCCGTTCTCGAGGGCCACCCGCACGACCTGCTCGGCCTGCACCAGCCGTTCCGCACCCACACAGGACGGATAGCCGCCGTTGCGCAGGTAGTTGGCCTTGATCGCGTACGTGATCACGCGCGAGTAGAGCTCCTCGCGGGCGTCGACGACGAAGTGCCGCGCGGCGCCGAGCTCCTCGGCGCGCTTGCGGACCGCGTCCGCCTCGCCGCTGTGCAGGCCTCCGGTGTCGATGTTGGCGGTCAGCACCTCCCAGCCCTGCTCGCGCAGCGATACCAGGGCGTACGAGGTGTCGAGGCCGCCGGAGAACGCGAGAACGATCGTGCGCTGGGACATCAGTTTCCTCCGGACGGGTACGGGAGTTCGAGGATCGGCACGAACGACGTCCCGCCCTGGACAAGGTGGCCGGGGGCGAGCACGTAGTAGGTGCTCTTCCGGGCCTCGATCGCCTTCTGCATGGCCCGTTGACGCTCGTAGTCGAAGGGATCCAGCAGGAACGTCGGCTCCGGATCGCTCTCGGCGACCGGGGTCGTGAAGTCGTTCTCATAGACGAACGAGCCGGGTGAGGTATGGAAAGGCACGGTGGCGACCATGATGCGCAGCCGGCCGAACCGGGTGTGCACGCGCAGCGCCGTGTTGTCGTACTGGGTCACGCCGTCGAGCTTCTGCGCCTGGTAGACCGAGAGCGCCAGGGCCTTGAGCGCACGGCCGAGACCGACGTTGGTCATCACCGACCACAGTGACCAGCCGACCCAGGTGCCGGGCGCCGCGCTGGGAGCCGCGCAGTAGCCGCCGATCGGGATGGGCCCCTGGTAGTCGCTCTGCTTCACCCGATCGAAGACCTCGCGCAGGTGCCGCTTCGCGTCGTCGTCGAAGGCGCTGGTCTCCAGCGTCTCGGTGAACTGTGCCTGCGGCAGGGCGGCGATGACGGCGGCCGACGGCATGAGGATCAGGTCTACCATCACCCACTGCGGCATCGGGATGCCCCGGTCGCCGAACGCGATGCCGTTGATGACGTTGAACAGGTTGAGGAACTCGCCGGTGTCCCAGCCCTTGTCCTCGGTCGTGTCGGTGAAGTCCAGCCAGGCGAGCTTGTGGCCGTACGGCGCCTCGTTGAGGAACGGGCGCAGCGTGTCGTTGGAGGCCAGGTAGAACTCGAGCCCGCGGGCCTGGAGCTTCTGCATGTTGTCGGCGAAACCCGGGAAGAAGGCTTCGACGGCGGGCTGCTGCGCGATCACGGCAGGGTCCCTTCATTGTCCGTACGGCTCCAGGCCGTGAGCTTCTCGGCGAGCCGGGCGCCGGATCCGGTGGTGGAATGCGGCTCGCGGGCCACCACGAGGATGGTGTCGTCGCCGGCGATGGTGCCGACGACGTCCGGCAGGCCGGAGCGGTCGAGCGCGCTGGCCAGGAACTGCGCCGCACCCGGCGGCACCCGCAGGATGACGAGGTTGCCGCTGACGTCGACCGAGTTCAGCAGCTCGCGCAGGAGCCGGACGAGCCGTGCCGGGGCCTGCTCGACCGGGCGCAGCGCGGGCAGCCCGTCCTCGGGGATGAGGTAGACGCCGGCGGCCTTGACGGCCCGCAGCTCCTCGAGGTCGCGGGACAGCGTCGCCTGGGTGACCTGCACGCCGTCGAGGGCGAGCAGCTCGGCGAGCTCGGTCTGCGAGCGTACGGCCTTGTCGCGGACCAGTTGGACGATGCGCGCGTGCCGCGCGGCGCGGGTTCCCGGCCCGGTCACGACAGGGCCTCCTTGGCCATGCCCTTCTGGCCCTCGCCTGCCAGGCCGTTGTTCGGTGCGGCAAGGTGCCGCTCGGTGCAGGCGGTCATGACAGGAGCCAGGCCAGCAGCGCCTTCTGAGCGTGCAAGCGGTTCTCGGCCTGGTCGAAGACCGCGCTCTGCGGCCCGTCCAGCACCTCGTCGGTGATCTCTTCGCCCCGGTGGGCGGGCAGGCAGTGCAGCACGATCGCGCCGGGCGCGGCCGCGGCGAGCAGGTCGGCGTTGAGCTGGTACGGCCGGAACGGCGTCAGCCGGTCGACGCCGTCGTCCTCCTGGCCCATGGAGGTCCACGCGTCGGTGGCCAGCACCTCGGTGCCCTTCGCGGCCTCGTACGGGTCGCGCAGCACGCTGATCGAGCCGCCGGTGCCGGCGGCGATCTCGGTGGCCCGGGCCACCACCTCGGGGTTCGGGTCGAACCCGGCCGGCCCGGCGACCCGCACGTGCATGCCGGCGGTGGCGCCGGCCAGCAGGTACGAGTGCGCCATGTTGTTCGCCGCGTCGCCCACGTACGTCAGGGTGCGGCCGGCGGTGGTGCCGAAGCGTTCCCGGATGGTCTGCAGATCGGCGAGGAGCTGGCACGGGTGGAAGCCGTCGGTCAACGCGTTGATCACCGGCACGTGCACGTCCGAGGCGAGCTCGGCGAGCCGCTCGTCGCCGGAGGTGCGGAAGACGATCGCCGACACGTAGCGCGAGACGACCCGGCCCGCGTCCGCGAGGGACTCGCCGCGACCGAAGTGGGTGGCGTGGGTGTCGACGATCATCGCGTTGCCGCCGAGCTCGGAGATGCCGGTCTCGAACGACAGCCGGGTCCGCAGGCTGACCTTGTCGAAGAAGACCGCGACGGACCGCGGCCCCGCCAGCGGGCGGTAGCCGAACCGGTCGGCCTTCATCGCGGCGGCGAGGTCCAGCACGGCGCCCTGTTCGGCCGGGCTCAGATCGTCGTCGCGCAGAAAGTTGCGGGTCATGGAAGAACCTCCCGGAAGGCCGCGACGAACGACTCGGCCTGCTCGCTGGTGAGGATGAGCGGCGGCGCCAGCCGGATCGCGTCGCTCTGGACGGCGTTGACGAGGAAGCCCTTGTCGCGCAGCTTGTCGGTCAGCTCGGCGGCGACCGGCTCGGCGAGCCCGATGCCGAGCAGCAGACCCGCTCCCCGGACGCCGGTGACGAGCGGGTGGCCGAGGCCCTCGACGCCGCGTCGGATCAGCTCGCCGACCCGCTTGACGTGATCGAGCAGCCCCTCCCCCGCGATCGTCCGGATGACCGCCAGGCCCGCCGCGCAGCTCACCGGGTTGCCGCCGAAGGTGGTGCCGTGCGAGCCGGGACCGAACAGGTCGGCGGCGCGGCCGAAGGCGAGGCAGGCGCCGATCGGCAGGCCGCCGCCGAGCCCCTTGGCCAGGGTGACGACGTCGGGTTCGACGCCTTCGCCCTGGTGGTGGAACCAGTGGCCGGTGCGGCCGATGCCGGTCTGCACCTCGTCGAGGACCAGCAGGGCGCCGGTGCGGGTGCAGGCCTCCCGGGCCGCGGCGAGGTAGCCGGGCGGCGGGACGACGACACCCATCTCGCCCTGGATCGGTTCGAGGATGACCATGGCGGTGCGTTCGGTCACCGCCGCGCGCAACGCGTCGCTGTCGCCGTACGGGACATGGGTGACGTCGGGGGGCAGCGGCCGGAACGGGTCCGCCTTGGCCGGCTGACCGGTGAGCGCGAGCGCCCCCATCGTGCGGCCGTGGAAGCCGCCCCGCGCCGCGACCACGTGGGTGCGCCCGGTGAGCCGGGACAGCTTGAACGCGGCCTCGTTGGCCTCGGCGCCGGAGTTGCCGAAGACGACCCGCCCGGGGCGTCCGGCGAGGGCGAGCAGCAGCTCGGCGAGCGCGACCGCCGGCTCGGTGACGTAGAAGTTGGAGACGTGTCCCAGCGTCGAGATCTGCTCGGTGACGGCACGGACGATCGCCGGGTGGGCGTGCCCGAGCGCGTTGACCGCGATGCCGCCGAGCAGGTCGACATAGCGGGTGCCGTCCTCGCCGGTCACGACCGCGCCCGAGCCGCTGACCAGGGCCAGCGACGGCGTGCCGTAGTTGTCCATCAGGCTCTGCCGCCAGCGTTCGACAAGAGCGCTCATGAGGGAACCACCATCGTTCCGGATCCTTCCGAGGTGAAGACTTCGAGCAGCGTCGAGTGGGGCACCCGGCCGTCGACGACGTGCGCGGCGGGCACTCCGCCCCGGACGGCGCGCAGGCAGGCCTCCATCTTGGGCGCCATGCCCGATTCCAGGCCGGGCAGCAGCTTCTCCAGCGCGTCCGCGTCGATCTGGGAGGTCAGCGAGGAGGTGTCGGGCCAGTCGGTGTAGAGGCCCGGCACGTCGGTGAGCACGACGAGCTTGCGGGCGCCGAGCGCCACCGCGAGGGCCGACGCGGCGGTGTCCGCGTTGACGTTGTGCACCACGCCGTCGGCGTCGGGCGCGACGCCGGCGACCACCGGGATGCGGCCGGCGGCGATGAGGTCGTCGATCGCCGAGGTGTCCACCTCGGCCACGTCGCCGACCTGACCGATATCGACCGGCTCACCGTCGATCACGGCGGGCCGGCGGACCGCGGTGAACAGCCGCGCGTCCTCGCCGGAGAGCCCGACGGCGAACGGGCCGTGCGCGTTGATGAGCCCGACGAGTTCGCGCCCGACCTGCCCGACGAGCACCATGCGGACCACGTCCATCGCCTCCGGCGTGGTGACGCGCAGGCCGCCGCGGAACTCGCTGGCGATGCCGAGCCGGTCGAGCATCGCCGAGATCTGCGGGCCGCCGCCGTGCACCACGACCGGCTTGAGTCCGGCGTAGCGCAGGAAGACCATGTCGGCCGCGAAGGCCCGCTGGAGCTCGGGGTCGATCATGGCGTTGCCGCCGTACTTCACGACGACGGTCGCGCCGTGGAAGCGCTCGAGCCACGGCAGCGTCTCGATCAGGACGGCCGCCTTCTCCCCCGGCGTCATGTGCTGTACGCCGAGTTCTCGTGCACGTACGCGTGGGACAGGTCGGTGGTCCGGATCGTCGCGTCCATCTCCCCCTCGTGCAGGTGCACCTGGACGGTGACGTCGCGCCCCTTCAGGTCCACCTTGGAGCGGTCTTCCGCGGCGGCACCGCCCCGGCAGACCCACACCCCGTTGACCCCGACGTCGACGCGGTCCGGCACGAACGCCGCGGCGGTGGTGCCGACGGCGGCGAGGATCCGACCCCAGTTCGGGTCGTTGCCGAACAGTGCGGTCTTGACCAGGTTGTTGCGGGCGACCGCGCGCCCGACCTCGACCGCGTCCGCCTCGCTGGCCGCGCCCAGCACCTCGATGGCGATGTGCTTGGTGGCGCCCTCCGCGTCGGTGATGAGCTGCCGCGCGAGGTCGCGGCAGGCCTCGGTGACGGCGGCGGTCAGTTCTTCCTGGGCGGGCTGCACGTCCGAGGCGCCACTGGCCAGCAGCAGCACGGTGTCGTTGGTGGACATGCACCCGTCGGCGTCGATCCGGTCGAAGGTCAGCCGGGTCGCCTCGCGCAGCGCGGTGTCCAGCGCCTCCGAGCCGGCGACCGCGTCGGTGGTGAGCACGACCAGCATGGTGGCCAGCGCCGGCGCCAGCATCCCGGCGCCCTTGGCGATGCCGCCCACGGACCAGCCGTCCCGCTCGACGTGCACGTTCTTGGTGACCGTATCGGTGGTCATGATGGCCTCGGCGGCCCGCTCGCCGCCGTCGGCGGCCAGCGCCTTGACCGCGGCGGTCACGCCGGGCAGCAGCTTGTCCATCGGCAACAGCTCGCCGATGAGGCCGGTCGAGCAGACCGCCACATCCCCGGGGCCGATCAGCAGCGGCTTCTTCGACCTGCCGCGCAGTGCCGCGGCCGTGTGCTCGGCGGTGGCGTGGGTGTCGCGGAAGCCCTGGGTGCCGGTGCACGCGTTGGCGCCGCCGGAATTCAGCACGACCGCCCGGACCACGCCGCCCTTGAGCACCTGCTGGCTCCAGAGCACGGGCGCCGCCTTGACCCGGTTGGCGGTGAAGACGCCGGCGACGGTGGCGTCGGGGCCGTCGTTGATGACCAGGGCCACGTCGAGGCCGGCGGACTTCAGGCCGGCGGCGACACCCGAGGCCTGGAATCCCTTGGGCGAGGTGACGGTCATGGCGCCACCCCGAACGCCGACAGGCCGAGCGTTTCGGGCAGCCCCAGCATGAGGTTGGCGCACTGCACGGCCTGTCCGGCGGCGCCCTTGCCGAGGTTGTCCAGGGCGCTGACCACGACGATGCGCCCCGAGTCGACGTCCACTGTGGCTTGCAGGTGGCAGGTGTTGGCGCCCAGCGTGGCGCTGGTGTGCGGCCACGTGCCCTCGGGCAGCACGTGCACGAACGGCTCGTCGGCGTACGCGGCGCGCAGCACGTCGCGCGGATGCGTCCGGCCGACCGGTCGGGCGGTGACGGTGGCGAGGATGCCGCGCGGCATCGGCGCGAGCACCGGCGTCATCGACAGCGAGTCGGCGCCGGCCGCCTGCTTGATCTCGGGAACGTGCTGGTGCGCGCCGACCTTGTAGGGGGTCAGGTCGCCCATGATCTCGCTGCCGAGCAGGTGGGTCTTCGCGGACCGTCCGGCACCCGACGTGCCGGACGCGGCCACCACGACGACGTCGGCCGGGTCGGCGACGCCGGCGGCGACGAGCGGGGCGAGCGCGAGGGTGACGGCCGCCGCGTAGCAGCCGGTGCTGGCGACCCGGTCGCTCGCCGCGATCGCCTCCCGCTGCCCGGGCAACTCCGGCAGGCCGTACGTCCACGTGCCGGCGTGCGGTCCCCCGTAGTACCGCTCCCAGGCCGCGGCGTCCCGGAGTCGGAAGTCGGCGCCCAGATCCACGACCTTGACGCCGGCGGGCAGCTGAGCGGCCAGCGCCGCCGACTGCCCGTGCGGCAGGGCGAGGAAGACCAGATCCGCGTCGCCCAGGACGTCCGCGTCGGTCGCGGTCAGCGTCAATTCCAGCCCTGCGAGCTGCGGGTGTACGGCCCCGACGGGCGTACCCGCCTGCGTGTGCGCGGTGGCGGCGGCGAGGTCGAGCTCGGGGTGCCCGGCGATCAGCCGCAGCAGCTCACCCCCCGCGTATCCACTCGCACCGGCGACAGCGACCCGGATTCCCATACCTACCTCCGCATGACTATGCAGAAGACCGTATAACGTCACCGACCGCTCGGCAACCAGGTATGCCGTGGGTCACCCCGCGGTGGGCGAGGGGGGTATCTCTCGCGGAACACCCGAATCCAATTATGGACGGATAGCCGACTGGTGATCGTGTCCTTCATGCATTCGTATGGAAACTCGAACTGCGGGCGTCTTCCGCGACGAATTCGACCATGACCAGTGAGGAGGCGTCGTGGCGAAGTACGAAGTAGTGCTTTCCCCGGCGGCGTGGCGTGCGATCAGAGATCTCCGGACGGTCTCCGACCGTGACGATCTCGCCGACTGCCTGGGAAAAGAACTCGATCAGGGACCCAATGCGGCAAACGAATGGGTTTTTCAGATCGGGGACAGGAGCTACATCGCCACGCCGCTGACCTTCCGGGCGTGGGTCGCGGTCCACCGCCGACTCACCCGCGCCGAGCTGGACCGGCTCGGCGACGAGCAGGGCCGCAGGGTCGAGTCGCAGGGCTTCCTGATCCACGACCTGCTGCCGCCGCACACCGCCTTCGAGATCGGCCCCTACAGCGAGATGTGAGCGATGGCAGCGGGTTTCGCCCCGGCGGCGGGCTCGGCCGGCGTCGGCGGGTTGGCCGCGTACGCGAACACCAGAACCCCCGCGACCACCACCGCCGACGCCGCCGCGAGCTGGCGCCGGAGCACCTTGAACCATTCCTTGGTGATGTAGAAATTGGCGAATGCCACCACCGTCCCCGCCGCCTGCGTGAGGGCGACGGCGGACCGGGCCGGGGCCGCCCCTCCAGCCGCGCGCGCGGCCTCATTGGCATCAGCGAGTTGCGCGTAAAGATCCGGCACGCTGGTCGCCAATGATCCGAAAAGCTCTTCGGCGATGAATTCGAGCCGCTCCTTGAGACCTTCGATCATTGCGGCACGCAGGCGATACCGCCGATCTCGCAGCCGACCTACACGGTCGAGGAAATTGGGTTGCGGCGCGCCGTTCTGCCGCTGGGCGCTCTGGCGTACACGATGATCGAAGATGTCTTTTTCGATGTCGGCCAGGGTCACCCATTCAGTGGTCAACAGCTGACTCGCCCGCAGAACCATGTATCCGACGGCGGTCAGGGCGACGATCAGGCCCGCGAAGGCGGCCGTCAGCCGCGGCAGCTCCTGGCTGCCGAGCGAGCCGAGGCCGGTCAGCTGCAGGCCCGCGACCAGGATCGCGCCCACCCCGGCGGCGGCGGACACCAGCCATCGGGTCGTGGACCGCAGGGCCTCGGTGGCCGCGAGATAGGCGTCAGCCGGCGCGGGCCCCACCGGGACGACGTTATCCACGGCGGGCTCGGCCTGGGCTTGGGAAGGATGTGGCGACGTCGTCATGGCAACGCCGCATCGCTCAGGAGCGCCGGGAAGCGGGGCCGGTGCGCAGGACGTCCGAGTGCTCCGCGAGCGCCCGCTCCAGAGTCCTCATGGGTTCGCCGGTGCCGGCTTCCTTCTCGCCGTAGCCGATGTTGTAGAGCACGCGGCTCATGTTCTTGTTGACCAGGTATCCGACCAGGCGCTGCGTCACCGGCACCAGGACGCCGAGCATCTCACCGGCGTGCGTGACGGCCAGGATCTCACCCGCCTCCCCGGCTCGCTCGATGGCCGCCGCGGAGAGGTCGCCGACCCTGAGGCTCCGCGCCGGCGGTAGGTCGCCGTCGGCACTCTCCATCAGCCCGGTGGACGCCAGCATCATCGGCAGGGCCCGGTCCGGAAGCTCCCGGCCCGCCGGCACCGGGACGTCGACCAGCGCGTTCTCCAGGGTGCGCAGCGGCACGTCGTCCGCCAGGGCTCGCTCGCCCTCGGTGACGCTCTGCAGGACCCGTGACCAGTTGTTCTCGATGACGTGGGCCACCCAGTTCGGGGTTATGGGAATCATGACGCCGATCAGCCGCCGGGTCTTCATGACGCCGACCAACTCGCCGGCGTGGGCGCATCGTTTCAGCTCCTCGCCGCGGAGGTTTCGGATGCTCACCATTCTCATGACCACTCCTCCCGGAGTCTCTGTTCGCCCTAGCATAGGCCCTGCGTCGACGACTGTCGACAGTTGTCGACGACTGTCGACAGGCCGACGGTACTCTGGCTCGCCGCCGCGGGGCCCAGGTGATCGCAGCCACGCGGCGAGGGCGTCGAGGATGACGTTGAGCCCGAACTCGAACTCGTCGCCGAAGTCGTAGCCGGGCCGGAGGATGTGCTCGGTCGCCATCTCCACGAGGTTCGGGTACTCGTCGCCGGAGAACCCCTGCATGATCGTTTCGGTGACCTCGGCGGCGGTGTCCGGGCCGCGGAAGGGCAGCGCGGCCTCCTGCAGCGCGAAGCCGTAGATGTAGCTGTCGAGCAGGGCGTAGGCGTGTGCGGACAACTTCACCGAGAAGCCAGCCCCGCGCAGGACGCCAATGGTCGCGTCGTGGTGGCGCAGGGTGGCGGGGCCGGGCGCGGTCCGCGAGTCCAGCAGCCCGATCGCCCAGGGATGGCTGCTCAGGACCCGACGGGCCGAGGTGGCACGCCGATGGATCTCCGCGCGCCAGTCGCCGCCGGGTGACGGCACTTCCATCTCGCCGAAGATGAGGTCGACGACGCCATCGAGGATCTCGTCCTTGTTCGCGACGTAGTGGTAGACCGACATGGGTTTGACACCGAGCTCGCGGGCGAGCGAGCGGATCGTCAGCGACCCGAGGCCGCCCTCGTCCGCGACCGCGACGGCGGCTCGCAGCACCCGTTCCCGACTCAGCGGGGTTCCTGACTTCGGCACTCGACCTCCCAGAGTTTGGCTCGTTCGTACTTAGTAAGGTACCGTCTGCCTTACAACGTAAGGTGGCGCGCCGCGTCGCCCGTGATGGGAGAAACCATGTCGACGAAAATGGTCGGGCGAGCCGTGGGGGCACTGTTCCTGTTGGCGTTCGTCGTGTACGCCACGGGTGGCGCGCTGGTCGACTCCGGGTCCGGCGCCCCCGACGTGCTGGCCGCCGTGGCGGACAACCAGCTGCGCGTGTCGGCCGGGGCGCTGCTGATGCTGGTCAACTCCGCTGTCGTCGCCAGCATCGGCGTGCTGGCGTTTCCGGTGCTGAAGGCGCACGACGAGCTGTCCGCCTACGCATATCTGGTCGGGCGGGCGATCGAGGCGGTGCTGCTCACCGCCGGGATCCTCTTCCTGCTGATCCTGGTGCCGCTCGCCCAGGAGTACGCCGATGCCGGCGCCGACGGCGCGTCGGGCCTGCCGGCGCTGGCCCGGGTCGCGAAGGTCGGGAACCACTACAGCTACCAGCTCGCGATGATCTCCGTCGGGGCCGTGGGCATGGTGTTCTGTCGGGTGTTGTCGCGGGCCCGGCTGGTGCCCCGATTCCTGGCCGTGTGGGGGCTCGTCGGCTACGGCGTCTTCCTGCTGGGGGCCGTGCTGGAGATCCTCGGCTATGCCGTCGGCGTGGCGCTGTCGGTGCCCGGCGGCCTCTTCGAGATCACCCTCGGCGTGCTGCTCGTCGTCCGGGGGTTCCCCGCGCGACAGCGCCAGGATCCCGACGGACCCACCGGCGACACGTCAACCACGGCGCCGGTCGCCACGCCCGCCGCCTGCTGAGGTTCCGGAACTCGATGGCCGAAAAGCCGATCCCCGCGGCCGCCGGTACCGGTTCCGGCCATGCGACACTTCCCCGCGCTGGGCGATGCATCGGAGGAGAGCGATGGCTGCTGGCGACCCGTACCGTGATCCGGCCCTGGGCATCGATCAGCGGGTCGAGGATCTGCTGGGCCGGATGACGCTCGCCGAGAAGGTCGGCCAGATGCTCCAGCTCGACGCCCGGCTGGACCTCGAGGACGCGATCACCACGCGACTGGCCGGCTCGATCCTGCACGCCTCCCCGCAACGGATGCTCGAGGCGATCGACCTGGCGGCGCAGACCAGGCTCGGCATTCCGCTGATCACCGCCGAGGACTGCATCCACGGACACGGCTTCTGGCCGGGCGCGACCGTCTTCGGCACCCAGCTCGCGATGGCGGCGACCTGGGACCCGGCGTTGGTCGAGCGCGTCGCCCGGGTGACCGCCGTCGAAGTGTCCGCGACCGGCATCCACTGGACGTTCTCACCGGTGCTGTGCATCGCCCGCGACCTGCGGTGGGGACGAGTGAACGAGACGTTCGGCGAGGACCCGTTCCTCATCGGCGAGCTCGGCTCCGCGATGGTCCGCGGCTACCAGGGCGATGGCCTCGCCGATCCGACCGCCGTCATCGCGTCCGCCAAGCATTTCGCCGGCTACTCCGAGACGCAGGGCGGTCGGGACGCCAGCGAGGCCGACCTGAGCCCGCGCAAGCTGCGGGCCTGGTTCCTGCCGCCGTTCGAGCGGGTCGCCCGCGAGGGCTGCCGCACGTTCATGATCGGCTACCAGTCGATCGACGGAGTGCCGATCACCGCCAACACCTGGCTGCTCAACGACGTCCTCAAAGGAGAGTGGGGATTCACCGGAACCCTCGTCACCGACTGGGACAACGTCGGGCGCATGGTGTGGGAACAGAAGGTCTGCGCCGACGACGTGGAGGCGGCGGCCGTCGCCGTCCGCGCCGGCAACGACCTGGTGATGACGACCCCCGCGTTCTTCGAGGGTGCCCAGGCCGCGGTGCGGCGCGGCCTGGTCGCCGAAAAGGACGTCGACGCCGCCGTACGCCGGATCCTGCGGCTCAAGGTCGAACTCGGCCTCTTCGAGAACCCCCGCGCCCCCGACGCGCGACGGCAGGCGGCGGTCATCGGGCACCCGGACCACGCCGCGCTCAATCTCGAGGTGGCCCGCCGCTCGCTGGTGCTGCTCACCAACGACGGCACCCTGCCGATGCCGGCCGGCACCCCCAGAACCATCGCGATCATCGGTCCGAACGCCGACGATCCGCAGGCCCAACTCGGCGACTGGGCCGGCGCGTCGGGCCAGGTCGACTGGATGCCCGACGGCCAGCCCCGCGAACTCGTCGAGACCGTGCTGGACGGCTTCCGGGCGGTCGCCCCGACCGATTGGACGATCACCACCGCTCGCGGCGCCGACATCGAGCACCTGGTGCCCGACCCGGCCGGCGCGCACTACGCCGACGGCCAGCCCCGGCCGCCGATCTCCCAGCCCGCCGACGCCGACCCCGCGATGATCGCCGAAGCGGTCGCGGCCGCGCGCGCCGCCGACTACGCGGTCGTCGTCGTGGGCGACACCGTGGCGCTCACCGGCGAGAGCAAGTCGACGGCCACTCTGGAACTCCAGGGCGGTCAGATCGCGCTGCTCGACGCCCTCGCCGACACCTCGACGCCCACCATCGTGGTCCTGATGAACTCGAAGCCCGCGGTGCTGCCCCCGTCCGCGCTGCGGGCGAACGCGCTGGTGCAGGCCTTCAACCCGGGCATGCGCGGCGGCCGGGCCCTGGCCGAACTGCTGCTCGGCCACATCGAACCCGCCGGCAGGATGCCGGTGTCGGCCGCCCGGCACGTCGGCCAGCAGCCGATCTACTACAACCAGATCCGCGGCCAGCACGGCGACCGCTACGCCGACCTGAACCAGGACCCGCTGTTCGCCTTCGGCGAGGGCCTGAGCTACACCACCATCGAGTACGCCGACCTGCGCATCGCCGACCCCGACGTGCGGAAGGACGGGACGATCCGAGCCACCGTACGGCTGGACAACACCGGCGGCCGGCCGGCGCTCGAGACGGTCCAGGCGTATGTCAGCGACCTCGTCACCAGCGTCACCTGGGCCACCCGGGAACTGAAGGCGTACCGACAGGTCGAGGTGCCGGCGGGCGAAAGCGTCACGGTCGCCCTCGAGGTGCGGGCGGCCGACTGCTCGCTGGTGACTGCGGACGGGCGTCGTGTCGTCGAGCCGGGCGAGTTCGATCTGCTCGTGGGCCCGAACTCCCGGCCCCGGAACCTGCTGCGAGCCCGCTTCCGGATCTCCTGAGATGATCGAGGCGTGTTGACGCCGCCCGATGACCTCCCCGAACAGATCCTGCGCGAGGCCTTCGCGCTGGAGTCCTCCCTGGAGTATCGGCCGGTCGGCTGGGGCAGCCACCACTGGGCGGCCGGGACCGCCTGGTTCCTCACGGTCGACGACCTGGAGGTCAAGCGACGCCACGACGGCGAGGACCTGGACGCCCCGTACGAGCGGCTGCGCGGGGCCCTCGACGCCGCCTCGGCGCTGAGCCTGCCGTTCGTCGTAGCGCCGGTGCGGCCACTGATGCGCGTCACCCGTCGCTATGCCGCGGCGCTGTACCCGTACCTGGAGGGTGAAAGCTTTTCGTGGGGCGACTTCCCGGCGGAAAGCCATCGGGACGCCGTACGCGACATGCTCGTGGCCTTGCACACCGCGCCGCGAGAGATCGGCCGGAGGGCGACCACCGACGATTTCGTCATCCCCCACCGCGACGCGCTCGAGGCAACCCTGGCAGGTTACGAGGTCGCGGACGCCGGGCCCTACACGGCGCGCGCGGTCAGCCTGATCGCGCGGCATACCACACCGGTCCGCGCGTTGCTGGAACGCTACGACGTTCTCGCCGCCACGGCCGACCGCTCACGGTCCGTGCTGACCCACGGCGAACCCCATCCCGGCAACACGATGCTGACCGCCGAGGGCTTCAAGCTCATCGACTGGGAGACCGCGCTGCTGGCCCCGCCCGAACGCGACCTGTGGCTGCTCGGCGACGACCACTCGGCGTACACCGCCGCCACCGGCATCGAGGTCCTTCCGGACCTGCTGGAACTCTACCGGCGGCGGTGGATGATCAACGATCTGTGCGTGGACGTGAACCGCTTCCGGCACCCCCACACGGGAACCGCCGACGACGAGGAATCGTGGAACGTGCTCCAGGCCAACGTGCTCCACCTGTGACCGCCCTTTGTGCTCCCGCCGTAACGTCCCGGCGCCTCCGGCCGTTATGCGATACCGTGCCGACGGACCGCCGGATCATCGAGGGAGCACGATGCCAGCCCACCTGTCCCGCCGTTCCGCCCTCGGACTGGGCGCCGCCGCGGCGGTGTCGGCCGGCATGAGCGGCCCTGCCGCCGCCGCCCGACCCGACGAACCCCCCACCAGCGACAAACCCGACACCATCCGATCCGTGTACGAGCGGGAAAAGGCGAAAGCCGGCGGCACCTGGCACACGCACGTCGCCGCCGTCGACCACGCCGGCGTCCCCCGCCTGATCGTCGAGGACGACGCCGACCACGTCACCGAGGGCTACAGCGTCCAGAAGCTCGCCGTAGCGACAGCCGTCATGGACAAGATCGACCGGGGCGAGCTCACCCTGGCCACCACACTGGACCTCCAACAGGACCTCATCCTCGACGGCTCCGGCATCTACTTCCTGCACACCGTCTGGGGCGACCAGATCACGGTCGCCAACTTCCTGACCGCGATGCTGCTGATGTCGGACAACACCGCCGTCCGCATGTGCGGCCGCGTCGTGCCGGCAGCGGAAATCAACCAGATCCTCGCGGCGAAGAACTTCACCCACACCCGGGTCGAACCGGTCGAGAACCCCAACCGCTTCTACCTGGGCACCACGACCCCCCGCGAGACACACGACCTGCTCTGGCGCCTCGCCACCGGCACGCTGCTCACCCCGGCGTCCTGCCGATTCCTGCTGAGCATCATCCGCTGGATCCACGGCTACCACGACGGCATCCGCCGCACGATGTCCTCCGAGGAACGCAGCCGCATCGCCACGAAGTACGGCGCCGACTCCAACGACCTGGGCGCTTCCCGGCACGAGGCCGGCATCATGTTCGGCCCGGACGGCCGGCCCAAATTGACGTACGCACTGTTCGCCGAGGAACTCGGCGACCCCGACAACTACGGGGCGACCCATCCGGCGGTGCAGGCGCACGCGGTGATCGGCCGCACCCTCCTCGACAACCTCCCGACCACCGGCGGCTGACGCGCCATCACAGTCGTCGATCGATAGACGCCATCAGCGGGCGAGGATCGCCTGGTTTCGCTTCACGAGCTCCATGTCTTCCTCGGTGTGCGGCTTTCCCTGGAGGGTGTTGGCGAGCTCGTGCACCGCACTGGCCAGTGCGCTCCGGAACTGGTCGAGCAGCACCTCGCCGACCGCGATCGAGACCGGGTTGTCGGGGTCGTCATCGCGGTTCGCCTCGATGTAGACCCTGGGCTCGTCGGCGTCAACACGCCGATAGTAGAGGTAGTAAGAGCCCTCGAAGAAGTACGAGAAGACCTCGCCCTCTCCGTTGAGGAGGTTGGTGTACGCCGCAACCGCGGCGCCGACTACCGACATGGGGAGATCAGCCCAACGCGCGCACGGAAAGTCGACCCCGTCGAGTGTCAGCCACACCCGCGAGGTGGTGATGCCGTCGGCCGTCGCAGGTGGGCTGACCTCGGTGATGTGCCAGGTGATCATGGCGGCATTCAGGGCAGGCTCGTCGCGGATGCGTCCGACCTGGCCACAGAGGATGACACCGCAATCGCCGGCCTCGAACATCCCAGAAGCAGTGCAACGACCAATGCGGACGCCAGCTGAGTTCTTCTCACGCCTTGTTACCCCCGTTGACCACGTCCCCCGCGGACGCCGACGACGAACCTACTGGCCAGTAACACTGGGACGAGACGGACCCCTGCAGGACGTGCGCGGCACCACAGTCCATCGGCAACGTGCCTCAATCAAGGGATCGGCAGGGAGACATCATGGCCGATTGCCGCTCGGCGGATCGCGACCGCATTGGTCAACGACAACGGCCACCGCAGCTACTGCGTAGGATCGCGACGTGGTCGACGACGCAGAGGGCGTTCCGCGATGGCACGTCTATGGCGAGCGGACACTGTACGACAATCCCTGGGTACGGCTCGTGCAGCAGGAAGTGGAGCCGCCTGGCGGAGAGCGCTTCTGGCATCACGTCGTCCGGCTACGGAATGTCGCCGTGGCGGTGGTGATGAACGCAGACGACCAGGTCCTCATGCTGCGGCGGCACCGCTTTGTCCCCAATGAAGTCGGGTGGGAGCTCCCCGGTGGCTTTCCTGAAGACGGGGAGTCCTCCGCCGAGGCCGCGGCACGAGAAACAGAGGAAGAGACGGGTTGGCGCCCGCTCGGTGAGCCACAACTCATCTCGGAGTTCCATCCCATCCCTGGCATGGTCGACGCGAAACATTCGGTGTACCTGTTCCGCGACGCGGAGTACATCGGTGCACCCGCCGACAAGGATGAGGCTGGCGCTGTGGCTTGGATACCTCGTCGAGAGATCTCCGCGATCCTTCGCCAGGGGTCGGCGCAAGGCTCGGGAACGCTCGTCGGTCTTCTATACGTCCTGGCAGGAACTCATCGGTAAGTCAGCCTTGAGCTGACGTATCCGCCGTTGCTGACGAGCTGAGCCGACGCGCGTGGCCAGCACTTCCGCCTTCTGAACATGGGCGTTGGCCTGCGAGAATTGCTTCGTCGTCAGGAACGCACCGGCGAGGTCGGCGTGCATACCGGCTCTCGCACGCACGAAACTCTCGTCCAGACCGTTCAAAGCGTTCTGAAGACTCTCTATAGCGGTTGGGTCGCCGAGCCGCGCCCAGGCATTGCCCCTCCATCGGGCGAGATGCACCTCGCTAAGCACGATGAAGGGTGTCTCGGGATTGCAGCAGTCGGCCGGCAGCGTAATCTCCGCCGCGTCAAAGGCGGCTCGGCAGGCTGGGTCCTCTCCCGCAACAGATTTCACTTCACCGCGCACCGCCCAGAGCCACGCAATGAGAAGGTCAGGAGCATTTCCCAAGGCAATGGAGTGGGAATACTCGACCAGCTCCGACGCGCGCCTAGTATCACCGATCTCCACCAGAACGTAAGCCTGTTCGGCCAATGCATGGACCAACGTCAGAGACGATCGGCCCTCTCGGCCCGCTTCTTTGGCTGCCTCGTAGTGGTTCCAGGCGTCTCTCAGATTGCCCATGTCCAGGCACTGCCAGCCGGCAAGCGTGGGCGCGTCGGCGTAGAGGTCGGCTAGCGCCTCACGATTGCCGATGGTGTGCGACCGGAGTGATCTGATCGTGGCTAGATAACCACCGAGCTGTGGCGCCGAGGTTCGAACACCGAACTTTCTGTCGATCTCGCGAATCTGGTTCAACTGAGTGGTCAGCAGACTGAGGGATCCACGATCGACCGCCGAAGCGGCTTCCAGGCGCTCGCGGAGCTCAGCGCCCCCACTCTCCGTGTCGAGGGCATCCCTCGAACGCTGCTCGACGGTTTGGTCCGAGGCAGTGGCCGCCTTCGAAAGCATGCTGTCGTCGCAGTCATCCAGGAGGTTGGCGAAACGGTCCTTTGTTCCAGGGTCTGCACGGATCAGGGCGGTGTCCAGGGCTGCCTGCATCTCTGGACGGGGCATGACGCTCGATCCGCCGGCTTCCCAGTTGGCAATGGTCCGCACGCCGACGCCAAGGTAGGCAGCGAAGCTGCGAACGGGCAGCCGGAGTGCCACACGAAGCGCACGGGTCTCCCTGCCCGTCCAACGCTGCACTGTGATCATCCGAGACTCCTGCCCGCGGTTCCGCAAGCATAGGTTCCCGATGCAGCAGAGATGCAACAAGCCGGCAACGCACTGTCATTTCTCGTGACCATGCCTTGAAGCAGGGTGAAAGCATGGTGATCGCGAAGCACTATCCGCGCACTTTGCCGCGTCGGTGGATGTGGCGTGCAGACAGGTGCGGCGTGTGCGGTTTGAAGTGGCCCTGCGACGAGGCAAAACGTGAACGCGTGCGGGCTCGTTACGCACCGACTGACGGCACAGGTGCCTGGAGCGCGCAGCACACCGGGGCCTGGCCGGAGGTCGGTCGGGCCGGCACGCTCACGCCGGCCCAGCAGTACCGCGCGACCGGAGGCTGGATGTGACCGAGGAGCACGTTCCCACGCGGCCGAGCTGGGAGTGTCCACTATGCGGTCAGCTTTGGCCCTGCGCGCCGGCGAAAGTGCGGCTCTCCGAGGAGTACGCCGATGACGTCGGCAGTCTGCTGATCTACCTCGGCACGACCATGTGGGAAGCGATCGACGACAGCTTCCACCATTCCCGCCGAGGACCACTGCCGGACGGCCTGCGCGACCGTTTCCTCGACTGGGCGATGGATCTACGCAAGAACGATCGGCCGGGCCCCTTCCCTGACCAGAGCCGTGAACTGATCCGCGAAAGCACCCGGGCCGGCCGCCCGAGGGCAGCCGGCCCGGGCCGGAGTCATACGACGATGCGTCTCTTCATTACGGACGGACGGTGTTGCTGGCCCAGGTCGGTTTGACCGGGAGGGGTTGGTGGGCGTACAGGACGAGGTTGCCGTCTTCCTGCATCCACAGTGTGGAGTCGCCCTTGCCCTTGGTGCGGGATGACCAGAGGACGTTGTCGGCCTGGTCGTAGAGGACGAGGTTGCCGTCGTGCTGGTTGCTCAGGCGGTAGGCGCGCTTGTCGCCCTGTCCCCAGAGCACCGTCTGTCTGCCACCGACCACCTGGTAGATCACCAGGTTGCCGTCGGTCTGCATCCACAGCCAGTACTTGCCGTCGCTGGATCGCATCGCCGTGCCGCGGAAGAGGGAGCGGCCTGGGGAGAGTGAGTTCAGGAAGTCGTTACCGATCAGTGCGGCGCGCACATCGCTGTAGATGGGTTCCTTCGGCCGCCCTTCGGCGTCGCGGAGACCGAAGTGGCATTCGCCGTCGGCGGGATTCTTGACGCAATGCGGGAAGGATCGTTGGAGGTCCTGGAAGGAGTAGATGAACAGCGGGCCGGTGTAGTCGCGTGAGCGCCACGTGCGCACGCCTTCCTCCAGCGCGTCGCGGACGTGCTCGCGCGACTGCGGCTCGCGGGAGCCAGACGTCGGGAATCCGAACTCGGTGCCCCAGATCTTCTTCGCCGAGTCGCCGTATTGGACCATGACGGCACGCAACGCGGCCAGGCCTCCGCACTGCGGGTCGTCCGGGCCGAAGCCGGACCACCACCGGTACCAGTGGGGGGCGGTGCAGGGGATCATGGCGTAGGACGGGAGGTGGCCGCCGCGGATGTCGGGGTACGGGTGGTAGGCAACGGCGTCGAAGTAGCCGCGCATGTTGTGCTTGTACGCCCACTCGAGCCAGTCCCGGGCCTCGTTGTCGTTACGCGACTGGCGAGCGTCGTAGACGTCGCCGTAAGCGGAACCGCCGGCGACGACCACGCAGTCGGCGCAGGCCGCGTGCACCCGCTGGTAGGCGATCTTCACCAGCTCCCAGTACCGGCCGGCGCGCACGTCGACGCTGTTGTCTCCATAGTTGCCGAAGTGCTCGAGGTTCGGCTCGTTCCAGACCTCGTACGCCTGCACCTTGGGGCCGAAGTGGGCCACCGCCGCGTCGACGATCGACGCCCACGCCGCGTCATCGGTCGGGAAGTAGTTGAACTTCCGACCGCCGTTGGCCCAGCTCGGCGCGTAGCCGAGAATGAGCAGCACGCGCATGCCCTGCGCATAGGCGGCGTCGACGGACCGGTCCAGCTCGGTCCAGTCCACGGGACAGGTCGCGCACGACTGGATGAAGTTCCAGCCCAGGTCGATCCGGATGATCGGCTTCTTGTCCCCGACGTACTCGTCCATCACCGGGATGAGGTCGACGCGGCGTTGCACATCGACGCCGCCCTCGATGAAGCCGACGTCAGCCGAGCTGAAGACGTACGGATTGGGAATCTCGGCGGCGGCGGGCGTCCCACCGACCGCGGCGACACCGAATCCCATCGCGATTGTCGTTATCCACGCCCAAAGATGGCGCATCGTGTCCTCCCCCGGTGTGCTCGTGGACCGACGCCACGAGCGGGAGGACGATAGCAAGATCACGGCGATCCCGTAGGTTGGGGAAATGCTTCTGACCGTCGTCGCCGATTACGGTGTGGGGGATCTCGCGTTCGCCGAGGTGCGGCAGCGGTTGGCGCTGCTGCTGCCCGGCGCCGATGTCGCCGCCATTCCGGTGCCGCCGTTCGACACCGTCAGCGCCGGGTTCTGCGTGGCCCAGCTCGCCTTTGGGGAAGGGCCGGCCGACCGGGTCGTCTATGCCAACGTCGCCCCGCGTCAAGACGAGGACGATCCGCGGGAGGACAACGCCGGGGAGCGGCTGGTGGCCGCCCGGCTCGATTCCGGCGTGCTCGTGGTCGGGGTGGCCGCCGGCGCCAGTCTGTCCTTTCTGGCCGCCGAAGGGGTGCCGCTGCGGGCGGTGAACGTGCCGGACGCGGGTTCGCAGTTCCGGTCGCGGGACGTCTTTCCCTCCGCCGTCGCGCGGCTGGCGCGGGGCGACGGCAGTCTGCTCGGTGAGCCGGTGAGCGTCGCTCCCGCCCCGGCACGGGCCGTTGTCTACACCGACGGCTACGGCAATCTGAAGACGAGCTGGTACGACGCCCCGGCGGAGGCCGGCGCGACGGTCCGGGTGCGCATCGGCGACGCCGAGGCCGAGGCGATGGTCAGCGACGGCGTCTTCACCGTGCCCTCGGGCACGATCTCGTTCGCGCCGGGCAGCTCGGGGTGGTCGGGCCGGGCCTGCTACGAGCTGTTCGCCCGGGGCGGTAACGCGGCCGAGCTCTTCGGGAATCCGCCCTCGGGCACGCCGGTCGAGGTCGAGGTGGCACCGGCCGGGCCCTGACAGACCCGGCCGGTGATCGTTACAGGCGCCGCAAAGAGGCGCCCCGGTGCGGACCCGGTGATCGTTACCGGCGCTGCAAAGGGGCGCCCCGGTGCGGACCGGTGATCGTTTTCAGGCTCCGCGCAGCGTCGCGCCGGTGCGGGCTGACGCCTCGGACACCGCCGCGTCGCGGGCCGCCACGGCCTCCTCGACGGTCAGCGTGCGGTCCATGGCGCGGAAGGTCAGCTTGTACGCCAGGCTCTTCAGCCCTTCGCCCAGCTGCTCCGACGCGTACACGTCGAAGAGGCGCACCGATTCGAGCAGGTCGCCCGCCCCCGCCACCAGCGCCGCCTCGACCGAGGCCGCCGGCACCGCCGTCTTCACCACCAGGGCCACGTCGATGAGGGCCGGCGGGAAGCTGGAGATCCTCCCGGCCTGGGTGACCGGCGGAACCGGCACCGCGTCGAGGTCGAGCTCCATCGCGCAGGTGCGCTTGGGCAGTTCGAGTGTCGACAGGACGGCCGGGTGCAGCTCGCCGGCGTGGCCGATGACCGTGCCGTCGACCGCGATCGCGGCGCAGCGACCCGGATGCCATGGTGCGTACGCGGCCGCCTCGACCGTGACGCGCTCCGGGGCCAGGCCGGCCGCCGACAGGGCGATGCGGGCCGCCTCCACGGCGTCCGACCAGGTGGCCGGGCGTCCCGCGCCCCACCAGCCGGCCGGGGTCACGTCCCCGGTGAGCACCGCGGCGAGGTGCCACGGCTGCTCCGGCACGATCGCGTTCGCCGCCGTCCAGTCCTCGTCGGACGGGCCGTGGTCCACGCCGAGGGCCGGCGGGGCGGTCGTCGCGAGGTGCGGGAGGAACACCGTACCCGTCTCGTAGAGCGCCAGGTCGCGCTCGCCGCGGGCCAGGTTGCGCTTGAGCGTGGCGAGCAGCGGCGGCAGCAGCGAGGTGCGCAGCAGCGGTTCCTGCTCCGACAGCGGGTTGGTCAGCTTGACCGCGCTGCGGCGCGGGTCGTCGGCCGCGAGGCCGAACGCGTCCGCCGCCGCCGGGGCGACGAACGGGTACGACAGCACCTCGACGTAGCCGTTCTCCGCGAGGGCCCGGCCGACCGTGCGCCTGCGTACCTGCGACGCGGTGAGGCCGCGGCCGCCGCGGGCGGGCGGCAGCAGGCTCGGGATGGCGTCGAAACCGCCGAGGCGGGCCACCTCCTCGACCAGGTCGATGGGGGCGACCAGGTCGGGGCGCCACGACGGTGGTGTCACCATAAGCGGTTCGCCGACGGTGACCGTGCAGCCGACGTGCCCCAGCAGCTCGGCGACCTGGCCCACCGGGTACGCCAGGCCGATGCGGCGGGTCGCCAGGTCGGCGGCCAGGTGCAGCGGCGCGGGCGGCGCGACGTGGTCGATGTCGAGCACCCGCTCGTCCACCGTGCCGCCGGCGTGGGCGGTGAGCAGCTCGACCGCCCGCTGGAGGGCGACCAGCGGCAGTTGCGGGTCGACGCCGCGCTCCCAGCGCTTGGCGGCCTCGCTGAACAGCTTGTGCCGCCGGGCCGTACGGCCGACCATGACCGGGTCCCAGTGGGCGGCCTCGAGCAGGACGTCCACCGTGCCCGGCTGCACCTCGCTGGTCTCGCCGCCCATGACCGCGGCGAGCGAGATCGGACCGGTGTCGTCGCAGATCACCATGTCCTCGGCGTCGAGCACGCGCGCGACACCGTCCAGGGTGGTCAGCTTCTCTCCGTGCCGGGCGCGGCGTACGACCAGAGCGCCGCGCAGCAGGTTGAGGTCGAACACGTGCATGGGCTGGCCCAGCTCGAGCATCACGTAGTTGGTGATGTCGACGGCGAGCGAGATCGTGCGGACGCCGGCCGCGATGAGCCGGCGCTGCATCCACGCCGGCGAGGGCGCGGACGGGTCGATGCCCCGCACCACGCGCGCGGCGAAGCGGTCGCAGCCGATCGTGTCCTCGATGCCGATGGCGTAGGGAACCTCCGCCGTGCCGGCCGCCGCCGGGGAGAGACCCGCGTCGGTGTACGCCGCGCCGTAGGCGTACGCGAGCTCGCGGGCGACCCCCCGCACACTCATCTGGTAGCCGCGGTCCGGGGTGATCTCCATGTCGATGATGACGTCGTCGAGCCCGACCAGCGGGCGCGCGTCGGTGCCGGGCGCCGCCGACTCCGGTGCGAGCACGATGATGCCGTCGTGGTCGCCGCTGAGCCCGAGCTCGGCCGCGGAGCAGATCATGCCGTGGGAGTTGCGCCCGTATGTCTTGCGGGCACCGATCGTGAATCCGCCGGGCAGCTCGCCGCCGGGCAGGATGACCACGACGAGGTCGCCGGCGGCGAAGTTGCGCGCGCCGCAGACGATTTCCTGCGGCGCCGCGTTGCCGACGTCGACGAGGCAGAAGCGGATCGGCTTCTTGAAGCCGGTGAGCTCCTCGATCTCCAGCACCCGGCCGACGACCAGGTCGCCCTTGATGGTCGCGGCCTGGTCGACGATGGACTCGACCTCGATGCCGAGGCCGACGAGTTGCCGCTCGAGCTCGGCGACGTCGGTGGGCGCCGGCAGCTCGACGTGCTCGCGCAGCCAGGACAGGGACAGTTTCATGATCAGACCGCCATACCGAAGTCGCGGGTGAACCGGACGTCACCCTCCACCATGTCGTGCATGTCGCTCACTCCGTTGCGGAACATCAGCGTGCGCTCGACGCCGATGCCGAAGGCGAAGCCGGAGTAGCGCTCCGGGTCGATGCCGCACGCGACGAGGACCCGCGGGTTGACCATGCCGCAGCCGCCCCACTCGACCCAGCGCGCGCCGTCGCGGTGGCCGGCGAACCACACGTCGAACTCGGCCGACGGTTCGGTGAAGGGGAAGTAGTGCGGACGCCAGCGGGTGCGCGCGTCCGGGCCGAACATGGCCCGGGCGAAGTGGTCCAGCGTGCCCTTGAGGTGGGCCATGGTGATGCCCTCGTCGATCACGAGCCCCTCGAGCTGGTGGAACACCGGGCTGTGGGTGGCGTCGAGGTCGTCGGTGCGGTAGACCCGGCCCGGGCAGACCACGGCGATCGGCGGCTGCCGCGTCAGCATGGTGCGCACCTGGCCGGGCGAGGTGTGTGTGCGCATGACCAGGCCGGGAAGGTCCACGTAGAACGTGTCCATGAGCCCGCGCGCCGGGTGGTCCGGCCCGATGTTGAGCGCGTCGAAGTTGGCCCACTCGAGCTCGAGCTCGGGGCTCTCGACGACGTCGTAGCCCATCCCGACGAACTGGTCGGTCATGTGTTCCATGAGCGTGGTCAGCGGGTGCCGGGCGCCGCGGGGACGCCGGTCCCAGGGCAGGGTGACGTCGACGCGCTCCTCGACCAGGACGCGGGCGGCGCGCTCGCGCTCCAGCTCGGCCAGGCGGGCGTCGAACGCGCCCTGGATGGACTGCCGGGCCACGTTGACGCGCTTGCCGGCGTCGGACTTGGCGGCGGGCGGCAGGGAACCGATCTCGCGGCGGGCCAGCGACACGGGCGAACGGTCACCCAGGTGGGCGGACTTCAGCACGCCGAGCGCGTCGAGGTCGCCCGCGGCGGCGAACGCCTGCTCCGCCTCGGTGACGGCGGCCTCGAGGGCCTCGGGGGCCAGTAGGGCGGCCTGCTTGGGATCGTACGGATCGTTGCGGTAGGACATGGTCGGGCGAACTCCCTCACACCGGATGAACCATCGGCTCGTCTGGACCGAGTGCACCGAGCGCAGCGAGGGCCGCGAGGGGCTGACTCGGTGGATCAGTGTACGGAGGCGCGGCGGGGCCGCAGCCCGCCGGTCAGGGAAGTTCGCGCAAATAAGTCAGGCGACCAGCCCGCGACCAGCGGGCTGGGTAAACATCTGACTCATGACGGTCTCCTCGGGGAGCGCTGCGCTCTCGCCGAAGCATACAAGCAGACCGCCGCCGCGGCAGCCAGGTTAAGGCTCTCCGCACCGCCGTAGATCGGTACGCGCACCCGCCGGTCAGCCGCCTTCAGCACCTCGTCGGGCAGCCCGTGGGCCTCCGAGCCGAACAGCCACGCGGTCGGCCCCGCCAGCGAGCCGTCGTCGAGCAGGTCGTCCAGGTCGGCGTCGCCGTAGCCCGTGGTGGCGAGCACCTGAAGCCCGGCGGCGCGCAGGTCGCCGGCGACGGTCAGCGACGCCCGCACGACGTCCACGTTGAACAGACTTCCGGCGGAGGACCGCACACATTTGCCGTTGTACGGGTCCACGGCGTCGCCCGCGAACACCACCGCACCGGCCCCGGCGGCGTCGGCCGTGCGCAGCACCGTACCCGCGTTGCCCGGGTCTCGGATCTCGGCGACGACCGCGACCAGGCGGGGTTGCTTCGCGAGGGCGTCGGCCAGCGGCACGTCGACCTGTTCGCAGACCGCGACCAGCCCCTGCGGCTGCACCGTCTCGGCGAGTGCGGCGAGCCCCTCGTCGGTCACCGGCGACACCTCGGGCGCCTGCGAGGCGAGGTCGCCGTGGCGGGTCAGCGCGGCGTCCGTACCGAACAGTTCGAGGACGACCCCCGCGGCCAGGGCGGACCGCACCGCCTGCGGGCCTTCCGCCAGGAAGCGGCCGGTCTGGTCGCGGTCGCGGCGGCGTTGCAGGCGCCGGGCCGCGACGACCCTGGGGGTACGGGGGGTGAAGGTCACGCTTCCTCCGAGGACATGCATCGGGGCGCCTCCCGGACGAACCGGAAGACGCCCCGAGAGAACTAGCTCAGGCGGCCTGGGCGGCGGCGCCGCCCGTGCCCTCGGCCGCGACGGCGGCGCGAGCGATCTCGACGATCGCCGCGAACGAGGCGGCGTCGTTGACGGCCATGTCGGCCAGGATCTTGCGGTCCACCTCGACGCCGGCCAGCTTCAGGCCCTGGATGAGGCGGTTGTAGGTCAGGCCGTTGGCCCGGGCGCCCGCGTTGATGCGGGTGATCCAGAGCTGACGGAAGTCGCCCTTGCGGTCACGCCGGTCGCGGTAGGCGTACTGCATCGAGTGCAGCACCTGCTCCTTGGCCTTGCGGTAGAGCCGCGAGCGCTGACCGCGGTATCCGCTGGCGGTCTCCAGCAACGTGCGACGCTTCTTCTGGGCGTTCACTGCCCGCTTGACGCGTGCCATTTCGGTACTCCTAACAGGGGAACGGGTGTGGCGCGCGCGTCAGCGGCCCAGCAGCTTCTTGACTCGCTTGGTGTCAGCCTTGGCCACGACGACCGTACCGGTCATCCGGCGGGTGACGTGGGAGGACTTGCCCTCGAGCAGGTGGCGCTTGCCGGCCTGCTCACGGACGATCTTGCCCTTGCCGGTGACCTTCACCCGCTTACCCATGCCGGTGTGGCTCTTCATCTTCGGCACTTGAACGCCTACTCTCTCTGCCCCGCCGGCCGGGGACCGGCGGGGAATTTCGTAACTACTCTGCTGCGGTGGTGTCGGCTGCTGCGGCCGGAGGTGCCTCGGCACCATCGCCCTCACGCGGTTCCCGCGGCGGGCGGGCGTTGGCCGCGATGGTCGCCGCGGCGGCGGCCTTGGTCGCCCGGTGGGGAGCCAGCACCATGATCATGTTGCGGCCGTCCTGCTTGGGACTGGCCTCGACGAAACCCAGTTCCGAGATCTCTTCGCTGAGCCTGCGCAGGAGCCGGAAACCCAGCTCCGGGCGGCTCTGCTCGCGACCGCGGAACATGATCGTCACCTTGACCTTGTCGCCCGCCTTGAGGAACCGCACCACGTGACCCTTCTTGGTCTCGTAGTCGTGCGGGTCGATCTTCGGGCGGAGCTTCATTTCCTTGATGACGGTCTGTTGCTGGTTGCGCCGGGCTTCGCGCGCCTTGAGTGCACTCTCGTACTTGAACTTTCCGAAGTCCATGAGCTTGCACACCGGCGGACGTGCCATCGGCGCGACCTCGACCAGGTCCAGGTCGACGTCCGCAGCCAGCTGCAGGGCGCGCTCGAGCGGGACGATGCCCACCTGCTCACCCTCGGGGCCGACCAGACGGACCTCTCGTGCCCGGATCTGTTCGTTAACGCGTGGTTCGACGCTGATGGGGCCTCCTCAGAACGATGTCATGTTCCGGGCCCTCCCCGGCTTCCGCCGGAGAAAGCCCTGCCAATGTCGGTCGGCCTCGCGCCCACCGGTGAACCGCCACCGGCGACGGGAAAGCAGAAGGCCCCGGCATATGCCAGGGCCCGCTCGACCGGTCATCGGCGCCCATGAGGACGCGCACCCACCCCGGAACCCCGGAATCGGTTGACCGGACCCGGCCGCCGTGAGAGCGAATCGGGTGGGAACCTGCGGGCTCCTCTTTCGCGCCCGCGAACGCGGACGTGGTCGACTACGCAGAAGTCTACCAGCTCACGAGGTGGCGGCCGAGTGAAGGGCCCGCAGCGCCCGGACCCCCTCGACGGCGTAGTCCTTGTCGGCCGCCTGGAGCGCGTGCACGGGCACGGTCTCGTCGTCGTGCAGCTCGAGCATCGCCCACGCCGAGTTGCGGTCGAAGCGCACCGCGCGCACCGCCGACCAGGGCAGATCGAAGTTGCCGACGACGTTGCGGATCTGCACGTGGTCGGCGTCCGCCCGCACCCGGGGCCGGGTGAACATGAGGATGCCGAGCCCGGCGAGCACGCCGAGGCCGATCATGGCGCTCTGGTCGCCCCGGGCGAACTGCCCGAGGCCGTCGCCGGTGGAGCCGTGCAGCCCGAAGCTGAGCACGGTGAAGAGGATCACCACCGCGGCCGCGGAGACGCCGGCCACCCACCGGATGCGCCGCGGCCGGTAGACAGCCGCCTCATGCGTGGAAGTACTCACGCCTTCCACTCTGCCACTGGCGTGGCCCGTCCCGCCGGGCAGGTCCCCGCCCGGCGGGACGCTCGCTCACAGCCGGCAGTTGGCGATGTCGGTGACCAGGATGGCGCGCGCGCCGAGCTCGTACAGCTCGTCCATGATCCGGTGCACATCCAGGCGGCGGACCATGGCCTGGACGGCGACCCAGCCCTCGCGGTGCAGCGGGGAGACGGTCGGCGACTCGATGCCGGGCGTCAGCGCGGTGGCGTTCTCCAGCAGGTCCGCCCGGACGTCGTAGGCGAGCATCACATAGCTGCGGGCCACCAGGACCCCCTGCAGGCGCCGGATGAGCTGCGCGGCCCTCGCCGTCGTCGTCTCCTGGCGGCCGACCAGGATCGCCGAGGAGCGCAACAGCGGCTCCCCGACGGTCACCAGCCCGGCTTGACGCAGGGTGGTGCCGGTCTCCACCACGTCGGCGATGAGGTCCGCCACGCCCAGGCGTACGGCGTTCTCCACCGCCCCGTCGAGGCGCACGACCTCGGCCTTGAGGTCGTGCTCGGTCAGATAGCGCTCGACCACCCCCGGATAGGCGGTGGCGATGCGCCGGCCGCCGATCTCGGCCTCCGAGCACAGCACGCCGGCCGGCGCCGCCCAGCGGACCGTGGCACCGCCGAAGCCCAGATCCAGCAGCTCGTGGGCCGGCACGCCCGAGTCGACCAGCAGGTCCCGGCCGGTGATGCCGAGATCCAGGTCGCCGGAGCCCACGTACGTGGCGATGTCGCGGGGACGCAGGTAGAAGAACTCGACGCTGTTGTCCTCGTCGCGGCAGACGAGGTCCTTGCCGTCGGTGCGCTGGCGGTAACCGGCGTCACGCAACATCTGGGCGGCGGGGGCGGACAGGGTTCCCTTGTTCGGTACGGCGATGCGCAGCATCGGACGTGCTCCTTGAAAGTCGAGACGACGGCGGCGGAGGGCACGTCACAGATGTCGATAGACGTCCTTGAGCTCGAGACCGGTGGCGATCATGAGAACCTGCGCCTGGTAGAGCAGCTGCGAGATCTCCTCGGCGGCCCGCTGCGGCCCCTCATGCTCGGCGGCCATCCAGGACTCGGCAGCCTCCTCGACGACCTTCTTCCCGATGAAGTGCACGCCGGCGTCCAGCGCCGCGACGGTGCCCGAACCCGCGGGCCGTTGCGCCGCCTTCGCCTGCAACTCGGCGAACAACTCTTCGAACGTCTTCACAGGAGCCGATTGTGGCAGCTCATGACGGGCCCGCGAGCGACGGCCCCAAACCTTGGGATTCGCGTTGGCCCGCCGGAGGGGGTCGGAGTTAGCCTGCGGCACATGGTCAGCAGACACAGCTTCGTGGCGCTGGGTGGCGCCGTCGTGCTCCTCGCCGCGCTGGGCGCCTGCGCGCCGGCGGACGAGGCGGGTCCCGCCGCGAGTGGCAGCGCGGCCACCGGCGCCGCCTGCGCGAGCGGTGCGCTCGCCACGCGGACGCCGGGCAAGCTCACGATCGGCACCGACAACCCGGCGTACGAGCCGTGGTTCAGCGAGAACAAGCCGAGCAACGGCAAGGGCTTCGAATCGGCGGTGGCGTACGAGGTCGCCAAGCGGCTCGGCTACCGGCCGGAGAACGTCGTCTGGACCCAGGTGACCTTCAACAACGCGATCGCGCCCGGGCCGAAGACGTTCGACGTCGACATCAACCAGTTCTCGATCACCCCGGAGCGCCGGAAGGCGGTCGACTTCTCGGCGCCGTACTACCTCGTCCGGCAGACCGTGATCACCACGAAGGGCTCGAAGATCGCCGGGGCGAAGACGATCGCCGAGCTCAAGGGCGCCACGCTGGGCGCCCAGGTGGGGACCACCAGCTACCAGGCGATCACCGAGCTGCTCAAGCCGACCGCGAAGCCCCAGGTCTTCAACAACAACGACGACGCCAAGAAGGCCCTGGAGAACAGCCAGGTCGACGGCATCGTCGTGGACCTGCCGACCGCGTTCTACATGACCGGCGCCGAGCTCGACGACGGGGTGATCGTGGGGCAGTTGCCGCAGGTGGGCGTACCCGAGCAGTTCGGTCTGGTCCTGGATCTGGGTTCGAAGTTGACCCCGTGCGTCAGCCAGGCAGTGGAGCAGCTTCGCCAGGACGGCACCCTCGCGACGCTGGAGAAGACCTGGCTGGCCGGCTCCGCCGGGGCACCCGAGCTGTCGTGACGGCCGAGCGCATGCGGCCCAGCGAGACTCAGCGGGGCCGGATCGCCTACCGCAGGCGGCAGACGATCCGCTCCGTGCTGCTCTCGGCGCTGTCCACCGCGGTCGTGGGCGGCGCGCTGGCCTTCGCGGTCACCGGCGCCCCCGGCTGGGAGCGCGTCAAGACGTCGTTCTTCGACGTGGAGATCGCGAAGAAGTATCTGCCCGCCGTGCTCGACGGACTGTGGCTCAACATCCGGCTGCTGGCCGTCTGCGCGGTCGCCGCGCTGGCGCTCGGCCTGCTGGTCGCGGTGCTGCGCACGCTGCGCGGTCCGGTCTTCTTCCCGGTACGGGCGCTGGCCACCGGCTACACCTACGCGTTCCGCGGCCTCCCCCTGATCATCGTGCTGTACGTGTGCACTCTCGGCGTGCCGGGGCTGCGCCTGCAGGGCATGCCGAGCGTGCTGGTGCTCGGCGGGGCGGCACTGGTGATCACGTACGGGGCGTACCTGGCCGAGGTGTTCCGGGCCGGCATCGAGTCGGTGCACCCCAGCCAACTCGCCGCCGCGCGGTCGCTGGGCCTGACCTACCGGCAGACGATGCGCCACGTGGTGCTGCCCCAGGCGGTGCGCCGGGTCGCCCCGCCGCTGCTCAACGACACCGTGGCGTTGCAGAAGGACGTGGGCCTGGTGTCGCTGGCCGGGCCGATCGACGCGGTGCGCGCGGCTCAGATCGCGACGGCGCAGGATGCCAACTTCACCCCGTACATCGTGGCCGGGGTGCTCTTTGTTCTTCTCGCCCTGCCGCTCATCGGCGTGACCGACTGGGTCACGCTGCGGGCGGCACGACGCCAGTCCGCGGGGTCCTGACGATGCTGCTCTCCTGCGAGAACCTCCGTAAGACCTTCGGGCCCGCCGTGGTTCTCGACGACCTGTCGCTGGAGGTGGACGAGCACCAGGTGGTAGCGCTGATCGGCGCCTCCGGCTCGGGCAAGTCCACGCTGCTGCGCTGCGTCAACCTGCTGACCGACGTGGACGACGGCGTCATCCGGCTCGACGGCGAGGACATCACCGATCCCCGGGCCGACCCCGATCTGGTACGCCGCCGCATCGGCATGGTCTTCCAGTCCTACAACCTGTTCCCTCACATGACCGTGCTGCGGAACATCACGCTCGCCCCGGACAAGGTGCACGGGCGCGCGGCCGCGGAGGTCAGGGACCAGGCGATGCGGTGGCTGGACCGGGTAGGGCTCGCCGACAAGGCGGACAGTTACCCGGACCGGCTCTCGGGCGGGCAGCAGCAGCGCGTCGCGATCGTGCGGGCCCTGGTCAACAGCCCGCGGCTGCTGCTGCTCGACGAGGTGACCTCGGCGCTGGACCCGGAGCTCGTCGGCGAGGTGCTCACGATGATCCGCGGCCTCAAGGACGAGGGCATGACCATGGTGCTGGCCACCCACGAGATGGGCTTCGCCCGTCAGGTCGCCGACCGGGTCGTCTTCCTCGACGGCGGCCGGGTGCTCGAAACCGGGCCGCCGGAGCAGGTACTCGGCGACCCGGTCGAGGCGCGGACGCGACAGTTCCTGGCCCGCATCATCGAGGCGGGCCGGCTGTAGGTCAGCCCTTCTCGACGTCGCGGATCGCGAGGACGGCGTCGAGCACGGCGACCGTGCTCTGCCAGCCCTTGTCCTCGATCGAGTCCTCGAGGCCGGCCCGGTCCTTGGCCTGGCCCAGGCTCTCCACGGTCAGCACGCCGTGTGCCACGGGCGTGCGCTCGTCCAGCGACACCCGGGTCAGCCCGGCGGTCACCGCGTCGCAGACGTAGTCGAAGTGCGCCGTCTCCCCGCGGATGACCACGCCGAGCGCCACCACCGCGTCGCACTTCTTCGCCAGCGCCTGCGCGACGATCGGCAGCTCCACCGAGCCCGCCACCCGGGCCACGACCACGTGGTCCACGCCGCACGCCTTGGCCGCCTCCTGCGCCCGCTCGACCATGTGGTCGACCAGGTCGGAGTGCCAGCGCGAGCCGACGATACCGAGCGTCAGCCCGGCGGCCTCGACGGTCTGCAGGTGCGGATCACCAAAACCGGCCATGTTGCCCCCTTTTAGATGAATGCTCACATGCCCCGAGGGGGCTTATCAGCCCAACGCTTCGAACAGGTGCCCCATGCGGTCCCGCTTGGTCCGCAGGTAGCGGACGTTCTCCGGGTGCAGGCGCACGGGCAGCGCCTCCCGGCCGGTGATCGTCAGGCCGTAGCCCTCGAGCCCGGCCCGCTTCGCCGGGTTGTTGGTGAGCAACCGCATGGAGCGCACGCCCAGGTCGTAGAGGATCTGCGCGCCGGTGCCGTAGTCGCGGGCGTCGGCCGGCAGGCCCAGCTCCAGGTTGGCGTCCACGGTGTCCAGGCCGCGGTCCTGCAGCTGATAGGCCTGCAGCTTGTGCAGCAGTCCGATCCCCCGGCCCTCGTGCCCGCGCATGTAGAGCACGACACCCCGCCCGGCCTGCGCCACCCGTTCCAGGGCGGCGTCGAGCTGGGGCCCGCAGTCGCAGCGCACCGAGCCGAAGACGTCGCCGGTCAGGCACTCCGAGTGCACGCGCACCAGGATGTCGTCGCCGGCGCCGAGGTCGCCGTACACCAGGGCGACGTGCTCGGCGCCGTCGACGCCGGTGCGGTAGCCCACCGCCGTGAAGTCGCCGTGCTCCGTCGGCAGCCGGGTCTCCACGACCCGCTCCACGTGCTGCTCGCGCCGCCGCCGGTACGCGATCAGATCGGCGATGCTGATCAGCGCCAGGTCGTGCTCGATCGCGAACTTCTCCAGGTCGGGCAGGCGCATCATGGTGCCGTCGTCGTTGACCATCTCGCACAGCACGCCGGCCGGGCGCAGCCCCGCCAGCACCGCCAGGTCGATCGCCGCCTCGGTGTGCCCGGCCCGGCGCAGCACCCCACCGGCCTTGGCCCGCAGCGGCACGACGTGGCCCGGCCGCGACAGGTCAGTCGGCTGGGTGTCGGCGCTCGACAGCAGCCGGATCGTGTGCGCCCGGTCGGCGGCCGAGATGCCGGTGCTGACGCCCTCGCGGGCGTCGACGGTCACCGTGTACGCCGTGCCACGCCGGTCCTGGTTGGTGTGGAACATCGGCGGCAGGTCGAGGCGGTCGGCCTCCTCCTCGGTGAGCGGCACGCAGATGTAGCCGGAGGTGTACCGCACCATGAACGCGAGCAGCTCCTGCGTGGCGTGCTCGGCGGCGAAGATCAGGTCGCCCTCGTTCTCCCGGTCCTCGTCGTCCACGACGATGACCGGCCGCCCGGCGGCGATGTCCGCGACAGCGCGCTCGATATCATCCAACATGACGATCCCCCAGCATCTTCTCGACGTACTTCGCGATGACGTCGACCTCGAGGTTGACCGGGTCGCCGACGTCCTTGGACCCCAGGACGGTGAGCTTGAGCGTGGTCGGGATCAGGCCCACGCTGAACGTGTCGGTGGTCACCGCCATGACGGTCAACGAGACCCCGTCGACGGTGATCGATCCCTTCTCCACCACGTAGCGGGACAGCTCCGGCGGCAGGGAGAAGGTCAGCACCTCCCACTGGTCGGCGGGCTCCCGGGAGACGATCGTGGCGACGCCGTCGACGTGGCCCTGCACGAGATGCCCGCCGAGCCGGCTGCCGACCGTCGCGGCCCGCTCCAGGTTGACCGCGCTGCCGGAGCCCAGCGCGCCCAGGGAGGAGCGCCGCAGGGTCTCGCCCATGACGTCGGCGGTGAAGACGCCGTCGACGGTGTCGAGAACCGTGAGACAGACCCCGTTGACCGCGATCGAGTCGCCGTGCCGTGCGTCGGATGTGACGAGAGGTCCTCGCACGGCAAGTACCGCCGAGTCTCCCCCCGCGTCGGTGAGGTACATGACCTCACCCAGTTCCTCGACGATTCCGGTGAACATAAGACTCCTCTATTCCGGCTTTGGGTGGCGGGCGGGGAGGTCGGACGGCTTCTGCCGGAGCGTGGCGGTGAAGCGCAGGTCGGAGCCGACCTGCGTGAGGTCTGTGAGGTCCAGTTCGATCGCCTCGTCGATCGTGGTGATGCCGGCGTCGACGAGGGCGGCCCGGCCGCCGCCGAGCAGCTTCGGGGCGACATAGCCGACGACCCGGTCGACGAGGCCCGCGGCCAGGAACGCGCCCGCCAGCATCGGGCCGCCCTCCAGCAGCGCCGCGCGGACGCCGCGGCGGTAGAGCTCGGTGAGCAGGGCGGGGAGGTCGACGTGGCCGTCCGGGCCGGCGCCCACCGCGGCCGCCGTCGCGATCCAGGTCTCGGCGGCGGCGTCGCGCACGCGCGCCTTCGCCGGCGTACGCCCGTGGGAGTCCACGACCACCCGCAGGGGCTGCTTGATCGCGAGGCTGCCGTCGCGCAGATACCGGACGGTGAGCTGGGGATCGTCGGCGAGCACGGTGCCGACGCCGACCACGATCGCGTCCACCGTGCCGCGCAGGCGGTGCACGTCGGCCCGGGCCGGCTCGGAGGTGATCCACATGCTGGTGCCGTCGGCCGCCGCCGACCGCCCGTCGAGGGTGGCCGCGTACTTCCAGGTCACGAACGGGCGACCACGGCGCACGGCGGTCAGCCAGGCCACGTTGCCCGCCTCGGCCTCCAGCCGGCGCATCCCCGTCTCGATCTCGATCCCGGCGGCGCGCAGCGTCGCCGCCCCGCCTGCGGCGACCGGCGTCGGATCGTCGACGGCGATGACCACCCGCCGGATGCCGGCACCGATCAGCGCCTGGGCGCAGGGGCCGGTGCGCCCGGTGTGGTTGCACGGCTCGAGGGTGACGATCGCGGTGCCGCCCCGGGCGCGCTTGCCCGCCTGGGCGAGCGCCACGATCTCGGCGTGCGGCCCACCCGCGTACGCGTGGAAGCCCTCCCCCACGACCTCGCCGTCCGGGTCGAGCAGCAGGCAGCCGACGACCGGATTGGGACTCGTCGTGCCGAGGCCACGGGCGGCAAGCGCGATCGCGCGTCCCATCGCCTCGTGCTCGGTGACCATCTCAATGCCTTTCCCTGGCGCGGTGCGGTCACGCGCCGAGGGAAAGGGAGAAAACGCCGAGAACAGGACATCAGGGGACGCTTCGCGCCACCCCGGGCCAGGCACGCCGCAACGAGCCCTCGGTCCTGCTCCGCGCGCTGTCTCCCATCCGGACTGTCTGACCGATCGGCGTGTGTGCCGGTCGATCAACCGTCGGCCCCGGATTCTCACCAGGTCCACCGTCCGTCGAAGGAAACGACGTCCGGGTCGCGGGCTTACCTCCCAGGTTCGGAAGGATCACCGCCGGTTCGGAATTTCACCGAGTCCCGCCAGCGCGTGGTGGGTTACCGATCAGTCTTGCACGCCAACGCCGAAATGCCACAGGGCGATCCCGGTCACAATGGCGGCTCGTCGCTGTTCTCCGAGTCGAGGCGACGGCGGTCGATCGCGACGTACGAGCCGGGCTGGCTCTTCGCGACCTTCTTCATCTCGGAGGCGACGGCGACGACCGCCCGGTGATCGGGATAGGGACGCCCGCCCGTGGTGGACTGCGCGACGCCGATCGACAGGGTGACCAGCGCGGCACGCTGCTTGCCGCCCCGGCGGTCCGGCACCTCGACGTAGCCCCGGCGGGCGTCCACCGGGTCGTAGAGCTGGTCGGCGGAGGCCTCGAAGTCGGTGACCATGTGCTTGGTCAGGGGCAGCACCTGGTCGGGATGGCAGATGAAGACGAAGTCGTCGCCGCCGATGTGGCCCAGGAACACCGGCGGCCGACCGGCGGCGGTCGAGGCGCGATGCAGGCTGTGGGCCAGGGCCGTGATGAACTCGTCGCCACGGTCGAAGCCGTACACGTCGTTGACCGGTTTGAAGCGGTCGATGTCGACGTAGCCGACGGAGAAGTCCCCACCGGCCCGCATCCGGTCGGCGATCTCGCGGGTCACCCGGGCGTTGCCGGGCAGGCCGGTCAGCGGCGACACCTCGCGGAACTCCTTGGTGCGCCGCAGCGTCGAGGAGACCCGGGCGATCAGCTCCGCGGTGTCGAAGGGCTTGACCAGGTAGTCGTCGACGCCGGCGGTGAGGCCGACGACCTTGTCCACGGTCATCGCCTTGGCGGTCAGCATGATCACCGGCAGCGCGGAGGTGAGCGGCTCGGCGCGCAACCGACGGGTCAACTCGACGCCGTCCATCCGCGGCATCATCCAGTCGACCACCGCCAGATCGGGACGGCGGGTCTCCATCAGCTCGAGCGCCTCCTGGCCGTCGCGCGCCCGCATCACCTCGAAGCCGTGCACCTCGAGGTTGAAGCCCACGAAGCCGGCGATGTCGTCGTCATCGTCCACGACCAGCACGAGGTCGGGCCGGGCCTCGGTATCCGCGCCCGGCTCGTCACTCTGGCGCCCGACGCCGGTGTTCATGCTCGGACGTCTGCGCGCGCGGCGAGCGCCCGGAGCTTGCGGATCGCCTCGGCGGGGTCCTCGGCGCCGTAGACGGCCGTGCCCGCGACGAACGCGTCGGCGCCGGCCTCGGCGGCCTGTTCGATCGTGTCGACCGCGATGCCGCCATCGACCTCCAGGCGGACCTCGAGGTTCTTGGCGGTGATGCGGCGGCGCACGTCACGAACCTTGTCGAGCATCTCGGGCAGGAACTTCTGGCCGCCGAAGCCGGCCTTGATCGTCATGATGAGCACGGTGTCCACGTAGGGCAGAAGCTCCAGGTACGGCTCGACGGGGGTGTCCCGGTCGATGGCCAGCCCCGCCTTCGCGCCGGCCGCGCGCAACGTCTTCGCCAACGCCACCGGGTCGTCGCAGGCCTCGGCGTGGAAGGTGACGTTGTAGGCGCCGGCCTCGGCGTACCCGGGCGCCCAGCGCTCCGGGTCGGCGATCATGAGATGCACGTCGAACGGGATCGTCGTCGCCTTGCGCAGGCTCTGGACGACCGGCAGACCGATGGTGAGGTTGGGGACGAAATGGTTGTCCATGACATCCACGTGCACCCAGTCGGCCGCACCCTCGATGTCGTGGACCGCGTCCGCGAGGTGCGCGAAGTCCGCGGCCAGGATGCTGGGGGCGATGATCGGCGATGACTCCACCGGTGAAGTGTATGGCCTCCGTCCGCCGGGCCGGGATACTCATGGGGTTCTCCCGCGGAGGGGTCGGAGCATGCGTCGGGTCATCACGGCTCTGACGGCGGTGACACTCACCGCCGGATGCACCAGCGCGCCCCCGAGCGGCACCGACAAAGACCTCACCGACGACTGGGCGCCGCTACCGGCACCGGCGGCCTACCGGCCGGTGCCGGGCGTCTGCCACGAGGCGCTGACGCAGACCGCCGGCCCCGGCGACGACCGGCCGGCGAGCTGTGACGAGGTCCACGTCAGCGAGACCTTCCACGTCGGCACCCCGCCCGGCGCCGCCGAGCCACCCGCGCCGGGCACCGCAGGCGCGAAGGCGGCCTACCGGGAGTGCTCGGCGGCCGCGGAGGACTTCCTCGGCGGCGACTGGCGCACCGCCGGCATCGCCGTGCACGTGGTGTGGCCCACCCGGAAAGCCTGGTCCGGCGGGGCGCGCTGGTTCCGCTGCGACGTCACCCAGGCAGACCTCGACGGGTACGGCCAGAGCGGCCGCAAAGACAGCCTCTCCGGCGAGCTCACCCGGCCGTCCCCACTGCGCCTGGGCTGCTTCGACCCGACGGTCGACGGGCAGGCGGTGACCGAGATGCGACCCACGCCGTGCACCGGAGAACACCGCGCCGAGTTCGCCGGGCTGTGGCGGGCGCCGGACGTCTCGTACGAGCAGCTGCAAGCCGGCACCGAACGCAGCGCGGCGGCCTGCCGCAGCGTGATCGCCCGCTTCGCCGCGGTGCCCGACGACTCGGACATGCAGTACCGCAGTGGCTGGATCTCCTACAACCCCACCCGCACCGAGTGGCTGGCCGGCGAGCGCCGGGTGCGCTGCTTCGTCTACTTCGCCGAGCGCACCCTGACCCGCTCGCTCAGGAACGCCGGGCCGGCGGTCCTCCCGGTCGACTGACCGACCTCAGCTGGTGCGGCGCAGCACCGCCAGGAACATGGCGTCCGTGCCGTGCCGGTGCGGCCACAGCTGCACCGTCGGGCCGGGGCCCAGCTTCGGCATGCCCGGCGGCAGCAGCGGACGCGCGTCGACGAAGTCCACCTCGACCCCGCTGCGCCGCGCACCCTCGCTCACCGTCACCTGGGTCTCCACCATGTGCGGCGAACACGTGACATACGCCACCACCCCGCCCGGCCGAACCGCGCGCAGGGCCGCGACCAGCAGCTCGCGTTGCAGCCGGGTCAGCGGCGGCAGGTCGGCGGGCTGGCGGCGCCAGCGCGACTCGGGACGCCGGCGCAGCGAGCCCAGGCCGGTGCAGGGCGCGTCGACCAGGACCCGGTCGAACGACTCCTCCGGCAGGTCGGGATCGCGGCCGACCGTACGCCCATCGGTCGGCAGAACCGTGACCGGCAGTCCGACGGTGGCCTGCTCGACCAGCCGGGCCCGGTGGTCGGCGACCTCGACGGCGGTGACCTCGGCGCCCCGCTGCGCGGCGATCGAGCCGAGCAGCCCCGCCTTGCCGCCCGGGCCGGCGCACAGATCGAGCCAGCGGGTGTCGCGGCCCTCCAACGGCGCGGCGAGCAGGGCGGCGGCGACCAGCTGCGAGCCCTCGTCCTGCACGTGCGCCCGACCGTCGCGGATAGCGGCGACATCCGAGGGGGCGCCACCGTTGAGATAGACCGCGTAGGGCGAGAACGCCCCCGGCACCCCGTCGACAGCGTCCGCGAGCTCGATCGCGTCGGAGCGGCCCGGCCGGGCGCACAGGTGCACCGTCGGCGGCTGGTTGTCCTCCAGGAGCAGGCGCGCGGTGTCGTCCAGGTCGCCGCCGAGCGCCTCCGCGAACGCCCGGATGATCCACTCCGGGTGGTGGTGGACGACCGAGAGGTGGCCGACCGGATTCTCCTCGTAGGTCGGCGCGACCCGGGTCAGCCAGTCGTCGAGGCTGGTCTCGGAGATGCCGCGCATGACCGCGTTGGCGAACCCGGCCGCGCCCGGCGCGACCGAGCGCACCAGGTCGACGGTCTGGTTCACCGCGGCGTGCGCCGGGACCCGGGTGAACAGCAGCTGGTACGCGCCCAGCCGCAGCGCGTCCCGGGCCGGCGGGTCGATGCGGGCCACCTCACGGCCGGCGACGTCCGCGATGATCAGGTCGAGGGTGCCGACGGCGCGCAGGGTGCCGTACGTGAGCTCGGTCGCGAACGCCGCGTCCCGCCCGTGCAGGCCCATGCCGCGCAGAATGTCGCCGAGCACCAGGTTGGCGTACGCGTCGTCGCGGTGCACGGCGGCGATCGCCTCGTACGCGGCCTGCCGTGCCGGATCCGACGGCGGCCGGCCGCCGCGCGGACCCCGGCCGGTGCGGGCGTCGCGGTCCTGGCCCCGGCCGTAGCCGGGTCCGCCGGGGCGCCGCGGCCCGGGGTTGTGCGGTCGGTCGGCGCGGTGCTCGGAACTCACTGAAGCTGCTCTCCCGGGTTGATCCGCAGGCCGCGCGCCCAGTCGCTCGCGGACATGGGCTTCTTGCCGGCGGCCCGGACCTCGCCGAGGATCACCGGGGTGGTGGCGGTGCCGGCGAGCACCTGGGTGCGCTCGACCAGCAACTCGCCGGGCTTGAGTGCGACCGCGTTCGCCACCGGGCGCACCGGGCCCAGCTTGAGCCGCTCGCCGCGCAGCGTCGTCCAGGCGCCGGGCGCGGGCGTGCAGGCGCGGATCCGCCGGTCAACCGCGAACGCCGGATCGTCCCAGCGCACCCGCGCGTCCTCGACCGTGATCTTCGGCGCCATGCTCACGCCGTCCGCCGGCTGCGGATGGGCCCGGGCGGTGCCCGCCTCGATCGCGTCGAGCACGGCGACGAGCAGCCCCGCGCCCTCGGTCGCCAGCCGGCCCAGCAGGTCGCCGGAGGTGTCGACGGCCCGGATCCGCTCGGTCAGCGTGCCGTAGACCGGGCCGGTGTCCATGCCCTCCTCCAGCGCGAACACGCTCGCGCCGGTGACCTCGTCGCCGTGCAGGACGGCATGCTGCACCGGCGCCGCGCCCCGCCAGGCGGGCAGCAGCGAGAAGTGCAGGTTGATCCAGCCGTGCCGCGGAATAGCCAGCGCGGGCGGCGGCACCAGGGCGCCGTACGCGACGACGGGCACGCAGTCGGGCGCGATCTCCCGCAGCCGCTCCTGGAATTCGGGCTCCCGCGGGCGTTGCGGAGTGAGCACCTCGATGCCGCGCTCGTCGGCCCAGGCGCCGGCGGGCGAGCGGACCAGCCGCCGACCCCGCCCGGCCGGGGCGTCGGGGCGGGTCACCACGGCGACCAGCTCGTGCGAGGACGCCGCGATCGCGTCGAGGGACGCCAGCGTGACTTCCGGCGTACCGGCAAAAACCAGGCGCATGGTCACCGTCCCAAACCGAAGATGCCGTGGCCGTGCGGACTTGCCTTGACCACGGGCGGACTAGCCGCGTCATACCACTCGGCAGCGCGGATCTGCTTCATCGCGTCCTTGCGGGCGGCGGTGTCTAGGCGATCCAGGAAGAGCACCCCGTCGAGATGATCGGTCTCGTGCTGCACGCACCGGGCCATGAGGCCGGAACCGATCAGACGGATCGGATCGCCGTGCTGGTTGAAGCCCTCGGCGACGACGTTCTGACGGCGTTTCGTATCGACGTAGACGCCGGGGATGGACAGGCAGCCCTCCGGACCGTCCTGCTCCTCGTCGTCGGGAAAGGCGAGCACCGGATTGACGATGTGACCCACCACGTCATCGACGTCGAACGCGAACACCCGCAGGCCGACGCCCAGCTGCGGGGCGGCCATGCCCGCGCCGCCCTCGTCGAGCATGGTGTCGGTGAGGTCCTTCACGAGAGTGCGCAGTTCCTTGTCGAAGCCGGTGACCGGGTCGGCCTGCGTACGCAGCACCGGGTCGCCGAACAGACGGATGGGCTGGACGGTCACGCGGTGCCACTCCTGACTCGGGTGAAGACTTGACGCCCTCAGGCTACGGAGCCCGGCGCGCCCCTGCAGTCTACGGAGCCCGGCGCGACCGGAAGAGTCGCCCATCCGCGCAGCGTGAGCCGGTCACGGCGGACCGGCTCACCGGCTGCCTCGATCGCCGGAAAACGACGCAGCACGGCGGGCAGCGCGACCTGCGCCTCGAGCCGCGCCAGCGGCGCGCCGAGGCAGTACTGCCTCGGCGCGCCGAACGACAGCGGCGCGTTGCCGGACCGGTCCGGATCGAAGCGGTCCGGGTCGGCGAACCGGGCCGGATCCCGGTTGGCGGCGCCGAGGAACAGAACGACTTCGCTGCCGGCCGGCACGGGCAACCCGGCGATCCGGGTGGCCGCCCCCGCGAAGCGTTCGGTCAACCGCACCGGGGAGTCGAAACACCGCGGTGAGCGCCTCGGCGAGCCGCCGGAACTGCGGCCGGTCGGCCTCCGGCACCCCGAGCAGGGCGCAGATCACCGCCGATGGGCAACGGGTACGCGGGGTAGGGATCATGCCCGGCACCGGGCGACAGCAGCCGGGAGACGGCTTCGGCGACGTTCATCGCTCCATTGTGCTGACGACGCACATCAATGTCGATCTCCACCGACTCAGCGGCCCCGCTCCGGTCACAGCAGCTCCGCCGGGTCGATCTGAACGCGCACCGACAGCGCCGCCTTCTTCGCGCTGCGCACCGCGGCGCCCTCGTGCAGGGCGCGGGCCAGGTCGGCGGCGCGGCTCCGGGACACCCGCACCAGCATGCGTTCCTGATCGTCGGGGGCCGGCACCGGCCCGAGCACCTCCGCGCCGTCGGGCAATCGGGTCGCCGCGAGCAGCTCCGCGACCGCCTCGGTGCGGCCGGTGAGACTCGCGAACCGGGCGGCCGGCGGAAACCGCAGCTCACGGCGCTCGGCCAGCTCGCGTGCCGCGAACCACGCCGGATCCCACCGCAGCAGCGCCTGCACCGGCGCGAGCGAACCGTCGGCGACGACCACGACCCGACCGCCCGCCGCCCCCGGCCGGGCCAGCGCGGCGGCGGACAGCCACCGCCGCATCGTCTCCTCGGCGGCCCGCAGGTCAGCACGGCTCAGCAGCGCCCAGGTGTCCAGCAGGAGCACCGCGCCGTACCCACCCTCGGCGATCGGCTCCGCACCCGGCGTCGCGACGACCACCGAGGCATCGCCGGGCACGGTGTCGAGGATCTCGTCCCGTCCGGAGGTGCGCACGGGCACGCCGGGGAAAGCTCGTCCGAGTTCCTCCGCCGTCCGCCGGGCACCGGTCACCGAGGCCCGCAGCCGGCGGCCACCACACGCGGGACACGCGTACACCGCGGCGGCACGCCCGCACCAATGACAGGCAGGCACCGAACGCGCACCAGCCAGCCCGAGCGGCCCGGAACAGTGCGGACACCGCGCGGGCGTCCGACACTCGGCGCAAGCCACCGACGGCAGGTAGCCGCGCCGAGGCACCTGAACGAGCACCGGCGCGCCGGACTGCAACGCCTGCCGCGCGGTCTGCCACGCCAGGCTGGGCAGCCGCGCGGTCACCGCACCCGGGTCGCGAGCGAGCTGCGGATCGTCACCGGTAGGCGCGATGGCGGGGCAGCGGGCCCGCAACACCTCCCGGGAGGCCACGATCTCCTTCGCCCATCCCGTTTCCAAAAGCAACTGCGCTTCTCCGGTACGCGCGAAGCCGCCGACAAGCGCAGAACACCCGGCCAGCTGCGCCCGGGTGAGCAGCACCTCCCGGGCATGCGGATAGGGCGCCCGCGGCTCGGCATGCAGATCGTCGCCGTCGTCCCAGATGACGACGAGCCCGACATCGGCGACCGGCGCGAACATGGCCGCCCGCGTCCCCGCGACGACGGAAACCCGGTGGCGACTCGCGGCGAGGAACCGCCGGTAGCGCTCCGAGGGCCCGGCGGCGGCATGCAGCGCCACGTGCCGCCCGTCACCGAGCCTCGCGGTGAGCGCCCGATCAAGCCGCTCGAGATCCCGGGCGTCGGGCACGACGGCGACGACGCCCCGCCCAGCCCGCACGGTGGCCGCCGCGGCCTCGGCGATCCGGGCGGGCCAGTCCTCACCCGGTAGGGCGGACCACACCGCCCGCGCCGGGCGGCCTTGTTCGAGAGCGCGAAGAAAGGGAGCCCCGGCCGAGTAGGCATCCCATCCGCTCTGGCCGCTGCCGTCGCTCTGATCACTGACGTCGCCTTGGCCGCTGACGTCGCCCTGGCCACCCACGTCGCCCTGGCCACCGACGTTGCCCTGATCGCTGCCGTCACTCTGGCCGCCGCCGTCACTGTGGCCGCCGACGTTGCCCTGGCCACCGACGTTGCCCTGATCGCTGCCGTCACTCTGGCCGCCGCCGTCACTCTGGCCGCCGCCGTCACTCTGGCCGCCGCCGTTGCCCTGATCGCTGCCGTCGTTCTGCTCCCGACGACTCGACGAGTTCGGCCTAAGCGCGCCTTCTGCGTCGCTCAGGTGGCTCTCATCGCCGTGAGTCTCAACGGCACCGGGAACCCGGCCCGGCCCGGCGGCAGCATCGCCCGTGGCCGCGAGGCTGGCAGGGACCGCGTCACCGACGGGAACCAGGCTCGCCGCACCGACAGGAGCGCCATCGACGGGAGCGGCACCGACAGGAGCGGCACCGACAGGAGTCGGATCGGCCGTGGGGGTGGCTTGGGTTTCGACGCGGGCGTGTCGGGGTGGCACTGCCAGCCGCAGGACGTCCGGGAGGCTTCCCGAATAGCGGTCGGCGATCGCTCGGGCGAGGCGGGCGATCTCCGGATCGAGGACGCGCTCGGCGGAGACCACCTTTTCCAGATAGGCGAGCTTGGCGTGGGCGCTGGACTCCACCCGTTCGAGCAGGAAGCCGTTGACCAGCTGGCCCGCGAAACGCACCTTCACCCGCACGCCGGGCTGCGCCGCGGCGTCGTCGGCCGCCGGGATGAGGTAGTCGAAAGGCCGGTCGAGGTGGGGCAGCGGCACGTCGACGCAGACGCGGCCGACCGGCAGCACCGCCGCCGGTTCCCGCTCCCTGCTCTTCGCCGTCACCCGCCCATTCTCGCGCCGGGGTATGACATCCCCGGCGAACAGCGCGGCCTCACCCTCGCGCTCCGCATCGGCCTCTCCGAGACCGTCGTGCTCGCCACGTCTGTCCCCCGGCCCGTCGCGCCCCACGGCCGTCTCCCCCGGACCCGTGCGCCGCACGGACGGCCTCTCGGACACCGCATCAACCACGCCCGGAACCCGACCCGCTCGCCGCACGGACGCCCTCCCAGACACCGCATCAACCACGCCCGGAACCCGACCCGCTCGCCGCACGGACGCCCTCCCGGGGACCGCATTGGCCGCGCCGGGAAATGGAAAGGGTGCCCCGGACCTGGCCGGGGCACCCTTTTGCTGCGTCAATGCGGTCGGACCTCTCGGGACCGGGCCGGCGCGCCCCGCCGGGCGGTGCGGGTCAGGCCGCCGCGGACTTGAGGTCCTGGGCGCGGTCGGTGTTCTCCCAGAGGAGCTCCGGCAGCTCGCGGCCGAAGTGGCCGTAGGCCGCGGTCTGCTGGTAGATCGGGCGCATCAGGTCGAGGTCGCGGATGATCGCGGCCGGGCGCAGGTCGAAGACCTCGTTGATGGCCTTTTCGATCCGCTCGACCGGGACGTTCTCGGTGCCGAAGGTCTCGACGAAGAGGCTGACCGGGTGGGCTTTGCCGATGGCGTAGGCGACCTGGGTCTCGCAACGCTCGGCGAGGCCCGCGGCGACCACGTTCTTGGCGACCCAGCGCATCGCGTACGCCGCGGAGCGGTCCACCTTGGACGGGTCCTTGCCGGAGAACGCGCCGCCGCCGTGGCGGGCGTAGCCGCCGTAGGTGTCGACGATGATCTTGCGACCGGTGAGGCCGGCGTCGCCCATCGGGCCGCCGATCTCGAAGCGGCCGGTCGGGTTGACCAGCAGGCGGTAGCCCTCGGTGTCCAGGCCGAGGCCCTCGAGCTCGGGGGCGATGACGTGCTCGCGAACGTCGGGGGTCAGCAGCGACTCGAGCGAGATGTCGGCTGCGTGCTGCGACGACACGACGACCGTGTCGAGGCGGACCGGGCGCAGACCGTCGTACTCGATGGTGACCTGGGTCTTGCCGTCCGGGCGCAGGTAGGGGATCGTGCCGTCCTTGCGGGCGGCCGACAGGCGCCGCGCGAGGCGGTGCGCGAGCGCGATCGGCAGCGGCATGAGCTCGGGGGTCTCCGAGCAGGCGAAGCCGAACATCATGCCCTGGTCGCCGGCGCCCTGCGCGTCGAGGACGTGCTCGGAGTTGCCCTCGCGCAGCTCGACGGCGCTGTCGACGCCCTGGGCGATGTCGGGCGACTGCGAGCCGATCGAGACGCTGACGCCGCAGGAGGCGCCGTCGAAGCCCTTCTTCGACGAGTCGTAGCCGATGCCGAGGATGGTTTCGCGCACGATGCTGGGGATGTCGGCGTACGCCTGGGTCGTCACCTCTCCGGCGACGTGCACCTGACCGGTGGTGATCAGGGTCTCCACCGCGACGCGGCTGCGCGGGTCCTGCGAGAGCAGTGCGTCGAGAATGCCATCGCTGATCTGATCAGCGATCTTGTCCGGGTGGCCTTCCGTGACCGACTCGGAAGTGAACAGGCGGCGTGCCACGGTGCTCCTCAGATTCGTCGAAGGTTCGTTCCGCGGCAGTGTAGTCACCGCGGCTTAATGGGCGCAGGCCCGGTCTTATGCCGTCCCATCCTGCTTGGCCTGGGGTTCGAGACGAAAGACGACCTCGTCCCAGATAGCGTCGGCAACCTCGTCTTTGGGAAGTTCGCCGAGGCCACGGGTGCTGCCGTCGGCGCCCAGGATGGTCACCGTGTTGTGGTCGGCGCCGAAGACCAGGTCAGTGCCCACCTCGTTAACGACGATCAGGTCGGCGCGTTTCCGGGTGAGCTTGATCCGGGCGTTCTCCAGCGCGTCGCGGGTCTCGGCGGCGAAGGCCACCAAGAGCTGACCTGGGCCTTTTGCCGCGCCGATCTCGGCGGCGATGTCCGGGTTGGTGACGAGCGCGATGGCCGGCACCACGCCGTCGTCGGTCTTCTTGATCTTGTGTTCGGCCACGTCGGCGGGGCGGAAGTCGGCGGGGGCGGCGGCCATGACGACGACGTCGGCTCCGGCGGCGGCCTCGACCGTGGCCTTGCGCAGTTCCTCGGTTGTGCCGACGGGCACCACGTCGGCACCCGCCGGCACGCCGAGTGTGACGTTCGCCGCAACCAGGGTCACCCGGGCGCCGCGGGCGACCGCCGCGCGGGCGAGGGCGTACCCCTGTTTGCCCGACGACCGGTTGCCGAGGAAGCGCACCGGGTCGAGCGGCTCCCGGGTGCCGCCGGCGGTGACCACGACGTGACGTCCGGCGAGATCGGCGCCGCCGGCGGTGCCGCGCCGCAGCACCCGCAGCGCGGTGGTGAAGATCTCCTGGGGGTCGGGCAGCCGTCCCTTGCCGGTGTCGGCGCCGGTCAGCCGGCCGACCGCGGGCTCGATGACGACGTGACCGCGCTCGCGCAGCGTGGCCACGTTGGCCTGGGTGGCGGCGTTCTCCCACATCTCGGTGTGCATCGCGGGCGCGAAGACCACCGGGCAGGTCGCCGTCAGCAGCGTGTTGGTCAGCAGGTCGTCGGCGAGGCCATGGGCCGCCTTGGCGAGCAGGTCGGCGGTGGCGGGTGCGACGACGACGAGCTCGGCCTGCCGGCCGATCCGCACGTGCGGCACCTCGTGCACGTCGTCCCACACCGCGGCGGTGACCGGCCGCCCGGACAGCGCCGCCCACGTGGGCTGGCCGACGAACTCCAGCGCCGACGCGGTCGGCACGACGCGCACCCCGTGACCGGACTCGGTGAAGAGCCGCAGCAGCTCACAGGCCTTGTACGCGGCGATCCCACCGCAGACGCCGAGCACGACCTCGGTCATGACCACTCCCGTCAGACGAGACGACCCGCGGCCGCAGCAGCGCGGACGCGGGTCGGAACTTGCTCGAAGTAAGCCCGGAGGACGCTCAGGGCTGGTCGGTGGCCTCGGCGGTGAGCAACCCCGCGTTGATCTCGCGCATCGCGATCGACAGCGGCTTCTCCTGCGGCGTCGTCTCCACGAGGGGGCCGACGTACTCGAGGAGACCCTCACCGAGCTGGCTGTAGTAGGCGTTGACCTGGCGGGCGCGCTTGGCCGCGAAGATCACCAGCGAGTACTTCGACGAGGTCTTGTCGAGCAGCTCGTCGATCGGCGGGTTGGTGATGCCTTCGGGGTTGGCGATGGTTCCCACGGAATGGTTTCCTCACGATTTTGGGAGCTGAGCCTGCGAGTCGGCGTCCCTACGCCTCCGGCGCCTGGGCGGGAGTCAGGAACGACGAACCGAGCAATCCTACCAGCTCGTCCGCGGCGCGCTCGACGAAGTCGTTGACCACCGTACGGTCGAATTCCTTCTCGGCGGCCAGCTCCTCGTCCGCGTGGGCGAGGCGGCGGCGGATGGTCTCCTCGTCGTCGGTGCCACGGCCGATGAGGCGGCGGCGGAGCTCCTCGACGCTCGGCGGGGCCAGGAACACCAGCTGGGCGTCGGCCATCGTGCCGCGGACCTGGCGGGCGCCCTGGAGGTCGATCTTCAGCAGCACCGGTCGGCCCTGCGACAGCCATCCCTCGACCTGGGCCCGGGGCGTGCCGTAGAGGTTGCCGGCGAACTCCGCCCACTCCAGGAGCTGGTCGCCGTCGACGAGGCGCTGGAACTCCGAACGGGTGACGAAGTGGTAGTGCTCACCGTCGGTCTCGTAGTCCCGTTTCTTGCGGGTGGTCACCGACACCGACAGCTTGATCCATGGCGAGCGCGCCCGGATCAGCTCGATCACGCTGTCCTTGCCCACCCCCGAGGGGCCGGAAAGGACGGTGAGTCGGGCTGCCGGGCGCGCGTCGTCATCCATGCTCACAGGCTCATTGAACACGAGCCGGTAAGTCAGTTCGCAGCGAACTCCCCCAGGAGGGCCTTACGCTGCTGCTCACCGAGGCCACGAAGGCGACGGCTGTCGGCGATCTTGAGCTTCTCCATGATCTGGGTGGCCCGGATCTTGCCGATGCCCGGCAGCGCCTGGAGCACGGCCGAGACCTTCAGCTTGCCGACGACATCGTCGCCCTCAGCCCGGTCGAGCACGGCGGCGAGGGTGGTCTTGCCAGACTTGAGCTGATCCTTCAGCTCTGCCCGGGCCTTGCGAATTTCCGCGGCCTTCTCTAGCGCGGCTGCACGCTGCTCGGGGGTCAATGACGGGAGCGGCACCAGTTCTCCTCAGGTCCCTATCGCGCTGGTAGTTGAATACCGGCGCATCTGTGAAACGTGGTGTGCCTGGGAACCAAAGGGGCATGTGGTTCCCGGCGCCGGGAAAACTAGCGGCTCAACGGCGCTTTCGGCAACGTGGGGGTACCCCTCACCGGCCTGCGGCCCGGCCTGGTAGGCGGCCCGTTTCACCCGATCACGGCCCGGCAGGCGGCCGCAGCGCGTTCCGCGGCGGCCCGCAGCGCGCCCGCGTCCGGGCCCGCCGACAGAACCTCGCGTGAGTACGAGGGCAGCACGTTCCGCAGGCTCTCGCCGAAGATCGCCTTGAGGCCGGCGGGGTCTCCGCCCTGGGCTCCGAGGCCCGGAGCGAGCAGCGGCCCGTTGACGGCCGAGAGATCGTGACCGGTCTCTCCGATCGTCGCGCCGACCACGAGTCCCACGCTTCCAAGATCTCCCGCACCTGCGTTGAGCTGGGAAATCTCGTCGATGACGGTCTGCGCGACGGTCCGGCCGTCGGCGGCGCGCGCATGCTGGACGGACGGTCCCTCGGGGTTCGAGGTGAGCGCGAGAACGAAGACGCCGCCGCCGTTCGCGGCCGCCACGTCGAACGCCGGCCGCAACGAGCCGACGCCGAGATAGGGACTCACAGTAATCGCGTCAGCACACAGAGAACTGTCCGGATCCAGATAGGCGCTCGCGTACGCGCCCATCGTCGAGCCGATGTCGCCCCTTTTGACGTCCAAGAGCACGAGCACGCCGGCCTCTCGTGACTGTCGGATAGTTGACTCAAGGATGGCGATGCCGCGTGATCCAAATCTCTCGAAAAACGCCGACTGCGGCTTGAAGACGGCGACCCGATCGGCCAGTGCTTCGACAACCGTAAAGCTGAAGCGTTCCAGGCCGGCGACGTCGTCCGAGAGGCCCCACTGGGCCAGCAGAGCGGCGTGGGGATCGATGCCGACGCACAGCGGTCCCCTGGCATCCGTGGCGGCGCGCAGCCGCCGTCCGAAGGTCTCCATGGGCGGTGATTCCCCTTTCGTGTCAGGTGGCGGACACCGCGGCGGCGATTCCCCGGGTAATGAGGGCGACGTCGGCGTCGTCCGCCACGTAGGGCGGCATCGTGTAGATCAGGTCCCGGAAGGGCCGCAGCCACACCCCCGCGCCCACGGCCGCCGCCGTGGCCCGGGCCATGTCGACCGGCCGGTCGAGCTGCACGACGCCGATCGCGCCGAGAACACGCACGTCAGCGACCCCGGGAAGGCCTCTCAGCGGCTCCAGACCGGCCCGCAGCCCCCGCTCCAGGGTCTTTACGCGCCCACGCCAGTCCTGAGCCCTCAGCACGCCGATGGAGGCGTTCGCGACGGCACAGGCGAGCGGGTTGCCCATGAAGGTGGGGCCGTGCGCGAGCCCGCCCGCGCTCCCGGCGCTCACGGCGTGCGCGACGGCCGGGGTGCACAGGGTCGCGGCCAGGGTGAGATATCCCCCGGTCAGTGCCTTTCCCAGACACATGATGTCGGGGGTCACCCCGGCGTGGTCCGCGGCGAACAACTCACCCGTACGCCCGAAGCCGGTCGCGATCTCGTCGAAGATCAGCAGCACGTCGTGCGCCGCGGTCGCCTCCCGCAGCACCCGCAGGTACTCCGGATGGTGGAACCGCATGCCGCCCGCGCCCTGCACGACCGGCTCGACGATGACGGCGGCGAGTTCGTCCGCGTGTCGCTCGACCATGCCGGCCAGCGCGGCGGCGTACGTTTCGTCGTAGTCGGCCGGCGGCGCGTCCGCGAAGACCTGGGTCGGCAGGACGCCGGTCCACAGTGCGTGCATGCCGCCGACCGGGTCGCAGACGCTCATCGGGTGGAACGTGTCGCCGTGATAGCCGCCACGCCACGTCGCGAGCCGTCGCCGGCCCGGCCGCCCCCGCGCGAGCTGCGCCTGCAGGGCCATCTTGATCGCGACCTCGACGCCGACCGAGCCGGAGTCGGCGAGGAAGACGTGCTCCAGGCCGTCCGGGGTGAGCTCCACCAGCGTGCGGCACAGCTCGACCGCGGGCGCGTGGGTGAGGCCGCCGAACATCACGTGGCTCATCCGCGCGGCCTGGTCGGTCAGGGCGGCGTCGAGGACCGGATGGCGGTAGCCGTGGATGGCCGCCCACCACGACGCCATGCCGTCGACCAGCTCACGGCCGTCGTCCAGCCTGAGGCGGACGCCCTGGGCGCTGTCGACGACGTAGGGTTCGCCGCGGCCGGGCATCGGCCCGTACGGATGCCAGACATGGGCCCGGTCGAGGGCGAGCAGATTCATCGGCGGGCCCGGGCCGCCGCCCTGACCAACGCCGGGCCCCGGTAGATGAAACCGGTGTAGAGCTGCACCAGCGACGCGCCCGCGTCGAACATCCGCGTCGCGTCGTCGGGCTCCACGATGCCGCCCACGCCGATGATCGGCAGCTTCCCGCCGGTCTCCCGGTGGACGAACCGGACGATCTCCCGGGCCCGCTCGGTCAGCGGCCGCCCGGACAGCCCGCCGGCCTCGGCCGCCCGCGCCTGGTCGGCGGGGGCGAGGCCGTCGCGGCTCAGCGTCGTGTTGGTGGCGATCACCCCGGCCGCGCCGTAGGCCAGGCACACGCTGAGGAGCTCGGCGATGGCGGGCTCGGAGAGATCGGGGGCGATCTTCACGAGGACCGGCGTCTTGCCGACCAGGGCGCCGAGCAGCGCGGCGATCGCCGACTTGTCCTGCAGCGTGCGCAGGCCCGGCGTGTTGGGCGAGGAAACGTTCACCGCGATGTAGTCCGCGTACGGATGGAGCAGCTCGTAGGAGGTCAGGTAGTCCTGCACCGCCTCCTCGAGCGGGGTGATCTTGGATTTGCCCAGCGAGACACCGAGCGGAATGCCCAGCGGCCCCAGCGCCTTCAGCCGGCCCGCGAGCGCTTCCGCGCCCTCGTTGTTGAAGCCCATCCGGTTGATCACGGCCTCGCTGTCGCGCAGCCGGAACAGCCGGGGACGGTCGTTGCCGGGCTGCGGGCGGGCGGTCACCGTGCCGACCTCGACGAAGCCGAACCCGAGGGCGGGCCAGGCCGGCAGCGCCACGCCGTTCTTGTCCATGCCGGCGGCGAGCCCGACCGGATTGGGGAACCGCACGCCGAAGTGCTCGACCGGGGCGCTCACGGCGTAGCGGCGGCGCAGCAGGGCCCGGGCGCCGGAGCTCAGCCCGGCCAGCCGGTCCAGGGTGAACTCGTGTGCCCGCTCGGCGTCGCCGCCGCCCACCCGGAACAGCACCGGGCGGACGGCGGTCTCGAAGATGGTCACTCGGTCTCCCGCAGCGCGGCGTGCAACTCCTGCAACGGGCGTACGGACATGTCGCCGCGCATCAGCGCCTCGATGCCCATCACCGCCGCCGCGGCACCCGGCACCGTCGTGATGCTCGGGATGTCGAAGGTGACCGCCGCGCTGCGGATCTCGTAGCCGTCCGAGCGGGCACTCGCCCCCGAACCCTGCGGCGTGTTGATGATCAGCGCGATCTCCCCCGCGCCGATCAACGCCACCGCGTTGCGGCCGGGGCTCTCGAAGTGCTTGGGGACGATCTCGCACTCGATGCCGTGGCGGCGCAGGACCTCGCCGGTGCCCGCGGTCGTGACGATCTCGAAGCCCAGGTCGGCGAGGCGCTTGATCGGGAAGATCATCGAGCGCTTGTCGCGGTTGGCCACCGAGACGAAGACCTTGCCGCCGGTCGGCAGCGAGCCGTACGCGGCCGCCTGCGACTTCGCGAACGCCGGGCCGAAGCTCGGGTCGATGCCCATGACCTCGCCGGTCGATTTCATCTCGGGCCCGAGCAGGCTGTCCACGCCCTTGCCGGCCGGGGTGCGGAACCGCTTGAACGGCAGCACCGCCTCCTTGACCGCGATCGGCGCGTTCGGCGGGATGTCGCCGCCGTCGCGGGTACGCAGCAGCATGCCCTCTTCGCGCAGCTCGGCGATGGTCGCGCCGAGCATGATCCGGGCGGCTGCCTTGGCCAGCGGCACCGCGGTCGCCTTGGAGACGAACGGCACCGTCCGCGACGCGCGGGGGTTGGCCTCCAGCACGTACAGGGTGTCGTCCTTGAGGGCGTACTGGACGTTGAGCAGGCCCTGCACACCGACGCCGCGAGCGATGGCCTCGGTGTAGCGGCGTACCTCGTCCAGGTGCGACCCGGCGAGGGTGACCGGCGGCAGCGTGCAGGACGAGTCGCCGGAGTGGATGCCGGCCTCCTCGATGTGCTCCATCACGCCGCCGAGGTAGACCTCGCCGGTGGCGTCGCAGAGCGCGTCCACGTCGATCTCGATCGCGTCGTCGAGGAAGCGGTCCACCAGCACCGGGTGGTCGGGCGAGATCTCGGTGGCGCGGGCGATGTAGTCGGCCAGGGTCGGCTCGTCGTAGACGATCTCCATGCCGCGGCCGCCCAGCACGTAGGACGGGCGGACCAGCACCGGGTAGCCGATCGCGTCGGCGATCGCCTTGGCCTGCTCGAAGGACGTGGCCGTGCCGTGCTCGGGCGAGCGCAGGCCGGCCTTGGCGAGCACGGCGCCGAAGGCGCCCCGGTCCTCGGCCAGGTCGATCGACTCGGGCGAGGTGCCGACGACGGGCAGCCCCGCCGCCTTGAGCCGACGGGCCAGCCCCAGCGGGGTCTGGCCGCCGAGCTGCACGATCACGCCCACCACACCCGGGCCGCCGGCGGCCTTGCCGGAGACGTCCTCGGAGTGGAAGACCTCGAGGACGTCCTCGAAGGTCAACGGCTCGAAGTACAGCCGGTCGGCGGTGTCGTAGTCGGTGGAGACGGTCTCCGGGTTGCAGTTGACCATGACGGTCTCGTACGCCCCCTTGAGCGCCATGACCGCGTGCACACACGAGTAGTCGAACTCGATGCCCTGCCCGATGCGGTTCGGTCCCGACCCCTGGATCAGCACCTTGGGCCGGTCGGAGGGCGCGACCTCGGTCTCCTCGTCGTACGTGGAGTAGTGGTACGGCGTCCGCGCCTCGAACTCGGCCGCACAGGTGTCCACGGTCTTGTAGACGGGCCGGACGCCGAGCCGGTGCCGCAGCACCCTGACCCCGTCCTCGCCGGCCAGCTCCGGGCGCAGCGCCGCGAGCTGGCGGTCGGAGAGCCCGCACCGCTTGGCGCGGCGCAGCAGGGCCTCGTCCAGCACCGGCGCGGCGAGGATCTCCGCACGCAGGTCGACCAGGGCCTGGATCTCGTCGAGGAACCAGGGGTCGATGCCGCCGCTCGCCTCGTGCACCTGCTCGACGCTCGCGCCGAGGCGCAGCGCCGCCTCGACGGTGTAGAGGCGGCCGTCGTGCGGGATGCGCAGCGCCGCGAGCGCCTCGTCGCGGTCGGTGAACGACGGTGCCGTCCAGAACCCGGCGGCCTTGGTCTCCATCGAGCGCATCGCCTTGTTGAGCGCCTCGGCGAAGTTGCGGCCCAGGCTCATCGCCTCGCCCACGGACTTCATCGTCGTGGTCAGCTCGGGGTCGGCGCCGGGGAACTTCTCGAAGGCGAACCGCGGGATCTTCACGACCACGTAGTCCAGCGCCGGCTCGAAGGCCGCCGGCGTCTTGAGCGTGATGTCGTTGGGGATCTCGTCGAGCGTGTAGCCGATCGCCAGCTTGGCGGCGATCTTCGCGATCGGGAAGCCGGTGGCCTTCGAGGCGAGCGCGCTGGACCGCGACACCCGCGGGTTCATCTCGATCACGACCAGGCGGCCGTTCTCCGGGTTGATCGCGAACTGGATGTTGCAACCGCCGGTCTCGACGCCGACCTCGCGCAGCACCGCGATGCCGAGGTCGCGCAGCTGCTGGTATTCGCGGTCGGTCAGCGTCATGGCGGGGGCCACGGTGACGCTGTCGCCGGTGTGCACGCCCATCGGGTCGATGTTCTCGATGGAGCAGACGACCACGACGTTGTCGTGCTTGTCGCGCATCAGCTCGAGCTCGTACTCCTTCCAGCCGAGCACGCTCTCCTCGATCAGCACCTCGTGCACCGGGGAGGCGGCAAGGCCGGAGCCGGCGATGCGCTCGAGGTCCTCGTCGGTGTGCGCCATGCCGGAGCCCAGGCCGCCCATGGTGAACGACGGCCGGATGACCACCGGCAGACCGAGCTCGGCGACGGTCGCCGTGACCTCGTCCATCGAGTGGCAGACCCGGCTGCGCGGTGTCTCGCCCCCGGCCTTCGCGACGATGTCCTTGAACAGTTGGCGGTCCTCGCCGCGGCGGATCGCGTCGATGTTGGCGCCGATCAGCTCGACGCCGTACTTGTCGAGAACGCCGTTGTCGTGCAGGGCCACCGCGGTGTTCAGCGCGGTCTGCCCGCCGAGGGTGGGCAGGATCGCGTCCGGCCGTTCCCGCGCGATGACCATCTCGACGAACTCGGGCGTGATCGGCTCGACGTACGTGGCGTCGGCGAACTCCGGGTCCGTCATGATCGTCGCGGGGTTGGAGTTGACCAGGGAGACCCGCAGGCCCTCGGCGCGTAGGACACGGCAGGCCTGGGTGCCGGAGTAGTCGAACTCGCAGGCCTGCCCGATCACGATCGGCCCGGAGCCGATCACCATGACGTGTTGGAGGTCGGTGCGCTTCGGCATCAGGCGTCCACTTTCTCGACGAGCTCGACGAAGCGGTCGAACAGGTAGTCCGCGTCACGCGGGCCCGCCGCCGCCTCGGGGTGGTACTGGACGGTGAAGGCGGGCACGTGCAGCGCCCGCAAGCCCTCGACCACGTTGTCGTTGAGGCAGACGTGCGAGACCTCGACGCCGCCGAACTCCGTGTCGATCACGGTGTCCAGCGGGGCGTCGACGGCGAAGCCGTGGTTGTGGCTGGTCACCTCGACCTTGCCGGTGGTCTTGTCGAACACCGGCTGGTTGATGCCGCGGTGGCCGTACCCGAGCTTGTAGGTGCCGAAGCCGAGCGCCCGGCCCAGGATCTGGCTGCCGAAGCAGATGCCGAACAGCGGCAAGCGGCGCGCGAGCGCGGCGCGGGCCAGCGCGACCGGACCGTCGGCGGTAGCCGGGTCGCCCGGCCCCGGCGACAGGAAGACCGCGTCGGGATTCACCGTGAGCAGGTCCTCAAGGGAGGATGTGGCGGGGAAGACATGCGTGGTGACGCCCCGCGCGGCCAGCCGGCGCGAGACGTTGCGCTTGATGCCCAGATCGAGGGCCGCGACCGTGAAACGATGCTCCCCGACCGCGTCGACCGTGTAGCGCTCGGCCGTGCTGACCTCGGCGGACAGGTCGGCGCCGAGCATCTCGGGCGCGGCCTTGACCCGGGCCAGCAACGAGGCCGGGTCGAGGTCGACGGTGGAGATGCCGACGCGCATCGCCCCGCGCGAGCGCAGGTGCCGGGTCAGCGCGCGGGTGTCGACGCCGCTGATGCCCACCACGCCCTCGGAGGTCAGGCGCTCGCCCAGGTCCCCCGTGGCACGCCAGTTGGAGGGCCGCCGGGCCGGGTCACGCACGACGTAGCCGGCCACCCAGATGCGGTCGGACTCGTCGTCCTCGTCGTTGACGCCGGTGTTGCCGATCTGCGGCGCCGTCTGCACGACGACCTGCCGGTGATACGACGGGTCGGTCAGCGTCTCCTGGTAACCGGTCATGCCGGTGGTGAACACGGCCTCGCCGAAGGTCTCCCCCTCGGCGCCATAGGAGGTGCCGGTGAAGGTGCGCCCATCCTCGAGCACAAGAATCGCTGGGCTGCCAAGGCGGCTTCGCCGCACTGCACTAAAAGAGTTGGAATTCATCTAACGGCCTTCCCATCCAGGACAGTCGGCTCTCCCCGGAGGAAGGTCGCGACGATGCGACCCGGCAGGGTGGTGCCCTCGTACGGTGTGTTGCGGCTGCGGCTGGCCAGCTCGGCCGGGTCCACGACCCGGCGGGCGGACGGGTCCACCAGCGTGAGGTTGGCCGGCGAGCCGGCGGCGAGATCCGTGCCGTGCCCGGCCAGGCCCGCGATCCGGGCGGGAGCGCGCGACATGCGCTCGGCGATCAGCTCCCAGCAATGATCGGGGCTCAGATCGCCTAGGACGCTCAGCACCACTGGCAGGGCGGTCTCGAGGCCGACCATGCCGGGGCGGGCGTACGCCCACTCGCACTCCTTGTCCTCCACGGCGTGGGGGGCGTGATCGGTGGCGACGATGTCGATGACCCCGTCGACGAGAGCCTGCCGCAGCGCCCGCACGTCGGCGGCGGTGCGCAGCGGCGGGTTGACCTTGAAGACCGGGTCGTAGCTGGCCGCGAGCTCGTCGGTGAGCAGCAGGTGGTGGGGGGTGACCTCGGCGGTCACCCGCACACCCCGGGCCTTCGCCTGGCGCAGCACCTCGACCGACCCGGCCGTGGAGACGTGGCAGACGTGCAGGCGGCTGCCGACGTGCTCGGCGAGCAGCACGTCGCGGGCGATGATCGCCTCCTCGGCGACCGCCGGCCAGCCGGTGAGGCCGAGCCGGGTGGAGACCTCGCCCTCGTGCATCTGGGCGCCCTCGGTGAGCCGCGGCTCCTCGGCGTGCTGGGCGATGATGCCGTCGAAGGCCTTCACATATTCCAGGGCGCGGCGCATCAGGCGCGGGTCGGCGACACAGAAGCCGTCGTCGGAGAAGATCCGCACCTTTGCGGCGGAGGTCGCCATCGCGCCCAGCTCGGCGAGCTGCTTGCCGGCGAGGCCGACGGTGACCGCGCCGATGGGCTGCACGTCGACCAGGCCCGCCTCGCGGCCCAGCCGCCACACCTGCTCCACCACGCCGGCGGTGTCCGCGACCGGCGAGGTGTTGGCCATCGCGAAGACGGCGGTGTAGCCGCCCAGGGCCGCCGCGCGCGAGCCGGTCTCGACCGTCTCGGCGTCCTCGCGGCCGGGCTCGCGCAGGTGGGTGTGCAGGTCGACCAGGCCGGGCAGGGCGACGAGGCCCGCGGCGTCGATCGTCTCGTCGGCCCTGCCGCCGCCCTCGGCGATCACGCCGTCGGAGATCAGCAGATCGGTCGGCGCTCCACCCACGACGGAGACACCTCTGAGGAGATATGAGGTCATGCCTTGCCTCCCAGCAAGAGATAGAGAACCGCCATCCGGGCGCTGACGCCGTTGGCGACCTGTTCGACGATCGTGGAACGCGTGGAGTCGGCCACCTCGGGAGCGATCTCCATGCCCCGGTTCATCGGCCCTGGGTGCATGACGATCGCGTGCTCCGGCAGCTTCTTCATGCGCGGAGCGTCGAGCCCGTAGCGACGGCTGTATTCGCGGGCGGAAGGGAAGAACGAATCCTGCATCCGCTCGGTCTGCACCCGCAGCATCATGACGACGTCAGCTTCGGGGAGGACGCTATCGAGGTCGTACGACACTTCCACTGGGGGTTCATTCGGTTTTCCGCCGCGGGCAGGCTCAGTCTTCTCGGAGAGCGCCGCCGCCACGTCCAGCGGGATCAGGGTCGGCGGGCCGACCAGGGTGACCTGCGCCCCCAGGGTCGTGAGCAGCAGAACGTTGGACCGCGCGACGCGACTGTGCAATACGTCACCCACGATCGCGACCCTCAAGCCGTCGATCTTCCCGAGCCGGGACCGCATCGTGTACGCGTCCAGCAGCGCCTGCGTGGGGTGCTCGTGAGTGCCGTCGCCGGCGTTGATCACCGAACCGTCCACCCAGGACGCGAGCCGGTGCGGCGCCCCGGAGGCCGGATGCCGGATCACGACCGCGTCGGCACCCATCGCCTGCAGGGTCAGCGCCGTGTCCTTGAGGCTCTCGCCCTTGGAGACGCTGGAACCCTTCGCGGAGAAATTGATGACGTCCGCCGACAGCCGCTTGGCCGCGGCCTCGAACGAGATCCGGGTACGGGTGGAGTCCTCGTAGAAGAGGTTCACGACCGTACGGCCCCGCAGGGTCGGCAGCTTCTTGACCTCCCGGCCGGCGAGAGCCGCCATCTCCCCGGCGGTGTCCAGGATCAGTGTGGCGGTGTCCGCGTCCAGATCCGCCGCGGAGCGCAGATGCTTGATCATGCGGTGCCTCCGAAGAGCTTGACCTCGTCGACGCCGTCGTCGGTCTCGGCGAGCGACACGCGTACCTTCTCGGCCAGCGCGGTCGGAATGTTCTTGCCGACGTAGTCGGCGCGGATCGGCAGCTCGCGGTGTCCCCGGTCGACCAGCACGGCGAGCTGCACCGAGCTCGGCCGGCCGACGTCGCTGAGGGCGTCCAGCGCGGCCCGCACCGTACGCCCGGAGAACAGCACGTCGTCGACGAGGATCACCCGGCGCCCGTCGAGACCGCCGCCCGGAATGTCGGTCTTGCCGAGCGCCCGGGTGGCGTGCAGCCGAAGATCGTCGCGGTAGAGGGTGATGTCCAGCGCCCCGACCGGAATGTCGATGCCCTCGAAGGCATGGATGCGGGAAGCGAGACGGCGCGCCAGCGGCACGCCACGGGTCGGGATGCCGAGCAGCACCGTGTCGGTGGCGCCGGACGTCTTCTCGAGGATCTGATGAGCGATCCGGTCGACGACCCGCTGCAGGTCGGACCCCGAAAGAATGATCTTGGTAGAACCTGTGTCGGCGCGTGGGTATGCCACGGCGGACCTCCTTCCCCGCCTCACGGGACGGGTCGTTAAAGGACGTCAGTGCTCTTTTGTAGGCGCAGCGGGCACCCCGATCAAGGGCCGCCCGATGGCTGACGCTACGTTACCAGTGAGCGCGGCGATGACCATGGTGACGTGGCCGACCCACGGACCAGACGGACGAATGCGGGCAACTCTCTCCCTGGCTCAGCGACTCATCGGCGACCGACACTTGACCAGGGCTGGCAAACTCCGTACCGTCACGCAGCGTAGCGATCCGGGGGAAGAACCCCCCGGGCCAGCACAGTTTTGGAGTGTCCGAATGCCGTCTGAGTACGCCAAGTCGTTGGGCGCCCGCCTGCGCTCCATCCGCCAGCAGCAGGGCCTGTCCCTGCAGGGCGTGGAAGAGAAGTCGAACGGCCGGTGGAAGGCCGTGGTGGTGGGCTCGTACGAGCGTGGCGACCGCGCCGTCACCGTATCGCGCCTGGCCGAACTGGCCGACTTCTACCGCGTGCCCGTGTCGGAGCTGCTGCCCGACGGCAGCGGCGTCCGGCTCGAAGCCACCAACAAGATCGTGCTGGACCTGGAGAAGCTGTACGACGCCGCCGGCGAGGACCTCGCCTACGTCGCGCGCTACGCCCGGGCCATCCAGCAGCAGCGAGGCGACTACAACGGACGCGTGCTGTCGATCCGCGCGGACGACCTGCGGGCGCTCGCGATCGTGTACGACATCTCGCCGTCCGGCTTGATCGAGCGCCTCACTGAGGCCGGCGTCCTGGTAGCCGACCCCCGCGCCTTCTTCGCTAGCTGAGCTGTTACATGGCTGTTTACATGGCCTCGCTTCGCTCGGCGGGGATCGCGCCCCTTTAGGTCGTTGTCGAGGACACCGAAACGGACCACGGCAAAGTTCGCCTAGTCCGTTTCGGCGCCCTCGACAACGACGGGCGCGATCCGACTTTGGTTGCGGTTACACCAGGGTGAGGCTGAGCGAGGATGTAGCCGTGGGTAGACGAAAGCCCGCATCGCATGGCGATGCGGGCTTTTGCGTGTTTTGGCTGGTTAGCGGGTGGCGAATTCGGCGATGCGGCCGAGGATGCCGTTGAGGAAGCGGGGGCTGTCGTCGGTTGACATCTGCTTCGCGAGCTCGACCGCTTCGGTGATCGCGACCGGGTCGTCGATCTCCGGGAGGTAGAGCAGCTCGTAGACGGCGATGCGGGCCAGGTTGCGGTCCACGACCGGCATGCGTTCCAGGGTCCAGCCCTCGGCGTAGCTGGCGATCAGCTCGTCGATGCGGTCCAGGTGCCGGGCGACGCCCTCCACCAGGCCGACCGTGTATTCCAGGTGCTCGGGGTGGGGCTTGGCGATCCGATCCAGGTAGGTCGCGAGGACCTGGCTCGGCGGCAGGTCGCGCAGGTCGGCCTCGTAGAGGACGTCGAGCGCGCGCTTGCGCGCCTTGCGGCGCGCCGGCATCTGCGTCTTGGGGCCTTCGGCCATCAGCTGCGGCCGAGGTAACGGCCGTCGCGGGTGTCGACCTTGATCTTCTCGCCGGTGGTGATGAAGAGCGGGACCTGGACGGTGGCGCCGGTCTCGACGGTGGCCGGCTTGGTGCCGCCGGTCGAGCGGTCGCCCTGCAGGCCGGGCTCGGTGTAGGTCACCTCGAGGAAGACGCTGGTCGGCAGCTCGATGTAGAGCGGCACACCCTCGTGCGTCGCCACCGTGGCCTCGGCCTCGGGAAGCAGGTAGTTGGCCAGCTCGCCGACCGTGCCCTTGGGCACGTGGATCTGCTCGAAGGTGTCCAGGTCCATGAAGACGAAGTCCTCACCGTCCAGGTACAGGTACTGCATCGTGCGCTTGTCGACCGTGGCGGTGTCGACCTTGGTGCCGGCGTTGAAGGTCTTGTCCACGACCTTGCCAGAGAGCACGTTCTTGAGCGTGGTGCGCACGAACGCCCCACCCTTGCCCGGCTTGACGTGCTGGAACTCAACCACAGCCCACAGCTCGCCGTCGAGGTTGAGCACCAGGCCGTTCTTCAGGTCGTTGGTGGAAGCCATGTCCTGCCTTGTTCTGGGGAAACGTAGAGGTGACCGATGGAGTTTACCGGCGCACACGGTCACCCGGCGAATCGGGTCAGAGCCGCCCCGCGACATGCCGCAGGGCGAGGCGGTAGCCGTCGACGCCCAGACCCGCGATCACCCCCGTGGCGACCGCCGAGACGACCGAGTGGTGCCGGAACTCCTCGCGGGCGTGGATGTTGGAGATGTGCACCTCGACCAGGGGGGCGCGCAGCATCGCGCAGGCGTCGCGGACCGCGTACGAGTAGTGCGACCAGGCGCCGGGGTTGAGCACGACCGGCGCCGGCTCGTCCGCCGCGGCGTGCAGCCAGGCCAGCATCTCGTGTTCGGCGTCGGTCTGCCGCACCTCGACGTCCAGGCCCAGGTCCCGGCCGGTCTCCTCGCACAACGTGACGAGGTCGGCGTACGACGTCACGCCGTACACGTCGACCTGCCGGGTGCCGAGACGCCCGAGGTTGGGACCGTTGAGCACGTACACCCGGGTCATGCTGTGCCCTCCATTGGCATGCCCTTCTGGCCCTCGCCGTCAAGGCCGACCGCGGCGCACGGCCGGGGAGGCTCGGTGCGGGCGGTCATGCCGCGACCGCCCGGTAGGCCTGGGCTAGCACGGACTCGTCCGAGACGGCGAGAATGCCGGGGCGAGCGAGGCCGTCCAGCACGACGAAGCGCAGGGTGTCGGCGCGGGCCTTCTTGTCGATGCGCATCGCGGCGAGCAGGTCGGTCCAGGCGTCGGCGCGGTAGGAGACCGGCAGGCCGAGCAGGGACATCACCGAGCGGTGCCGGGCGGCGGTGGCGTCGTCGAGGCGGCCGGTCAGGCGGCCCAGTTCACCGGCGTAGACCACGCCGACCGCGACCGCGTGGCCGTGCTTCCAGCCGTACGCCTCGAGGTTCTCGATCGCGTGTGCGAGGGTGTGTCCGTAGTTGAGGATCTCGCGCAGTCCCGATTCGCGCAGGTCGACGCCGACCACGTCGACCTTCACCTGGATCGCGCGTTCGACCAGCTCGCGCAGCACGGCACTGCGGGGGTCGGCGGCGGCCGCCGGGTCGGCCTCGACCAGGTCGAGGATCACCGGGTCGGCGATGAAGCCGCACTTGATCACCTCGGCGAGCCCGGCGGTCAGGTCGTCGGCCGGCAGAGTGTCGAGCAGGTCGAGGTCGCACAGCACGCCGGCCGGCGGGTGGAACGCGCCGACCAGGTTCTTGCCCGCGGCGATGTTGACGCCGGTCTTGCCGCCGACGGCCGCGTCGACCATGCCGAGCAGCGACGAGGAGACGGGCACCCAGCGCACTCCGCGTAGCCAGCCGGCGGCCACAAACCCGGCGAGGTCGGTCACCGCTCCCCCGCCGACGCCCACCACGACGTCCGTACGGGTGAAGCCGGCCGCCCCGAGCGCGTCCCAGCAGCGGGCCGCGACCTCGACGGACTTGCCCGCCTCGGCATCGGGGACCTCGATGGGCAGCGGGCGCACGCCGGCCCGCTGGAGAACCTCGGCGATCCTCTCGGCGCGCTGCTTCAGCGGCGCGGCATACAGGATCGCGGCACGCACGGCACCGTCGAGGAGGGCGGGCAGGGCTCCGAGCAGATCACGGCCGACGAGCACGTCGTAGGGCCGGTCGCCGGACACGGATATGCGAGTCATGTCGTCCATCGGCCTCGATCGTAGTGGCGACACCATTGGTCCGGTGCGGCGAGGCTCCACGACGGGCTCTATCGCGCGGCCTGTGCGCGGATCGCGTCGACGACCAGCTCGGCGGCCGGGCTGGGCTCGTGCCGGCCGCGCCGGTGGGTCAGGTTGATCCGGCGGGCGCCGGCCTCGGGCGCCGGCAGGATCCGGACCAGGGCGGGTTCGACCATGGGCAGGGCGAGCGCCGGGAGCACCGCCGCCGCGAGCCCGGCCGCCACGATGGCGACGACGGCCGGGAACTCCAGACACTCGTGGCCGCGGCTGAGGTCCGCGTCGTGGGCGGCGGCGATCCGGTCGAGGGCCTCGCGGGCGGCGGAGCCCGGTGGCCCGTCGGTCCACGGGCGGCCCAGCAGGGCCTCGACCCCGGCGACCGGTGCCCAGCTCGCCGGGTAGACGACGTGGAAGGGGTCGTCGAGCAGCCGTACGGTGCGCAGGTGCGGCCCGCCGGGCCGATCGCCCGGGCGGGCGTCGTGCACGAGCAGGTCGAGTCCGCCGGCCCGGAGCGCGGCGAAGCCCGGTTCGGGTTCGATCTGGCGGATGCGCACCCGCACGGCCGGATTGACCATGGCCACCGCCGCGGCGGCCGGAGCCAGCAGATGCCGGATCGCCGTCGGAAAGCCTCCGACCTCGACCGGCCCACTGACCTGGCCGGTCAGCGCGGCGAGGTCGCGCTCGGCGGTGGCGAGCGTTTCGGCGAGGCGGGCGGCGTGCGCGGCCAGGAGCCGCCCCGCCGGGGTGAGGCCGGCCGCGCGCCGGCCGCCGAGGCGGGACCGGTCGAGCAGGGTCACGCCGGTCTCGGCCTCCAGCCGCGCGATGTGCTGAGACACCGCTGACGGGGTCAGTCGCAGCACGCCGGCCGCGGCGAGCACGCCACCGGCATTGGCCACCGCGCCGAGGACGGCGAGGCGGCGCGGGTCGATCCGCATTCGGAAACACTACATACCGGGTTTACATATTGGTGCTACCACTGAACGCCGCCGTCGGGCAGCATGACCGCATGCCCGACTACCGTGCCGTGTTCGACGCCGAGGTGACCTTCCTGAACGGCGGTGGCCTGCAGACCAACGGCTTCCGCCTGGATCTGCCTGGCGCCGACGTGACCGAGGCCGACATCGCCGAACTGTTTCTCGCCCACCTCGGCCTGCTGATGGTCGAACGGGTCCGGATCATCCGGCACGAGATCGTCGCGGAAGCGCACAAGGGTCCACACCCGGAAGTCGCCGCGCCGGCCGCCGGCCCGGCCCGCCTCGTGGAACTGAGCCATGTCATCACCGCCGGCATGGTCACCTATCCGGGGCTGCCCGGCCCGGAGATCACCCCGCACCTGACCCGGGAGGCGTCCCGGGCCCTCTACGCGCCCGGCGTCGAGTTCGCGATGGACCGGATCAGCATGGTCGGCAACACCGGCACCTACGTCGACAGCCCGTACCACCGCTACGCCGACGGCGTCGACCTGGCGGGCCTGCCGCTGGACACGGTGGCCGACCTGCCCGCCGTGGTGATCCGCCTCACCGACAGCACGCGGCGCGGCATCGAAGCGGAGGCGCTCGGCGGGTACGGCACCGGCGGGTCCGGTCTTGCCGGCGCCGCGGTGCTGCTGCACACCGGCTGGGACCGGCACTTCGGCACCCCCGCCTACGGCGAGCCGGCCCCGTTCCTCACCGCTTCGGGAGCCAAGCACCTGGTCGCCGCCGGCGTGCGCCTCGTCGGCATCGACAGCGTCAACATCGACGACACCCACAGCGGCGGCGAGCGCCCGGCGCACTCCATCCTGCTCGACGCCGGCATCCCGGTGCTGGAGCACCTCACCGGCCTCGCCGACGTGCCCGTCAGCGGGGCCCGCCTGCACGCCGCACCGCCGAGGGTGCGCGGCTTCGGCACGTTCCCGGTCCGGGCGTACGCCGTTCTCCCTCGGTAACCGTCGCTATCCGGCCCGGAGCAGGGCGGCGACCTCGGCGGCGAGCTCGTCCGGGTCGCGCCCGTCGGTCTTGACCGTGTGCGTGGCCACCGATTCGTACAGCGGGCGGCGCTGCTCCATGAGGTACTTCAAGGTCGCCCGAGGGTTCACGCTCAGCAACGGCCGCCCGGCACCGAGCCCCACCCGCTTGACCGCGTCGGACAGCTCCACCGAGAGGAAGACGACCCGCTGCGTCCGCAGGGCGTCACGGGTGCCGGGGTCGAGCACCGCCCCGCCGCCCAGCGCCAGCACCCCGTCGAAGGACGCGAGCGTGGAGGCGATCGTCTCGCGTTCGAGCCGGCGGAACTCGTCCTCGCCGTCGTCGAAGAAGATCTCCGGGATCGGCTTGCCCGCCCGCTGCGCGATCAGGTGGTCGGTGTCGGCGAACGTGACGCCGAGCAGGGCCGCCACGGCCTCGCCCACCGTCGTCTTACCGGCGCCGGGCGGGCCCACGACCACGACCGCCGGTGCCATCAGCGGATCAGCAGACTGTCGAGGTATCCGGCCAGGTTGCGGCGGATCTCCGCCACCGAGTCGCCGCCGAACTTCTCGGTGGCGGCCTCGGCGAGCACCAGCGCGACCATCGCCTCGGCCACCACCGCGCCGGCCGGCACCGCGCACACGTCCGAGCGCTGGTTGATCGCCGTGGCGGGCTCGCCCGTGACCACGTCGACGGTCTGCAACGCCCGGTTCAGCGAGGAGATCGGCTTGAGCGCGGCGCGTACCCGCAGGCCCTCACCGTTGGTGATGCCACCCTCCAGGCCGCCAGCCCGGTCGGTGACCCGCTTGACGCCCTCCGGCGTCGGGATCATCTCGTCATGCGCCACCGAGCCGCGCGAGCGGGCCTGGGTGAAGCCGTCGCCGATCTCCACGCCCTTCACCGACTGGATGGACATCAACGCGGTGGCCAGCCGGGCGTCCAACTTGCGGTCCCACTGCACATGCGAACCCAGACCCGGGGGTACGCCGTAAGCCAGCACCTCGACGATGCCACCGAGGGTGTCCGCGTCCTTCTTCGCCGCGTCCACCTCGGCCACCATGCGCGCGCTCGCCTCCGGGTCGAGGCAGCGCAGCGGGTCGGCGTCGATGCGCTCGGCGTCGGAGGGCGTGGGAACGAGTCCCGCCTTGGCGGCGACCGAGCCGAGCTCGATCACGTGCGAGACGACGTCGATGCCCAGCGCCTGCTTGACCAGCGCCTTCGCCACCACGCCGGCGGCGACGCGGGCCGCGGTCTCCCGGGCACTGGCCCGCTCCAGGATCGGGCGGGCGTCGGTGTGCCCGTACTTCTGCATGCCGGCCAGGTCGGCGTGGCCGGGGCGGGGTCGCGTCAGCGGGGCGTTGCGCGCCTGGGCGGCCAACTCGTCAGGGTCGACCGGATCGGCGGCCATCACCGTCTGCCACTTCGGCCACTCGGAGTTACCGACGCGGATGGCCACCGGGCTACCGAGGGTCACGCCATGGCGGATGCCGCCGACGATCTCGACCTCGTCCCGCTCGAACGACATCCGTGCGCCCCGCCCGTATCCGAGACGGCGGCGCGCGAGATCACGGCCGATATCCTCGCTCGTCACCCGCACCCCGGCGGGCACGCCCTCCATCAGGGCGACGAGCGCCGGACCATGCGATTCCCCTGCGGTCAGCCAACGCAACACGGGTCACAGTCTGGCATGTGGGCATCGCGGCCCGTCGACAGCCCGTCGCCGTCCCGCCCACCGGGCGGACGGGGCACACGAAACAAAAGGTCAGAGGTATTGTCCACGCGTGTCATCGCAGCCCATCGCCCCGACCGTCGCCGCCGAGCGGCCGAGCGGCCCCCTGCTCGTGGTCATGCTCGGGCTCGTCACGGCGATCGGGCCGCTGTCGCTGGACATGTATCTGCCCGCGTTCCCGGCCGTGGCCGACGATCTCGCCGTCGCGCCCGCCGAGGTGCAGCTGTCGCTCACCACCTGCCTCATCGGGCTGGCGCTCGGACAGTTCGTCTGCGGCCCGCTCAGCGACCGGTGGGGACGGCGCCGGCCGATGCTCATCGGCGTGGGGGCGTACGCGATCCTGTCCCTGCTCTGCGCTCTCGCCCCGAGCGCGCCGCTGCTGGCGGGGGTCCGGCTGCTGCAGGGCTTCGCCGGCGGCGTCGGCGTGGTCGTGGCCCGCGCCATCGTCCGGGACCTGCACTCCGGAGTGGGCGCGGCGAAGTTCTTCTCGCGGCTCACGCTGATCTTCGGTGTGGCGCCCATCGCGGCGCCGCTGCTGGGCAGCGCCGTGCTGAGGGTGACGTCATGGCACGGCATCTTCGTCACGCTGGGCATCATCGCGGCCCTGTTGACGGCCCTGCTGGCCTGGCGCATTCCGGAGACTCTGCCGGTCGAGCGGCGCAGCTCCGGCGGCCTGCGGGACACCGCCCGCACGGCCCGCACGCTGATCGCCGACCGGGTGTACGTCGGCTACACGCTCGCCCAGTCCCTCTCGTTCGCGGCCATGTTCAGCTACATCTCCGGCTCGTCGTTCGTCCTGCAGGACGGGTACGGCGTCTCGCCGACGCTGTTCAGCATCCTGTTCGGAGTGAACGCGTGCGGCCTGATCGCCCTGAGCCAGGCGAACGGCCGCCTCCTGGACCGTGTCACTCCCCGCCGCCTGCTGCTCACGGCACTGGCCACGCAGGCGCTGGCGGGCGTCGCGGTGCTCGCTGGCGCCCTGCTCGGCTCGCTCGTCGGACTCGCCGTGGGACTGTTCGTCGTGGTCGGCGCGATCGGCATGGTGATGCCGAACGCGACCGCGCTGGCGCTGGACCGGCACCCCCACCGGGCCGGCACGGCCGCGGCCGTGATGGGCGGCATCCAGTCGGTGATCGCCGCACTCGCCGCGCCGCTCGTCGGCATCGGCGATCCCGGGCTGGGAGTGCCGATGGGCGCGGCGGTCCTGGCGTTCGCCGCGGTCGCGCTGCTCACGCTGCTCCTGCTCACGGCCGGCTCCCGCCGCACCGCATAGGCGACCGCACACCCCGCGACGGCGGCTCAGCGCACAGAGGCGGCGGCGATGAGGGCTTCTCGCATCGCTGTCTCCGGGGCCGGGGAGACGCCGGTGAACCGCTCGAACTGGCCCAGGGCCTGGGCCAGCAGCAGATCGAGGCCGGAGACCACCCGGACCCCGTGCGCGATCGCGGCCGAGGCCAGCGGGGTCGGCCACGGATCGTAGATCGCGTCGAACAGCACCGTGCCCGGCCGCCAGGTCACCTGCAACGCCAGGCCGTCGGCGGCGCCCTTCGGCACGGTGGAGATGATCGCGTCGGCGGCGAACGCGGAGGGGGCGTCCGCCCAGTCGACGCCGGTGATCGACACGCCGAGCGCGTCGGCGGCCGGTGCCAGTTCGTCGCGGGCCTCCGGGCGGCGGGTCACGACCGTCACCTCGGCGGCTCCCAGCGCGGCGGCCGCCGCCAGCGCGGCACGGGCCGTGCCGCCGCCGCCGAGCACGGTGACCGACGGCTCCCCGGTCAGACCCGCGTCCCGCAGCACCCGAACCATGCCCGGCACGTCGGTGTTGTCGGCATACCAGGAACCGTCGTCGCGGCGTACCAAAGTGTTGGCGGCACCGGTCGCGACCGCGACGGGCGACGCCTCCGCGGCCACCGCAAGGGCCGCCTCTTTCAGCGGCATGGTCAGCGACAGGCCGGCCCACTCCGGGCCGAGGCCGGCGACCAGCCCGGCGAGCTCGGCCTCGGCGCACTCGATGGCCGTGTACGACCAGTCGAGCAGCCCCGTCGCGGCGAAACCCGCGGAGTGGATGATCGGCGACAAGGAGTGGGCGATCGGCTTGCCGCAGACGGCGGCCCGGCGGCCGGGGTTCGAAGGCACGGCTACGACCCTAGAGGACGCCGTTCTTCTTGGCCTTCTCCACGTTCGCGTTGTGTTGGTCCAACGTCGTGGCGAACGCCGAGTGGCCCTGCTTGTCGATCGCCACGAAGTAGAGCCAGTCGCCCTTCGGCGGCACGAGCGCGGCCTCCAGCGCCGCCTTGCCCGGGCTGTTGATCGGCGTGGGCGTGAGGCCCTCTTTGTCGTGCAGGCGATACGGGTTCTTGGGGTCGCGGAGTTCCGCGGCGGTCATCTGACCGGACGACTTCGTCGGCTTGCCGGTGAGCCGGTAGTAGTAGTTGATGCCGACGTCGAACTCGAGGCACTTGCAGTGGAAGTTGTCGCCGTAGAGCCGGTTGTACGCCACCCGGGAGATCTTGCCGAGATCCTCGGCGTTGCCCGCCTCGGCCTGCGCCAACGACGCCACGGTCAGCACCTCGTACGGGCTGATGTGCCGATCGCCCTCCGACTTCTTCACAAAGTCGGTGCTCTGCGCCACGGTCAGGAACCGCTCCACCATGAGCTTCAGGTAGTCGGTCGCGGAGCCCTTGGGCGGGAACTCGTAGGTGTCGGGGAACAGGAAGCCCTCGATCGACTTGGTGACCTTCTGCTCGTCCGTACGGTTGAACCAGAAGTCCGGCACGCCGAGCGCCTCGGGGTCCTTCGCCGCCGCCTGGAAGTCCTTGACCGGGACGCCGGTGGCCTTCGACAGGATCGCGTAGATCTCCACCGAGGTCTTGCCCTCGGGGATGGTGACGCCCTTGGTGATCCGAGCCTTCGGGTCGAGCAGCATCGCGACCGCGTTCTTGGCGGACATCTGCTTGCGAAGTTTGTAGGTGCCCGGCTGGATGTTCTTGCCGCGCGGATTCTCCTCGGCGGCATCGATGAACGCGGCGGTGCTCTTCACCACGTCCGCCTCGACCAGCGTATTGCCGACCTCGGTCAGCGAGCCTTCCTTCAGAGCGACGTCGACCTGATCGGTGCCCGCTCCGTCGTAGTCGGCGGCCGTGAAGAAGCCTTTGATCTTCTCGTAGCCGAGGTAGCCGCCAACGCCCAGGACGCCCAGCAGGATGAACACCATCAGGAACGCGACGGTGGACTTGCCTGCGCCACCCTTGCCGCCGCGGGAACTCCGCCGATGGCGGGGTTTACCGCGCTCGATCTGTTCATCGAACGCCAGGTCCAGCTCGTCGATCATCTCGTCTGCCTCCGCTGTGCGTCCAACCAGCTCTGCAGGATCTCCACCGCGGCTGCCTGATCGACAACCGCCCGTTGCCGCTTACCCCGGACTCCTCGCTCGGCAAGCCTACGGGTCGCGACCACGGTCGACATCCTCTCGTCCGCGAGAACGATGGGAACCGGCCCGACCGCCTGTTCCAGGCGGCGAGCGTAGGTACGGATGTCAACAGCGGCATGCCCCTCGGCACCATTGAGGCGCACGGGGAGACCCACCACGATCTGCACCACCTCGTGCTCCCCCACGAGGCGGACGAGCTCGGCGATGTCGCCGGGGACGGCGTCGGGCGCCGCCCCCATGTCACGGGGCACCGTGACCAGGGGGGTGGCCAGGATCCCGTCGGGGTCACACAGCGCGACCCCGACGCGCACCTTACCGACATCGACGCCCAGTCGCCTACCCCGTGGTAGCGCGTTCATGGGTCGCCCTCTCTCTCAGGCGGCCTCGCCGACCGCCTTCTCCACCGCCGCCAGCAGCGTAGGCACCTGGTCAGCGGGCACTCCACCACCCTGTGCGAGGTCGGCGTTGCCGCCGCCCCGACCGGACAACGCGCCCTTGACCAGCTCGGACGCGGACAGCCCGCGGTCCTTCGCCAGTGTGTTGATGGCTACGATCAGTGACGCCTTGCCATTCGACCGGGCCGCGACCGCGACCACCGCCGGACGGCCAGAGTCGATCTTTCCGCGGATTTCCTGGGCCAGCGTACGCACATCGTTGGTCGCCGCGCCCTCGGGAGCCTCGGTGCCGACGAACGCCACGCCCCGCAGGTCCCTCGCCTGCGCCGCGAGCGCACCCGCACCGCCGAGGACCATCTGGGCGCGCATCTTCTCGAGCTCCTTCTCCGCGTCGCGCAGCGCCGTGACGGTCTGCTCGACCCGGTCGGCCACCTGGTCCCCCGGCACCCGGAACAGCTCCGCGAGCCGCGTGACCAGCAGATGCTCCTTGGCGAGGAAGCCGAACGCGTCGATGCCGACGAGCGCCTCGACCCGGCGTACGCCGGAACCGATCGACGACTCGGTGAGAATCTTCACGAGGCCCAGCTGGCCGGAGCGGGCGACGTGCGTGCCGCCACAAAGTTCACGCGCGTAGTCGCCGACTTCAACCACTCGGACCTCGTCGCCGTACTTCTCCCCGAACAGGGCCATCGCGCCGAGCCGGCGCGCCTCCTCCTGCGAGGTGACGAACGCATGCACTTCGAGGTCGCGCAGCAGCACCTCGTTGACCTGCTGCTCGACGTCGTGCAGGACGCTCGCCGGCACCGCGCCCGGGGTGTTGAAGTCGAACCGCAGCCGGCCCGGCGCGTTCAGCGAACCCGCCTGGGTCGCGGACTCGCCGAGGAAGGCGCGCATCGTCTGGTGGATCAGGTGCGTCGCGGTGTGCGACCGCGAGATGGCCCTGCGGCGCGTCACGTCGATCTCGGCGAAGCCCGCCTCCCCCGCGCGCACCTCGCCGCGGACCACCCTGGCCTTGTGCACGATGAGGCCGGGCAGCGGCTGCTGCACGTCGACGACCTCGACCTGGCCGGCACCGACGTTGATCAGGCCGGTGTCCGCCTGCTGGCCGCCGCCCTCCGCGTAGAACGGGGTGCTGTCGAGGACCAGCTCGATGTAGTCGCCCTCGCCGGCCGCCTCGACGCGCGCGCCGCCGCTGCCGAGCAGCGCCCGCACCCGCGACTCGCGGGAGACCTCCGCGTAACCGGTGAACTCCACCGGCCCGCCGGCGTCGAGCACCGAACGGTACGACGACAGGTCCGCGTGGCCGGTCTTGCGCGCCGCCGCGTCCGCCTTCGCGCGGGACCGCTGATCCGCCATGAGCCGGCGGAAGCCGTCCTGGTCGACGGTGAGGCCCTGCTCCGCCGCGATCTCCAGGGTCAGGTCGATCGGGAATCCGTACGTGTCGTGCAGCTGGAACGCCTGCGCGCCGGACAGCGCCTTGCCTCCCTTGCTCCGGGTGTCGGTGATCGCCGTGTCGAGGATCGTGGTGCCCGCGCGCAGAGTGGACAGGAACGCGTCCTCCTCCGCGTACGCGTACGTGGAGATCCGCTCGAACTCCTGCGCCAGCTCGGGGTAGGACGGCGCCATGCAGTCGCGCGCCACCGGCAGCAGCTCGGGCAGCGCCTTGTCCTGCCAGCCCAGCAGCCGCATCGCCCGGATCGCCCGGCGCATGATGCGCCGCAGCACGTAGCCGCGGCCCTCGTTGGACGGGATCACCCCGTCACCGATGAGCATCAACGCGGTGCGCACGTGGTCCGCGATCACCCGCAGCCGCACGTCGTCGGGATGCGACTGGCTCGCCGCGTGCCCGGAGTGCGCGCCGTAGGTCTTGCCGGTCAGTTCCGCCGCCCGCGCCAGGATCGGTCGGACCTCGTCGATCTCGTACAGGTTGTCGACGCCCTGCAGGATCGACGCGATGCGCTCGAGACCCATGCCGGTATCGATGTTCTGCGCGGGCAGGTCACCGACGATCGTGAAGTCCTCTTTGCTCTTCACGTCGGTGATCTCGTACTGCATGAAGACGAGGTTCCAGAACTCCAGGTAGCGGTCCTCGTCGACCTCGGGGCCGCCCTCGCTGCCGTACTCGGGGCCGCGGTCGTAGAACAACTCCGAGCACGGGCCCGCCGGACCCGGAATCCCCATCGACCAGTAGTTGTCCTTCTTGCCGCGGCGCACGATGTGCTCGACCGGCACACCGGTCGCGCGCCACAGCTCGAACGCCTCGTCGTCGTCGAGGTAGACGGTCGGCCAGATCCGCTCCGGGTCCAGCCCGAACCCACCCTGCTCCACCGACTTGGTCGACAGCTCCCAGGCGAGCTTGATCGCGCCTTCCTTGAAGTAGTCGCCGAAAGAGAAGTTGCCGTTCATCTGGAAGAACGTGCCGTGCCGCGACGTCTTGCCGACCTCGTCGATATCCGGCGTACGGATGCACTTCTGCACGCTCACCGCGCGCTGGTAGGGCGGGGTGCGCTGGCCCAGGAAGAACGGCACGAACTGCACCATGCCGGCGTTGATGAACAGCAGGTTCGGGTCCTCGATAGCGGGCAGCGGGGCACTCGGCACGACCGTGTGCCCGTTGGCCTCGAAATGCGCCAGATAGCGCCGCTTGATCTCCGCCGTCTTCATCGCTGACCCTCCTGGGCGTGGCGCCCGTGTGAACCGCCCTGCGCGTCGTCGCGCAGGTCGGCGAACTTGTCCTCGTAGAGCTCGCCCGCGGCAAAGGCCGCGTGGATCTCCTGCTCGCGCTCGGCCATTCCCTCGCGTACGTCCTCCACGAAGCTACGCAGGGACTCGACGAGGCCGCCAGCGGATTCCGACAGCGACGTGGCGATGCCGGACGGCGTGAACTCGTTGGCCTTCCGCGAGATCTTGCGCACGACGATGGCGCCGACGGCCAGGCCCACGCCCAGCCAGAGCAACCGCTTCATGAGTCTTCTCTCCGGTTCTTCCGCTCCGGGCTTGTTCGCACCGGTCTCCCCCGCTCCGGGGTCTTTCGCGCCGGGCTGATCCGCTCCGGGAGGGTTTCTTGGGATTCTTCGCGAGGTGCTGCCGTGCCGGCAGGCGTCTTCCGACGCCGGCGGGCCTCGGCTAGCGGGCGGCCTTGCGGCGCTGCTTGAGGGAGGCGCGCACCTCGCGCTCCTCCTCCGCGTGCCGACGGGCGGCGGCGGCCTTGCGCAACCCGTACCCGAACGAGGCCACCTTGACCAGCGGGTTGGCGGCGGCGGCGGACACGACGGTGACCAGGTTGGCGACGTTCGCCGTGACGTTCTGCGCGTGCTCGGTCATCGTGTCGACCTTCGCGAGCTGCACGTTCACACCGTCCAAAGAGACCTGCACCTGGCCCAGCGCGGTGTTCACGTTCTCCACCGTCTCGGTGACGCCACCGAGCAGCGGGCCGGTCCGGTCGTTCAGGTCATTGATGGCCTGCGTGGCCGCGTCCACCGTGTGGCGCAGCTTGAGAATCGGAAAAGCCAGCACCACCACGAGCATCAGGAACGCGCCCGCCGCGATCAGGCCTGCGATTTCTCCGGCGTTCATTACACGCGTCTCCTCTACCGACGGACCGCTAAGCGTGACAACGTGCAGACCCTACCGTCCGTCACCGCGGTCCGCGTCACGACGCCGAGGGTGTCGGCTCCAGCAGGGGATCATTTGTCAGCACGGGGTCCGGCGTCTCGCCGATCAACGACGGATCCACCGCGGGCTCCGGCTTGCCCCGCACATCGGTCACCGCGTTCTGCACCTTGATGGTGACGGTCGACCCGACGCACTTCTTCGGATCGGCGGTCGGCACGGCCCCATTCGGCCCGGTCGACGGAACGGTCGCCGGATCCCTCGCCGCCACGGCGTCGACGGCGCACTCGGGCAGGCGCACCCACAGGTCCAGAGTGAACTCATCCCGGGTCCAGCAGGTGTACTTGCCCTGCGTGGTCGGCTGGTCGGTGCACTGACCACCCCGCACCCGCCAGCCTGCGGACCGCAGCGCGGTCGAGTAGACCTGGTTCGTGTCCTCGAACGCCCGCTCCGACTGAGCGATCCGCTCCCGGAACCGGCACTCGAGGAAACACCACCGGCTGCCACTGCTGCGATCATCGACATTCCTGCCGGCCCAGGACGGCACCCGCAGAGCATCAAGCGAGGTGAAGACCGGGTCCCGCGTGGCGGACCGGATCCCGAACAGCAGCGGCAACAGGCCGAGAACCAGAACGCTCAGGGTGAGCAGCGTCATGACCCGCAGGCGGCGCTTGGCCCGCATCTGCTTACGCAGCTCGGAACGGGCGACGCGCAGACTGCCGAGCGGTCCGCCGGAATTCTCCGCCTCGTCCGCGGAGGCCGTCGCGGCCCGCAGCCTGGGCGACTCGTCGCTTCCGGCAGGTACGGCGACACGAGCGACACCGGCGCCGACGGAGGCGCTCGCCGCGACCGGCGCGGGCCCGTTGGGAATCGGGGACGCTGCGGCCGCCGTCGCCGAACCGAGGTCAGTGGGTCGTCCGGCCCTGCCGGCGACCGCGGCGCTTCCGGCCGCTCCGGCTCGGCCCGCAGCCGCGGCACTACTGGCTACAGAGGCGGTGCCGGCTGTTGATCCAGCCCTGCCCGGGACTGTGGCGCTACCAGCGACCTGGGCGCTTCCGGGCACACCGGCCCTACCCGCGGTCGCGGCATTGCCGGCGAATCCAGGTGCGGCATTCCCGGCGGATCCGGCTACGCCTGCGGTCGCGGCGCTGCCGGCGCTCCCGGCAGTTCCGGCGGTTCTGGCGCTCCCGGCAGTTCCGGCGGTTCCGGAGGTTCTGGCGGTTCCGGAAGTTCTGGCGGTTCCGGCCTTGGAGGTGCCGCCGACGACGGGGGCGGCGGCCCGGGCGGTGCGGCCCTCATCGGCGGCCGGGGAGACTCCGGCTCCGGAGGTGGGTCGAGCTACGGCCCCAGGCCCGGAGATGGGCCCGGGTGCCGCCCCAGGCCCGGACGTAGGCCGGGGTGCGGCCCCAGACCCGGAGGTGGGCCCGGATGCGGCCCCAGGCCCGGACGTAGGCCGGGGCGCGGCCCCAGACCCAGAGGTAGGCCGGGGCGCGGCCCCAGACCCAGAGGTAGGCCGGGGCGCGGCCCCGGCCCCAGAAGTGGGCCGGGGTGCGGCTCCATGGCCCGGCCCTGCCGCGGTTCCACGTCCGAGAACAGGTCCGGCGGCGGCTCCACGACCCGGCCCTCCACGTCCGGGAACCGGCCCGGCCGCGGCGCCAGAGCCTGGCCGGATCGGGGCGCCGGACGAAGGCCCGGCGACGGGCACTGCCCCGGTCGCGGGGCCCTGCCCGACGACCGGGTTGATTCCGGCGGGCCGGACTACGCCGCTCACGGGCCCGGTGGGGTCGGAGGGCGTCGGCTTGCCCGTAGCCTCGGCAGCGCCTCGGCCAGGCTGTCCCGGTGCGGCACCTCGGCCCGGCGGCAGCGGGGCGCCACCGCGAGCGGGCTGATTCCCGGTCGGGGGGTTGTCGCCGGCGGGCCTGCGGCCCCCGGCCCGGCCCGGTGCGCCCGGTCCCGCTAGACCGGACGGTATGCCGGCGGCGGCCATTCCGGCAGCCTGCCCAGGCACGGCACGGCCCGCGGCGGCTCGCCCGGTCGTCGACTGCCCCGGCCCGGTGCGCACCTGAGCCCGAGCACCATCCTGACCCGCGCCGGGCCGCCCACCGGACGGCCCGGGTCCTCCTCGACCCGGCTGTCCCTGACCTGGCTGTCCCTGACCCGGTTGTCCCTGACCGCGTTGACCTTGACCGTGCTGGCCCTGACCGCGTTGACCCTGACCAGACTGAACCTGGCCCGGCTGAGCGTGACCTGGCTGAGCGTGACCCGGCTGAGCGTGACCCGGCTGAGCGTGACCTGGCTGAGCGTGACCTGGCTGAGCGTGACCTGGCTGAGCGTGACCCTGCTGAGCGTGACCCTGCTGAGCGTGACCCTGCTGAGCGTGACCCTGCTGAGCGTGACCCGGTTGACCCGCTCCGGGCTGTCCCACTCCGCGCTGACGGGGTCCTGGCTGGCCGTGGGAAGGCTGGCCGGGACCGGAGCGCGCCGCGCCCGGGAATCCAGGACCCGGGTGCCCCGGAGAAACCGGCTGGCCCGAGATCGGCTGGCCCGAGATCGGCTGAGCCGAGACTGGCTGGGCCGAGACAGGCCGGCTCGGCGTAGTCGGCCGATTCGGGTTACGAGCCTGGCCCGGTGCGTGCGGCTGGCCCGGTGCGTGCGGCTGGCCCGGTGCGTGCGGCTGGCCCGGCGTATGCGGCTGGCCCGGCTGGCCGGGCGAGACCGGCTGGCCCGCGTTCGGACGGCCGGGCTGCCCGGGACGCGGCACGCGGCCCGTTCCCCTGGTCGGGGTGCCGGACGCGCGACCTCCGGCCTGGGCGATCTGTCCGGTGGTGCTGATGACGCCAGACGTGCTGCCTGCCATCGCGCCGGCGCGCCCTGGGATCGGGGGGGTGCGGACGCCTTGGCGGCCCGGCACGACGGGCGGCACGACCGAGGCGGAAGCCCGTGCCGACGGGGGTTGTCCGGCTGGCCCCTGCTGTCCGGGGGCAGGGTCTGGCGCCGCGCGACGGCCGGTGCTCGAGCCTCGTCCGCCGGGACGGCCGATCGGTTCCTCCGGCCCACCGTGACGGCCGGCGGATGCGTCCGGTCCACCGTGACGGCCGGCGGATGCGTCCGGCCCGCCGTGGCGGCCGGCGGATGCGTTTGGTCCACCGTGGCGGCCGGCGGATGTGTCCGGCCCACCGTGACGGGCAGAGGGCCCGGTGTCCGGCCCGCCAAAGCGACCGTCTGGCCCACCGTGCCGGGCAGGGGTCGGCGCCTCCGGGCCGCCGTGACGACCGGGGGAAGCGCCCGGTCCGCCGTGACGGCCAGCGGGCGGCACGTCCGGCCCGTCGTGACGACCGGGGGAAGCGCCCGGTCCGCCGTGGCGGCCAGCGGGTGGCACGTCCGGCCCGTCGTGACGACCGGCGGGCGCGCCCGGTCCGCTGTGACGGGCGGCGGGCGCGGCGCCCGCGGGGCTCTGGTGGCCATGAGGTCCGCCCGGGGGAATCGGTCCCGTGGCGCCGCGGTTGACCGGCATCGGGCCGGAGTTCTCCTCAGCGTCGGACCGGCCGTGGCGGCCGCCCTGCTCACCGGGGGGACCGCCGGGGCGTCCCCGGCCGGGTGCCGCGGCGTTGCGGGCACCGAACGACATTCCGTCAGCGCCGGGAATGGCGGAGACGGGACGGGCCGGGCCGCTGCCAGGCGCGGCCGGGGCGCTGATCGGCCGGACCGCACCACCGCCGGGTGCAGCTGGGGCACTGATCGGCCGGGCCGCACCACCGTCGCCCTGGAGGCGACCGCCGCGGCCATCCGGCGCGGGGTGGGCGGGGCCGCCGTGGCGGGGTCCGGCGGGACCGGGGCCAGCCGCTGCGGGGCCTACCGCTCCGCGGCCGTGCTGATCCGGCATCGCGTGGCCGCCATGCCGGCCGGCGGCAGGGCCGGCCTCCTCGGACACGGGGTGACCACCGTGGCGGGGACCGCGGCCCTGCTGATCAGGCATCTGACGGCCACGGCCCGGTTGGTCGGGCATAGGACGACCTCGGCCCGACTGGTCGGGCATGGGACGACCGCCACCCGGCTGGTCGGGCATAGGACGACCGCCGCCCGCCCGGTCCGGCATCCGCCGGCCGCCGGGAGGTCCGCCGGGTGAAACGGGTCGAGCGGCGAACGGGATCTCCGGGGCGTTACCCGAGGCCGGCACTCCGGTAGCCGGTGCACCCGGCCCCGAGAACCCCGCAGCCGGGGAACGAGGAGCCGCGGCGGAACGCGGACCCGCCGCGGCCTGCGGGCCTGCCCCAGAACGCGGAGCCGCAGCCCCGGACCGCGGACCCGCCGCAGAACGCGGACCCGGCCCGGAACGCGGGCCAGCCCCGGAACGCGGACCCGCCGGAGATTGCGGAGTCGCCGAAGAGGGCGGAGCCGACACCGGCCCCACGGCGGGCGGCGCGGAAAAAGCGGGCGACGCAGACGAGGCGGGCGGCGCAGACGAGGCGGGCGGCGCAGACGAGGCGGGCGACGCAGACGAGGCGGGCGACGCAGACGAGGCGGGCGACGCAGACGAAGGGAGCGGCGGGAACGGGTCCCCGCCGCCTACGTCGTCCGGGCCGGGCGCGCGGCGGCCGCTCTTGCTCGTGCGGGCCTCGCCCGGTGCCGTGCCGGGGCCGATCGATCCGCCCTGTTCCTTGGCGGTGCGCAGGTCGTCCAGCCAGCCGGTTTCCTCGCGGGGTACCTCTTCGGGCTCGACCGGCTCCGGACGGCCGCGACCGAACAGCCGGCGTCCGCGGCCGGTCTGCTCGCTGCGCTGGTCGTCGTAGTCGTCGGGCCCTTCGGCACCGCGCCTGCTCACGGCTGGTCCTCTCCGGCGGCTGGGCCGCTGTCGTCGCGTTGCGGGGCGGAGACCGGGCCGTGGGTGGACGGTCCCGTTCCCCTGACGATTCTGCGTAGCCGGGGCAAGCGGTCCGCGACCGCCCGCTCGGCGCCGTGTTCCGTCGGGGTGTAGTACTCCGCGCCGGTCAGATCATCCGGCACGTACTGCTGCCTCACAACACCCTTGGGGTCGTCATGTGGATAGCGGTAGCCCTTGCCGTGACCTAGACCACGTGATCCGGGGTAGTGGGAGTCGCGCAGGTGGGGCGGCACCGCGCCGCCTCGGCCGGCGCGGATGTCGGCGATCGCGGCGGAGATGGCGGTGGTGACGCTGTTGGATTTCGGGGCGGTGGCCAGGTGCACCACCGCCTGTGCCAGGTTGAGTTGGGCCTCCGGCAGGCCGACCGACTGCACCGCCTGGGCCGCGGCGGTGGCGACGAGCAGGGCCTGCGGGTCGGCCATGCCGACGTCTTCGCTGGCGAAGATGACGATGCGGCGGGCGATGAAGCGCGGGTCCTCGCCGGCGACCAGCATGCGGGCCAGCCAGTGCAGGGCGGCGTCGGGGTCGGAGCCGCGCATGCTCTTGATGAACGCGCTGGTCACGTCGTAGTGGGCGTCGCCGTCGCGGTCGTAGCGCACGGCGGCCACGTCGACCGCCTTCTCCGCCGTGGCGAGGTCGATCTCGGTGGCTCCCTGTGCGGCCGCCGACCCGGCCGCGGCTTCCAGCGCCGTGAGTGCCTTGCGGACGTCGCCGCTTGCCAGCCGTACCAGATGGTCTTCCGCCTCGTCGGTGAGCGTGACCGCACCGCCGAGGCCGCGGTCGTCGGTGACCGCGCGGCGGATGAGGTGACGGACGTCGTTCTCGTCGAGGGCCCGCAGGGTGAGCAGCACGCAGCGGGACAGCAGCGGCGAGATGACCGAAAAGTAGGGGTTTTCGGTGGTGGCCGCGAGCAGCGTGACCGTGCGGTCCTCGACGGCGGCCAGCAGCGAGTCCTGCTGGGTCTTGCTGAAGCGGTGCACCTCGTCGATGAACAGGACGGTGGGCGAGCCTCCGGCGCGGCGTTCGCGGCGGGCCTTGTCGATGACCGCACGCACGTCCTTGACGCCCGCGGTCAGCGCGGACATGGCCACGAACGTACGGTCGGTGGCCGCCGCGACCAGGTGCGCGATCGTGGTCTTGCCGGTGCCGGGCGGACCCCAGAGAATGACCGACATCGGGGTGCTGCCGGTGACGAGTTGGCGCAGCGGTGCACCGGGCGCGAGCAGGTGCTGCTGGCCGACGAGCTCGTCCAGGCCGGCGGGTCGCATGCGCACGGGCAGCGGCGAGTCGGGCGCGGGTCGGGTGAAGCCGGACTCCGCGCCGGCCGGTGACTCGGTGCGGATGCCGCCCGGTCCGGTCAGGGGGAAGAGTCCGTCGAATTCCATCGGCACCGACAGTACCGGCCCGCCCTGCGGTGCCGGAAATGCACCGATTGGGGCGGGCCGGAGTGCCGTGGATCAGCCGCGGCCGGGGCGGCGGCCGTAGAACCGGCGGCCGGTGCCGGTGCCGCTACGCGGGCCGCTGCCGACCCCTGCCAGGTAGAGCGAGATCAGCAGCAGGCCGAGCGCGGCGAAGGTGGGGAAGTTGACCAGGTCGGGGGTCTTGACGTCGAGCAGGTCGAGCAACAGGTAGATACCGAAGACGACGGCCGCGGCAATCGCAAGCATGGGGGTCCTCCATCGGGGGGTGAGAGCACTTGACGTGCTGTTACCCCCGGGGTGGTCGCACGCAAACCCCGGTCACGGCGCCGGAACGACCTCCGGGGTTCCGGCGGGCACGGTCTCCGGCGTGGCCCGCCGCGCCACCAGGTAGAGCGGCGCGGCCGCGGCCAGGACGACCGCCCCGACCAGCAGCGCGACCACCAGGCTGGCCCGCGTGGCGATCACCGTGAGGACGACCAGGCCGAGGGCGCCCGCCGGCTGGGCCACCATCGAGTTCAGCGAGACGAGGCTCGCCCGGTACGGCCCCTCAACCTGCCGGTGCAGCAGCCCGCTGTGCACCGGGTTGGCGGCGCCGTGCACGGTGTAGCAGAGCAGGAACGCCGCGACGACGCCGGCCGGTCCGGCGAGCAGGGCCATGCCGGCGACGGTGAGGCCGTGCACGATCCGCAGGGTGAAGCCGGTCCACGGCGCGCCGATGCGGCGGGCGAGCAGGGGAACCAACGCGGCGCCGGCCGCCGAGGCCAGCCACGCCACGGAGCCGACCGGGCCCATCAGCGCGGAGGCACGGTTGGCGTCGCCCAGCACGTCGGCGAGGCGTACGGACGTCAGGCTCTCGAAGGCGATCATGCCGAAGCCCCAGAACACCTCGACGGCGATGAGCGCGGCGATGATCCGGGACCGGCGCAGCAGCCCGAGCGCGCCCCCGATCGCCGACGGGACCCCGCGCACCGAGGCGGCCAGGGCGCCCAGGCCGCGCCGGGCACGCGGCTCGGTCATCAGCGTGGCCACCGCCACCAGGGAGACGATCTGCAGACCGAGAGCGACGTACACGGGTGCGCTCAGGGCGGTGACGGCGCCGAACGGGCCGAGGGCGACGAGTCCACCGGTGAGCAGGGCGCCGCCGGCGATCGCGACGCCCACCACCGCTCCGCTGCGGCTCAGGCCGGTCTCGATGTCGGCGTGCTCGTCGGCGGCCAGGGCCTGGTCGACGTACCACGATTCGAGCGGTCCGCTGTCGAGGGCGCGGTAGACGCCCTGGAGCAGGTAGAAGATCACGAAGAGCAGAACCGAGTCCGCGACGGTCAGCAGGCTCAGGGCCGCGATGTCGACCAGGCCCGCGAGCACCAGCACGGGCCGCCGACCCAGCGCGTCGGACAGGCCGCCGGTGGGCAGCTCGAGCAGCAGGACGACGAGGCCTTGCAGGGCGGCGGCCGAGCCGTACTGCGCCAGGGTCAGTCCGCGCTCGAGCGGGAGCAGGACGATCACCGGGATCATCAGCCCGACGGGCAGCCAGCGCAGCACGAGCAGCAGGAGAAAGCGGCGCTGGGCCTGGGCGACCGTGAGGACGCTCATGACGGTTCCACCCTCGGCATGCCGTAGAAGTAGTAGACGACCTGCCGGGAGTCCGGCGCCGGACCCGCGGCCCGATAGCGCTCGATGACCTCGGCCAGCTCGGCGTTGAGGGCGTCGAGCTGCGCCGCCGAGAGGTCGAGACAGACGTCGGAGAAGCTGACGGCCTGGCGCCACTGCGGTGGTGCGTCGCCCTGGACGCGCTGCCAGGCCTCGGCCTGCTCGACGAGGGCGCGCAACCAGGAACCCTCCAGCCAGTCCGCCGCGGCGGTGGCGTCGGCGTCACCGGCGAAGGCGTCCCGCTGCCAGCTGGACACGTCGTGCGCCGAGCGCCACCAACGCTCCCGGCCGCTGCCGGGACGCTCCTCCTCGAGGACCAGGCCGACGTCGGCGAGCTGCCGCAGGTGGTAGCTGGTCGCCCCGGTGTTGGTGCCGAGCGCCTGGGCCAGCCGCGTCGCGGTCGCCGGACCGTCCAGCCGCAGTCGACCCAGCAGCCGGAAGCGCAGGGGGTGGGCGAGCACCCGGATCTGCCGGGAGTCGAGGTGGACCTCGCGCTGTTCCATGCTTGCACAATACTTGTGCACAGAAGTTGTGCAACCCTTTTGTGCGAGCATGGTTTCATGATCAATGCGAGACAGGCGACCCCGGCGGACGCCGGGGAGCTGATGCGGCTGCGCAAGGTGATGCTCGACTCGATGCGCCCCGATCCCGCACCGTCGGGCGACTGGGAGCGCACCGGAGCCGCGGTCCTCTCCCAGCAGCTCGGCGATCCCGCCGGCATGCTGGCCGCGTTCGTCGTGGACCGCCCGGACGGCACGGGACTCGCGGCCTGCGTCGTGGGCGCGGTCGATCAGCGACTCCCGAATCCGGGCGACCCGACCGGACTGCGGGGGTACGTCTACAACGTCGCGACCGACCCCGCCCACCGCCGTAGGGGCTACTCCCGGGCCTGCATGATCGCCTTGATCGGCTGGTACGCGACCAGAGGCGTCAGCGTCGTCGACCTACGCGCCACGCGCGACGGCGAACCCCTCTACACCGACCTCGGATTCCACCGCACCGACGACCCGGCGATGCGCCTGTACGTCCCGACGCCTTGACCTCAACCTCGCTTCAAGGTGGAGAGTGCCGTCATGGTTCTCGACGAGGCACTTCTCCGTCTGCGCCACACCGGTCCCGAACGCGACGGGTGGCTGTCCAACCACGCCCCGATGGCGGTGGAGGCGCTGGTGCGCCACGGCCGCGCCGGGATCGTGCACCGCTGGCTGGACGGCTACTCGTCCCGGCTCGAGGACAAGCCGCGCGGCATCGTGCCGATCCCGGCAGCGCAGTGGCGCGATCCGCTGGGCGATCCCGTACGCACCGGCGACTGGCTCGCTTTCTTCGAGCGGGAGACCGCGCTGGCGCCGTGGCGTGACGTGCTCGCCACCTGGTGGCCACGGCTGCTGCCGGGCATCGCCGCCGGCGCCACCCATGGGGTGATCCGGGTCGGCCACGCGGTGCGCGCCCTGCTCGAGGAGGAGACGCCGGCCCGCGTCGCCGAACTCGGGGACGGCCTGGCGTACTGGGCGGCCCGCTGGCAGCCGCTGGCTCCGGCCGGGCGGGGCCCGTACCGTCGCGACGACCCCCGGACGGCGCTCGACGCCGTTCCCCGCGTACCGGATCAGCGGTTCGGCATCCGCAACCGGCTCGCCCAGCTTGCCGACCTGCGGGACTGGCCGCGGGCCGCCGGCGCGGTGCCGGGCGACGGTGACGCGACGGCCCGGCTTACGGCGATCGTCGCCGCGGCGGTCCGCCGGCACACCACCCACGGGTACGGCAGCCCGGTCATGCTCGTCCACGCGGCGACGGCACCGGCGGCGGTCCTGCGCACACTTCCGGCGTTGCCGGCCGTCCTGCACACGGCGAGCCTGGAAGCGGCGTGGGCGGCGAGCGCGGCGGTGACGGCGGCCTACTCCACCGCCACGGCGGCGGCCGGCGCGAGTTCGTCCGAGCCCGACGCCGATGCCGTGATCGAGAGCGCGGTCGTCTCGGGCGACGCCCATGCGATCAAGTTCGCGGACGCGGCGGTCGAGGCCTGGACCCGATCCGGCGACCCCGCGCTGCTCGTCGCGGGGCGGCACGCCACCGAGTTGATCAGTCCGCGAGTTTGAAGAGCAGGACCGTCTCCCACTTGTGCATGTCGGGTTCGACGGCCGGGTCGGTCATCAGCACCTCGAGCCGGGCGCCCCACACCTCGCCCTCCGGCGTGGGCGTCCGGTCCCACTCGAGGCCGCGCCGCTGGGCCCAGTCGAGCAGGCTCGCGGTGACTGCCATGAGCTCGTCCGGGTGGCCGACGTGCGCGACGGTCGCATAGCGGCCGGCGGGCAGCACGTCCACAAAGGTCGGTTCCTCGACGTCGACCGGCCCGGCCACCGGGATCCCGGCGTCGACGACGAGTTCGGCGGACATGTCGATGACGCGATACCGGAAGAAGGGCGCTCCGGAGGGCGTGACACCCCGCTCGCCCAGCCACCCGAACATCGTGGGCAGGTGATCCGCCACGCGGGCGAACTCGGTCATGGTGATGGCTTCGCGCCGCCCGACGTACGTCTGCTCGGACCGCTCGACAATGGTGGGTTCCGCCAGCATGCGACCCATCATGCCGGGTCCGGCGGCGCTGTGCCGCCGGACGTCGGCGTCGGCGTCAGTTGGAGCGTTCGACCGGTGCGGCCTGGCCGTCCGTGCCGGGGGTCGGCTGGGGCGCCTTCGGCTTGGCGTCGATGCCGGCCTCCTTGCGCTGCTCGGCGGTGATCGGCGTCGGCGCGGTGGTCAGCGGGTCGAAGCCGCCGCGGGTCTTCGGGAAGGCGATGACCTCGCGGATGGAGTCGTTGCCGGACAGCAGCATGCAGGTGCGGTCCCAGCCGAGCGCGATGCCGGCGTGCGGCGGCGGGCCGTACTTGAACGCCTCCAGCAGGAAGCCGAACTTGTCCTGCGCCTCCTCCGGCGTGATGCCGAGCAGGGCGAAGACCCGGCTCTGCACGTCGGCCTGGTGGATACGGACGCTGCCGCCACCGATCTCGTTGCCGTTGACCACGATGTCGTAGGCGTAGGCCAGCGCCTGATCGGGCGCCTCCTCGAAGCGGTTCAGCCACTCCTCGTTGGGCGAGGTGAACGGGTGGTGCACGGCCGTCCAGCCGCCCGCAGTCCCATCGTCGTTCGACGTCCGTTCGAACATGGGCGCGTCGATCACCCAGCAGAACGCCCAGGCGGACTCGTCGATCAGGCCGGACCGCTTGGCGATCTCGATGCGAGCCGCGCCGAGCAGTTCCTGGGCCTCGCGGCGCTCGTTCGCCGCCGCGAAGAAGATCGCGTCGCCGGGCTTGGCGCCGACGGCGTCCGCGAGACCGGACAGGTGGTCGGCCGAGAGGTTCTTCGCCACCGGGCCACGAGCCTCGCCGGTCTCCGCGTCGAGGACCACGTAAGCGAGACCACGGGCACCGCGCGCCTTGGCCCAGTCCTGCCAGCCGTCCAGTTCCTTGCGGGTCTGCGAGGCACCGCCCGGCATGACGACCGCGCCGACGTAGCCGCCGGCGGCGATCGCCCCGGCGAACACGCGGAACTCGGTGCCGCTCAGGTATTCGGTCAGCTCGGTCAGCTCGACGCCGTAGCGCAGGTCGGGCTTGTCGGAGCCGTACCGGTTCATCGCGTCGTGCCAGGTGATCCGCGGGATCGGGGTCGGCACGGTGTAACCGGCCAGCTCGCCCCACAGCTTGCCGACGATCTCCTCGCCGAGCTCGATGATGTCTTCCTGGGTCACGAAGGACATCTCGATGTCGAGCTGGGTGAACTCGGGCTGCCGGTCGGCGCGGAAGTCCTCGTCGCGGTAGCAGCGGGCGATCTGGTAGTAGCGCTCCATGCCAGCGACCATCAGGAGCTGCTTGAACAGCTGCGGCGACTGCGGGAGGGCATACCAGGTGCCGGGCTGGAGGCGCACGGGAACGAGGAAGTCGCGGGCGCCCTCGGGGGTCGACCGGGTGAGGGTCGGCGTCTCGATCTCGTGGAAGTCGCGGGCGTGCAGCACCTCGCGGGCGATCTGGTTGGCGCGGCTGCGCAGCTTGAGCGCCTTGGCCGGCCCGGAGCGCCGCAGGTCGAGGTAGCGGAACTTGAGGCGCAGGTCGTCGCCGGCCTCGATGTTGTCGTCGACCGGCAGCGGCAGCGGCGCGGCCTCGGACAGCACGACCAGCTCGCTCGCCACGACCTCGATCGCGCCGGTGGCCAGCTCCGGGTTCTCGTTGCCGTCGGGGCGCGCGGTGACCTCGCCGGTCACCTTCACGCAGAACTCGTTGCGCAGCGCGTGGGCGTCCTCCTCCCGGAAGACGACCTGCACGACGCCGGAGGCGTCCCGGAGGTCGACGAAGATCACGCCGCCGTGGTCGCGCCGGCGGGCCACCCACCCGGCGAGCGTCACCGACTGGCCGGCGTTCTCGGCCCGCAGGCTGCCGGCTTCATGGGTACGGATCACGGAAACGTCTCCTCACACGGATTCACGGGGCGCACCCGACATTCTGTCAGGAGGCACCCGGCGTGACCGGCACCGGCCCGGAACTCCGGCGCTCAGCCGGCCGGCCAGGCGGTCGCCCGCAGCCGCGCGGTGCCGTCCTTGTTCACCTCGTCCACCTCCACCCGGACCAGCCGGATCCCGACGGTGGCCGGGGTCCCGGTGCCGGTGAGCACGCACATGACCAGGCCCGTACGGACCGGCACGATCAGGCCGCCGCCCAGCGGGCTGGTCCGCACGGCCTTCGCGCATCCAGGGCCGTCCACGTCGGTGTCTCCCACGTCGCTGCCCCCGACGGCGCCGGGCGCCAGCGTGAGCTGGGGTGCCTGGTCGCCGCAGCGGCTGTCGTACCGCAGGTCGCTGACCGGACCGGCGGCGTTGACCCTGGGCTCGTCCAGGTCGAGGAACGTCACGCCGGTGCAGCCCGCCTGGATCCGGAGAACCTCCTCCCCGTACGCGCCCACCTCGGCCGGCGACGCCGCGGCGGCCGCCGGGAGCTGGCGGGCGAAAGCCTGGTCGGCCCGTTCCAGGGCACGCCAGGCGAGCAGTCCGGACGCGGCGGCGGCCAGTAACGCGAGCATCGCGAGCAGGACGGCGAGGACGGCGCCGCGACGCGGCGGCCCGGGTGCACGGTCGGGTTCGTGGCCGAGCCGCTCGGTCGGGCCGTCCGGGTACGGGTACGGGTCGGCACCCTCCGGCCAGGCGGTGGACGAGTTCGAGCCACGGAAAACCGACATGGACGACTCCGCTCGCGGGACAGCGTGAGGGCACCGGCGATCAGGGCGAAAACACCACAGATCGGCACTGTCCGACCCTAAGATCACAGCTCGGCCACGCCCATCCCCCAAAGAGAGGTCACCGGTGCGGATGACCGTGGATCACGCCGACAGTTCCGACAGAGCGGCCCGCACCTCGGCGTAGCGCTGCGCGCGGTGGCCTCCCTCCGGTGGATCGCCGAGCGCGGAGACGCTGTCGGTGATCCCGTACGTGAGCCGGTAGAGCGCGACCCGGGTGGCCACCTCACACCACACGCCGGCGCCAGCGGCGCTGGGCCGGTGCCCGAGCTCGGTGATCGTGAACCAGGAGGGGAAGAGCGCGTGCGTCTCGACGGCGGCGTCGATGCGCCGGCGCAGGTGAGCGGTGAGCTCGGCGACGGCGGCGGAACCCCGGTGCGTGCGGAACTCCTCCTGCTGCCGCAGATCGGTGGCGAGCTCCTCCTCGGCGACGGCGACAGCCGCCCGCGTCGCGGCCAGTTCCGCGTTCTGCGCCCCGAGCCGCTGCCGATGATGGCGATAGGAGGCGGCGGCACGGCGGAATTCGCGCCGACCGCACCGGGCGCGAGCCAGGACGGCGCTGGCGTCGAGCGCGCGCGCCCGGCTCTCGGCGGCGAGACGTCGCAGCTCCGCGTACGCGTCCAGCGCGGCGTGATGGGCGTCGCGGGTCCGATCGTCGAGCATGCCCGACCGGATCGCCTCGGCCTCGCGCACCTGGGCGACCACCTGAGAAAGCTCCGGCGGCACGGCGTCCAGGTCGACGGGCCGCACACCGTGTTCCAGCCGCAGCCGGCCCTCGATGAGGTGGATCTCGCCGGTCAGCCGGGTGATGGCCTGCCGGGCACCGCGAAGCTCCGCCTCGGACTGCCGACGCAGCTCGTCGTGGGCTTCGGCGAGGCGGGCGAGACGGCTGTCCGCGTCGTCCAGCCTCCGGCCCAGCTCCGCGGACCGTTCCTCGGCGACGCGGGCCACCTCGCGAAGGTCGTCGGTCAGCTGCAGGCGCAGGGTGTTGACCTTGCGCTTGAGCTCGTTGCGCAGCGAGTCGGCGACCCGGGCGAGGTCGCTCGGGGCCTCGGTGCTGGTCATGCGCCCGCCTTCCGGGTGCCGATCGCGTCCCGCTCGGACCGCCGTCGCAGGGCCGGCTCCGCCACCGCCTGCCGTCGGGGCCTCGGGAGGCCGCCGGGTCCATGCTGGACCCCGGGCTCACCCTCGTCCTCCACCATCGGCGCCGGCTCGGCGTCGGGGGCCGCGGGCTTGCCACGGCTCGCGGCGCGCGGATCGCCGGAGCCGGTCGACGCTTCGGCGGGAGGGGCGGTGGCCCGCGCGACCACCGCGAGGGTGGTGGCCGCGACCAGCGCGACCGCCGCGCCGATCAGTCCGTATATCGGCAGCACGGCGGCGGCGACCAGCGCGGCCAACACGAGCGCGACGACAGCGAGCCCGACCGCCGTCAGCCAGCGGCGCCGGGCGGATCGCGCGCGGAGCCTGTCAAGGTCTCTGACGAGATCGTTGGTGGCGTCGAAGACACGCAGCAGCAGGTCCTCGTAACGGCCGGGATCGCGCCCCTCGCGGCCCAGCACCTCATGGCGGGAGGCCAGCTCCCGCTGCCTGACGACGATCACATTCCGAAGATCAGCAGAACGCACGCGAACTCCTCAAAGCCTTACGCAGCAGGCGAAAGGCTATGGAAAGCCTGATGGCGTCCCCGAGGCCGGTCAATCCCACGGAAGTGTCCATCGAGCGGCGCCCTCAGAAGTAGGTGTGCAGCACGTCCACGACCACGTCGGCGTCATCCACGACGGGGATGAACCGCCACTTGTCGAACGCCGTGCACGGGTGCGACAGTCCGAAGCGGATCAGCTCGCCCACGGTCGCCGCGGTGCCGCGTACGTAGGTGTGGTGGTCGTTCATCCGGACCACCTCGCCGGCCTCGGTGACCGGGAGCCCCTCGTCGAATGGCGCGTCGCGCTTGCCCATGCCGACGATCGCCAGGCCCGGCTCCGGAGTGGACAGGACCTGCGCGTACATCTCCAACCCGGACGTCAGCGAGCCCTCGGCGGGCACGCGGCCGAACGGCGTACGCGCGCGATAGAAGCCATCGTCGTGGGTGACCGACGCGCCGCTGCGCAGGACCGCGCGCACGGTGTGCCCGTCGAGCCACTGCCCCTCGAGCGCCTTGACGACCCGGTCGAACCAGGCGCTGCCGCCGGCGGAAACGATCACCTCGGCCGGCAGTAGTCCCGCGATGGCCCGGACCGCCTCGACCTGCGTCGCCAGGAACGCGTCGACCGCCTCCACGTCCGGCAGCGCGCCCTCGTAGGCGGTCACCCCCGCGAGGGTCACCCCCGGCGCGCCGGCGGCGGCCCGGGCGACCTCCACAACCCCTTCGACGGTACGGCATCCGGTGCGCCCACCCGCATGACCGAGCTCCACGAGTACACGCAGTCCGCCGGCGTCGGACACCGCCCGCACCCCGGCCACCGAGTCGACCTGGACGATCACCTCCCAGCCCCGCGCCGCCTGCGCCGCCAGCCAACTCAGCGCGGTGCGATCCAGTACCTCGTTGGCGATGAGCACCCGGGGCACGCCCAGGCGCCGCAGCACCAGGGCCTGGTTCGCGGTGGCCACGGTGAGCGCCCACGCTCCCGCTTCGAGCTGCGCCGCCAGCAGGCTCGGCGCCATCGTGGTCTTGGCGTGCGGTGCGAAGGAGAAGCCGTGCCGGGCCGCATACCCGGCCATCGTGGCGATGTTCGCCCGCACCGCGGAATCCCGCACGACCAGCAGCGGCCAGGTGAAGGCCCCACCGAACAGAGAGTGCCGGGCCGCGGCGAAGACCCGGGCCGGCACCTCACCCTCCGGCAACCAGAAGCCCTTGGCCCGCCAGTCGAGGAGCTCGTCCGGGACATCGAGCATCATGGGAGTCCTCCCTTGACCGCCGGTGCGCCGTCACGCATGGTGTGGAAGCTACTACGGATCACCGACGCACCGACAGGTGCCAAGGAGGCGGCGCGTGCCGCACACCGTCCACCAGCGACACTTTCCCGTCCCGGACAGCATGTCGTGATCCACGACCTGGTGCTGACCGGCGGCGAGGTGTTCGGCCACGGCCGGGCCGACGTCGCCGTCCGGGCGGGACGGATCGCCGCGGTCGGCCCCGGCCTGACCGGCGACCGGGTGCACGACGTCTCGGGCCTGCTGGTCACCCCGGGACTCGTCGATCTGCACACCCACGTCGGCCCCGGCTACTGGGGCATCGACCCCGACCCGATCGCCTGGCGCACCGGCGTCACCACCTGGGTCGACGCGGGATCGGCCGGGGCGTACACCCTCGAGGGCCTGCGCCGCGCGGTGGCGTCGTACGGCGTGCGCGTGCCCGCCCTGCTGAACATCTCCGCGATCGGGCTCGCCGGACGCACCGGAGAGGGCCGCGACCTGGCCAACTGCGAGGCGAACCTGGCCGCCGACACCGTGCGCGCCCACCGTGACCTGATCCGCGGCGTCAAGGTCCGCATCGACCGGGAGACGGTCGGCGCCAACGGCGTCGAGCCGCTGCGCCGCGGGCTGGCCGCCGCGGCGGCGTCCGGGGTGCCGGTCATGGTCCACATCGGTGCGGCGCCGCCACCCCTCGACGACGTCCTCGGTCTCCTGCGGCCGGGAGACATCGTCACGCACTGCGCCAGCGGGATCGCCTCGGCGGTCGGGCCAGCCGCGCGGGAGGCGTACGCCCGCGGGGTGCTGTTCGACATCGGGCACGGCTCGGGCGGGTTCGCCTTCGACGTGGCCGAGGCGCAGGTGGCGGCGGGGCTGGCGCCGTACACGATCTCGACGGACCTGCACGCCCGCTCGGTGCACGGTCCGGCCTTCGACCTGCCCACGACGATGGCCAAACTGCTGGCGGTGGGCTTGCCCCTCGCCGACGTCATCGCCGCGGCGACCGAGCGCCCCGCCCGTGCCCTCGGCCTCGACGCCGGCACGCTCGCACCCGGCGCTCCCGCGGACATCGCGGTGTTCCGGATCGAGGAAGGCCCCTTCGAGGTGGCCGACGCCCACCGCCAGGTCCGCCGGGCGCCGCTGCGGTTGGTCAACGAGGCCACGTACGTCGGCGGCAGGCTCCTGCACCCGCGCCTGCCGGCACCGTCGCCGCCGTGGGTCCCGCTCACCGCGGCCCAGCGCGCCGCCCTGGCCCGCCGCGACCACGACGTCCGAGCCCTGCTGGCGGCGCCCCTCGTCGACGTGGACGGCCTGGCCGAACAGTTTCCCCTGGACCCGGCCGGCCCCTGAACGGCGACCGGGTCCGCGTCGGCGACTTCCCCCCGTCGACGCGGACCTCGGACATATCCCGCTGGGCAGTTGCCCCGCTCGGTCAAGCGGCGAAGGCGATGGGCACCCCGTGGCTGTCCGTCAGTGCCAGCCGGGTGTGCAGGTTGCCCTGCTCCGCCACCCGCGCGAAGTACTCACTGCGGCGGCGTTGCAGGCAGCCCTTGCGCGTACGCGGGCCCCCCGCGGCCACCGTCAGCAGCTCTGGCGCCAGGGAACTGTTCAGGCCCTCCCGCAGCAGCCGCAGCGCCTCGGTGCGCAGCTGGGAGATCCGGGATTCGGTCACTCCCAGCTCGGCGGCCACCTCGCTGAGCGGCTGTTCCTGCAGGAACGACTGGGTGACGACCATGCGCAGCCGCTCTGGCAGAGCCTGGATGGCCTGGTGCAGGTAGCCGAGACGCTCCCGTTTGAGCAGCAGGTCCTCCGGCCCCTCGGACAGCTCCGGCACCATCTCCTCGGCCGCGCCCGTGGGAAACCCCTGCAGGCTGAGCAACGCCGCCTTCTGCACGTCGTCCTCGACGGCGGCGAGCTCGTTGACGCCGATGCCCAGCATCTCGGCGACCTCGGCCTCGCTCGGCGTGCGCCCCAGGGCGGCGGTGAGCTCCTGACGAGCCTGTGCGGTGCGACGGGCCCGGGCGCGTACGGAACGGCTGGCCCAGTCCTGTCCACGCAGCTCGTCGAGGAGCGCACCACGGATCCGCACGGCGGCGAACCGGTGGAAGGGGATACCGCGGCTCACGTCGAAGGAGCGCGCGGCACCGAGGAGCGCGGCGAACCCTGCGGATGACAGGTCGTCGGAGTGGACATGGCCGGGCACGCGGTTCAGCAGCTCCCGGACCAGGTGGCCCACCATCGGCATGTGTTCGCGGACGAGGTCCTCGATGGCGCGCGCAGACGGCGCGTCGTGGGTCGTGCCGATGGTGGCGGGGAGTTCGGTCGTGACGGTCACGTAGTCCTCCTCGCTCGTACAAGGGCCGGCAGGTGAACCGGCCGATGAGGAAGACATTTGCGGCCGACGGGTGCAGGGGCGGCCGAACTCGGTTGCTTTTATGGAGTTTTTTCGTAAAAAGGCTCAGATGCTGTGGGGGGCTTCCGCCGCGGCGCCGCGCTCAGAAGGCAGCAGAGCCACGCTCGAGGGCACGTACGCCGCACTCGAGCGATATCGACGCCACGCTCATCCACAAGTGGCGCCGTGTCTAACAGGTACCCACGACCCACCCCGAGCAACCAGCAGCGTCGCGATCAATGAACCGGCGCCGCTGCTCATCCAGCTGAAAGCGCGCCGCTCGATAGGCCGCCAGCGCCCCGCTCACCCAGCTGGCAGCGCGCAAGAGCGATGACATCACCAGAGCCGTGACATTGCGAAGCGAGCGACTTCCCGGAGGCGGATGGCTTCTCGGGGGCGCAATCTGCTACCTAGACAACGCGGGGCGGGCGACGTAAACGCGAAGCGGAACTGGTGCGCAGGCAGGGCGGGCGCGGAGCCGGGGCCACTGCGGCGCCGGGGCCAGCGCGGCGCCGGGCCGGGGCCAGTGCCGGGCCAGCGCGGCGCCGGGGCCGGGGCGGTGCCAGGACCGGGGACGGTGCCGGGCCGGGTGCGAAGGCGGTCGGGCGGAGCACGACCAAGCGGCCCTCAAGCCGCGGACAACTTCGGCTGAGCAGCCGAAGGCCAGGAGGCCAAGTGCCAGGAAGCTGGCTGGCAGCAGGGCTGCGAGCCGCATACTGCAAGCCGTGGTGATCTCAGCTGGCGAAGTGCGGGCGGCGCTGGGCCGCCATCACGTTGCGGAGCTCCTGGTGGACCCAGTTCATTCGGCGGACCGCGACCTCAGGGTGGTCGCCGAATTCCTCGGCCACGCCGGCGGCGCAGCCGTCACTGCCGTGGCGGAGGATCATCGCGGTCACGGTCTGCTCGACCGTCGCGCGGCTGGGGCACTGGGAGGGCTGCAGGTCGGAGACGAACAGTGCCTCCGCCGCGAGCTCTCGAACGGTGCTGATCATGTCGGACTCCCCGATGTGCGACGACTTGCTTGTGATCCAGCTAACGCTCGCGGTGGTGCGGACCGGAACCGGTTGGGTTGCAGACCGGTATCAACCATCTTCCTCGCGGGCGTCGAGCGGGCCCGGAGGCGCGCCGATGCAGTTTGCATTGATATCTGCGTCGGGCCCCCTGCGGTCGCGCCGTCCACCACGGGCGTCGCGTCCGCACGGGACGAATATGCCTGCCGGGATCGCTTTTGACTTTATCGCGCTATTGGGCGGCCGACCGGCACTCCGGTCGACCGCCCATAGTTTTCGCGCTGTTTATCCGAATGTTGACTGTGGGGCTATCCGAATGTTGACGGTGGGTCGTCCTGGTCCACGGCCTCCGGCGACACGGACGGGATCGAGGGCGGGGTGGACGGCTCTTCGTCCTCGTCGTCCGTCCCCGTCGGCGGCTGCGACGAGATGGACGGCGGCAAGGGAGGCGGCGGCTCTTCGTCGTCAGGCGGCCGCGACGACGACGGCGCGCTCGACGGCGTGGGGCCGGGGCTCTGGCCGGGAGGCACCGGGACCGGGACGACCACGCCGCCCGGGCCGATGGAGATGCCGGGCTGCGGTGACCTCTTCGACGGCACCGGCCCGAGCCGCACCGTGCCGTTGCTCAGATGCTCGACCGGCCGGGACGGCTCGCCGGGCTTCGGCGACACGAACGTCTCGCAGGTCTGCCCGTCGAGCTGGAACACCATCGGGGCGGCGTTGCTGTCCTTGTAGCGACCGGTGAACTGCATGGTCTCGGTCGCCTGCGGGCTCAGCGTCCGGCCGGTCCGCACGGTGACGGCGCGGGCCTGCTGGTCGAGGCTGAGCTTGCCGTTGCCGGAGACCACCTGGTCGCCCGGCATGAGGAACCAGAGCTTCCAGTCCTTGATCGCCTTCACGTCCCGGTTGGCGATGGTGACAGCCGCCTTGAACCGGTCGCCGTCGTCGGACCAGACCGCGTAGCTGACGACACACTTGTTGGCGTTGGCGACCTGGGTCGGATGCGGGCCGACCGCGTTGGCCGTCACACCTCGGGGCGAGCCGCCGGCCGCCTGGCCCAGCGCCCAGGTGCCAGCACCGACCACCAGCGCCACCGAACCTGCCACGATCAAGAGCCGGCGTCGCTGGGCCGCCCCGGCCCTGCTCCCCGGCGCTTCCCCGGGCCGCCGGGTCAGCGGGCCCCCAGCGGCCGCGCCTGACGGCGCCCCGGCAGCGTCGACGCGCATCGGCGGCCGACTCGGAGCCGCCCCGAACGAAGCCGCCCCGAACGGAGCCGCCCCGAACGGAGCCGCGCGGAGCGGAGCCGCGCCGAAAGCGGAACGAAGGGCCGGCCCACCACCCGCGGCACCGGGCGCGCCGAACTCGTCGGGCCGAACGCCCGATGCGGGATCCGCGAAGGGGTCCTGGCCGGGGAGTACAGCTTCCGCGCGGAAGCCATCGGAGCGACCGCCCGCACCGAGCCCGGAGCCCTCGTCGGGACCGAAGCCCCCGTGCGGTGAACCGGGACCGAAGCCGCCAGGACGCCCGCCGGGACCGGACGCCAAGGGCCCCGAGGACATCGGCGCGGGCGGCATCGGACCGAACCGGCTGTTGCGACCGCCGCGCTGTGGCGCCGCGGCCGGCGCCGGAGCGTTCGTAGCTGGCGCCAGAGCGTTCGTAGCCGGCGCCGGAGCGTTCGTACCCGGCGCCGGAGCGTTCGTGGCCGGTTGACCAGGAGTCCCCACGGCCGCCTCGGCCGCCGCGACGGGGTTTCCCGACGCCGACCCGGCGGGCGTCGAGGGGTCCGAACTCTCCGGTTCCGCACCGAAACCCCCGGCCATTCCGACCGCGGGTCCGGCACCGGCAAGCGCCCCAGCACCAGCCAGGGAGTCGCCCGCGTAGGGATCGCCGGCATCGGCGGAAGAGTCATCCGCGAAGGAGTCGCCGGGAGCGGGCGAGACCGCGGCGACCCCGTGGCCGGGCCGAGCGTCAACGATCGGGGCGTATCCGCCGCCGATGCGGCCCGGAGCGGCGGTGTACGAGTGCGCGGTCGGCAGGATCGTGGTGTCCTCGCCGTTGTCGGCCCATTCCGGCACGAACGCCCGCGCCGCGGGTACGCCGGCCGAGACCGTGCCGAGGATGTGCGCGAGTTCGGCGCTGGACGGGCGGTCGGAGGGCCGCTTCTCCAGGCACCGGGCGATCAGGGCGGACACCGCGGCGGGCAGTCCGTCGACCGGCGGCAGCGGTTCGGGCTCGGTGTACTGGTGGGCGCGCAGCAGCGCGGTCGTGGTGCCCACATCCCACGGGAGCTGACCGATCAGCGTGCGGTAGATCAGCAGGCCGACGGCGTACACATCGGTGGCCGGGCTGACCTGGCCGCCCTCGAGCCGCTCGGGCGCGAGGTAGGCCGGCGTGCCGAGCAGGCTGCCGTCGGGGTCGATGTCGTTCTCGCCGATCAGGGCCGAGATGCCGAAGTCGACGACCTTCGCGCCGGCGGGCGTGAGCATGACGTTGGCAGGGGTGACGTCGCGGTGGACGATGCCGCGGGCGTGCGCCGCGGCCAGCGCGGCGGCCACCTCGGAGGTGACGCGGACGGCCGCCGGCCAGGGCAGGCGCCGTGATCGGGCCAGCACCGCGGCGAGGGACTCGCCGTCGACGAGCTCCATGACGACGTACGGGACCGGCTCACCGTCGACGGTCGTCGCTTCGCCGTAGTCGTACACATTGGTGATGTGCGGATGGCTCAGGCGCGCGGCGGCCTGCGCCTCCGCACGCAGCCGGCGCCGGAAGGAGGGATCGGCGCTCGTCGACGGCGGCAGCACCTTGACCGCCACCTGCCGCCCGAGAACCTCGTCGAAGCCTCGCCACACCACTGACATCCCGCCGGCGCCGAGCCGCTCGACCAGTCGGTATCGACCGGCCAGCAGACTCGAACCGGGCAGGTCCGTCGTGCTCATGTGCCCCCACATGCGCGATCGGATGAAACACCGGGAGCACACCGCCATGTGTCCTGGTGCCGGGGCGGCTATCGGTCCGACGTTCGGACTGAGCGTTCCCATCGACGGCCAGGATCGTAACCGACATTCGGCCTCCGCCTCGACTGATCGAGGGCGGGGATGACCTGCGGCTCGTCACCGTACGTTTCGTCGCATGCGCCGCGGGTGCACACCCGGAGCGGGCCCCGTATGGCCTGGTCAGGGCAATGTGGATGATCATGGTTGTCGCAGCTGCGGCTATTGCCCGGCTTGTCGGTACTTGCGGGTATCCCCCGATAGGGAAGGTATCCACAAGGGAATCTGCACGTGCAGTCGCGATTGCATCACGCTCCGGCGACAAGTTTCCGCCCGGGACCGTCCCTCACGGAGGGTGGCCGACCCGCTCGCTCCAAGGGCAATGACCTGCGTCACCCCGCCCGATCGGATGAAAGTTCGGCGCCGATCATGCCTTATTGGTCCTGCTCACCGGAACATGGGACAAACTGGGTCAGTTCACCCTGTCGCGGGATCAAGGACGCCGGGGCGTCCCCGCCCCGCGAGGCTGACCGGCGCGTGCCGCAATCCGGCCACCGGCGGGGCGTCCACCGGCACCGCGCCCAACTCCTCGAGGTACCTCAGCATCGGCGCGAGACTCTCGTAGAGCACCAGCACCACGTCGCCCGGGACGGCCAGGCGCAACGCCTCACGGACGGCCGCCTGGAAGCCCTCGGCCCGGACCGCGCGCAGGTTCGGCCGCCGCCCCCGCATCTCCCGCTCGACCAGTGCCGACACCTCTCCCGGCTCCCGACCGCGGTCGTCCTCGTCGTCGTAGAGGACCGCGCGCGTGACGCCGTCGGCGAGCACCTGCGCCGACGCGGCGAGCAGGTCGTCGCGCCGGTCCCCCGGCAGCGTCACCGTCGCGACGCAGCGGTCCTGGCCATAGAGCCGCTCGAGGGTACGCAGCACCGCCGCGATCGCCGCCGGATTGTGCGCGTAATCGACGAAGAGACTCACCTCGCCGAGGCGCAGCACCGTACCCCGGCCGGGGTTGTGCACCCGCGGCTCGAACTCGGTCAGCCGCTCGACGATGCCGGCGGGGGCGCCCAGGGCCCGCGCGGTCGCGATCGCGGCCAGCGCGTTGACGGCCGCGTACGGCGCCGCTCCCCCGAACGCGCCGGGGACCTCCGCGACCCGCATCAACGGCGTGCGGCGCGCGCCGGTCGCCTGCACCAGCCAGCCGTCCTGCATCAGGTACGCCGTACCGCCGCGGCCGAGGTGGGTGACGACCACCGGCTGGGCTGGATCGGCGCCGAACCAGACGATGCGCTTGCGGTCCGCGCGCACCCGGGGCCGGTCCGCGAGGCTGCGCACCCACGGGTCGTCGGCGTTGAGCACGAGCGTGCCCCCGTCCCTGACCCGCTCGGCCACCAGCGCCTTCACGTGGGCGATGTCCTCGATCGACTCCAGCCCGTCCTGACCGAAGTGGTCCGCGGTGATGTTGGTGACCACGCCGACGTCGCTCCAGTCGTACCCGAGGCCGCGGCGCAGCATGCCGCCGCGCGCGGTCTCCAGGACCGCCGCCTGCACCCCCGGGTCGCCGAGGACCATCTGGGCCGAGCGCGGCCCGGTGGCGTCGCCGCGATAGACCCCGCGCCCGTCGACGCTCACCCCGTCGGTGGTGGTCAGCCCGACCCGAACCCCGGCGCCGGCCAGCAGGTGAGCCGCCATCCGCGACACCGACGTCTTGCCGTTGGTGCCGGTGATCGCGGCGACCGGGATCCGCCCGTCGGAGCCGCCCGGGAACATCGCCCGCACGATCGCGTCGCCCACGTCGCGGGCCCGACCCCGCACCGGCGAGAGGTGCATGCGCAGCCCGGGTACGGCGTTCACCTCGATGACGCCCGCGGTGACCTCGTCGGGGTCCCCGGCGAGCGGCACCGGCGCGGCGATGTCCGGCAGCCGCAGGTCGATGCCGGCGACATCGAGGCCGATGACCGCGGCGACGCGCAGGCAGAGCCGGGTCACGTCGGGATGGACACGGTCGGTGACATCGCACCCGGTGCCGCCCGTGGAAAGGTTGGCGTTGTCGCGCAACCACACCTGGCGCCCGGCCTCGGGCACGGAGTCGACCGTGTGGTTCTGCCGGGCCAGAACGGCATGAGCGGTGTCGTCGAGGGTGATGCGGGTCAGCATGCGCGAGTGTCCGGGACCGCGTCGCGGGTCGGCGTTGACGCGCGCGACCAGCTCCGCGACGGTGAGATGCCCGTCGCCGACGACATGCGCCGCGGTCCGCTCGGCCGCGGCCACCACCTCGCCCGCCACCACCAGAACCCGGTAGTCCCGGCCGGGCAGCTGCCGCTCCACGATCACCTCCGCGCCGGCGGCCGCGCAGGCCGCTTCGACCTCCGCGGGGGTACGCAGGTTCAGCGCGACATGTGCCCCCTGCCGGCCCCGGCGCGGCTTGATCACGACCGGGCCACCGAGGCGACCGAGCAGCCGCACGGCTTCTTCCGCGCCGTGCGCGGCGCCGCCGGGCGCGACCGGAATGCCCGCGTCTCCGAGCAGCCGCCGCGTCACGACCTTGTCGGCGGCGACATCGATGCCGACGCCGCCGGTGCGGTCGGTCATCGCGGCCCAGGCGAGCCGGCGGCGGGTGCCCCAGCCCAGGCGCAGGAGGCTGAGGTCGCCGTACCGTTCGACCGGGATGCCGCGGCGGCGGGCAGCCGTGATGATGGCCGTGGTGCTGGGGCCGGTCGCCTCCCGCTCGGCGCGCTCGGCCAGGGCCCGCAACCGGTGCGCGAGGTCGGCCGCGGGCACCGAGGCGCCGGCGGCCACCGTCGTGACCAGCTCGACCGCGGCCTCGAGGAGCCGTTCGGGCAGGGTCGACTCCGGCGACTCGTCCGGCGGGCATTCCACGATCAGGTCGTAGACCCCCGGTTCGGGAGTGGACACGGTACGCCCGAAGCTCACGTCCCGCCCGATGCGCTGCGACAGCTCGATCAGTACGTGCTCGGTGACATGCCCGAAGTAGGTGCCGCCGCGCATCCGGCTCACGAAGCCGCCCGGCACCCCCGCCGCGCAGTGGTGCTCGGTCAGGCCCGGCAGGGCGCGCAGCAACCGCTCCGGGAAGCCCGCGATATCCGAGGTCTCCCGGCCGGTGAGCTCGTCGAGGCGCACTCTCGCCACCATGGCGGGCCGGGACACGTGAACGTTGGGACCCCGCAGGTGGCGAAGGCTGAGAATCTTCATCGGACGGTTCCTGCGTTCCTCAGGCGGCCCTGTCGACGATCGAGGGACGGCGGCTGGACAGTTCGAACCTGCTCCCGGCAGGCAACACGTGCAGACGCGCCCCGGCGAGCGCGATAGGCCCGGAGGCCGGCACGCGGATGTCGGTGGCCGCGCCGGCGTCGACGACGGTGACCGTGCCGGAGCCGAGCACCTCGAAGCGGTCGCCCTGGGCGAGGATCGCGGTGTCCTCGTCGATCCCGAGGCCCAACTCGTGCGGGTAGAGCGCTACGGCGCTCAGCAGGCGGTTGAGGCGGCCACGCTCGGCGAAGTGCATGTCGATCACCACGCCCGGCAGGAACTCCAGGCCCGGACCGGTCCGTACGCCGTCGCGGGTGATGCCCGGCGCCACACCGCCGAGAATCATCGTCCCGGACATCATCGCGGCGCCGGCGCTGGTGCCGCCGAGCACGACGGTCCCGTCCCGCACGAGTGTCTGCAGGGCCGAGTCGGTGAGGGTGCCCCCGAGAACGGCGGTGATCCGCGTCTGGTCCCCGCCGGTGAAGAACACCCCGGTGGCGGCCGCGAGGGCGCGGATGACGTCCGGCTCGTTCGCCTGGGTGCGGGTGGCGATCCGCAGCCCGCGAGCCTGCCGGGCGCCGAGGCGGGTGAACAGGCCCGCGTATTCGGCCTCGAGGATGGCGGGCTCGCCGCTGGCCGTGGCGATGACCACGATGTTCGCGGCGGGTCCCCCGGCAAGCTCGACGAAGCGCCGCAGGATGGCCGTGCCGCTGGCACCGTGGCGTTCGGCACCGCCGATGATCAGCAACCGGGCCGCCACGAGCTACCTCCTCCGCATGCCGCTGTCGGCAGCCGTGCCGGCCGGCCGCCGGGCGGCGCCGCGGTCCGGCGCCGGCCGCAACGACAGGCGCGCTACGGGAAAGCGGCTCGCTTATGAGGTTAAACGGAACAAATGCGAAACATCTGGCTTATCCGGCGAGAGGCCTGGCGGGACGGAGAGCGAGCCAACGGGGCGGGGAGCGGGCCGGAGCCGGTCAGTCGCAGCGGCGGGTTCCAGACGCGCCGTGGGACATCGTGGGGCGGCGGGCTTCCGGCCGCGCGCCGCGCAACCCGCGCCGCGCACCCCCACAGGGCGCGCTGGGCGTCGCAGGCGCCGCGGGCGCTGCGGCACGCCGAGGGGTCAGCGGCGGCGGGCACCAGGGCCGGGACGAGGGGCGATGTCGCGGAACTCCGTCACGGGGTGGCCGCCGGCGCAGTGCAGCGCGGTGTGGACCTCCTCGCCGCAGCCGCGGTGGATCATCGTCAGCGGCGGGCCGTCGGCGTCGGCCAGGTAGCGGTCGCCCCACTCCTTGACCGCGACCAGCAGCGGATAGAGGTCGAAGCCCTTGCGGGTGAGCCGGTATTCGTGTCGAAGCCGGGCACCCGGCTCCCGATAGGGCTCCCGGCGCAGGACGCCGTGCTCGACGAGCGAGGCGAGCCGGTTGGCGAGGACCTGCCGGGGAACTCCGGTGCGTTCCCGCATGTCGGCGAAGCGGCGAACCCCGTTGAACACCTCCCGCAGCACGACGACGGTCCACTTCTCGCCGAGCACGGCCATGGCGCGGGCGATGGTGCAGTGCTCGACGGACCAGTCGAGAGCCTCGGGCCGCGCTGTGGTCTGGGTCATACGTACAGAGGCTAGGTCTCATTGACAGACACAGCAAGCCCGTGGCAGCCTGCGTCTATGACGCAGACCCAGACCGCAGAACGCTCCCGGACCTTCGCGTGGTCGGACCCGACCCCGCACGCAGGCCTGCTCGGCCGCTCCGGTCTTGAGCTGCTGCAGGCCATGGCGGCCGGCGAGATTCCGCCTCCTCCGGTGATGCATCTGATCGACGTGGTCGGCATGGACGTGGCCGAGGGCAGCGTCACGATCCACATGGACCCGCAGGAGTTCCACTACAACCTGCTCGGCAGCGTGCACGGCGGCGTGCTGTCCACGCTTCTCGACACCGGCGCCGCGTGTGCGGTGCAGACCACACTCCCGGCCGGGGTCGGCTACACCAGCCTGGATCTCACCGTGAAGTTCCTGCGCCCCGTCACCCTCTCCTCGGGCCGGCTGACGACAACCGGCACGGTGCTCCAGCGCGGGCGGCGCACGGCCCTGGCCGAGGCGCGGATGACCGACGCCGCCGGCCGCCTGGTCGCCCACGCCACCTCCAGCTGCATGATCTTCGAGGCGCCGCCGACCGGCCGGTGACGCCAGGCCGGCCGGTGACGCCGGGTCGGCCGGATCGACATCGACACATACGCTGATGTCGTGATCGCCGGCATCCTGATACCCGGACTTCGCTACGACGTCCAGTCCACCCTGCTCGACCTCGGCTGGGAGGCGCTGACCGATCGGAAGGCGCACCTCGAAGAGGTGGCGTGGACCGGGCCGGACGGCCTCACCGACCTCGACCCGGAGCCGTTCGTCCGCATCCACGTCGAAGCCGCGCTGTTGCGGGCCGGCCGGGCGGCGCCGCGAGCGACGCCAGTGCTGATCGGCAAGTCGCTCGGCACCTACGCTGCACGGCTCGCCGCGGAACGCGAACTGCCCGCGGTCTGGCTCACCCCACTGCTGCACGTCGAAGCCGTCGCCGCGGCGATCGCGCGAAACCCCGCGCCTCAGCTCCTGATCGGCGGCACCGGCGACCTGTCGTGGAACACCGCGACGGCCCGGGCCACCGGCAAGGACGTGCTGGTCATCGATGACGCCAATCACGCACTGCGCCCGCCCGGGCCGCTACGCGTCTTCACCGACGCCCTGGGCACCATCGGCACCGCGATCGAGGACTTCCTCGACGCGCGCAAGCTCACCCCACGCTGAGACGCCCCGAGCGCTCAGCCCACGCGGAGACGCCGGGTGCTCAGTTCGCGCTGGGAAGCCGGGTGCTCAGTTCGCGCTGGGAACCCGGGTCTCAGCTCCGCTGATCGCCGGCAGGAGGTCCTCCACCGGCGGCGTCCAGCTCCCGGCGTCCGCCTCCACCTGCTCGCCCGAGCGGATGTCCTTGACGGTGTCCGGCTGACCGTCCACACCCGGGAACCAGACGTACGGAATCCCGCGCCGCTCGGCGAAGCGGATCTGCTTGCCGAACTTGGCCGCCGACGGCGCGACCTCGGTGCTGATCCGCCGCGAGCGCAGGCTCTGGGCGATCCGGTCGCAGCGTCCTCGCAGGTCCTCCTGGGGCAGGGCCACCACCACGCAGGTCGGCACGCTTCGCGAGACCGACAGCGCCTGGTGGCCGAAGAGCAGCCCCAGCATTCGGGAGACGCCGATGGAGATGCCCACGCCCGGGAAGCGTTCGCTGCCCGTCGACGCGAGGTTCTCGTACCGGCCGCCGGAGCAGATCGAGCCGAAGCGTTCGTAGCCTTGCAGCTGGGTCTCGTAGACCGTGCCGGTGTAGTAGTCGAGGCCGCGGGCGATCTTGAGCTCGGCCCGGACCAGCCCGGGCGAGTGCTCCGCGGCCGTCTCGACGACCCGGAGCAACTCCTCGAGTCCCTCGTTGAGCAGGTCGTTGTCCACATTGAGCTTGCGCACCTGGTCCACGAAGGAACCGTCGACCGCCGAGATCTCGGCCAGCCGCAGGCAGGCGTCGATCTGGGCGGGGGTCGCGCCGACCTGGGAGCCGAGCAGCGCCGCGACCTTCTCGGGGCCGATCTTGTCGAGCTTGTCGATGATGCGGAGCACCTCGTCGGGGTCTTCGAGGCCGAGCCCGCGGTAGAAGCCCTCGCACACCTTGCGGTTGTTCACCAGGATCGTGGCCGGCGGGATCGGCAGCGAGCGGAACGCGTCGCCGATCACCAGCGGCATCTCGGTGTCGTAGTGGAACGGCAGCGTGTCGCGGTCGACCACGTCGATGTCGGCCTGCAGGAATTCCCGGTAGCGGCCCTCCTGGGGACGCTCACCGCGCCACACCTTCTGGATCTGGTAGCGGCGGAACGGGAATTGCAGCTTGCCGCTGTTCTCACACACGAACCGCGCGAACGGCACGGTCAGGTCGAAGTGCAGGCCGAGCGCGGCGTCGCCGCCGGAGGCCGGATCCTCCTGGAGGCGGCGCAGGACGTACACCTCCTTGGAGGTTTCCCCCTTGCGCAGCAACTGGTCCATCGGCTCGACGGCGCGGGTTTCCAGGGGTGCGAAGCCGTACAGCTCGAAGGTGGCGCGGATGCGCTCGATGACGTTCTGCTCGATCATCCGCTGGGCGGGCAGCCACTCCGGGAAGCCGGAGATGGACGTGGGCTTGCTCATGGTGCTGGTTCTCCTAGCGAGGTCTCAGAGGCCTCGGCTGGGCGCTTCGGTCAACTCCCGCAGGTACGGGTTGACCGCGCGCTCGCGGCCGATCGTCGTCTCGGGTCCGTGGCCGGGCAGTACGACGGTGTCGTCGGCCAGCGGCAGGATCTTGTCCCGCAGGCTGGCGAACATCGCCGTGGTGTTGCCGCCCGGCAGGTCGGTGCGTCCGATGGAGCCGGCGAAGAGCACGTCACCGGAGAGGCAGATCTGCTCCGCATCCCACGACGTGGCCGCGCCGGGCAGTCGGAAGAGCACCGACCCGCCGGTATGGCCGGGCGCGTGGTCGACGGTGATCTCCACGCCGGCCAGGGTCAGCGTGGCGCCGTCGGTGAGCTCCGCGACGTCGTCGGGCTCGGAGTAGGTCAGCCGGCCGCCGAACAGGTCGTCGAGGCCGACGCCCAGTCCCTTGGCGGGATCGGCGAGCAGCTCGCGGTCGGCCGGGTGCACGTAGGCGGTGATGCCGCGGGCACCGCAGACCGGGGCGACGGAGAACGTGTGGTCGAGGTGCCCGTGGGTCAGCAGCACCGCCGCCGGGTGCAGCCGGTGCTGGGCGAGCACCTCGTCGAGGCGGTCGAGCACGCCGACGCCCGGGTCGATCACCAGGCACTGCTCGCCCGGGCCGGGAGCCACGACGTAACAGTTGGTGCCGAAGGCCTCGGCCGGAAAGCCGGTGACGAGCACTCGGCACCCCTCTCTAGCTGACTTACCGCGTCGCTATCCCTCGAAAGCCTAGCCGGACGCACCGTACACACCGGCACGCAACCTCGCACACCACATTCCCAGTCGTTACCCGTACACTCTTGCGGGCGTGTGGCGTGGCGCACGCCCGCAAGTGAGGAAGGGAAGCCCTAGGTGGTCTCCAGCAAGGATCGGGCGCGGAAACTGGCGCGAGAGAAACTTGATCGCCAGTTGGCGCGCCGGGCCGCCAGACAGCGACGGCGGCGGCAGATCCAGGCCGGCGTCGGCGCCGCGGCCGCCCTGCTTCTCGTCGTGGGCGGCGTCGCCTGGCTCGGCGGCGCGTTCGACGGCGACGAGTCGAGCACCGACGCCGCCGACTCTGACGTCTGCGCGTGGACGAAGCAGAACGCCGAGACCAACAAGAGCCTCAAGGACGTGGGCGAGCCGCCGACGTCGGGCATTCCCACCTCCGGCAGCCGGACGATGACGATCACCACCGACAAGGGCGCGCCGATCGTGGTGAGCCTGGACCTGGCGAACGCGCCGTGCAGCGCCGCGGATCTGGCCCACCTCGCGGGTAAGCAGTTCTACGACAACACCACGTGCCACGAGCTGACGACCGAGGGCGCGATCCGCTGCGGCGATCCCAGCGGCACCGGCCAGGGCGGGCCGACCTACAGCATCTACAACGAGAACGTCCCGCTGGCGCCCGAGCCGACGCCCAGCGCGAGCGGCTCGCCGGCACCGTCGAAGGCGCCGGTCGCCCCGCTGTATCCGAAGGGCACGGTGGCGCTCATCGGCGATCCGCCGGGCGCCAACGGCAGTCAGTTCCTGATCTTCTTCAAGAACTTCACGCCCAAGGGCACCCCGCAGTACCCGATCGTCGGCATGGTCACCGGTGGCATGGAGACGGTGACGGCGATCGGCAAGATCCCGACCGTCGCCAACGACACGGGCGACAAGGTCAAGCCCAAGGAGAAGATCGCCGTGCAGAGCATCACCGTCGGCGCGCCCAGCGCCGCGGAGGCGGCGACGCCACCGGTCGTGATCCCGTCGGCGGTCGCGGCCCCGTCGGCCGCACCCTCGGCGTCTCGCCGGTCCTGAGCAGTCCGGAGCAGCATCCACCGATCGCAGCCCCCTCACCGCACGAAGGCATACCAGGAGGAACACCGTGTCGTCGATCAAGGACAGGCAGCGCGCGGCGGCGCGGGCCCGCCTCGAGAAGGAGATGGCCGAGCGGGCCGCCGCCGCGAAGAAGCGCCGGCAGCGTCAGGCCGTCATCGGTTCGGCACTCGCGGTGATCGTGATCGCCGGCGCCGCCGTGTGGATCGTCGCCGCGCTCGGCAACGACGACTCGTCGGGCACCGATGGCGCGGCGCCGCCTCCAGGAACGGTCGTCTGTGACTGGATCACGGAGGACGGCAGCGGCGGCAAGGTCAAGGACACCGGGGGTGTTCCGCCGGCCAACGCGCCGAACACCGGCAAGAGCACGCTGACCATCGACACCAGCCTGGGTGTCGTCACGGCGGCCGTGGACCTGTCGAAGACCCCGTGCACCGGGGCGGCGTTCACCTACCTGGCGAGCAAGAAGTTCTGGGACAACTCCAAGTGCCACCGGCTCACCACCGAGAACATCAAGGTCCTGCAGTGCGGTGACCCCTCGGCCTCGGGCAAGGGCTACCGCGAGACCGACGGCCAGGGCGGCCCGAACTTCAAGTACGCGGAGGAGAACCTCCCGACGAACGCCAAGCCGACGTACCCCAAGGGCACGATCGCGATGGCCAAGACCTCGGCTCCCAAGACCACCGGCAGCCAGTTCTTCATTGTGTACGCCGACACGGAGCTGCCCCCGGACTACACGGTCCTGGGTACGGTCACCAAGGGGCTCGACATCGTCGAGGGCGTAGCCAAGGCGGGCAGTGACAACGCCAACGGCCAGGGCGACGGCCACCCCAAGAAGGAGATCGACATCAAGAGCATCACGATGGCCGGTGCCTGATCAGTAAGCGCGAGGAAGGGCGGGCCCCAGCGGGGTCCGCCCTTCTTTCTGTCCTGGTCAGGCGCCGGACGTGACGCGGTAGGCGTCGAAGACGCCGTCCACCTTGCGCACCGCCGCGACCAGGTGGCCGAGGTGCTTCGGGTCGGCCATCTCGAAGGTGAAGCGGCTGACCGCCACCCGATCGCGCGTGGTCGTCACCGTCGCCGACAGGATGTTCACGCGTTCCTCGGAGAGGACCCGCGTCACGTCGGCGAGCAGCTTGTGCCGGTCGAGTGCCTCGACCTGGATGGCGACCAGGAAGGTGGACGCTGAGGTCGGTTTCCAGCTCACCTCGACCACGCGTTCGCTCTGCTCGCGTAGGTCTTCGGCGTTGGCGCAGTCCTCGCGGTGCACGCTCACGCCGCCGGAGCGGGTGACGAAACCGAAGACCGCGTCGCCGGGCACCGGGGTGCAGCAGCGGGCCAGTTTGACCCACACGTCGCTGACGTCCTTGACCACCACGCCCGGGTCCTGCGCGGTGCTGCGGTTGCGCGGCGGGCGGGTCGCCACCGCCGTCTCGGCGATGTCCTCGACCGCGCCCTCCTCGCCGCCGAAACCGGCGACGAGCTTCTGCACCACCGACTGCGCCGAGACGGTGTTCTCCCCGACCGCCGCATACAGCGAGGACACGTCAGCCAGGTGCAGATCACGGGCGATGGTGGTCAGGTTCTCGCTGGTCAGCATGCGTTGCAGGGGCAGGCCCTGCTTGCGCATCGCCTTGACGATCGCTTCCTTACCGGCCTCGATCGCCTCTTCGCGGCGCTCCTTGTTGAAGTACTGCCGGATCTTGGTACGCGCCCGGGGGCTTTTGACGAAGCCGAGCCAGTCCTGCGTCGGGCCGGCCGTCGCGGACTTCGACGTGAATATCTCGATCACGTCGCCGTTGGACAGCGTCGACTCCAGCGGCACCAGCTTGCCGTTGACCCGCGCACCGATCGTCTTGTGGCCGACCTCGGTGTGCACGGCGTAGGCGAAGTCGACCGGCGTCGACCCGGTCGGCAGCGGGATGACGTCGCCCTTGGGGGTGAAGACGTACACCTCTTGGCTGGACAGGTCGAAGCGCAATGCGTCGAGGAACTCGCTCGGGTCGCTGGCCTCGCGCTGCCAGTCGAGCAGCTGCCGCAGCCAGGTCATCTCGTCGATGTGCGCGGGCGGGCCCACGATCGTGGCGCCCTTCTGCTCCTTGTACTTCCAGTGCGCGGCGATGCCGAACTCGGCCGTGCGGTGCATCGCGAAGGTGCGGATCTGCATCTCGACCGGCTTGCCGGTCGGGCCGATGACCGTCGTGTGCAACGACTGGTACATGTTGAACTTCGGCATCGCGATGTAGTCCTTGAACCGGCCCGGCACCGGCTGCCAGTTCGCGTGGATGACGCCCAGCGCGGCATAGCAGTCGCGGACCGTGTCGACCAGGATGCGCACGCCGACCAGGTCGTAGATGTCGTTGAAGTCGCGGCCCCGGACGATCATCTTCTGATAGATCGAATACAGGTGCTTGGGGCGGCCGGTCACCTCGGCCTTGATCTTCGCTGACTTCAGGTCGAGGCCGACCCGGTTGGTCACCTGGCGCAGCAGCGCCTCGCGTTGGGGCTGGTGCTCGCCGATCAGCCGGTTGATCTCCTCGAACCGCTTCGGGAACAGCGTGCCGAACGCGAGGTCCTCGAGCTCCCACTTGATCGTGTTCATGCCGAGGCGGTGCGCCAGCGGCGCGAGGATCTCCAGCGTCTCCTTGGCCTTCTGCTCCTGCTTGGCGCGGGGCAGGAAGGTCAGCGTGCGCATGTTGTGCAGCCGGTCGGCCAGCTTGATGACCAGCACCCGCGGGTCCTTGGCCATCGCCACGACCATCTTGCGGATCGTCTCGGCCTTGGCCGCGTCACCGAGCTTGACCCGGTCGAGCTTGGTCACGCCGTCGACCAGCAGCGCGACCTCGCCGCCGAAGTCAGTCTTCATCTGCTCGAGGCCGTAGTCGGTGTCCTCGATCGTGTCGTGCAGCAGGGCGGCCACCAGCGTGGTGGTGTCCATGCCGAGGTTCGCCAGGATCGTGGCGACGGCGAGCGGATGCGTGATGTACGGGTCGCCGGACTTGCGGTACTGCCCCGAGTGCCACCGGGCGGCCACGTCGAACGCGCGCTGCAGGGCCCGCCCGTCGGCCTTGGGATGGCTGGCCCGATGGGTGGCGATCAGCGGCTCGAGCACCTCGCTGACCTGCGTGCTCTGCCACGGCGCGTTGAACCGCGCGAGCCGGGCCCGCACCCGGCGCCCGGTCGGCGCGCTGGCCAACCCGAAGCCGACGGTGGGCTCGTCGCCCGGTGACAGTGGCTGGGTCGTCTCGCCGTCGGGCACGGGTGCACCGACGACCGGGGTCGCGGCCGGGGACGAGCCGCCCGCAGCGGCCCCGTTCGCGGCCGTCTGAGGTTGAGCTCCGTCAGGCTTCACCGGGGTCGCCGAATCGCTCGACGGCGTGGAAGCCTTGGTCGCGTCGGTCGGCTGCACCGTGCCCTCCGTAGGAGGGGCGACGTCGCTGGACACCGGCCTCCTCACGTCGCTACTGCTCACCTGGTTGGAAAAGCCATCGTACCCGCCTGGGGTTCCCGTTTGGCCCGGCCCGAAGCTCCGAAAGAGTACCGCCACGCGGGGCGAAAAGCATCAAACGGTCAGCAGGGCATGGACGGTACGCGGGCTCAGCCGCTCGCGCCCCTGGAGGAAGCCGAGTTCCATGACGACCGTGAATCCGGACACGGCGCCGCCGGCCCGCTCGACGAGCTCCAGAGCCGCCTGGGCGGTGCCCCCGGTGGCGAGCACGTCGTCGACCACCAGCACGCGCTGACCCGCGCCGAAGGAGTCCTGGTGCACCTCGAGGGTCGCCTCGCCATACTCCAGAGCGTAGGACGCCGCGAACGTCTCCCGGGGCAGCTTGCCGGCCTTGCGGATGGGCACGACGCCCGTGCCGGTCGCGTAGGCGATGGCCGCGGCGAGCACGAACCCGCGCGCCTCGATCCCGGCGACGACATCGAAGGAGCCGGCGCCGTGGTGGGCGACGATCCGGTCGACGATCTCGTGGAACACCCGACCGTCGGCGAACAGCGGGGTCAGGTCCTTGAAGGCGATGCCGGGTTTGGGGAAGTCGGGCACGTCCACGACCCGGCCGGCGACCAGCGCGGCGACCTCGGGGCCGCTGTCCCCGCGTACCTCTGCAGCAGTATCCGTCACGCGCCACAGCCTAGACAAAGGCGACGGCCCGCCACCGATCGGTGGCGGGCCGTCCTCCGTGCCTGCGTCAGCGGCGCTTCTGGCCGCCGCTGGGGCGGTTGCCCGCGCCACCACCGCGGTTGCCGGAGCGCTTGCCGGCCGGCCGCGCACCGGGGCGCGGCGTGACGCTGGGCGTCGTGCTCGCGAGCGCCGGCTCGTCCTCGGTGGTCGCACCGGTGCGACCGCGCTCACCGCGGGCGACGTCGCCGGAGCGGGCCGACGAGCGGCGGGCGAGCACCCGGGCGTTGTGCGACTTGATCCGCGGCTCCTGGTCCTTCAGCGCGGCCAGGACCGGCGTCGCGAAGACGATCGAGGAGGCCACGCCGAGGCCCATGCCGACGAAGAGCACCAGGCCGAGGTCCTTCAGGGTGCCCGCGTCGAGCAGACCGGCGCCGATGAAGAGCAGACCGCCGACGGGCAGCAGCGCCACCAGGCCGGTGTTGATCGAGCGCATCAGGGTCTGGTTGACCGCCAGGTTGGCCGCCTCGCCGTACGTCCTCGCGCTGCCGGCCGTGATGCCCCGGGTGTTCTCCTGCACCTTGTCGAACACGACGACGACGTCGTACAGGGAGAAACCGAGGATCGTGAGGAAGCCGATGACCGTGGACGGCGTCACCTCGAAGCCGACCATCGAGTAGACGCCGGCCGTCAGCACGAGGTCGAGCAGCAGCGAGGAGACCGCCGCGACGGCCATCCGCCACTCGAAGCGGACCACGAGATAGCCGAGCACCAGAACCAGGAAGATGCCGAGGCCGAGCAGCGCCTGCTGGGTGACCTGCCCGCCCCACGCCTCCGAGACGCGGTCGTCACTGATCTTCTCGGCCGGCACGCCCAGGTCCTTGACCAGGGCATTCTTGACCGAGGTCGCCTGATCCTGCTTCAGCTCACCGGTGCGGACGTTGAAGGTGGCGTCGACGCCGTTGCCGACCTTCTGCGCCGCGCCGACGGTCACGTCGGCGACGCCGGCGGTGTTCACCGCCTTCTCGACCGCGTCCTGCGCGGCCCCGGCGGTGCCGACGGTCGCGGGGAGCGAGAACTGGGTGCCGCCGGAGAACTCGATGCCCAGGTGGAAGCCCCGGACGAGGAAGCTACCGATGGCGAGCACGATCAGCGCGCCGGCGATGGCGAACCACATCTTGCGGCGGCCGACGATGTTGAGGTTCGCCTCACCCATGTAGAGGCGTTCGGCAAGGCCCTTGGCCATGTCAGGCCTCCTTCTCGGTCGGGGCGCGCTTGAGGGCACGGCCGAGGCCGCTGACCTGCGGCGACAGGAACGCCTTGGTGTTCGCGAACATCGTCATGATCGGGTGCCGGAAGAGGAACACCACGATGAGGTCGAGGACCGTCGACAGCCCCAGGGCGAACGCGAAGCCCTTCACCGCACCGATGGACACGATGTAGAGCACCACGGCCGCCATGATGGTGATGGTGTTGGCCGAGATGATGGTACGCCGCGCGCGGGCCCACGCCCGGGGTACCGCGCTTCGCGGGCTACGACCCTCGTGGATCTCGTCCTTCAGGCGTTCGAAGTAGATGACGAAGGAGTCCGCCGCGACACCTAGGGACACGATGAAACCGGCGATGCCGGCGAGGGTCAGCGTGAAGCCCGTGGTCCGGCCGAGCACCACCAGGGCGCCGAAGGTGAGCAGACCGGAGAGCAGCAGGCTCAGGAAGATGACGGAGCCGAGCATGCGGTAGTAGAAGAAGGCGTAGATCGCCACCAGGCCCATGCCGATGGCGGCGGCGATGAGGCCGGCCTCGAGCTGCGCGAGGCCCAGCGTCGCGGAGACGGTCTGGGTGGTGCCCGGGTCGAAGGTGACCGGCAGGGCGCCGTACTTGATCTTGTCGGCGAGGTCCTTGGCCGAGGTGGCGTCGAACTGGCCGGTGATCTGCGACTGGCCGCTGAGCACGCCCTGGATCTCCGGCGCCGAGATGACCTCCTTGTCGAGGACCACGGCGACGAGGCAGTGCGTGGCGCCGCTCGAGAAGGCCTGCGCGGCGGTCACACACGAGTCGTTGGCGGCCGGCTGGAACGCCTCACGCGTCAGCTCCGTCCACTTGGACTGGCCGACCGGCTTGAAGTCCAGCGAGACGACCCACTGGCCCGTCGTCTGGTCCAGCTGCGGGGTCGCGGTGTCGATGTCGGTGCCGACCACCTTGGCGACGTCCAGGTACAACTTGGCGCCGCTCTGGCAGGCGACGACCTTGGCGCCCTCCTCGTCGATCGCGCCCGCGGTCCGCTTGTTCAGCTGGTCGCAGCTGATCGTCGGAACGTTGAACTGCATCTCCGGCGTCAGGGCGTTGACCTCTTGGCCGCTGAGCGTGCTGAAGGGCTTGTACGCCAGGCCCGCCGTCGGGTTGGAGAGATCGACCGGGTCGGTCAGCTTCTCGGCCGCGGACCAGGCCGCGGGGCCGACCTTCTTCTCGACCGCGGCGCGCAGCTCCTTGATGTCGGAGGTGATCGGTGCGGGAGCCGGGACGGCCAGCGGCGGCGCGGATGCCCCGGCCGACGGCGCCGGAGAGGCGCTGGCGCTGGGCGCGGGAGCCCGCTCGCCACCGCCCTGGCCGCCGGTGGAGGCGGAGGGGACAGCGCTGCCCGTGACCGCCGGGGCCTTGGCCGGAGCCTTGACCGAGGTGCTCGGCTTCGGCGCCGCGGCGCCGCTCGGTGCCGCGCTCGGCACCGCCGTGGGCGGGTTGACCGCCACCGCGGCGTTGTCGCCGGTCACCTTGAGGACCTTGCGGAAGCGCATCTGCGCCGCCTGGCCGACGCTCTTGAGCTGGTCGTTCGCCTCGCCGGCGACGGAGACCACGATGTTGCGGTTGCCCTCGACGACGACCTCGGCCTCGGCCACGCCCAGGGCGTTGACCCGCTGGTCGATGATCTTCCGGGACTCCTCCATGCTCTCCGGGCTGGGCGCCTGGCCACTGCCGACGAGCGAGGCGACGTACGTCGCCTGCGTGCCACCGACGAGGTCGAGGCCGAGCCGGGGGTGCAGCCGCTCCTCATAGCCGAGCCCCTTGGTGCCCGGCCCCCAGAACACCAGCGCATAGAGGATGGCGAAGAGGAGACCGAGCACGGCGAGTTGCCGCCCGGGATGCGGTTGTCCCTGTGGTGGTCGTGCCACGACTGTCGATCTCCTCGTGCTGAGAGCTGCCGCGGGAGCGCGGCCGCAGGTGGGGAAAGGGCGGGGCAGCCAGCGTCGGACCGGAAATGGTGGTCCGGCCTGTTTTGACGCCCGGCGACGATTATTCACAACAATGGGCCGTGCAGGTGCCCCGCCCCGCTGCCCGGTGTGGATTACCGCTGCGCGGCCCGCCGATCACGGGCCGCGAGCGCGACCTCAGTCCTTGGTCTTGCGGGTTTCGACGACCGGGCTCTGGACCGGCTCGTCGGCGGCCGGCTCGGCCACGACGGCCTCCTCAGCGACGGGCGCGGACTCCTGCTTGAGCACGCGGGCGATCGCCGGACGGGCGTATCGGGCGTTGACTCCCGGAGCGATCTCGACCGTGACGACCTCGTCGTCGACCGCGACGACCGTGGCGTGCAGGCCGCCGATGGTGACGATCTCGTCGCCCGCCCCCAGCGCCGACTGCATGGCCTGCGCCTCGCGGCGCCGCTTCTGCTGCGGGCGGATCATCATGAAATACATGACGCCGAAGAGCAGGACTATCAGGAGCAGCGGCATGAAACTGCTGCCACCCTGCGCTGGAGCTGCCAAAGACACGAGGGAAAACCTTCCGTGGGGCCACTGCCCGCGGCACCGGGCGCGCGGTGTGGCGATATATACATCCCGCTGGACGGCGGCGAGTCTAATCCTTGTACCTGGGAAGTCCGTGCGCGGCACACGTCACGTTCACATTACGGAGAGGAATCCGCATCCCGGGCGAACAGGTCCGGTTGGTGCGGCGCGCCGGTGCGACCCTCCGGCGGCGTCTTGCCGAGATGGTGCCAACCGGCGTCGGTGGCCACCCGCCCGCGCGGCGTACGCGCCAGCAACCCGGCCCTGACCAGGAACGGCTCGCACATCTCCTCGACGGTGTCCGACTGCTCCCCCACCGCCACCGCGAGGGTGGACAGACCCACGGGCCCACCCCGGAACGATTCGATGAGCGCCCGCAGCACGGCCCGGTCCAAACGGTCCAGGCCGAGCTGGTCCACGTCGTACACGGTGAGAGCCGCCTTGGCGGTCTCCTCGTCGACGATCCCGTCGCCGCGCACCTCGGCATAGTCCCGGACCCGCCGCAGCAGCCGGTTGGCGATCCGGGGAGTTCCCCGCGAACGCCCGGCGATCTCGGCGGCGCCCTCGGGCGTGATCGGCACGCCCAGAATCCGGGCCGACCGGTGGAGCAGGGCATCCAGGTCGGCCGGCGAATAGAAGTCGAGGTGCGCCACGAAACCGAACCGGTCGCGCATCGGCCCGGACAGCAACCCCGCCCGGGTGGTGGCGCCGACCAGGGTGAACGGCTCGACGTCGAGCGGAATCGCGGTCGCGCCGGGCCCCTTGCCGACGATGACATCGACCCGGAAGTCCTCCATGGCGCTGTAGAGCAGCTCCTCGGCGGGCTTCGCGATGCGGTGGATCTCGTCGATGAACAGCACGTCGCCCTGGCCGAGGCTGGTCAGAATGGCGGCGAGGTCGCCGGAGCGCTCGATGACCGGGCCGCTGGTGGTCCGGATCCCGGTGCCCAGCTCCGCCGCCACGATGTTCGCCAACGTGGTCTTCCCCAGGCCGGGCGGGCCCGACAGCAGGATGTGGTCGGGCGGGGAGCCGCGGCCCATCGCGCCCTTGAGGAGGAGCTCCAGCTGGTCGCGGACGCGGTGCTGGGCGATGAAGTCGGCGAGGCGGCGGGGGCGGACGCTGGCCTCGGCGTCCAGCTCCTCGTCTCCGGCGTACGGCGACACGAGGTCGTCGGTCATCGGGTCCGGCCCAGGAGGCGGATCGCCTGACGCAGCAGGATCGGCACCGGCGGCGTCTCGCCGTCGAGGGACTCGGCGACCGCGGCCACCGCCTGGTCGGCCTGCTGGGCGGACCAGCCGAGGGCGACGACGCCCTGGCGCACCTGCTCCTGCCAGCCGCCGGCGAGCGCGCCGACGACCCCGTCCGGGCCGGTCGAGACGGCGCCGATGCGGTCGCGCAGCTCGAGGACGAGGCGTTCGGCGCCCTTCTTGCCGATGCCGGGCACGCGGGTCAGGGCCGCGATGTCGCCGGCGGAGATCGCGCGGCGTACGGCCTCGGGCTGGTGCACGGCCAGGACGGCCTGGGCGAGGCGGGGCCCGACTCCGCTGGCGGTCTGGAGCAGCTCGAAGAGGTGCTTCTCGTCGTCGTCGGCGAAGCCGTACAGGGTCAGCGAGTCCTCGCGGACGACCAGGCTCGTCGCCAGCCGGGCCTCGGTGCCGGCCTTCAGGCCGGCGAGCGTGCCGGGCGCGCACTGCACGGCGAGGCCGACGCCGCCGACCTCGATGACGGCGCTGTCCGGGGCGATGGCGGCGACCACGCCGCGCACGCTGGCGATCATCGACGAGCTCCTGTCCTGCGAGCGGGGGTGGACTGGCGGGCGGCTTTCACCGCGGCGGCCTGCAACCGGGCTCGGGTGCCTCCGCGCCAGATGTGGCAGATGGCGATCGCGAGGGCGTCGGCGGCGTCGGCGGGCCGGGGCGGGCCGTCGAGGCCGAGGAGCCGGGTGACCATGCTCGTCACCTGGGCCTTGCCGGCAGTGCCGGAGCCGCTCACGGCCGCCTTGACCTCGCTGGGCGTGTACGTCTGCACCGGCAGCCCCGCGCGGGCGCCGGCCAGGATGGCGATGCCGCTGGCCTGGGCCGTACCCGTGATGGTCTGGGTGTTGTGTTGGCTGAAGACCCGCTCCACGGCGACGCTGTCGGGGCGGTGTTCGGCGACGAGGTCGGCCAGTGAGCGGTCGAGGTGCAGCAGTCGCAGGGCGATGTCGTCGTCGGCATCGGTGTAGACGACGTAGTAGCCGATGAGCGTGCACGGGCGGCCGGGCACACCCTCGACCACCCCGACGCCGCACCGGGTGAGGCCGGGGTCGATGCCGAGCACCCGCACGAGCGCCCCCTCTCCTCGGACGTGTGTTCGACACCCTAGTACGCCGCGCCCCGGGGGCCTCGGGCGACACACGCACCTCGAACCCTTGTGCGGTGACCGGCGTCACTCGACGATGGAACTATGGACGCCGAGCCGCCGCAGGACTATCTCGCGTTCGTAGCCACGCGCCTCGACCCGCTGCGCCGGGAGGCGTCCCGCCTGTGCGGCGGCGACGGATCCACGGCGACGGCGACGGTGCTCACCGACCTGGCCGGCCATTGGCGCTGGCTGAATTTCCAGAGCCGGCTGCACGGGCGTGACGTGCGCGGCGAATACCTCGCCCGGCGCCTGGCCCAGCGGACCGAGGAGTGGCGCGAGGAGCGTTTCCACCCGGTCGAGGTCACGGGCCGCCGATCCGGCGAGACCTTCCGTCGACCCGCGGGCGTGTCGGTCGCGCAGCGGCTCGGCGCGCTGCTGCCGTCGACGGTCCGCGAGGGGACCGCGGTGGTGGCCGAGGCGGAGATCGCCTGGGTGCACGCCTACCGGAGATTCCTGTGGCACCACTACGCCCGGGTCGGCGCGGGCGGCGCCCTGCTCGTCGGCGGGCTGGTGCACGTCATGGCGCGGGCTTCCGGCACCGGATGAACGAAAGCCGGACGAACGAAAGCCGGACGAACGAAAACGGCCGCCCGGAAGATCCGGACGGCCGTCACGAACAGCGCGACGCCTAGGCGTCGATCCTCGCCATGACCTCGTCGCTGACGTCGAAGTTGGCGAAGATGTTCTGCACGTCGTCGCAGTCCTCGAGCACGTCGATCAGCTTGAGGACCTTGCGCGCGGCCTCCTCGTCGACCTCGACGGTCATCGTCGGCACCAGGGAGGACTCGGCCGAGTCGTAGTCGATGCCGGCGTCCTGCAGGGCGGTGCGGACGGCGACCAGGTCGCCGGGCTCGCTGACCACCTCGAACGAGTCACCGAGGTCGTTGATCTCCTCGGCGCCCGCGTCGAGGACGGCGAGCATGATGTCGTCCTCGGACTGCTCGCCCTTGGGGACCAGCACGATGCCCTTGCGGTTGAACAAGTAGGACACCGAGCCGGCGTCGGCGAAGGTGCCGCCGTTGCGGGTCAGCGCGGTGCGCACCTCGGTCGCCGCGCGGTTGCGGTTGTCGGTGAGGCACTCGATCAGCAGGGCGACGCCGTTGGGGCCGTACCCCTCGTACATGATCGTCTGCCAGTCGGCGCCGCCGGCCTCCAGGCCGGAGCCGCGCTTGACGGCGTTGTTGATGTTGTCGTTGGGGACGGAGCTCTTCTTCGCCTTCTGGATGGCGTCGTAGAGCGTGGGGTTACCAGCCGGGTCACCGCCGCCGACGCGGGCCGCCACCTCGACGTTCTTGATCAGCTTGGCGAACATCTTGCCGCGCTTGGCGTCGATGACGGCCTTTTTGTGCTTGGTCGTCGCCCACTTTGAGTGGCCGGACATGCGTAACCTCCGTGTTTTGCTTACCGTGCGGCTGCGGCGTGGCGGACCATCTCGACGAAGTACCGGTGGACGCGCAGGTCGCCGGTGAGCTCCGGGTGGAAAGCCGTGGCGAGCAGGTTCCCCTGCCGAACGGCGACAATCCTACCGGCGGCGGGCCCGTCCGCGACGCGGCCCAGCACCCGCACGTCGTCGCCGACCTCCTCCACCCAGGGCGCGCGGATGAAGACCGCGTGGAAATCGTCGCCCTCGACGTCCTCGATGCGTACGGCGGCCTCGAACGAGTCGACCTGCCGGCCGAACGCGTTGCGCCGCACGGTCATGTCGATCGCGGCGAACGACTCCTGGTCCGGACGGCCGTCGAGGACGGTCGTGGCCAGCATGATCATGCCGGCGCAGGAGCCGTAGGCGGGCATCCCGACGGCGATCCGCTTGCGGATCGGGTCGAGCATGCCGAACGTGACGGCCAGCTTGCTCATGGTGGTGGACTCCCCGCCGGGGATGACGAGGGCGTCGACCTCGTCGAGTTCCTCGGGCCGGCGGACCGGGCGCGCCAGGACGTCGCTCTCGGCGAGGGCGCTCAGATGCTCACGGACGTCGCCCTGCAGGGCCAGGACTCCGATGTTCATGCTTCCTCCGCACATGGCGCCGCGCCGGTCGCGGCGACCGGCGCGGCACAGAGATCGATTACCAGCCGCGCTCGGCGAGGCGGTGGGGCTGCGGGATCTCCTCGACGTTGATGCCGACCATGGCCTCGCCCAGGCCGCGGGAGACCTTGGCGATCACGTCGGGGTCGTCGTGGAAGGTCGTGGCCTTGACGATGGCGGCCGCGCGCTGGGCCGGGTTGCCCGACTTGAAGATGCCGGAGCCGACGAAGACGCCCTCGGCGCCCAGCTGCATCATCATCGCCGCGTCGGCCGGGGTGGCGATGCCGCCGGCGGTGAACATCACGACGGGCAGCTTGCCGGTGGCCGCGACCTCCTTGACCAGGTCGTACGGCGCCTGCAGCTCCTTCGCGGCGACGAAGAGCTCGTCCTCCGCCAGGGAGGTGAGGCGACGGATCTCGCCGCGGATGGTGCGCATGTGGGTGGTGGCGTTGGAGACGTCACCGGTGCCGGCCTCGCCCTTGGAGCGGATCATGGCCGCGCCCTCGGTGATGCGCCGCAGCGCCTCGCCGAGGTTGGTCGCGCCGCAGACGAAGGGCACGGTGAACGCCCACTTGTCGATGTGGTTGGCGTAGTCGGCCGGCGTGAGCACCTCGGACTCGTCGATGTAGTCGACGCCGAGCGACTGGAGCACCTGGGCCTCGACGAAGTGGCCGATGCGGGCCTTGGCCATGACCGGGATGGAGACCGCGGCGATGATGCCGTCGATCATGTCGGGGTCGCTCATCCGGGACACGCCGCCCTGGGCGCGGATGTCGGCGGGGACCCGCTCGAGGGCCATGACGGCGACCGCGCCGGCGTCCTCGGCGATCTTGGCCTGCTCCGGCGTGACCACGTCCATGATCACACCGCCCTTGAGCATTTCGGCCATGCCGCGCTTCACGCGGGCGGTACCGGTGGTGGGCTGGCTGTCGGGCGCGCTCTCGGACACGGTGTCTGGACTCCTCACGAGGTTGGGATTCGTGAGAATTTTACGCACCCACCCGGTGCCGACCGATGGCCAATCGACCCCCCGGTGGCCTGCACGCGTGCCGCGGGCGAATTGTCAGGCCGCGGGGATGCGCAGGTCCGCGGGCTGCGCCGGGCGCGGGGCCACCGGCACCGGCGGCGCCGGGTCCACCATCTCGAAGTAGCGGGGACGCTCGTACTGCCGGGCCAGGCGCAGCAGCCGCACCAGAATGCGCCCGCGGGCGGTCAGGGCGTCGCGGACCAGGTCGGTGTGCACCTGACGGGCGAGCACGAGCCGGCGGCTGGTGGCCACCAGGGTTGCGGTGGCCGAGTCGGCGCCGGTCAGCTCCGCGGCCTGCAACTGCCGGGTGAGGTCGTTCTCGGCCGCCTCCCGCTCGTCCGGCGTGGCGTCGAGGGCACGGCGGGCGGCCGCGTACAGCTCGGTGAAGCCGGCGTCTTGGGCGACCACGGCCGCCGCGGCGGCGCGGCGCAGCAGGTGGGCGTCGAGGGCCCGAGCGCCGGACTGGGCCCGGACGTGCACCCGTTTGACGCGGTGCGCGGTCCAGGCCAGGTACGCCAGCAGAGCCACCACCGCAAGCGCACCAAGGACCCACCACATGCCGGGCATCGTAGTGCCTGATCGTGTCGGAGAGTCACGTCCCGTGGCGTGGTTCGGCCCACTCTTCGTCGAATACCCGCCCGTCGGTGGCCTCGATCGCCGTGGCGTACACCTCAAGAACGCGTTGGGCCACGCTCGGCCAGTCAAACGTCTTGACTACGCTCCGTGCACACGTCGCCAACTCAGCGCGACGCTGCGGATCGTCCAGCAACTCGCGGAGCAGCGCGGTGAGCGCGGCCGCGTCGCCGGTCGGGAAGAGGGCGCCGGCCCGCCCGCCGTCGAGGACCCGGCGGAACGCCTCCAGGTCGCTGGCGGCGATCGCCGCTCCGGCCGCCATGGCCTCGGTGAGGATCATGCCGAAGGATTCGCCGCCCGTGTTCGGCGCCACATAGACGTCGACGCTGCGCAGCATGCGGGCCTTGTCGGCCTCGCTGACCAGCCCGAGGAACTCGACGCGGGGGCGCACGTCGGCGGGAACGCCCTCGAGCAGGTCGTTGCGGTCGCCGGGGCCGGCCACCAGCAGGCGCAGGCCCGGACGTTCGCGGGCGAGCGACACGAACGCCGTACGCAACAGGTCGAAGCCCTTGCGCGGCTCGGTGAAGCGGCCCAGGAAGCCCAGCGTGCCGCCGTCGGCCGGCCAGCCCGGCAGCGGACTGGCGGCGGCGAACTTGGCCACCGCCACGCCGTTGGGGATCTCGACCGCGCCGCCGCCGAGGTGCTCGACCTGCACCTTGCGGGCGAGCTCGCTGACCGCGATCCGGGCGGTGATCTTCTCGATCACGAGCTGGAGCAGTCCCTGCGCGGCGGAGAGCGCGCGGGACCGGGTCATGGCGGTGTGGAACGTGGCGACCACCGGCCCCCGCGCGGAGAGCACCGCCAGCAGCGACAGGCTGAGCGTCATCGGCTCGTGGACGTGCAGCACGTCGAACTTGCCGCGGGCCAGCCACCGCCGTACCCGCGCGGTGGAGACCGGCCCGAACGCGATGCGCGCGACCGACCCGTTGTAGGGCAGCGGCACCGACCGCCCGGCGGGCACCACGTACGGCGGCAGCTCGGAGTCCTCGTCGGCGGGCGCCAGCACGCTGACCTCGTGGCCCAGCCCGATCAGCGCCTCGGCGAGGTCGACGATGTGGTTCTGCACGCCGCCGGGCACGTCGAAGGAGTACGGCGAGACGATCCCGATCCGCACGGCTGCCCCGCCCCTCAGACCCGGGCGCTCTGGCTGAGCCACAGCTTCTGGAGCATGTGCCAGTCCTGCGGGTGCTCGGCGATGCCGACCGCGAACGCGTCCGCGACCCGCTGGGTCGTCTCCTTGATCCGCACGTCGAGGGCGCCCTCGGTGGCGAGTTCGATGCGGCGTACCCGGGCCATGGTCCGCTCGGGGGAGAACCAGAGGTCGACGGCGAAGAGCGGGGCACCCGTGCGCAGCGCGAGCAGTGCCGGGCCGGGCGGCATCCGGGTGCGACCGCCGAAGAACCGCACCTCGACGCCACGCGCGGACAGGTCACGGTCGGCCAGCAGCGCCACCGCCCAGCCCCGCGAGAGCCGATCGGCGAGCACGTCGAGCGGGGGCCGCTCGCCGCCGGTCAGCGGGAGGACCTCCATCCCGAGCTTCTCCCGGTACGCGACGAAGCGCGCGAAGAGCCCCTCGGGCTTCAGCCGCTCGGCGACGGTGATCATCTTGTAGCCGTGGGAGACGAGCCAGGCGCCGGCCGCGTCCCAGTTGCCGACGTGCGGCAGCGCGAGGACGACGCCGTTGCCCTCGGCGATGGCCGCGTGCAGTTCGTCGGAGTTCACCAGGTCGAAGTCGGCCAGGAACCGCTCCCGCGACTGCGAGGGCAGCCGGAAGGCCTCCATCCAGTAGCGGGCGTACGAGCGCAGCCCGGCGCGGACCAGCTCGTCGAGCTCGCCCTCGCTCAGGTCGGGCCCGACCACCTGGCGCAGGTTGCGGCGCAGCCGCTGGGTGCCCGGCCCGTTGCCGCGGGCGGCGCGGTCTGCGGCGACGTTGAACACCGCGCGGGCGGCCGGCAGCGGCAGCATCCGCACCAGCCGCCACCCCGCGGCGTAGCCGAGCTCGGTGAGCCGGTCCTTCACGAGGCATCGCCCGCCGGAGCGACGGGCTCGGGCGGCGCGGCGCCGGGCCGGTCGCTGCGGGCGGCGTGGATCAGCCGCTGGAAGACGGTGATCAGCGACAGGCCGGCGACCACCCAGAGCGCGGCCGGCAGCCCCCACTCCAGGTCGGCGCTGCCGAGCAGGCCGCCGACGCCCAGGATGAGCAGGCGCTCGAGGCGTTCGGCGATGCCGACGTCGGCGTTGAGGCCGAGGCTCTGCGCGCGGGCCTTGACGTACGAGACCACCTGGCCGCCGACCAGGCTGGCCAGAGCCGCCCAGACACCGCCGTACGGATTGCCCTCGGTGGCCAGGTAGTAGACGACGGCGCCGAAGACCGCTCCGTCGGCGATGCGGTCCATCGAGGAGTCGAGCAGCGCGCCGAACTGGCCGGCGGGGCCGCGCATGCGCGCCATCGTGCCGTCGAGCGCGTCCGTCAGCGCGCACGCGGTGACGATCACCGTGCCCCAGAAGAGCATGCCCTGGGCGCCGAACCAGGAGCCGACGAGGACGCCGACCGTGCCGGCGACGGTGACCGCGTTTGGCGAGACGCCGAGGCGCAGCAGGAGGCGGGCGGTAGGGTCGACGCCGTACGCAACGACGGCTCGGGCGGGCACGCTGACGATCTTTGCCATGGCCGTCCCACCATAACGGCGCCCGACCACGGACGGTACGGCCCTGCCCCCACGTCGCCGAATCGTCACCGGGAACCCAGGTCACGTCCCCGCGGCGACTACAGGGGGTTGCGCCGGCGACTGCGGTGGGTGTCAGATCCAAGGACAGCGTCGTAACAGCCGGGAAACTCCCCGTTCGGCACGGCCGGGTGGTGCGGCGCGCCATCGCACCAGGCGGCCAGTACATCCGCATTGACCTCCTCGGAGGAGAATGGCCGCCGACCGGCTGACAGGAGGTGCGTCAGGGATGGCGCAGAAGACCCAGGACAACACGGCAGGGCCGGTGGTGACCGAGCCCGGCAGAGTACGCAACGTGGTGCTGGTGGGCCACTCCGGAGCGGGAAAGACGACGCTGGTCGAAGCGCTGCTGGCGGCGACCGGCACGATTCCCCGCGCCGGGACGGTGGCCGACGGCACCACGGTCTGCGATCACGACCCCGCGGCCGTACGCCAGCAGCGGTCCGTCTCGCTCGCCTGCGCGTCCGTCGTCCACGACGGCATCAAGATCAATCTTTTGGACACCCCCGGGTACGCCGACTTCGTCGGTGAGCTGCGCGCCGGCCTACGGGCCGCGGACGCCGCGCTCTTCGTGGTGTCCGCCGTCGACGGGGTGGACGAGGCGACCACCGCCCTCTGGGAGGAGTGCGCCGCCGTGGGCATGCCCCGCGCGGTCGCCATCACCCGGCTCGACCACCCCCGGGCCGACTACGACCAGGCGCTGCAGGACTGCCAGGAGGCGTTCGGCGAGAACGTCATGCCGATCTACCAGCCGATGCTCGGCGACGACGGCACCAGCGTCGAGGGCCTGATCGGGCTGGTGACGCTGCGGGTCCTGGACTATTCCCAGGGCTATCCCCCGCGCGCCGCCGAGGCCGAGCCCGCCCACCTCAACCCGATCAAGGACGACCGCGACCTGCTCATCGAGGGGATCATCGCCGAGAGCGAGGACGAGACCCTGATGGACCGGTACGTCGCCGGCGAGCTGATCAGCACGGACACCCTGGTGCCGGACCTGGAGAAGGCGGTGGCGCGGGGCAACTTCTATCCGGTCATCCCGGTCTGCGCGGGCACCGGCGTCGGACTGGACGCGTTGCTCGACGGGCTGGCGACCAGCGCGCCCTCGCCGCTGGAGCACGAACTGCCCGTGGTCACCGGCGTGGACGGGAGCCCCCGTTCGCCGCTGACCTGCGACCCGGCCGGCCCCCTGGTCGCCGAGGTGGTCAAGACGACGATCGACCGGCACGTCGGCCGGGTCTCGCTGGTCCGGGTCTTCTCCGGCACCCTGCGCCCCGAGCTGACGGTGCACGTGTCGGGCCACGGCCTGACCGACCGCGGCCACCCCGACCACGACGCCGACGAACGCATCGCCCACATCTACTCGCCGCTGGGCGCGCAGTTGCGCGAGGTGTCCGCCTGCGCCGCCGGCGACATCTGCGCGATCACCAAGTCGGGCAGCGCCGAGACCGGCGACACCATCTCGAGCAAGGACCAGCCGCTGCTCATGCGGCCCTGGACCATGCCCGAGCCGCTGCTGCCGATCGCCGTGGTCGCCAAGACCCGCTCCGACGAGGACACCCTGGCCAAGAACCTGGCCCGGCTGGTGGCGGGCGACCCGACGCTGCGCCTGGAACGCAACGCGAGCACCCATCAGCTCGTGCTCTGGTGCATGGGTGAGGCGCACGCCGACGTCGTGCTGGAACGGCTGCGAGCCGGCGGCGCCGACCTGGACACCGAACCGGTGAAGGTCACGCTGCGGGAAACCTTCGGCACCGCGTCGAAGGGTCACGGCCGGCACGTGAAACAGTCCGGCGGGCACGGCCAGTACGCCGTCTGCGACATCGAGGTGACGCCGCTGCCCCGCGGCTCCGGATTCGAGTTCGTGGACAAGGTCGTCGGCGGCGCGGTGCCGCACAACTACATCCCCTCGGTGGAGAAGGGCGTGCGCGCGCAGCTCGAGCGCGGCATCGTCGCCGGCTATCCGGTCGTCGACCTGCGCGTGACCCTGGTGGACGGCAAGGCGCACAGCGTCGACTCCTCCGACGCCGCGTTCCAGACCGCCGGCTCACTCGCCCTGCGCGAGGCCGCCGAGCAGGGCCAGATGACGCTGCTGGAGCCGATCGACGAGATCGTGGTGCGGGTGCCGGACACCTACGTGGGCGCCGTGATGAGCGACCTCTCGGGCCGCCGCGGCCGCCCGCTGGGCACCGAGACCGACGACGACGGCGAGCACAGCCTCATCCGCGCCGAGGTGCCCGCGACCGAGCTGCTGCGCTACGCCGTGGAGCTGCGCGCGCTGTCCTCGGGGGCGGGCACGTTCTCCCGCACGTACGCGAGGCACGAGCCGATGCCGGCCCACCTGGCCGACGCGGTCCGCAAGGAGCACGCCGCCGGCAAGTGAGCCTCAGACGGCCGCCGCCATCGGGTACGCGGGCAGCTCGATGGCGTTGGCCGCCTGGCGCAGGGGCCGGGTGACCCGCTCGATGATCTGGCGCTTCCACGGGTTGTACCGCAGGGTCCGCAGCCCGTGGTGGCGCACGGCAAGCTGCCACCGGTCGCCGGGCACCATGTCCCGGGCCATCGCGCGGCCGAGCAGCACGTTGCGCTCGACGAAGGGACGCATCACCGTCTCGTAGCGGGTGAACGCGGCCGCGTGCCCGTCGCCCGCGGCCAACTCTCCCGCGAGCACGTAGGCACCCACCAGCGCAAGGCTCGTGCCCTGCCCGGACGACGGCGCCGGGCAGTGCGCGGCGTCGCCGAGCAGCGCCACCCGCCCGGCGGACCATCGCGGCAGCTCGACCTGGCTGAGGGAGTCGAAGTAGAGGTCGCGGGGGCCGTCCAGCGCCGTGAGGAAGGAATCCACCCGCCAGCCCATGCCGGCGAAGCGCTCGCGGAGCACCCGTCGTGGATCGTCGGTCGCGATGACCGGCGAGGCGAACACGAGCCCGACCTTGGCAGGCTCCGAGGGCTCGGTGCCGTAGGCGAAGACCATCCGTCCGGGACGGCTGAAGAAGACCTCCTCATGGTCCAGGCCGAGGTCGTCCGGGACGTCGAAGATCGAGATGTACGCACCCAGGTGCCGCAGCGGCACGTCGCCCATGACGGCCCGGCGCGTCGCCGAATGCAGCCCGTCCGCGCCGACGACCAGGTCGAAGCGTCGGGTGGCGCCGCTCGCGAAGGTCACCGCCACGCCGTCGGCACGCTGGTCGAGGCCGGCGATCGATTCGCCGAAGAGATATTCCACGTCGCCGGCGGTGGCGGCGTGCAGGATCCGGGTCAGGTCGGTGCGCATCACCTCGAGGTCGTCGCCGCGACGACCCATGAGCAGGTCGGCGTCGAGCGTCGCGATCGCTGACCCGTCCGGTCGCACGTAGGTGATGTGCCGCATCCCGGTGTCGACGGCCCGCACGGCCTCGTAGAGGCCCAGCCTCTTCAGAACCTCGATCGCCGCGCCGCGGATGTCGACCTTGTAGCCGCCGTCGCGCAGGGCCGGCGCCCGCTCGACGACCGTGGCCCGCAGGCCGTGCTTGTACAGAGCCAGGGCGAGGGCGGGGCCGGCCAGTCCGGCACCCGAGATCAGAACCTCACGTCGTGTCATGCGGTCACTATACAAACGTCTTACACATACGTATAGACCCTAGGATGGCGGCCATGGGACACCGCGAGGACCTGCTCGAGGGCGCGAAACGCTGCCTCTACGAGAAGGGCTACGCACGAACGACGGCGCGCGACGTGGTGGCTGTGTCCAACACCAACCTCGGCTCGATCGGCTACCACTACGGCTCGATCCGGGCCCTGATGAACGCGGCGATGCTCAGCGCGATCGAGGACTGGGGCGACGCGGTCGGCGCCGCGCTGGCCGCGGAGCCGCGCGACGAGCCCGGCGATCCGCTGGTCCGCTACTGGCGGCGGGTGATCGGCACCCTCGACGCCCACCGCGATCTCTGGCTGGCCAGCGTCGAGGCGATGATTCAGAGCGAACGCTCGCCCGACCTGCGGGCGCAGCTCGCCGAGGGCATGGAGCAGGGTCGGCGCGGGCTCGCCGCGCTGCTCACCGGGCGGGAGGAGGACGGCCTCGACGAGCAGACCGTCCGCACCCTCGGGGCGGTCTCGATGGCGCTGATGTCCGGCGTGATGACCCAGTGGCTCACGGATCCGTCCCGGGCCCCCTCCGCCGAACAGATCGCGGCCGGGGTCCGGGCGCTGTCCACCGTCGCCGCGGCGGAACAGCCGCGCTGATCAGGTCGCCGTCGCCCAGGCCTTGGCGAGCAACTCGCGGGTGTCGCCGAGCAGCTGCGGCAGGACCTTGGTCCGGCCGATCACCGGCATGAAGTTGCCGTCGCCGCCCCACCGGGGCACCACGTGCTGGTGCAGGTGCGCGGCGATGCCCGCGCCCGCCACCGCGCCCTGGTTCATGCCCAGGTTGAAGCCGTGCGGGCTGCTCGCCTGGCGGATGACGCGCATGGCCCGCTGGGTGAACGCCGCGAGCTCCGCCGTCTCCGGGCCGGTCAGGTCGGTGTAGTCGGCCACGTGCCGGTAGGGGCACACCAGCAGGTGCCCGGGGTTGTACGGGTACAGATTGAGGACCACGAACACCGCTTCGCCGCGCGCCACCACCAGGGTCTCGCCGTCCGGCAGCCCGGGCGCGACGCAGAACGGGCAACCGGACGGTTTCTCGTAGCCGCCCTCGGGTCGGTCCGCACCGGAGATGTACGCCATCCGGTGCGGAGTCCAGAGCCGATCGAGACCGTCCGGTTCCCCTACGTCGCTCACCCGCCCACCCTAAGCGGCGGAGGGCCCGGTGTTGACCCGGGAGCGCACCACCTCGACCACGTGGGCCACCGCCTCGTCCAGCGCCATCCCGTTGCGCTGCGAACCGTCGCGGTAGCGGAAGGAGACCGTGCCGCCCTGGACGTCGTCGTCGCCGGCGATCGCCATGAAGGGGATCTTCTGCTGCTGGGCGGTGCGGATCTTCTTCTGCATCCGGTCGGTCGAGTGGTCGACCTCGGCCCGGATGCCCTCCTTGCGCAGAGCCGCGACGAACTCCTCAAGGTAGCCGGCGTGGTCGTCGCGGATCGGGATGCCGACCACCTGCACCGGGGCGAGCCAGGCCGGGAACGCGCCGGCGTAGTGCTCGACCAGCACGCCGAAGAACCGCTCGATCGAGCCGAACTTCGCCGAGTGGATCATCACCGGCTCCTGGCGGGTGCCGTCGGCCGCCTGATATTCCAGGCCGAAGCGGGCCGGCTGGTTGAAGTCGTACTGGATGGTCGACATCTGCCAGGTCCGGCCGATCGCGTCCTTCGCCTGCACGCTGATCTTCGGACCGTAGAACGCCGCGCCGCCCGGGTCGAGCACCAGCTCGAGCCCGGACTCCACCGCCACGTCCTCGAGCACCTTGGTGGCGACCTCCCACTGCTCGTCCGAGCCGATGAACTTGTCGCTCTTCGGGTCCCGGGTGGACAGTTCCAGGTAGTAGTCGTCCAGGCCGAAGTCGCGCAGCAGCGACAGCACGAAGTTCAGCAGGTGCTTGATCTCGGCGGGCGCGTCCTCGGCGGTGACGTACGAGTGCGAGTCGTCCTGGGTCAGGCCGCGCACCCGGGTCAGGCCGTGCACCACGCCGGACTTCTCGTAGCGGTAGACCGAGCCGAACTCGAACAGCCGCATCGGCAGCTCACGGTAGGACCGCCCGCGCGACCTGAAGATCAGGTTGTGCATCGGGCAGTTCATCGCCTTGAGGTAGTAGTCGGCGCCTTCCATGTGCATGGGCGGGAACATGGTGTCCGCGTAGTAGGGCAGGTGGCCCGAGGTGTGGAAGAGGTTCTCCTTGGAGATGTGCGGGGTGCCGACGTACTGGAACCCCTCCTCGATGTGCCGCGCCCGGACGTAGTCCTCCATCTCCCGCTTGATCACACCGCCCTTGGGGTGGAAGACCACCAGGCCGCTGCCGATCTCGTCGGGGAAGGAGAACAGGTCCAGCTCGGTGCCGAGCTTGCGGTGGTCGCGGCGCTCGGCCTCGGCGAGCCGGTTCAGGTACGCCTTCAGCTCGTCGCGGCTCGGCCACGCGGTCCCGTAGACGCGCTGGAGCTGCGGGTTCTTCTCGCTGCCCCGCCAGTAGGCGGCGGCCGAGCGCATCAGCTTGAAGGCCGGGATCATCCGGGTGCTGGGCAGGTGCGGCCCGCGGCACAGGTCGCCCCAGACCCGCTCGCCGTCCTTGCCGAGGTTGTCGTAGTGGGTCAGCTCGCCGGCTCCGACCGCCGCGGCCTCCTCGTCCACGTCACCCTTGATGTCGACGAGCTCCAGCTTGTACGGCTCGTGCGCCAGCTCGGCCTTGGCCTCGTCGAGCGTGGCGTACTCGCGCCGACGGAAGGTCTGCCCGGCCTTGATGATCTCCTGCATGCGCTTCTCGAGCTTGGCCAGGTCGTCGGGCTGGAACGGCTTCTCGACGTCGAAGTCGTAGTAGAACCCGTCGCGGATCGGCGGTCCGATGCCGAGCTTCGCCTCCGGGAACACGTTCTGCACCGCCTGGGCGAGCACGTGCGCGGCCGAGTGGCGCAGCACGTCGAGCCCGTCCGGCGAGTCGATCGACACCGCCTCGACGGTGGCTTCTTCCTCGGGCGTCCAGTCGAGGTCACGCAGGCGCCCGTCCGCCTCGCGCACCACGACGATCGCCTTGGGACCGGACTGCGGAAGGCCCGCGGCGGCCACCGCGTCGGCCGCCGTCGTCCCCGCCGGCACGACCAGAGCTGCGGACACGGTGGTTCTCCTTCAGTTGGGATGAGCGTTCGTTCAGTTGGGATGAGCGTTCGCGAAGAATGCTAGTAGGTCCATTTCCTCACCCCTCGCGCGACGCGGCCACCCACTCCGGCAGCGGTTCGCGGGCCGCGATCCACTCCGGTGGGATGCCCTCGACCCCGGTGTGGGCGGCGACGACTCCCCCGGCCATGGCGGCGGTCGTGTCCACGTCCCCGCCGGCGGCGACGCACGCGGAGATCGCGCCCGGGTAGTCGTCGAGGTGACGCGCGGCAACCCACAGCGCGAACGGCACCGAGTCCTGCGCCATCGCCCTGCCGCCGGTCCCCAGCTCGTACGCGGCCTCGCCCGCGTTGTCGATGCGGGTGGCGGCGACCAGGCCGTCGCGTACCCGGCTGTGCGGGGTGTGCGCGAGCACCGCGCCCAGCAGGTCCACCGGCTGGCCGTCGAGCCGGGCGGCGACGGTCACCGCGACGCCGCCCGCGACGCCCTCGGGATGCGCGTGGGTGACCTCGGCGGCCCGGGCGCCCTGGTGGGCGGCGTGGACGAGCGAGTCGGCGTGCCAGGCGCCGAGCGGGGCGGCCCGCATGGCCGCGCCGTTGCCCGCCGAGCCCTGCCCGTCGAAGGCGGCCGCCGCCGCGATCGGCCACGGGACGCCCCCGCGGATCTGCCGCAGCATCACCACCGCGCCGGGGCCGTAGCCGCGGTAGGGGTCAAAATGGCGGCCGAGGAGGTCGGCGAAGCGGTCGAGGTCGAGGTCGGCGTCGTCACCCTCGGTCAGGGCGGCGAGCAGGCAGCAAGCATGCCGCGCGGGTGTCGCGAAAGAGTGTGAAGGTCATCGGTGCGCCGATACTACCCTAGTTTCCGTGACTCTCCGTATTCGTCAGATGCCGGTGAATGACGAATTCGGTTCCCCTTGCCAGGGGCAGTACCTTCTTCGCATGGCCACGGTGTTGCTCGTCGAAGACGACCACGTCGTGCGCGGTGCGATGCTCCGGTCGCTGGCCGACCGGGGACACGCCGTGCACGCCGTCGGGACGGCTCTCGACGCCCTGCGCCGGGTGGCCTCGGAGACCCCCGATCTGGTCGTGCTCGACCTCGGCCTGCCCGACCTCGACGGTTCGGACGCGCTGCGGATGCTGCGCGGCATCACCGACGTGCCGATCATCATCGCCACCGCCCGCGACGACGAGCAGACCGTGGTGCGGCTGCTGCGGGCCGGCGCCGACGATTACATGGTCAAGCCGTTCACCGGCGCCCACCTCGACGCGCGGATCACCACGGTGCTGCGCCGCGTCGGCCGGGCCAGCCGGACGGCGCAACCCGCCGTGCACGAGGTCGGTGAGCTGCGGGTCGACGTGGGCGAGCGCAGCGCCACCCTCGGTGACGAGCAGCTGAGCCTGACCCGCAAGGAATTCGACCTGCTGGCCTACCTGGCCGCGCGCCCGGGCCGGGTGGTCTCCCGTCGTGAGCTGTTGGAGGAGGTATGGCGACAGCCGTCAGTCGGCGAGGACCAGACGATCGACGTGCATCTGTACTGGCTACGTCGGAAACTGGGCGAGTCCGCGGCGAAGCCTCGCTACCTGCGCACCGTGCGGGGGGTCGGATTCAGGTTGGTGGCCCCGGACTAAGGGCCCGGCTGGCCTGCGTCACCGCCGCCACCACCGCGGTCGCCGCCCTCGCGTTCCTCGTCCCCCTGGGCTGGGAGCTGCGCACGAACCACCGTGACAGCGCCATGTCCGGGGCCGAGCAGCGCAGCGCCACCGTCGCCGGCGCGGTCGCGGCCAACGCCGGCAAGAAGGGCATCGACGCGGCGGTCACCGCGGCGGGCGGCGGCGTGGTCGTGCACGCCCCCGGCACCACCCGGAACAGCCGCGTCTCCGCGGAAGAGCTCGTCGCGGCCGCCCGTGGCACCGCGCCCGTGGAGGTCGACGTCGACGGAGGCGTCGTCCGGCTGCAGCCGGTGACGGTCGGCGGCAAGACGTCGGTCGTCGAGGCGTTCGTGGCCGACGCCGAGCTCGACGAGGGCACCGCCAGGGCCTGGTGGATCCTGCTCGGCATCATGCTCGCTCTGATCATCGGATCGGTGATCGTGGTGGACCGGCTGGCCCGCGGCGCCGTCGCCTCGGTGCGCAACCTCGTGCACGCCGCGATGGCGGTGGGCGGCGGCGACCTGGGCGTACGCATCCAGCCGTCCGGACCACGGGAGCTGGCCGAGGCCGGGTACGCCTTCAACCGCATGGCCGACCGCCTGGTCACCTCGCGCACCAGCGAGCGGGAGCTGGTCGCCGACCTGTCCCACCGGCTGCGCACCCCGCTCACCGTCCTGCGCCTGGACGCCGAGGCGCTCGACCCCGACGACACCCACATCGGCGAGTTCTCCGCCGCCGAGCTGGATCGCCGACGCGGCATCCGGCGGATCCGGCAGGCGATCATCACCCTCGAGGGCGAGGTCGACCAGCTCATCAACACCACCCGGGCCGCGGTGGCCGCGCAGGTCGCCGACGCGCCCGAGGAGGGGCTGTGCGACGCGGCGGAGGTGGTCCGCGACCGCATGGTCTTCTGGTCCGCCCTGGCCGGCGACCAGAACCGGCAGTACCGCGTGGTCGGGGCCCAGCTCCGCATCCCGGTGCCGGTGGCGCGCGCGGAGCTCGCGGCGGCGCTGGACGCGGTGCTCGGCAACGTCTTCCGCTACACCCCGCAGGGCACGGCGTTCGAGGTGGGCCTCACCCGCCGCGACGGCTGGGTGGGGCTGCGGGTCGACGACGCCGGTCCCGGCATCGACGACCCGGAGAAGGCCATGCAACGCGGTCAGAGCGAGCAGGGCTCGACCGGTCTGGGCCTGGACATCGCCCGGCGTGCCGCACAGGCCGCGGGCGGCTCGGTCAGCCTGGCCCGCGCCGCGATGGGCGGCGCCAGCGTGGTGATGCTGCTCGCCGACGCCGACGCCCCGCCCAAGCAGGCGAGCCGCTTCGGTCTGGTGGGTCGACTGGCCCGCGAGCGCGATCCGGCGAAGCGCAAAAGGCCGCAACCGCGTACGGATGACGCGTGAAACGGCCCCGGCCGTCTCGCCCCACGCAATTACCCCGGACGGTAGAAGTATTGCTTAGATCTGTATTAAGGGCATTCCCCTGGCGGGGAAGGCCTGGCAATCTCTACCCGGATCCCATCCGGCTTCCCGGTGCCGAGCCCACAGCACGTCCCCCCCTTCGGGGCCGGCGAAGCCACTTCGCGGTGGGAGGTGGTCACCCCATAACCCCCTCCCACCGCGCTCCCGCAGCACGAGGAGAAGGTTTGTCCGCCCACCGACGGCCTGAGCTTCGTGGGGAGGCACCGCAGCGGCGGCGCTCGACCCCCGACCGCGGCCGACGGCATTCGACCCCGGCCGCGCATCGCCTGCTGCCCGTCGTGCTCGGCGTCGCCGTGCTCGGCATCGGCGTCGTGGTGGGGCCGGGCGTCCTCGACGGCCAGTGGGGTTCCGGCGACGGGAACGACCGCGAGCGCATCACGTACGCGTCGCTGCCCGACGACGACCCGGGCCGGGGCATGGTCTACGACGGCCTGGTGCCCGCCGGCCGGGAGTCGCTCTGCGCCGGCACCTACGAGCTCGACGCCGAGACCTGCACCCACGGCCCGGATCCGGCGCCGGCCGGGCTGGAGGTCGGTCGCGACGTCAATCCGGTGACCGACAAGGTGCCGGAGCCCGCGCAGCCCGCGCGCGAGCCCGCCACGGTCCCGCCGGACGCGGAGATCGTGCGCGACGAGGGCGGCATCTCGCTGGCACCGGGCGCGCCCGCGTTGATCCCGGAGGCCGCACCGGGTCAGGCCGACTTCGTCATGGGCGCGCACGACGTGGCGTGCGACGGCGACGGGCGTACGGGTAACCGCATCCAGGTGCTCTATGTGCACGAGTTCGGCACGCCCAGCCGCTACACCGGCTATCTCGGCTCCATCCGCAACTGGGCGGCCGGCGTCGACCAGATCTTCGACGCCAGCGCGGCCGAGACCGGCGGTTCGCGGCACATCAGGTACGTCACCACGCCGCAGTGCCGGGTCGACGTCGCCGAGGTGCAGATGCCCGAGGGCGCGCTCGCCTCCTTCACGAGCACCATCGCGAAGCTGCGGACCCTCGGCTACAACCGCAACGACCGCAAATACCTGATCTTCGCGGACGCCAACGTGTACTGCGGCATCGGCACGTTCATCGCCGACAACCGCCCCGGGCTGGGCAACCGCAACAACGGCGGGCCGTCGTACGGTCGGGTGGACGCCGGCTGCTGGAGCTCGGCGGTCGCGGCGGTCGAGACGACCAACATGCTCGGCGCCCTGCTGCGCGACTCCCCCAACTCGACCGGCGCGGGCAGTTGCACCGACGACCACGATCCGCTCTGCCACGAGGACCGGTCCGGCGAGCGACTGCGGACGGTGTGTCCCAAGAAGCAGGAGATTCGCCTCGACTGCGGGCACGACGACTACTTCAGCACCGACCCCCGGCCGGACAGCTACCTCGCGAAGAACTGGAACGTGGCGCAGAGCGAGTTCCTGTTGCGCAGCGACGGCGGAGACGAGCCGCCGGACGCTCCGAACGCCACCGCCCCGGCGACCCCGGACGCCACGACCGCGACGGGCGCCACGGCGTCCCGGGTCACCGGGGGCGGCGAGGCCGACGGTGGCGGGGACGCACCGGGCGGGCCGGGCGGGCCCGCGACACAGCCGCTCGCCCACGCCGGCGGTGGCCCGGTCACCGAGCCGGCGGCGGCCCGGACCGTGCAGGCCGTCCTCGAGGTCCGCGAGTCGACGAGCACCGCGGTCCGGCTGACCTGGAGCGCGGCCGCTCCGAAGGCGGAATACCAGGTGGAGGTCGACGGCAGGGTCATCGCGACCACCACGGCGACCCGGGCCCGGCTGATCGGGCTGAAGCCGGACACGAAATATCAGGTCAGCGTCCGCAGCACGTCCGGCTACGCCGCCCGGGGCGTCGCGGAATCGGCGCCCGCGGCCCGGCCGGCGGCCAACTCCTGGTTCGTGCTGGTGAACTCCCTGACCGGCGGCGCGGCCGACCTGTACGCCGCGCGTTCGGCGAACGGCACACCCCTCACGCTGGGCAGCGCGGACGGCGGCTCCCAGCAGCAGTGGCGGCTCGTCCCGGCCGGCAACGACAGCTTCACGCTGCAATCGCGGGCGACCAACAAGTGCGTGGCACCGCTCGGCGGCAACCCGGTGGTCGGGGCGCCGTTGGTGCAGGAGGACTGCGTCGCGGCCGACAGCCGCCGGTGGAAGCTCTTCGCCAGCAACCACGGCTTCAGCCTGCGAACCAGCGCCGGCGATCTGACCGTCGGGGTGGGCAGCCAGCGCTTCGGCACGGCCCGGCTGCTCGTGCTGCAGCGCCCGGAGCAGGCCCGGCACCAGAGTTGGACGGCGGTGCCCGGCTGACGCCGGGCGAGGGGGAGAGACGATGCTCGACACGGACATACACACCGGACCCGAAGCCGACGAGGACGATCGACGACCGTTCTTCCACCGGCGGCGGGTCGTACGCGTGGTGACGATCCTGACGGTCGGGATCCTCGCCGTGCTGGCGATCTGGCAGGACCCGCTCTACGCCCACCGCTCCTGACCGCGCTCCGCGCGAGACACCCGCCGGAGTGCGGCGGCGGGCGCGTCAGGCGTTGCCGGCGGCGTAGTCGCCGATCTCGGTGAGCAGCTTCTCCTTGCCCGCGTGGGGCAGGAAGGACGCGGAAACGGCGGCCCGGGCGAGGTCCGCGACGCCGGCCGCGTCGAGGCCGAGCAGGTGCGCCGCGACGGCGTACTCCTCCTCGAGGGTCGTGCCGAACATCGGCGGGTCGTCCGAGTTGATGGTGACGGGTACTCCGGCGGCGACCAGCGCCGCGAGCGGGTGCTCCTCGATCGAGGCCACGGCCCGGGTCCGCACGTTCGACGTCGGGCACACCTCGAGCGGGATCCGGTGATCCGCCAGATAGGCCATGAGCTGGGCGTCCTGCGCGGCCGAGATGCCGTGCCCGATCCGTTCGGCGCCCAGGTCGCGCAGCGCGTCCCAGATCGTGCCCGGCCCGGTCGTCTCGCCCGCGTGCGGGACGCTGTGCAACCCGGCCGCCCGCGCCTTGTCGAAGTAGGGCTTGAACTGCGGCCGCGGCACCCCGATCTCCGGCCCGCCGAGGCCGAAGCTGATCAGGGAGTCGGGCCGCTCCTCCAGCGCGATGCGCAGCGTCTCCTCGGCGGCGGTCAGCCCGGCCTCGCCCGGGATGTCGAAGCACCAGCGCAGGTCGATGCCGAAGTCGCGGGCCGCGCCCGCGCGGGCGTCCTCGATGGCCTCGCAGAACGCCGGCGCCGGGATGCCGCGGCTCACGTGCGAGTACGGCGTGACCGTGAGCTCGGCGTACCGGACCTGCTGGCGGGCAAGCTCCCGGGCGACCTCGTAGGTGAGCGTGCGCACGTCCTCGTCGTCGCGGATCAGATCCACCACGCTCAGGTAGACCTCGATGAAGTGCGCGAAGTCGCGGAAGGCGAAGTAGTCGGCGAGCGCGGCGGGGTCGGCGGGGACCGGTGAGTCGCCCTCGTGCCGGGCGGCCAACTCGGCGACGATGCGCGGCGAGGCCGAGCCGACGTGGTGCACGTGCAGCTCCGCCTTCGGCAGGCCGGCGATGAACGAGGCCAGCTCGGTCACTTTTCCTCCTGGACTTGGGCCACGACGAAGATCCGGCGGAACGGGAATGCCACCTTTCCGCTCCGGGCAGGGTAGACCGCTGCCAGCTTCGCACCGAGATCGGCCCGGAAGACGCGCCACGCCGTGTCGCCGAGCGCCGCCTTGACGGGGCGCAGGGCGGTGCCCTCCATCCAGCGCAGGACCGGGTGATCGTCGCCGGTGGCGGGCAGCAGGTGCACGTAGGTCGTCTCCCACGCGTCCACGCTCGCGCCCTCGGCGACCAGGCGGGCCGCGTACCCGGCGGCGTCGTCGACGGGGGCCTCGCGCACCACCTCGCCGAGCGTCGCCGCGTAGAGCGCGCTGCGGGCGAGCTCCCGCAGCATCCGGTGCGACGGCGCGTCGAAGTTGCCCGGCACCTGCAGGGCGAGCCAGGCGCCCGGCGGGAGCGCGCGGGCCCATCGGGTCAGCAGCTCGTCGTGACCGGGGACCCACTGCAGCGCGGCGTTGGTGATGACGACGTCCGTGTCGGGGCCGGGCCGCCAGTGCGCCAGGTCGCCGAGGTGGAACTCGACGCCCGTGCCCCGCGCACCCGCTTCGGCGATCATCTCCGGGGACGAATCCAGTCCAGCGATACGGGCCCCGGGCCACCGTCCCGCGAGGGTCTCGGTGAGCTCGCCGCTGCCGCAGCCGAGGTCGACGACCGCGCGCGGGTGCTCCGCGCCGACGCGCGCCAACAGATCGACGAAGGGACGGGACCGCTCGCTGCCGTAGCGGTGGTAGACGGTGGGATCCCACATAGGTCGCTCCAAACCGTACGTACGTTTTGTTTGCAGCGTATCACCGGGAGACTAGGCTCGCCGTCGTGGAAAAGCGCAGGTTCGGCCGCCTGGGGCGGGAAGTCGCGGCGATAGGCCTCGGCGCCTGGCAACTCGGCGCCGACTGGGGCGAGGTGAGCGAGGACGACGCGCTCGCCACCCTTCGCGCCGCCGTGGAGTCCGGCGTGACTTTCATCGACACCGCCGACGTCTACGGCGACGGCCGCAGCGAGCAGGTCATCGGCGTCTTCCGCTGTGGGGCGCCGGGACTGACCGTGGCCACCAAGATGGGCCGCCGGCTGCCGCAGGAGCCCGGCAACTACACACTCGACAACTTCCGGGCCTGGACCGACCGCTCCCGGGCCAACCTCGGCATGGACACCCTCGATCTGGTGCAGCTGCACTGCCCGCCGACGGCGGTCCTGCACACCGAGGCCGTCTACGACGCGCTCGACACGCTGGTGCAGGAGAAGCGCGTCGCGGCGTGGGGCGTCAGCGTCGAGTCGACGGACGAGGCCCTCGCGGCGATCGCCCGGCCCGGCACCGCGAGCGTGCAGATCATCCTGAACGCCTTGCGGCTCAAGCCGATCGAGCGAGTCCTGCCGGCGGCGGCGGAGGCGGGCGTCGGCATCATCGCCCGGGTGCCGCTGGCCTCCGGGCTGCTTTCCGGCCGCTACGACGAGCACACTAGGTTCGGCGCGGACGACCACCGCAGCTACAACCGCCACGGCGAGGCCTTCGACGCGGGCGAGACCTTCTCCGGGGTCGACTACGGCACCGGGCTCGAGGCGGTACGCAGACTTCGGCCGTACGTGCCGGAAGGGATGACGATGGCCCAGTTCGCTCTGCGCTGGATCCTGGACCACCCGGCGGTGACCGTGGTGATCCCCGGAGCCCGCAACGCCGACCAGGCCCGCGGCAACGCCGCGGCGGCCGGCCTGCCCGCCCTGGCCCCCGAGGCCCACGCGGCGGTCGGGGCGGTCTACGACGAGCTGATCAGGCCCCAGGTCCATGACCGCTGGTGAGCACGGACCGGCACAGCAGCCGGCGGCGGCGGACGACAGCGTGCCCATGAAGGGTTGGCTCGCGCTGACCGGTGGCCTTCTGGCGCTCGTGGTGGGCGTCCTCTGGACCGCGCAGGGCCTGGACCTGGTGCACGACAGCGTGCTCAGCGGGGTGACCGCCATGGCCGTCGTGGGTCCGGTGGCGGCGGTCGCGGGTGTGGCCCTGATGGTGATCGGGGTGCGGGTCCGCGCCCGGTTCAAGCAACAGCGGGAGCGCACGGGCCCCTGAGTCCGAACAGGAGGGTCGCGGGGCCAGAAAGAAGAACGGCCCCGCACCCTGGGGGACCAGGACACGGGGCCTTTCTTACTAGAGCCGATCTCCGGCCAGGCGATCGACTGCCGACATCACGGCCGGCCGGTTGGTCTCAGAGGGGGCGAACCTGCTCCGCCTGCGGGCCCTTCTGACCCTGGGCGATCTCGAACTCGACCCGCTGGTTCTCTTCCAGAGTGCGGTAGCCGCTCGTCTGGATGGCCGAGAAGTGGACGAACACGTCAGCACCCCCGCCGTCGACGGTGATGAAGCCGAAGCCCTTGTCTGCGTTGAACCACTTCACGGTTCCTTGCGCCATGCTGAACTCTCCTTCTGAAAATGCCGGCCCGGTGATGCGGGGCCGATGGTCGTTTTCGAGCAGCGGCGCCGCGAACGGCCTTTCAGAAGGAGCGGTCCCCTGCAGAAGACCTACCACCTGAACCACTTACACAAAAACTGGCCACACTGTACCCGAAGAACGGCCTCAAAAGCTTCCCCTCGAGCGAATCCCATCGACTTCCAGGGCAATGGAAAAGGCCCTCGGCAGCGCCGAGGGCCTTGACGGTGGTCGATACAGTCAGCTCAGATCAGTCCGGCCAGGTGCCCGTAATCTTCCGGACGCCGGCGGCCCCACCTCGATCGACGAGGGCCTTTACGGTCGCGAAGATCGCACCCTGCAGGGCCGCCGCGGCGATGATCTCTCCCCAGCCGCGGTCCTCATCGGTGGCGTTCGGAGCATCGTCGTCGCCGGCGGCCAGTTTCCAGACCTCCTTGAAGAGGAAACCGGCCACGGCGCCGGCGCCGATGCCCAGCAGCAGGCCTACCGGCTTGTACGCCACCTTTTGGAGCTTTCCGCTCACCGACGCCTCCCCCGCACGATCAGAATGATGCCCACCAGCGCCACGCCTGCCGCGAGCACCGCCGCGAACGGGACGGGGTTGCGCTTCACCTGCTCGCGGGCGTCCTGAGCCTTGTCCAGCGCGCCGCTCTCGCGCACCTTGTCGAGGGCGGGTGCGATCTTGTCCTCGGCCTGCGAGGTGGCCGCCCGGACCCTGCCGGAGGCCGCCGCCGCGGCGGTCGCCGCCGCCCCGCGCACCTTCTCGGTCGCGTCGTGCACCTGGGCCTTCGCTTTGGCCTTGGTGATCTCGACCTGTTCCTTCGCCCGTGCCTTCACATCCGCCTTGGCCGCGAGGGCCTGGACGGTTTCGCCCAGCTCCGCGCGGGTCTGCTTGATGTCCGCACGGATTGCGTCCACGTCGGGCTTGGTCCCCGATCCACCGTTCTTGTCGCTCATGCCCGGCTCCTAGCGTTCTTGATCGCGTGCTTGACCTCGTCGACGTCCGCCTTCGCGCTCTCGATGGCGGACTTCGGCTCCGGAGGGATCGCCTGGGTCACCTGCTTCTTGCCGAGCAACGCCAGGACGCCGGCCGAGGCGAACAGCACCACGGAGACGATCAGGGCGGCGAGCCACAGCGGCAGGAAGAGGTCCAGCACGATGATCAGCGTGGCGAGGAGCGCGCCGACGCCGTACAGGGCGAGCACGCCGCCCCCGCCGAACAGACCCACACCGATGCCGGCGTGCTTGCCCTTCTCCGCGAGCTCCGCCTTGGCTAGTGCGATCTCGTCCCGGACGAGGCGAGAGATCTGCTCACTCGCCTTCTGGACCAGTTCCGAGGTGGACTGGTCGGTCCCCGGACGGGCCGGGCTACCGTTCAGGACATCGGCCATGGTGTCCTCCTTTCCCTGCACGCTGTATGCCCTGCCCAACCCCGAATCAATCCTCAGTGTCGCGGACCATGGCCGGCAACGGTCACCGAACCGGCGCCGCGGTGGGAAGACTCGGCTCTGACGAGCCCACATCCGGCGCCCCGGAGGCCTCCTCGTCCGGCCCGGAGAAGGCCGCGGCCCGCTCGTCGCCGTCACTCGTGCCGCTGAAGACCCGGGCGTCGTCCACCGCCTCGGCGTCGGCGGGGCGGCACGCCGCGCGCCGGGCCCCGTTGCCCCCGGGCACGGAGACGTCCCCCTGACGGTCCAGGCCCGTCACGTCGGCCCGCGTCCGCGGCAGGGAGTCGCGGCGGTGGGCGAAGACCCACGCCACGAGTCGCTCCCGCACCAGGCAGCGCAGGTCCCACAGCGACCCCGCGTCATGCGCGCTCACCAGCGCCCTCAGCCGGATCATGCCGCCGACCGCCTCGGTCACCTGGAGCACGCAGACCCGACCGTCCCACAGCTCGGTGCCTTCGCACACGGCACGCAACTCGGCGCGCATCGCCTCGACGGGCGCCGACCAGTCGACGTCGATGTCGGCGGTGCCCAGGACGGCGGACCCGGTGCGGGTCCAGTTCTGGAACGGCTTGGTGGTGAAGTACGAGGTGGGCAGGATGAGCCGCCGGTCGTCCCAGATCTGCACGGCGACGTAGGTCAGCGTGAGGTCCTCGATGCGGCCCCACTCCCCCTCGACCACCACGACGTCGTCGATCCGGACGGCGTCGCTGAAGGCCAGCTGGAGCCCGGCGAAGACGTTGCCGAGCGTGCTCTGCGCGGCCAGCGCGGCGATCACCGAGATGACGCCGGCCGAGGCGAGCACGCTGGCGCCGAGCGCGCGTACCCCGGGAAAGGTCATCAGCACGACGCCGAGGGTGATCACCACGATCGCGGCGACGGTGACCCGGCGCAGCATCTGCACCTGGGTCTTGAGCCGGCGGGCCTTCATGTTGTCCGGGACGTCGACCCGCCACTTGGCGAGCGCCACGTCCTCCATGACGAGCAGCAGGGCGCCGAACAGCCACGCCACGGCGGCGATCACCAGGATCACCAGGGTGTGCAGGACGCCGCCGCGCCCCGGGAAGTCGCCCGCGAAGCCGCGGACGGCCACCTGCACGGCGAAGACCGTGGCGGTGGCCAGGAAGGGTCGGTGCGCGGTGGTCGCCAGGTCGCAGAGCAACGACGAACGGCGCCCGAAGCGCTGGATGATCGTGTGCACCGCCTCGACGATCACCATCGCCGCGCCCGCCGCCACGACGACGGCGAGCAGGGCGCTCAGAAGGCTGGTCACGGTTCCCTCTCCTCACCAGGGTTCGTTGCCAGCGATCCAGCATGCCCTGCCCGCCTGGGGATGAACCCTCGCCGGGGAAGGTCAGACCTTGGTCACACCTTGCGGAAACGCACCTGGAAGAAGCAGTAGACGCCGAAGGCCGCGATGCCGAGGGCGACGAGGCCCAGGAGCCAGGGTCCGTACTCCTGACCGGAGAGGGTCTTGAGCGCGGCGTCCAGGCCGCGGGCCTTGGCCGGGTCGTAGGTCACGGCGGCGGCCACGATCAGCGCGCCGGCGATGCCGTACGCGACTCCCTTGCTGGAATAACCGGCGGTCCCGAGCCGACGCGTGGTCCGGTGCACCGAGGCGCTCATCTGCTCGGTGTTCAGGTGCTTCAGGAACTTCTTCTTCACGCCGTAGATCACGAGGCCGATGCCGACGCCGACCACCACCACGCCGATGAGGCCGACCAGGAACCGGCCGCCGGTGTTGTCCATGAGGCTCGACGCGCTCTGCTGCTGGCTGTCGCCGGTGGAGGCGTTGGCACCCTTGAGGATCTTGACACCCACCCAGGCGAAGTACAGGTAGAGGACCGTCCGGCAGCCCGAGATGAAGCGCTCGGCCAGCGCGCTGCGGTTCCGCTCGCCGCTCTCTCCGATGGCCGCCTCGAGGGCCTGCCAGAGGGCCAGGCTGACCATGCCCACCACGGTGACGATGACGAGCGTCCGGCCCATCGGCTGCTGCGCGAGCGTCCGCAGGGCGCCCGACTGGTCACTCTCCCCGGCCCGGTCACCGAAGGCGAGCTGCAGCGCGATCCAGGCGAAGATCAGATGGATGACCCCGTACGCGATGAAGCCACCGCGGGCCAGGTATTCGAGCGGTTTGCTGTCCGCCGCACGGGACAGGTTGGAGCGGGCGGATGAGGAGGCTGTCATGGCCGCTAATGTGACCGACGACGAACTTTCCCAAACCTTCCCCGAAAGCGGCTGGGACGTGCTAGCGCGCGACCTGGAAGCTCACCGAGTCGGAGTCGATGGAGTCGAGGGAGACCTGCAGCCCGCCCACGTTGACGGCCTGCTGGCCCTTGGTGAGCTGGATCCGCTCGCCCGCCACGTCCAGGGTGAGCGTGTTCTGGTCGGCGCTGACGAACTTGGCCTCGACGCCGAGCACCTCGGCGCGGGCGTCGACGCTGCGGTCGATGGTGACGGTGCACTGGTCGAGGCCGCAGGAGACGCTGTCGCTGCACCCCGAGAGCAGGGCCAGGCCGAGGGCGGCGGTGAACAGGGCGGCGAGCGGGCGTGCGGCGGTCTTCGTCACGTGATCGAGTCTACGGCGGCCATGCGAGCCCGCAGATTTTCGCGACATTCCGGGCACACGGCGCGGGCCGGGACCGCCCGCGCCGCGTGCCCACGCGCAGGACCGGCCTAGGCGGCGAGGGCCTGCTTCGGGCGGTCCGGGACGGTCGCTCCGGCGATGAGTTCGGCGGCGGCCTGACCGCAGGCCCGGGTGGCGCCGTAGGTGGCGACGTGCACGCCCCCGCTCACCGCGACCGGAACGCCCATCTCCACCACGATCGCGTCCGGGCGTACGGCCAGGGCGCGGGCGAGCGCGTCGGAGACCCAGGGGTGGCGGTGTGCGTCGCGGACGACGAGCACCAGGGGACGCGCCCCGCTCCCGTCGAGGACCGGGGCCACCGGGTCGCTCGTGCCGGCCAGATCGTCGGCGCAGAGCCGGACGGAGGTGGTTCCCGGCAGCAGCCTGCTCAGCGGCACGCCGACGCCCCACGGCGTCTCGGCGCCGATGGCGATGTTGCGCGGCGGCGCGAACTCCACCACGTGCGGCGCGACGGTCAGCGGGAGTGCCGGCGCGTCCGCGGTGGTGGTCACCTTGACCGCCCGGCGGGCGGCGGCCTGGCCCACGGCCGAGCCGCCAAGGACCGCGATGCCGTGGCCGGCCGAGCCGCCAAGGACCGCCGAGCCGCCAAGGACGGCGATGCCGTGGCTGGCCGAGCCCGCCGCGTCCGCGACCGCGCGGGCTCCGATCGCCGTCTGCGTGCGCAGCGTCCAGGCGGCCAGCTTGCGGACCCGGGCGGCGGCGTCGCGCAGCCGCTCCTCGGTCAGCTCACCGGCGCGGACGGCCGCCACGATGGCGTCGCGCAGGCGGAGGGCCGTCCGCTCGTCGGCGTGGTCGCCGCCCACGCAGATGGCGTCGGCGCCCGCGGCGAGCGCCCGCACGGTGGCTCCTTCCAGCCCGTACGCGCGGCGCACGCCCTGCATCTCGATGCCGTCGGTGACGATCAGGCCCTGGAAACCCAGTTCCTCGCGGAGCAGGCCGGTCAGGATGCGCCGGCTCAGGGTCGCGGGCAGCTCCGGGTCGTACGCCGGCACCAGCAGGTGGCCCGTCATGATCGACTGAACGCCGGCCGCGATGGCCGCGCGGAACGGCACCAGCTCGCACTCGTCGAGGCGGGCCGGGTCGTGACCGATGACGGGCACGTCGTGGTGCGAGTCGACGGCGGTGTCGCCGTGGCCAGGGAAGTGCTTGGCGCAGGCGGCCACGCCGGCGTCCTGCAGCCCGCGGATCCAGGCGGTGCCGTGGCGGGCGACCAGGTGGGCCTCGGCGCCGAACGCCCGTACCCCGATGATGGGGTTGTCGGGGTTGTTGTTGACGTCCGTGTCCGGCGCGTAGTCGAGGGTGATGCCGGCGTGGGCCAGCTCGAGGCCCAGGTCCCGGGCGACCGCCTCGGTGAGCTCCGGGTCGTCGACGGCGCCCAGTCCCAGGTTGCCGGGGCGCGAACTGCCGTGCCGCGACTCGAAGCGGGTGACGTCGCCCGCCTCCTCGTCGATGGCCACGATGACGTCGGGCCGCTCGGCGCGCAGCTGGGCCGTCAGGGCCGCGACCTGCGCGGGCGACTCGACGTTGCGGGCGAACAGCGCCACGCCGCCGAGCCCTTCCGCGAGCCGGCGCCGCACCCAGTCCGGCACCGTCGTGCCGACGAATCCGGGCTGCAACACCGTCGCGGCAAGCTCGGGCAGTTCGCCAGAAATCCGCATTAGTCCGTATACCTCCGAAGCGATCGACGCCTTATGGTCGCCCACCGCCGAGGCTACAGTCAACAAACCTTTCTATTACACCCGGTAGGCTGCCGCCCGTGTCTGGTGTCGACTGGTCCGAGGTGCACGCCGTACGCCTGCTCGGTGTCGCCCTCGCGGCGCTGATCCTGTTCTGGGCCATCAAGCGCATGTTCGGCGGTAAGTAACCGGGGTATCCGGCGGGCATGCGAATCGGATACTTCCTGTCCAGCGAGGAGTACACCCCCGCCGAGCTGATCGCGCAGGCGCGGGGCGCCGAGCGGGCCGGCTTCTCGGCGCTGTGGATCTCGGACCACTACCACCCCTGGGTCGACGCCCAGGGCCAGAGCTCGTTCGTCTGGTCCATGATCGGCGCGCTCAGCCAGGCCTGCGACCTACCCATCACCACCGCCGTGACCTGCCCGACCGTCCGCATCCACCCGGCCGTCATCGCCCAGGCCGCCGCGAGCTGCGCGGTCCTGACCGGCGGAAAGTTCCGGCTGGGCGTCGGCACCGGCGAGGCCCTCAATGAGCACATCTTCGGCGACGCCTGGCCCGAGACCGAGGTACGCCTCGAGATGCTCGAGGAGGCCGTCGAGATCATGCGCGAGCTCTGGAAGGGCGGCGTGGTCTCCCACCGCGGCAAGCACTACACCGTCGAGAACGCCCGGGTCTACACCCTGCCGGAGAAGCCGATCGAGATCCTGGTCTCCGGCTTCGGCCCGAAGGCCGTCGACGTCGCCGCCCGCATCGGCGAGGGATACATCCACATCGTGCCCGACGGCGATCTCGTGCGGCGGTTCCGATCGGCCGGTGGCGGCGAGCGCGTCTGCCAGGGCGCGTTCAAGGCGGCGTACGCGGCCAGCGAGGAGGAGGGCGCGCGGATCGCGTACGAGAAGTGGCCGAACGCCGGCGTGCCCGGCGAGCTCTCCCAGGTCCTGCCCTCGCCCCAGCACTTCGAACAGGCCTCCCAGCTCGTCACCCAGGACAAGGTCAAGGAGGCGTTCGTCTGCGGCAACGACCCCCAGGCTCACCTCGAGATGATCGACAAGTACGCCAAGGCCGGCTTCGACGAGGTCTACGTGTCCAACTCCGGCCCGCACTGGCAAGGGCTCCTCGACCTGTACGCCGAGCACGTCCTGCCGAAGCGGTAGGGCGAGACGCGCCCTTACGTTTCGGTGTCGACCCGCCAGGGCACAATGGCCGCTCGATGAAGATCCCCGTCTACGGGCCGCGCCTGCGCAGGGTCGCCCGCAAGCACTTCGACTGGCCCTCCCTGCGCCCCGGCCAGTTCAAGCCCATGCGCGCCGTGCTGCGGCGCAAAGACGCGCTGGTGGTTCTGCCCACCGGCGCCGGCAAGTCGGCGATCTACCAGATTCCCGCGGTCCTGCTGCCGGGACCCACGGTGGTGATCTCACCGCTGCTGGCCCTGCAGCAGGACCAGATCGCCGCGCTCAACGAGCGCGGCGACCCGAAGGTCCGCGCGGTCCGGGTCAGCAGCGCGGAGACCCCGGCGCAGCAACGTGAGGCCATGAAGCAGCTCCGCGAGGGGGACGCCGAGTTCCTCTTCATCACTCCGGAGCAGCTCAGCGACCCGGAGCGGATGGCCGAGGTCCGCGCGCTGCGCCCCGGCCTGGTGGCCGTCGACGAGGCGCACTGCATCTCGGCCTGGGGCCACGACTTCCGGCCCGACTACCTGTCGCTGGGCCACCTCATCAAGGGCATCGGCCGGCCGCCGGTGCTCGCCCTGACCGCCACCGCCTCGCCGCCGGTGCGCGACGACATCATCGAGCGGCTGCACCTGCGCAAGCCCGAGATCCACGTGTCCGGACTGGACCGCGGCAACCTCTTCCTCGAGGTCGCGTACTGCCCGGACGAGGACTACCGGTGGCGGCGCCTCATCGCGCTGCTCGACGAGGCACCGCGCCCCGGCATCGTCTACGTCGCCACCCGGCGCGCCGCCGAGGAACTCGCCGCGCGACTCACCGACGCCGGGTACGCCGCGGATTTCTACCACGGCGGCATGGCGGCCGGCGCCCGCCACCAGCGGCACGAGGACTTCACCGACGACCGGGTCGACATCATGGTGGCCACCTCGGCCTTCGGCATGGGCATCGACAAGCCCAACATCCGCTGGGTCGCGCACGTCGCCCTGCCCGACTCCCCGGACAGCTACTTCCAGGAGATCGGCCGGATGGGCCGCGACGGCGAACCGGGCCGCGCGCTGCTGCTGTGGCGTGCCGAGGACGAGGCCATCCAGCGGTTCTTCACCGGCGGCGCGCCGGATGTCGCCGAGCTGCGCGAGCTGGCCGCCGCCCTGCGCGCCGGACCGGCGACGAAGACCGCGCTGAAGGAGAAGACCGGCCTCGGCCCGCGCAAACTCGGCCAGTTTCTCGGGCTGCTCGAGCAGGTCGGGGCGGCCACCGCGGGCCAGGGCAACAAGTGGACGGTGCCCGTGTTCGCACCACTTCCGGCCGCGGCGGCGGAGGCGGCCGTGTCGGCGTACGAGCGTCAGCAGGTGGTCCAGCGCTCACGCACCGACATGATGCGCGGCTTCGCCGAGTCCCGCGCCTGCCGCACCCAGACCCTGCTCGCGTACTTCGGCGAGGACGTGCGCAAGCCCTGCGGCCACTGCGACAACTGCGCCGAGGGCACCGCCGAGGAGGTCGAGCAGGCCGCCGGCGACGAGCCGTTCGCGGTGCACAGCACCGTGCGGCATCCGGAGTGGGGTCCCGGCATGGTGATGGGCTACGAGGAAGATCGGGTGACGGTGCTCTTCGAGGAGGTCGGTTACAAGACCCTCTCCGTGCCCGTGGTCGAGGAGCATGCTCTGCTGGTCGCCGAGAAGAAGAAGTGAGGACATCCGTGACTGACGAACCGTTGTACGCCCAGTTCGGTTTCACCGACGCCGAGTGGGGGCTGCTGGTCGGCCTGCCGCAGTCGGTGCTGACCGCCGCGAGCGTGGCGACGCACGACAGCGCCCGCAAGACCCGCCAGGAGACCGCGGCGGGACTCGACGAGATCTCGGACGCGCGGGCCTCGGCGAGCCCGCTGGTCGCCGCGGTCGCCGGTGCGGTGCTCGACGCGACCGGCGACCCGGACCGCGGCGAGGAGATGCCCGCCATCGAGCCGGCGGACCCGGTCGGCTACGCCCAGGACGTCGTGACGCGGGCCCGGGAGGCGGCGGCGCTGCTGGCCGCCAAGGCCGCGCCGGCGGACGCGGAGACGTACAAGCACTGGCTGGTCGAGATCGCCGACAACGTGGTCGGCGCGGCCTCGACCGGTGGCGTGCTGGGGCTCGGCGGCGACCAGGTCACCGAGAGCGAGCGGGTGTTCCGCGACGAGCTGGCGAAGGCCCTGGCGAGCTGACCTTCCGCGCCCCGTCTCGTCCGGGACGGGGCGCGGGTGTCAGGCCTCGCCGGTGCCGAGCAGGCCGCGGGCGAAGGCGGCCGCGACGGCCGCCGCCCGGTCACGCACACCCAGCTTCGCGTACGCGTGCAGCAGGTGCGTCTTCACCGTCGCCTCGCTGATGAACAGCCGCGACGCCGCCTCCCTGTTGGTGCACCCCCGCGCGATCAGGCCGAGCACCTCCAGCTCACGGCCGCTCAACGGTTCCCGATCGGGCGAGCGGATCCGGCCCATCAGCCGTCCCGCCACCGCCGGGGACAACACCGACTCACCCCGGTGCGCCGCCGCGACCGCCCGGAACAGCTCCTCGCGCGGGGTGTCCTTGAGCAGATAGCCGGTCGCGCCCGCCCTGATCGCGGGCAGCACGTCGGTGTCGGTGTCGTAGGTGGTCAACACCAGCACCCGAGCCGGACAGCCCTGCTCGCGCAGCGCCCGGATGGCGCTGACCCCGTCCATGCCGGGCATCCGCAGATCCATCAGCACCACGTCGAGCTCGGTGGCGCGCGCCACGGCCAGCGCCTCGCGCCCGTCGGCCGCCTCGCCCCGGACCTCGAAACGGTCGTCGCCGGCGAACATGCCGCGCAGCCCGTCACGGACCACCGGGTGGTCGTCGACGATCAGCAGGCCGATCACGCGGCGGCGCTCCCGGCGCGGCTACCGTCTCGCGAGCCGTCGAGGGAGATCGCGGGCACGCACGCCGAGACGGCCGTCCCGCCGCCCGGCTCCGACTCGACCGCCAGCGTGCCCGCGATCCGCCGGACCCGCTCGCGCATGGCCAGCAGGCCGTAGCCGCCGTCGTCCGCCCGCGGTAGGGGTGCGCCCGGATCGAAGCCCGTGCCGTCGTCGCGGATATCGAGCGTCACCAGATCCTCCAGGTAGGACAGTGTCAGGGCCACGCGGTCCGCGCCGGCGTGCTGGGCGACGTTGGCGAGCGCCTCCTGCGCCGTCCGCAGCAGGGCGCTCTCGATCTCCGGCAGCAGCGGCTGGGCCGCGCCCGTGGTGATCAGCTCGGCGGCGACGCCGTGCCGCGCCGACCAGCCGTCCACCACGTCGGCGAGGGCATCCGGCAGCGTAGCCGCGTCCAGCGACGTCGGGCGCAGCGCCTGGACCGACCGCCGGGCCTCGGCCAGGCTCTCCCGGGCCAGCCGCCGGGCACTGCCGAGGTGCCGCCGCCGGTCCGCCGGCCGGCCGTCCGCCTGCTCGGCCGCCTCCAGCTGGGTGACGATGCCGGTCAATCCCTGGGCGAGCACGTCGTGGATCTCCCCGGCCAGCCGTTGCCGCTCGTCGAGCACGCCGGCCTCGCGCGCCTGCACGACCAGTTGGGCGTGCAGGCCGGCGTTCTCGGCGAGGGCGGCCGCGAGCTTGTCGTTCGACTCCTCGAGCAGTCGCACCATCTCGGCACGCTGGGCGTGATGGTCCCGCGTGGTGATGGCGAGGTGCGTCATCGCCGTACCGATGACGACATTGAGGACCACGACCACCGCGAGGGTGCCCCAGTTGTCCGGAACCCGCACCGCCCCCGCGCCGCCCACCTGCGACACCGCGGTGCAGACGCCGAGCGCCGCCGCGCCGAGCAGCCGCCAGCGGCCGCGCAGCTCGTGCAGGACGAAGAGGTAGCCGGTCCAGGCGAAGAAGCCGTACAGCGGGTTGGTCCAGATCAGCGCCGCGACGAGCGTGAGCAGGCCGACGAAGAACACCGGACCACGCACGACGCTCTGCCACAGCCAGGCCGCGGTGACCACGGCGGCCACCAACGACGCCGGCAGCGGCTGCCGCACGAGCTCCGGGGTGTCCCGGGCCAGGACCACCAGCGCGGTCGAGGCCGCCAGCGCCACGTACGGCAGCAGCCGAAGCCGCTGGTCGAGCCGCACCCGCCACCCTTGGGAGCGGTCGGCCAGGGCCACACCATCCACCAGCATCGTCTCTACTCCCAGCGGAACATCCTGGCCGCTGCCAGACCGAACACCACCATGTACGCCAGCAACACGGTAAGCGATGTCCACTCGGGCCACGAACCCGTCATCGCCGCCTGCACGGCCCGCTCCCCCGCGCCGAGCGGAGTGAAGTCGCCGACCCGTCGGAGCAACTCCGGGAGGAGCTCGCGGGGCGTCCAGAGGCCGGCGAAGAACATGGCCGGGAAGAACAGCAGGGTGCCCGCGGTGTTCGCCGTCTTTCCCGAGGGCGCCAGCGCGGCGATGACCAGCCCGATGGCCGCCGCGGCGCCCACGGTGAGCAGGAACGCCACCAGAAATCCCGGAATCTCGCGGGGCAGCGGCACGTCGAACACCAGCCGGGCGACGCCGAGGAGCAGCGCGACGGACACGACCGCGGTGAGCAGGTTCGTGACCAGTTGCGCACCCATCAGCACGACCGGCCGCGCGGGCGTGGTGGCCAGCCGCCGCAGAATGCCGCGTTCCCGGTACGTCGCCAGCACCATCGGCGCGACCTGGAAGGCGAGCATCGCCACGGTCAGGATGGTGGCGATGCTCGCGTAGAGGTCGACCACGCGCAGGCCGCCGAGGTCCGCGCGCGGTTCCCGGAACGCCGCGACGCTGCCCAGGATGACGATGAGGATCGACGGGAAAGCCAGGGTGAAGAAGACGAGTGCCGGCTCGCGCAGGAACAGGCGAAGCTCGGAACGGGTGAGTCGGACGAGAACAGACATCATCGAACCTCCCGACGCCCGGTCAGAGAGACGAACGCGTCGTCCAGGCCGCCCTGCTCGACCCGCAGGTCGTGGGCGATGATCCGGTGCGCCGCGAGGGTGGCGGTGACCGCTTGCAGCACGTCGCCGCGGCCGACGACCTCCAGTTGGGCGCCGTGCCGCCGGACCTCGTCGACCTCGGCCAGCTCGGTCAGCAGCCGGTCGTCCACGGGTACGGACGGACGGAAGCGGATCCGCCGCGCGGCACCGACCCGGGCGACCAGGCCGACGGGAGTGTCCACGGCGACGACCGCGCCGGCGTCGAGGAACGCGAGCCGGTCGCAGAGCCGCTCGGCCTCCGCCATGAAGTGGGTGACCAGCACGAGGGTGACGCCGCGGTCGCGTACGGCCTCGATCAGTTCCCAGGTGTCGCGCCGGGCCCGCGGGTCCAGCCCGGTGGTGAGCTCGTCGAGGATCGCGACGCGCGGGTTGCCGAGCAGCGCGAGCGCGATGGACAGCCGCTGCTGTTGGCCACCGGAGAGCCTGCCGAAGCGCTCGCCCACCTTGCCGGACAGCCCCAGGTCGGCGACGAGCTCCCGCCAGTCGGCGGGGTCCGGGTAGAAGGCGGACCAGAGCTCCAGAGCTTCGCGTACGGTCATCTTCTCGGGCAGCCGGCTCTCCTGGAGCTGAACTCCCACCAGGGACCGCAGGGCCCGGTCCCGGGGATCGCGGCCGAGCACGCGGACCGAGCCCCCGTCCGGCGTCCGCAGGCCGGCCAGGCACTCCACGGTCGTCGTCTTGCCGGCGCCGTTGGGGCCGAGGATGCCGAAGATCTCGCCCGCCTCCACGGCGAACGAGACCCCGTCGACCGCGACCGTGTCGCCGTAGCGTTTCTGAAGCTGGTGGACCTCGATGACTGTCATGCCTCGAGCGTCACAGCTGGCGGCGGCCGTCGAATCGACCAACGGGCGACGCCTGGCATCCACCGGTTGGTGGATGCGGACTACTCAGGCGACGGCCTCCGCCTCGTTGGCGCGACGCCCGGCGACCGCCGAGTAGACCGAGCCGAGCTGCGAGGCGACGCGCTTCCACGAGTAGGCCTGGCGGGCCCGGTCCAGCGCCGCCGTCGCGTACGCGAAGCGCCGTACCTTGTCGTTGATCAAGCGCCGGAGGGCGCCGCCGAGCGCGCGCGGGTCGCGGGTCGGCACCAGGTCGCCGGTGAGTCCGTCCACGACCGTCTCGTTGAGACCGCCGATGGCGGTGCCCACGACCGGGACGCCGCACGCCATCGCCTCGAGCGGGGCGAGTTCGAACTGCTCCTGCCAGGGCGCGGCGACGAGCAGGTCGGCGGAGCGGTACCAGCGGGCCATGTCCTTGGCCGGGACGCCGCCGACGAGCCGCACCCGGTCGGCGACCTGGCACCGCTCGGCGATGGCCCGGAGCTTCTCCGCCTGGGGATCGGACGCGAGTTGCCCCGCGGGCGGTCCACCCACGACGACGCACTCGGCGCCCGGCACGTATCGCATGGCCTCGATGACGTCGCCGAAGCCCTTGCGCTCGACGAGGCGGCCGACGGTCAGGATGCGGGAGCGTTCGTGGTCACGCTCGGCCGCCGGACCCTCCGGGGTGAAGTGGTCGCTGTCGACGCCGGCGGGCACGACCGTCAGCCGGGATCGGGGCACGCCGATGCGGATGAGCCCGCGCAGCTCGTCCTGGCTCTGGGCGACCACCCGGTCGACGGCCCGGCCCAGCGCGCGCTCGTAGCCGGTGCGGGAGGCTCCGGGGCCGGGCTGCTCCCCGGTGGCGATCTCGTGGAACGACTGGACGACCGGGACCCCGACCTGCCGCGAGGCCGTGACCGCCGCGAGCCCGCTGGTCCAGTAGTGGGCGTGCGCCACGTCGGGCAGCCAGTCGGTGTCATGCCACTCGGTGCGCAGCCAGTGCGCGAAGTCGCTGAGGTGCGGCAGCAGTGCCTCCTCGGGCAGCCGCTGGGCGGGCCCGGCCGGCACGTGCAGCACGCGGACGCCCCCGGCGAGCGTGACGCAGTCAGGCAGATCGGGATCGTCCCGACGGGTATAGACGCGCACGTCATGGCCGAGCTCCGCCAGGGCCGTGGAGAGCTCCGCGACATGCCGCTGCTGAGCGCCAGTCGGGGCGTCGTCCGCGGGCAGCGGGCTCGCCTGCTCGGAGATCATCGCGATGCGCAAGTGGTCCTCCTGGCGACAGCTTTGTTCCGGGAGAAGACCGGAGTCGAGGTGACGAATACGCGGTGCTCTTGCCCGTCGCCCAAAAGCGTAAACATCGCCTGGTGGGGTATGCCGGACTCGTGGCTATCGTGCAGCGTATCGTTCCCGCCCCGCCGGATCAGGTGTTCGCCGTCCTCTCGGACGGCTGGAGTTACAGCGACTGGGTCGTCGGCACCGTGCACATCCGCGACGTCGACGCCAACTGGCCCGAGCCGGGCTCGCGGCTGCATCACAAGGCCGGTCCCTGGCCCCTGTCGCTGCACGAGAGCTCCCAGGTGCTGACCTGCGTGCCGCAGCGGGAGCTGACGATCCTCGCCGGCCTCTGGCCGCTGGGCGAGGCGCACGTGCGGATCGTGCTCGAGCCGGTGGCGGGCGGGCGGACCCGGATCACGATGGAGGAGACGTTCCGCGCCGGTCCGCTGCGGTGGGTGCATACCAAGCTCAACGATCTGGTCCTGCACCGGCGCAACATCGAGTCGTTGCGACGTTTGTGCGACATCGCCACGCGGGAAAAGAGCCGTGCGTGAGCTTCAACGTCGTGATCACCGGGGCCAGCGCCGGGGTGGGCCGCGCCGTGGCCGTCGCCTATGCCCGGCGAGGGGCCCGGGTGGCCCTGATCGCCCGCGGCCGCGCCGGCCTCGAGGGCGCCTCCCTGGAGGCCCGCGCCGCCGGTGCCGCCGACGTCCGCACCTATCAGGTCGACGTGGCGGACGCGGACGCGGTGCAGGACGCGGCCGACGACGTGGCGGCGGCCTGGGGCGGCGTCGACGTGTGGATCAACGACGCGATGGCGTCGGTTTTCGCGCCCGCGTGGGAGATCAGTCCGGCCGAGTACCGGCGCGTCACCGAGGTCAACTATCTGGGTACGGTCCACGGCACGCTGGCCGCCCTGCGCCACATGCGCCCGGCCGGGCGCGGCGCCGTCGTGCAGATCGGCTCGGCGCTGGCGTACCGGGGGATTCCGTTGCAGGCACCGTACTGCGCGTCGAAGCACGCGATCCAGGGCTTCAACGACTCGCTGCGCGCGGAGCTGCTGCACGACGGCGACCGGGTCAAGCTGTCGATGGTCCAGCTCCCGGCCGTGAACACCCCGCAGTTCTCCTGGGTGCGCACCCGGCTGCCCCGCCACCCGCAGCCGGTGCCCCCGATCTATCAGCCCGAGGTGGTGGCCCGTGCCGTGCTCTGGGTCGCCGACAAGGGCAAGCGCGAGATCAACGTGGGCGGACCGACCCTGAAGACGCGCCTGGGCAACATCGTGGCGCCGGCCTTCCTGGACCGCCTGCTGGCGGCGGACAAGCGGGGATACGCGGGTCAGCAGACCGGCGAGAAGGTCGACCTGGCGACCTGGCAGGACAACGTCGACAAGCCGCTGGACTCCAACCGCGACTTCGGAGCGCACGGCGTCTTCGACGACCAGAGCCGGACCCGGTCGTTCGCGCTCTGGGCAACCATGCACAAGCCGCTGGTCACCGGCGCTGTGGGCGCGGGCCTCGGCCTCGTCGCGGCCGGGCTGCTGCGCCGCCGCTGAGCCGCTGTCAGCGGTAGACGGCGGCGTGGGCGGCGTCGATCACCGACTGGTAGGCCCGGCCGGCCAGGAAGCGGTTGCGGACGAGTGCGGCCCGGGCCGCGTTGGCTCCCGGCGCACCGTGGACGCCGCCGCCCGGGTGGGCCGACGCGCTCGCGAGGAACAGCCGGTCCACCGGCGTGTCCGCGCGGCCCAGGCCGGGGATCGGGCGCAGGAACAGCTGTTGGAACGCCGCGGCCGTGCCGCCTCCCAGCGCGCCGCCGACCAGCGAGGGGTTCTCGGCCTCCAGGTCGGCCGGGGAGAACACATTGCGTCCCACGACCATGCGTCCGAAGCCGGGCGCGTGCTCCTCGAGCACCGCCTCCATCCGGGCGACGTGCGCCTCGATGTCGTCCGCCTCCCAGTGGGACCGGTGCGGCAGGTGCGTGTACGCCCACACCGACTCCGTCCCCTCCGGCGAGTGTGACGCGTCGGCCGTCGTCATCTGCCCCAGCAACAGGAACGGGTGCGACGGCATCGAGTCGGTGGCTAGCTGCGCCGAATAGCGGGTCAGGCCGTTGAGGTCGGCGCCCAGGTGGACGGTGCCCGAGCCGGCCGCCGCCGGGTTCTTCCACGGCATCCTGCCGTCGACCGCCCAGTCGACCTTGACCGTCGCGCCGTCCCAGCGGAAGTGCGCAAAGTCCTCGGTGAGCCGCGGAGGGAGCCAGCGGGAGCCGACCAGGTCCAGATACAGCGTCGGGGCCGGGACGTCCGCGATCACCGCCCGGCCAGCCCGCCAGTTGCGGCCGTCGGCGGTGCGGACGCCCATCGCCTTGCCCCCGCCGACCAGGACCCGCGACACCGGGGATTCGTAATCGATCCGGCCGCCGCGCTCGAGCAGGCGGTCCACCAGCGCACTCGTGATCCGCTGGGCGCCGCCGACGGGGACCGGCCAGCCGACCTCCTGGCCCAGCATCGCGAGCAGCCAGCCGTAGACCCCTCCCCCGGCCTCCTCGGGCGACAGGTCGGTGTGCAACGCGCAGCCGGCCAGGGCGAGCTGGGCGCCCTCACCGTGGAACAGCTCCCCGCCCAGCTCGCGGACGGAGAGCACCAGGCGCCGGGCCAGCCGCAGCGAGCCGCCGACGCCCAGGTGGCGCGCCAGGCCCAGGCCGGACCGCACCGGCGGGAACGGCGTGAAGAGCACCTTCAGCATGTGGGCGGAGACGTCGTGCCAGTCCTCGTACGCGCGCTTCCAGCGCTCCCCGTCGCCGGGCGCGAACTGCTCCATCGACGCCATGGTGGTTTCCAGGTCGCGGTTGACCGTGGCGGCGCGGCCGTCCGGCAGCAGGTGGGTCAGCACGTCGGGCGCGTGTGTCCATTCCAGGCCTTGCGCGCCGAGTTCCAGCCCGCTCAGCACCGGGGACGCGAAGCCCAGCGGATAGAAGGAACTGAAGAGATCGCTGAGGTATCCGGGCGCGGTCACGTAGCCGGAGCGGACCGCGCCGCCGGGGTGCGGGGTCGCCTCGAGGACCTGGACGTCCCAGCCCGCATCGGCGAGCAGGTTCGCCGCTACCAGCCCGTTGTGACCCGCACCGATGACGATCGCGTCCGCTCGTTCCACGGGCGGACCGTACCCCGGGCCGTTTGCGGCAAACCCTCTTCGGGTAGTGATCGATGCGCACACAGTGACGGACGGGAGCCGGATCCGATGACAGCCGCCACCAGCCGCCCGACCGTGCGCCCCCTGCCCAGCGGCTTCCGGCAATTGCGCTGGTCGACCTGGCGCGGCGTGCTGTGGCGCAGCGTCAACGGCTACCTCGACGACGACTGCGCCGACCTGGCCGCCGCCCTCACCTACAACGCCGTGCTGGCGGTCTTCCCGGTCGCGATCGTGGTGGTCGCCCTGGTCAACCTCGTCACCGACGGGCGTACGGCGGTGGACACCATTCTCGGCATCCTCGAGGACCTGGGCGCCGGCTCGGTCATCGGCAACGACAACTTCCGGGCGGTGCTGGACGCGATCATCGTCGAGCAGAGCTCCCCCAAAACGCTGCTCGGCTTCGGCCTGCTCGGCGCGCTGTGGTCGGCGTCCAACTTCGTGGGCGTGTTCACCCGGGCGTCCAACCGGATCTACGGGGTCAAGGAGGGACGGCCGGTGTGGAAGTTGCGGCCGTTGCAGATCGGCCTGAGCGCCGTCGCGCTGGTCCTCATGGCGGTGGTGGGCACCGGGCTGGTCATCAGCGGCCCGCTGGTCGACGCGGTCGGCAATGTCCTGCACGCCGGCAGCACGGCGCGCGCGGTCTGGTCGATCGGCCGTTGGCCGGTGCTCGTGATGATCCTGATGCTGCTGCTGTCGCTGCTGTTCTGGATCGCGCCAAACGTCCGGCAGCCGCGCTTCCGCTGGCTCACCCTCGGCGGCTCGGTGGCCCTGCTCGTGTGGGTCGCCGCCTCCTTCGGCTTCGGGCTGTACGTCGCGAACTTCGGCTCGTACGACGAGACGTACGGCAGCCTGGGCGCGATCATCGCCTTCCTCGTCTGGCTCTATCTGGCCAACTCCGCGCTGATGCTCGGCGTGGAGATCAACGCCGAGGTGCAGCGTGGACGGCAGTTGCAGGCGGGTGGAGACCCGGACCCGCCGCTGCCGCCGAAGGAGCCCGCCGACGACGACACGGTTTAGCCGCCGGGGCGTCGGGCACGTTGACCCCAGGCGGGAAAGCCAAAAGGAGGGAAACACAGTGAGTACAGTCACCGAGTCCGTTGACGTCAACGTGCCGGTACGCACCGCGTACAACCAGTGGACCCAGTTCGAGGAGTTCCCCCGGTTCATGGGCGGCGTGACGGAGATCCGTCAGCTCGACGACAAGATGACCCACTGGAAGACGAACATCGACGGGGTCAAGCGGGAGTTCGACGCCAGGATCACCGAGCAGCTTCCCGACGAGCGCGTGGCCTGGACCACCGTCGAGGGCAGCAAGCAGGCCGGCGTCGTGACCTTCCACCGCCTGGACGAGACCCACACCCGGGTCACGTGCCAGCTGGACTTCGAGCCCGACGGCGTGGTGGAGCAGGCCGGCGACAAGCTGGGCTTCCTCGACCGCCAGGTCAAGGGCGACATGAAGCGCTTCAAGGAGTACATCGAGGGCCGCGGCGGCATCGAGACCGGCGCCTGGCGCGGCGAGGTGGACCGCCCGCAGCCGTAGGTCATCCGCGATCGAGGGCCGCCGGGATTCCGGCGGCCTTCGTCGTGGGTACCCGCGGGTCAGCCCCAGACCGTCACGCTGCCCACCTCGGCGCCGGCGTCGACGAGATAGCGGTCCTTGGCCGCCCCCCAGCCGGGCGGTGCGACGGCGGCACCGGGCGCGGCCGGGACCCGGTCCGCCCACGGCACCGCGACGAGGCCCGCGCCCGAGCGCAGCCGCAGCTTGACGGCGGTCCCGGCGGGCACGGCGACGGCGAGCTCACCGACCGAGCCGGCCAGGGTGATCGGCACCGGCCCCGTCGGAGGCGGCAGCCGCATGCTGACCAGCCCGGCCCCGGACCCGAGCTCCAGCCGCTCGACCCGGCCCGCCGCCAGGTCCAGGTGTTGCTCGCCAGCGCCGGCGGGCAGTCGGAGGTCCCACCGGACGCGGCGGTTGAGCAGGACCTCGACGGTGTCCGGCCCGTCCGCTCCGGTCGGCACCAGGGCGAGCCGCACCCGTCCCGCGACGCCGGTGACCCGCGGCGCCAGGCCCGAGTCCGCCGGGGTGGTGACCCGGTAGAGCAGACCGGGGAGCTCCGCGAGCCGCACCTCCACCCGGGAGGCGGCGTCGGAGACGGTGAGGAACGCCGCCGTACGCCCGTGCAACGCGCCGGCCTGGACGTGCGGCTGCGGTCCGTCGTCGGCGGGAACCTGGCGGGCGCCGAGTGTGATGGCCGGCGCGCAGCCTGCGAGCGTCACCCCCAGAAGAATGACGACCGCGGCGGCGGAAAACCACCTATCAAGATCCGGCCACAGGCCTGTGAACAGCGAAAACGGACCGTACGTACCGGCGGTAGAACGACGACGACGCTGCGCAGTGGGCACCATCGGACAACCCGATATCGGCCGAAAGGGTGACGGCGAAGCGCCCGAATCGGGCCAGACTAGCCGGATGCGATCTGCCGGTTTCCTCTCTGAGCGTCAACGTCGTCTCGCCTGGGTGGGCTTTCTGCTCGCCGCGTTTCAGGCGCCGATGGCGGCGTCGCTCATCGATGACGCCTCCTGGCTCTTCGCGGTCGTCGTGGCCCTTCTGGTCGCCACGGTGATCGTCGCCGACGACGCCCAGCGCCGCCGCCCGCACACCGAGCTCGAGTAACCACCACCCCCGGCTCAGGGAAGGGCTTCGTGACCCGCCCGGCCGTGGGTACGTCGACGCTCCTTCAGCTCGGCCTCGTAGAGGTGGCGCCGCCCCTGGGCGAATTCGTCCCGGGCGTCCCGCTCAATGCCCTTGAACTCGGCGTAGTACCCGTCGTCGAACTCCTCGACGAGCTGGAACGTCCACCGGCCGGGGCTGACGTTGCGCCCGATCAGCTCGTGCTGGATGCGCTGTGCCATCTCGGCGTGACCGGCCCGCGCGAAGAGCGCGACGGCGTCGTCGAGCTTGAAGTCGGCCTCGCCGATGAGCTGGTGCATCGAGTAGAGGTGACCGCGGACGCGCTCCACCATCTCCAGGGCCTCGCTCAGCTTGCCGAGGGCTTCGACCGTGGTGTCGTCGAGGCCCTCGGGCCGGCGGTGGGCATCGTCGGGTCCATCGCTCATGCTCGGGTGAGTTCCCCCACGGCACGCGGTTCAACCGAGCTGCACCGAACAGGCGAACCGTTGGCTACCTCGGCGTCCCTAACGTTTCTTCTCATGAATGGCCTGTTCAGCGGCGCTGCCGCCCGTGCTGCCCTGCGTTCCGCCCACGCCTGCCTCGCGGAGCTGATGACCATCGTCGGCGTCAGCGGCCTCGAGGCCGCGGCCGACAACCCCGGCCTGCTGGCCGCCGTCGACCAGCACGAGGCGGGCGTCCGCGACAGCCTGTCGACCGACGTGCGCCCGCTCACCGCGGTGATCCTGGCCGCCTACGCCGAGGGTGTGCGCGACGCCGCCTTCAAGCACGGCTGGCGTGCGCCGGAAGGCCCGATCGACTGGGCCTCCGACGACTGGGTACTGACCCGACTGCTCGCGGTCTGCACCCTGGCCCGCACCCTGCCGCCGGCCCGCTGACCACGCTCCACCCGACAGGCCATACCGACCGTTCTGGGCCGGCACCTCACCGAGGTGCCGGCCCTCGTCACATGTACTCCACGCCTCACCCGCACGTACCGGGTACAACCGGACGTACGTACAGTGGCCATATCGTCCGAATGGCCGAGGCGGGCTACCCTCAACTCATGGTCGGCATGGGGAGCCCTTCGGCGACGGCGCTGCCCGCCCAGCAGGCAGCGGCGGCACAGCGACTTCCCGATTGCGCTGAGCTCGTGCGGGACCAGCCGTGGGACACCACGTCGCTCGGTCCGGTGGAGAGCTGGGATCCGGTCGTCCGGGCCACGGTCGAGGTTCTGCTCGCCTCGCCCGTGCCGATGGCACTCGCCTACGGCGACGACTACCTGCTCATCTACAACGACGCGTACGCGGAGGTCATCGGCGCCAAGCACCCGGCGGCGATGGGTCGCCCGGCGGACCAGGTCTTCGGCGATCTGTGGCAGGCACCCGGCATCGGCGGGGTCATCGACGACGTCTACCGCACCGGCCGGCCCTTCGTCGAGGCCGAGGCCCAGATGGCGGTCCCGCGGGGCGGGCAGGTGGAACAGGCCTCGTTCACCCGGGGGCACTCGGTCGTGCGCGACCGGCACGGCTCGGTCGTCGGCGTCCTCACCGTGGCGGCCGAGACCACCCAGGTGACCCGGCGGCTGCAGAGTCTCGGCGAGCTGACCGCGAGGCTGGCCTCCACGCTCACCATCGACGACGTCGCGCGGGTCGTCCTGGCGTACGCGATGACCTCGTTCGACGTGGACCACTGCGTCTTCGCGGTCGACGACGGCGCGGAGTTCCGCTATGTGCGCCGCATCCGGGGCGAGATGGTCGACGAGGTCGACGAGCGACTGCCCCCGCTGTGGAAGCGGATCGACAACGACCCACGGTCCCCGATGGTGCTCGCGGCGCAGAGCGGCCGACCCTCGTTCCAGTCCGACGGTTCGCCGCTGCTGACGGTCGCGACGGACCGGCACGAGCGCCGAATCCGGGCGCTCGCCGCGATGCCGCTGCGTACGCCTTCCCTGCACGGCGCGCTCACCATCGGCTATCGCACCGCGCACACCTGGCTGCCGGCCGAGCGGGCTCTGCTGTACGCCGCGGCCGAGCTGGTCGCGCAGGCGGCGGAGCGGGCCCGGCGGTTCGAGGCGCAGCACGGCACCGCCCAGCTGCTGCAACGCAGCATGCTCCCGGAACACCTCCCCGAGCTCGACAGGTTCCGGATCGCCGCGCGATACGACGTCGGCGTCGACGGCAACGCCGCGGGCGGCGACTTCTACGACGCGTTCGAGCTGGGCGACGGCCGGCTCGCGATGGTCCTCGGCGACGTCGCCGGCCACGACGTGCGCGCGGCGGCGGTGATGGGGCAGGTCCGGGCGGCGCTGCGGGCGCTCGCGCTCACCGATCCCACGCCCGAGACTGTGCTGGCGGGCCTCGACCGGCTCGTCACCTCGCTGGGCGCCGAGTCACGCAACGAAGAGATCTTCGTGACCGTCGTCTACGGCGTGCTCGACCAGAGCGACGGGACGATCGTGCTGGCCAGCGCGGGCCATCCGCCGCCGGTGCTGCGCCGATCGGGGCAGGGCCGGGCCTCGGCCGAGCTGGTCGCCGTGCCGCCGGGCGCTCCGCTGGGGCTGGGCGGCACCTGCCGGACGGTCACCGTGCGGCTGGAGCCCGGCGACTCCATCCTGATGTTCAGCGACGGCGTGGTCGAGCGCCGGGACCGGCCGCTCAGCGCGGGACTCGAGGATCTCGTGGCGGCGACCGCCGCGGCCGCCAGCGGCGACCCGCGCAACCTGTGCTCGCTGGCGACGGCCGCCGTCGCCGGGCGTACGGACGACGACGTGGCCGTCCTCGCCGTCGAGCGGGCGGTGGCGCTCAGCCGGTCGGCGACGATGCAGGTCCCGGCGGAACCGACCGGGCCGAGCCGGGTGCGGCAGTGGATGAGCACCCGGCTGCGCGAGTGGGCGGTCCCGGAGCCGGTGATCGGCGCGGCGATCCTGTGCACCAGTGAGCTGACCACCAATGCCCTGCTGCACGCCGGCACGCCGGCACAGGTGCACATCGATCTCAGCGCGGAGCGCCTGCTGGTCTCGGTGGCCGACACCGGCACACGGGGCAGCGTGGCCCGCGCCCGCACCGACGCGCTGAGCAGCAGGGGACGCGGCCTCGGCCTGATCGAGGAGCTCAGCGACACCTGGGGCACCGATCCCTCCGTCCGCGGATCGACGGTCTGGTTCGAGATGTTGATACCCCCCTCGGATCGGGGTATTTGGGGCACATGACAACCAAAGGAGTGCTCTTCGACGTCGACGGCACGCTGGTCGACACCACCTATCTCCACGCGGTGGCGTGGTGGGAAGCGTTGCGCCAGCACGACGAGGACGTACCCATGGCGGCGATCCACCGGGCCATCGGGATGGGCTCCGACAAGATCCTCGACCACCTGCTCGGCGAGGACCGCGACACCGGCGACGACGAGGCGATGGCCGCCGCCCACGACGTGCTCTACGGCGCCTGGTGGGAACGCTTGCGCCCGCTGCCCGGCGCCGCCGACCTGCTGCGCGCCTGCGCGGACCGGGGTCTCGCGGTGGTCCTGGCCTCGTCGGCGAAGGGCTCCGAGCTGACGAAGCTGCGCCGGGTCATCGACGCCGACGACGTGATCACGGCGGCGACGTCCTCGGCGGACGCCGACGAGAGCAAGCCGGCGCCGGACATCCTCCAGGCCGCCCTCGACCAGTCCGGCGTGGACCCGCGACAGTGCGTCTTCGTGGGCGACGCGGTCTGGGACGTCAAGGCAGCGGCGAAGCTCGGCATCCCCTGCATCGGGCTGACCTGCGGCGGCACCAGCGCCGGTGAGCTGATGGCGGCGGGAGCCGTCGAGACCTACGACGATCCCGCCGCCCTGCTCGCCGACCTGGACCGCTCGGCAATCAAGAACATCTTTTCCTAGCAGCATGTTTTGACCTCACGGCGGGCAGTGTGGGCGCGTGCAACCGCCTGACCTCCTCTTCGCGATCTTCGGCGTGGGTGCCCTGCTGGCGGGCATCCTGCCGCGGCTCCTCGAACGCCGCCCCCTGTCCATGCCGATCGTCTTCCTGGCGCTGGGCATGGTGCTCTTCGCCGTACCCCTGGGTCTTCCGGAGGCCGACCCGCTCGCCCACCCGGACCTGACGCAGCACCTCACCGAGATCTGTGTGATCGTCGCCCTGATGGGCGCCGGCCTGAAGATCGACCGACCGCTCAGCGGCCGGCGGTGGACGTCGACCTGGCGGTTGCTGGTCTTCGCGATGCCGGTCACCATCGCGGCCGTGGCCCTGCTCGGCTGGTGGTGGGCCGGGCTGGTGCCGGCGGCGGCGTTGCTGCTGGGCGCGGCCCTCGCGCCGACCGACCCGGTTCTGGCCTCGGACGTGCAGGTCGGCGAGCCGACCGACGAGGAGGACTCCGAGGACGAGGTCCGCTTCGCGCTGACCTCGGAGGCCGGGCTCAACGACGGGCTGGCCTTCCCCTTCGTGTACGCGGCGATCGCGATGGCCACGGCCGCGGTGACGCACGAGAGCTGGTTCGGCGAGTGGCTGCTCGTCGACGTCCTCTACAAGGTCGTCGTCGGCCTCGGCGGGGGCTGGCTCGTCGGCAAGCTGCTCGGCCGGCTCTTCTTCCGTGCCCGCAACCACACATTGCGCCTGGCGCACCATTCCGAGGGCTTTCTCGCCCTCGCCGCGACCTTTCTGGCATACGGATTGGTCGAGGTCGCCGGAGGCTATGGCTTCCTGGCGGTCTTCGTCGCGGCACGTGGAATCCGCGCCGCGCAGCGATCGCACGAATATCACCAGGTTCTGCACGAATTCGCGGAGCAGATCGAGCGGCTGCTGACCGTCCTGCTGCTCCTGCTGCTCGGCGGCGCCGTCGTCGGTGGCCTGCTGGCGCCGCTCACCTGGCCGGCCGCGCTGGTGGGACTGACGCTGATCTTCTTCGTCCGACCTGTGACAGGATTCCTGTCCCTGCACGGTGCGCCCGGCCATCCGGCCGAGCACTGGGTGATCGCCACCTTCGGCATCCGGGGGATCGGCACGTTCTACTACCTTGGGTACGCGATGAGCCACGCAAAGTTCCCGCAAGTGGATGTCGTATGGGCGACAGCGGCATTCGTCGTTCTGGTGAGCGTGGTGTTGCACGGTGTCGCGGCCACGCCCGTGATGCGGCTTCTGGACCGATACAACGAGCGGTCGCGTACCCCGGAAGAGAAACACGCACAGTAATCGCCGCCACGCTGGGTAATCGAGCTCCGCGAAATCGTGGGTTTATTAAGGACATTGAACCCCGGCGTAGTGGCAGAGCGTATTCATAGCTGTAAAGTGATCGGCGGCTCCCCCAGGCCGGTATTCCACGATGGACGACGAAAGGTGTGACCCATGCGTATTCGGGGCTTTGCGCCGGGGACACCCTGCTGGGTGGAGCTGGCGAGTGTCGATCCTGCCCGGGCGGCAGACTTCTACACCCGCCTCTTCGGCTGGGAAACAGCCGGTGACCGGTTCACGCTCCAGGGTCACGCCGTCGCCGGGCTGACCCGCGTGCGCACCGACCGGCCGGTGGGTTGGATGACCTATCTCACCGAGCACAACCTCGAATCCTCGATCATGCGGGTGCGCGAGGCGGGCGGCTCCCTGGTCAGCGAGCCGATTGACGGCGACGGCGGCCGCAGCGCCGTCATCGCCGATCCGGCCGGCGCGAGGCTGGGCATCTGGGAGCCACGCGGGTTCACCGGTGCGCAGGTCGGCGGCGAGGCGAGCACGATGACCTTCCCCGAGCTGCTCACCGACGACTCGGTGGCCGCGGCCAACTTCTACGGCCAGGCGTTCGGCTGGCTGCTGCGCGACGAGTACGGCAGCGACGGCACCCGGGGTGAGTGGATCACCACCGCACACGACGCGATGGCCGGCCTCGCCCCGAGCCGCGGCGGCAGCTGGTGGCGGGCGGCGTTCCAGGTCGCCGACTGCGTCGAGACGCTGGAGGACGCCCGGGCCTACGGCGCGACCGTGGTGTCCGGGGCCAAGGACATGGGCTTCGGCACGTACGCGGAGCTGCTCGACCCCGCCGGCGTGCCGTTCTCGATCGCGGCGCCGGCGGCGATCCCGATCGAGCTGACCATGTCCTTCACCCCGAACAAGGGCATGGAGCTGACGTTCGGCGGATAGAGATCGTTCGCGAAGGGCCGGCCGGCCATGCGGCCGGCCCTTTTCACGCCCCCACTGTCAACCTGGGTTGACATTCCTCCGGTGTCAACGTAGGTTGACACGCATGACCGAAGCGACCGATCTCGCCGCCGCGGCCGGCAGCGCCGATCCCCGGGTCGGCCTGCGCGCGGTGGTGGCGCTCCGCCGCCTGCTGGAGGGCCTCGAGCACCTCCAGGTGGCCAACGCACGCCGCAAGGGCTGGTCCTGGCAGGAAATCGCGGACGCCCTCGAGGTGACCCGCCAGGGCGTACACAAAAAGCACGCGAGCCGTGTGCCAATGCAGGACCTCCGGGAGGACTGAGATGTTCGAGCGATTCACCCGCCCCGCACGCGAAGCGGTCATCCGCGCCCAGGCCGAAGCCCGGGAGTTGGGCCACACGCCGATCGGCACCGAGCACCTGCTCCTGGCCCTGCTCGCCGACCCCGCCGGCCCGATCGCCTCGGCACCGGCACTGCGCGAGAAGCAGGTCGACGCCGGCTATGCGCGCGCCGAGATCATCCGGCGTTCCGGCAAGGACTCGGGCGCGACCGTGGCGGACGCCGACGCCGCCGACCGCGAGGCCCTCCGGGCCATCGGCATCGACCTCGACGCGGTCCGCCGGGCCATCGAGGAGAACTTCGGGCCGGGGACGCTGCACCTGCCCCGCGACCCCGCCCCCCAGCGCAAGGGCCTCTTCCGCCGGCTCGCCGGCAGCGGCGGCCACATCCCGTTCTCACCCCAGGCCAAGAAGGTGCTGGAGCTGTCACTGCGGGAGGCGATCCGCCTCAAACACAACTTCATCGCGCCCGAGCACATCATGCTGGGCGTCCTGCGGGAAGGACGGGGACTCGGCGCGCGGATCGTGGCGGAACGCGGTGTCGACGTCGAGGCGCTCCGCGCCGACCTCGCCCGCTCACTCCACGCGCACGCGGCCTGACCGGCCTACTTTCGCGGGCCGCGGGGTATGAGGGCGGCATGACGTACCGGGTCGAGTACAACGGCGAGGACCTCGAGCTTGCCACCCTGGATGCCGCCCTCGACAACGCGAAACACGCGATCGCCGCCGACGTCGGCCCGGTCAGCGGATGGTCCGTCGAGCACGACGAGACGATCAACGACTGGTTCGTCCAGGGCGTACGCGACGGCAAGGCGATCGGCGCGACCGCCGTGGTCACCGGCCCCGAACCGACCATGACGGCCCAGGCACTCCCCCGCCACGCCCCCGCGCCCGGCGACACCGCGGCCCGCTGCATGACCTTCACCGGCGCGACCCCGGCCGAGACCCTGGGCATGGCGGCCACCTGGCTGGCCGGACGGCCCGAAATCCTCGACGTCGACGACGTGGGCTGGCACCTGAGCCACACCGGGTACGACATGCGCGTCTACTACCGACACTGACCCGCCCCTTCCCGAAGTAGCTACTCTCGGGCCCATGGTCGAACCGCTGGATGAACGGCAGCAGGAATGTTGGCGTGCCTACATCGAGAGCAGTTGGGCATTGCAAACCCATCTCGAGGAGGACCTGCGCGCCAGGACCGGCCTGAGCATGTCCGACTACCACGTGCTCGTGGTGCTCTCCGAAGCCCCGAGCCGCCGCCTGCGCATGGGAGAGCTCGCCGGCTTCATGGTCTTCTCGCCGAGCCGCGTCACCTATCAGATCACCTCCATGGTCAAGCGCGGCCTGGTCCGCCGGGAGAGCTGCCCCGGAGACCGCCGCGGCCAGGAGGCCGTCCTGACCGACGAGGGAATGGCCGCGCTCGTCGCCGCCGCACCCCTGCACCTGGCCACCGTGCGCGACAGCCTCATGGACGACCTCGACGACGCCGAGGTCGCCGTCCTCGCCCGGGTGTTCACCCGGCTCGGGACGCGGCTGCGGCCGGCGGGCACCGGTGCCCGCCGACACCCCTGCGCCACAGACCGTCCTCTCAGGAGAGACCCGCACCTCGCGTGACGCGCGATCCCCGGGCGCGCCGTTCCTCCGGCGTCGGCCGGCCAGGCGATTCTGTCGGTGGTCGCCGATACCATCCCGGCATGGCTGTGGACATCGGCGAGATGCTGGATCGGCTGCTGACCGAGGGCGCGCAACACCGCGACGACACCCACGACTACCGCCTGACCTCGATCCCGCTCGGCGAGGTGACCCTGCCCACCGGCCGGGTGGTCGCCTGCGATCCGCTCGTTCTCCCCGGCGCCGCGCCGCCGTTCACCGTCACCGTCGCGCCGGGGCGTTACCGCCTGCGCGCCTGGGTGGCCGTGGTCCATCCGGCCGCCGACCGACCCTCCGCGAGTCACAGGTCCTCCGTCCACCATCGACCGGGGCGGGGCAGGCCGTCCGTCCACCACCGGCCGGGGTCCGACCGGCCGTCCGTCCGCCATCGCCCGGAGTCAGACCGGCGGACAGCCGCCCTCCAACTCGTCCTGCGCGACGAACCGGTCACGGCCTGGGAGCCCGCCCTGTTGCCCTATGCCGACCCGCTCCGGCTCGACGAGGACCACTTCTTCGCATACCCGGTCGATTCGGGCCTCGGAACCCTCGCGGACGAGCGCGCCCTCGCCGCCCTGACCACCTGGAGCTACGCCCGCGTCGAGCAGGCCTTCCTCCCCGAGCCAAGCCCCCCGGCGCCAGGCGCCCTCCACGCGATCACCCACCCCCCGACCGGCGCCAACGTCGTGGCGGTGTGCACGGGATGGGGAGACGGCGACTACGCCACCTTCATCGGCCGCACGGCGAGGGGCGACGTCGCCTCGTTCGTCACTGACTTCCGCGTGATCTGACGCCGATCGCGGGCCTGGCGCCGGATTCGCGGGCCTGGTGCGGCAGCAGTTGGCCAGCGCGACGTCACGGGCCCGGTGTTGCGTCACTGGGTCAGTGCGGCAGGGCGGGCCCGGTGGGGCGTCGCGGGCCGGTGTGGCACCGGGGCCCGGCGCGGCAGCGCGGCACGGTGCGCAGCCCAGTGCGCCATTGCGACCCGGCGCGGCCATCACGGCCCGGCGCAACCCACTGCGCCATTGCGACCCGGCGCGGCCATCACGGCCCGGCGCAACCCACTGCGCCATTGCGACCCGGCGCGGCCATCACGGCCCAGTGCGCCATCACGGCCCAGTGCGCCATCACGGCCCAGTGCGCCATCGCGGGCCCGGCGCGCCAACACGGCTCAGTGCGCCATCACGGGCCAGGGCGGCAGCGCGGGCCAGGGCGGCAGCGCGGGCCAGGGCGGCAGCGCGGGCCAGGGCGGCAGCGCGGGCGACGCCGGACGACCTCAAGGTCAATGCGACGTCGCCACCGCACGGGGTCATGCGGCGGAGCAAGGATCGCGGTTCGCGGGGCCGCGATTGGGGTGCTTCCGGCCAGAGGCGGGGTCAGCGGGGAAAGGAGTTCGGGTCGACGTCGCTGGTCGACGCGTTGCCGCCGACGACCGGTGTCAGGGTGATCGTCCAGATGGAGGTCGAGGACGACGTCGTCGTGAACTTGAACGTGTCGTCGAACTTGCTGTAGTCGCAGCCGCGGGTGAAGCCCTTCCTACCCGCGTTCCAGTCCTCGCCCGACGCGGTGTAGATGCGGTACGTGCCGTCGCGAATGCCCTTGGCCGTGTAGGTGTCGCCGCCCCGCACGTACACGGTCAGGGTGGGCTTGGGTTTCTTGCCCTTGCTGGGCACCAGGGTGATCGTCGTGTCCGCGGCACCATTCTTGATCTTCAACTCACCGAGGCCGCCAGAGCCGGAGCGCCCGATGAAGGTGCCGTTCTTCAGCCGCCTGTTCTGTTCCTTGGGGGCCGCCGGAAGGAAGGTGCCGAACCGGTAGGTGGCGTCCGTCGTCGCGAGCTTCTTCGCGTTCTCGCGGAGGCCGTCGGCCCAGCCGGACTGCAGCACCGCCGCGTACGGCGAGGCCGCCGGGCATTCCCGCCTGGCTGTCGCCGCCTCCTCGACCATGTCGCCGAGGCTTACCAGTTGGCGGCTGAGCTGGGCGTGCGCGGGCTCCGCACCCGCCGGAGGCACGGTGACGCGCAACTTGTCCGCCTCGGCGCGAATCACGGTCGCCGCCGCCGGGGCCGCCTTCGAGAAGGCCGCGGCGTCGTCGGTGTTCAGCTTGGCGAACGGCGTCTTGATCGCGCTGTCGGAGGCGGCAAGGAGCTCTGCGTACTGCGCGGGGGTGACCGGGCCCGCCGCGGTGGGCGCGGTGCTCGCTCCGAGGCCGTTACGCCTGCTCGCACCTGGCGTCTCGTCGCTTCCCGAGAAGGCGCGAACGACGCCGAAGCAGCCGAACAGCAGCAGTGCCGCGAGGGAAAGACCGATGATCTGCTTACGCCGAGAAGTGCGGGGTGTCGCGGTCGGCGGACCTGCGAACGCCGACGGACCCTGCCCGGGCGGGGCGCCAGGCGGGTAGGCGCCAGGCGGGTAGGCGCCAGGCGGGTAGGCGCCAGGCGGGTAGGCGCCAGGCGGGTAGGCGCCAGGCGGGTAGCCAGCCGCGCCGGCCGCCGGATAGGCACCCGGCAGTGCGCCCGGCGGGTAGGCACCGGACGGATCCCCCGCCGGGTAGCCACCGGGCGGGTAGGCGCCGGCTGGGTATGCACCCGACGGATCGCCCGGTGGGTAGGCGCCGGCTGGGTATGCACCGGACGGATCGCCCGGTGCATATGCACCGGGCTGGACACCTGGCGGATAGGCACCCGGCTGCGGAGGAGACCACGGCGGCATGCCAGGCTGCGGAGGAGACCACGGCGGGGCGTCAGGCGGCGGATTGCCGGCCGCCGGCGGCCCGCTCGCCGGGAACGGTGGCGGCGGGCTGAAGGGCATCGGCACCCGGATGGTCACCGCGACCGTGCCGGTAGGGGTCGTCACCCACACCACCGCGCCATCCACGGTGCCGGGCGGAATCGTCACCGACAGAGGTCCGTGCGTCGGCGTCCAGACGATCTTGGTCGCACCGGTGGCTGCTTCCGCCGGCGGGACTTCGATCAACGCGCTACTGAAAGCCTGCTCCCCCGCCATGCCGAGGAGTATGAACGAGTCGGCGGTCTCCGCGCTGCCCGCATTGCGTCACGAAAGAGACACTGCTGAGCACTGTTATGGGAAAGTCATCGAAATGACCGCGGCCGGCGGCTCTCAGGACATCAGGAGCATGGCGCCGACGCCCAGCAGGACCATGAGCAGGACCGCGATGAGCAGGCCTCGTTCGGACGGAGTCTTGGCGTCGGTCGGTACGGCGTTCGGGGTCAGTGGCTGGCTGCTCATAAGGGGGTCCTTCGCACGGTGTCTGCGGCTCAGGGTGCGGGCGGCTGTCAAGGGGCCTACCGTGAGGGCGTCGTCGACCTCGAAAGGGCTGCCCGTGTCACACCAGGAGTGGTTCCTGTCCGAGGAAGAGCGCGGCAACCCGGACAGTCAGATACCCACCTGGTCGCCGGGAAACACCGCTGAGCCCCTCTTTCACGGCGAAAACTACTTCGATCGCCTGGTGAGTGAGGTCGAGACGCTGGATGACGGCGACCATCTGTTCTTCACCGACTGGCGCGGCGATCCGGACGAGCGGATGCGCGACCACGGTCCCACGATCGCCGAGCTCTTCGTCGCGGCCGCAAAGCGTGGCGTCGTGGTCAAGGGGCTGCTATGGCGCTCCCACCTCGACAAACTGGCTTACAGCGAGGAGGAGAACCGCAACCTCGGCGAGGACGTCGAGGCCGCGGGCGGCGAGGTGCTGCTCGACCAACGGATCCGCCGCGGCGGCTCGCACCACCAGAAGCTGGTGGTCTTGCGGCATCTGAAAGCGCCCGAGCAGGACATCGCGTTCGCGGGCGGGATCGATCTCTGCCACAGCCGCCGGGACGGCGCCGGTCATCGCGGCGATCCGCAGGCGGTGGCCATGGCGAAGGCGTACGGGAGCAATCCGCCCTGGCACGACGTCCAGCTGGCCCTGCGCGGCCCGGTCGTCGGCGCCCTCGACCTGGCGTTCCGGGAGCGCTGGAACGATCCGGCGCCGCTGGACCAGCACGGGCCGATCAGTACGCTCACCGACCGCCTCCGCCACGCCGACCTGCGCGCCGATCGGCTTCCGCCGCAGCCGCCCGATCCGGGCGAATGTGGGCCGCACGACGTTCAGGTGTTGCGGACCTATCCGGCCATGCGCCCGGCGTACAGTTTCGCCCGGCTTGGCGAACGCAGCATCGCGCGCGGCTACACGAAAGCCATCAAACGGGCGCGGCGCCTGATCTACCTCGAGGACCAGTACCTGTGGTCCAAGGAGATCGCCCAGCTGTTCGCGGACGCGCTCAACGACAACCCGGGGCTGCACCTGATCGCGGTCGTACCCCGGCATCCGGACGTGGACGGCCGCTTCGCTCTGCCACCCAACCAGGTCGGCCGCGCGGAAGCGATCGCGCTGTGCCACAAGGCCGCCCCCGACCGGGTCCACGTCTTCGACGTCGAGAACCACGACGGCGATCCCGTCTATGTGCACGCGAAGGTGTGCGTCGTGGACGACGTGTGGGCGAGCGTCGGCAGCGACAACTTCAACCGTCGATCGTGGACGCACGACAGCGAATTGTCCTGCACGGTGCTGGACCGCACGCGCGACGAGCGGCCGCCGACCGACCCGGCCGGGCTGGGCGACGGAGCGCGGGTCTACGCGCGCGAGCTGCGGCTCAGCCTGCTGCGCGAGCACCTGGACCGCTCCGGGGACGAAGACCTTGTAGACCCCGATTCCACCGTACGGGCGGTGCGCGCGTCCGCCGACGCGCTGCGTGACTGGCACCGGGACGGCGGGCGGGGTCCTCGGCCGCCCGGCCGCCTGGTGCCGCACGAGACCGAACGGCTCCCCTGGTACCAGCGGCTCTGGGCCGTACCCGCCTACCGCCTGGTGTACGACCCCGACGGCCGCCCGTGGCGCGAGCGGCGTGCCGGCTCCTGGTAGGGTTAGCCCTACCTTCCGAACTATCGATGGACGGCTGGGACCGTCAGCCCTCACTCGCCTACGGTGACGCGGTGACCATCGAAGAAGCTCCGATGCGAGCCCTCCTGCGCCGCCGTTACTTGCTCTCGGCCGGTCCGTGGCGGGCGTTCGTCTACCTCGTGACGGCCCTGCCCATCGCAGCGCCGACCAGCGTGGTGATGGGAATACTGGTGCTGCCCTGGGTCGCCTTGCTGGCCCGGCTGACCGACGGCGTCCTGCCCGGCGGGGAGGTGTTGGTCTTCATGGCCGTGTCGCTGGTGCTGTTCGCCGGCTTCGTCCCGCTCATCGCGATCCCGCTGGCGACGGTCGAACGGACCCGTCTCGGCCTGATCGATCCGCGCCCGTTGCCCTCACCCCACCCGCCGGCGCCGGCGGACCCGCTCGGCTGGGTCCGCACCCGGTACACCGAGATGGCCACCTGGCGTGAGGTGCTCTACGCCGCGTTCCTCGGCCTCATCGTCCCCGCCGCGTACGGCGCGTTCGGCCTGCTCGTTCTGCTCGACGCCGCCTTCCTGACGAGCCCGTTCTTCGCCGGCACCGACACGATCGGCGTGACGGTCGGAACGTTCGAGGTGCGTACGCCCGGCGAGGCGATTCCGCTCACGCTCCTAGGCATGGTGCTGCTCCCCGTACTCGGATATCTGATGGGTTTGATCGCGATCGGTCAGGCCGCCACCGCACGCGCACTGCTCGGAGACCGCGCGGGCGCCGCCCTCCGAGAGGTGGCACAGTCCCGGGCCCGCCTCGTCGACGCGTTCGACCTCGAACGACGCCGCATCGAACGCGACCTGCACGACGGCGCCCAACACCGGCTGACCAGCCTCACCCTGCAACTGGGCATGGCACGTCTCGACGTACCCGAAGAATCACCCGCCGCCGGACCGCTGGCCCAGGCCCACGACCAGGCGAAGGACCTGATGGTGGTGCTCCGCGACCTGATCTACGACATCCGCCCCCAGGCGCTGGCCGATCTCGGTCTGCCGGCCGCTCTGCGCGAACTGGCCGGCCGATCGCCACTCCCGGTCGCCGTGTCGGTCGCGGACGGCGTCCCCCGGCCATCCGAGCAGATCGAGGGTACGGCGTACTTCGCCGCCTCCGAAGCCCTCGCCAACGTGGTAAAACACGCCGACGCCGGCAGGGCGGACATCCTGCTCGCCCACGCCGGAGAGGTCCTGGTGCTGGAGATCCGCGACGACGGCCGCGGCGGTGCGGACCCGTCCGGCGGAACCGGCCTGACCGGGCTGGCCGACCGCGTCGCGGCGGTCGGCGGCCGGCTGTTGCTGGCCAGCCCCGAGGGCGGCCCGACGCTGCTCCGGGTGGAGCTACCGTGGCGCGGGTGAGCCCGATCCTTTCCCACGGTGGCCTTCCAGACTCCTCCAGCTCCTCCTACCCCGGCCCTTCCCTCTCCACCCAGCCCGGGCCTTCCCCCTCCACCCAGCCCGGGCCTCCCCTCTCCACCCAGCCCGGCCCTCCCCTCTCCACCCAGCCCGGCCCTCCCCTCTCCACCCAGCCCGAACCGTCCCTCTCCTCTGAGCCCGGTCATGGGCGGGCGTCGACCCGGGTGGTGATCGCCGAGGACGGCCTCCTGCTGAGGGAGGGACTGAGCGGCGTGCTCGCCCGCTTCGGCTTCGAGGTGGTGGCGGCTGTCGGTGACGCCGACGAGTTGGTCGCCGCGGTCGACGAGCACGCGCCGGACCTGGTGCTGACGGACATCAGGATGCCGCCGCACTTCCGCGACGAGGGCCTGCGGGCGGCCGTCACGCTGCGCCGGGCAAATCCCCTGTTACCGGTCGTGGTGCTCAGCCAGTACGTGCAGGACGAATATGCGGCGGCCCTCCTGGACAGCGGCACGGGATCCGGCGTGGGATACCTGCTCAAGGACCGCGTGGTCGACGTGCGGGACTTCGTGACGGCGCTGCGCACTGTGGCGGGCGGCGGAACGGTCGTAGACCCTGAGGTGGTGCGCCAGCTGCTGCGCCGGCCGAAGGATCCGCTGACGGCACTGTCCACTCGGGAGCGTGAGGTGTTGGCCCTCGTCGCGGAGGGTCATTCCAACTCGGCCATCGCGGCGCGCTTGTTCGTGACGGAGGCGGCGGTGGGTAAGCACGTCGGGAATATCCTCGCGAAACTGAATCTGCCGCCGGCCGAGGACACCAATCGGCGGGTGCTGGCGGTGCTGGCCTTTCTGCGCGCCTGATCACGGTTCCGACTTCCGGCCATTAGGTGATCATGGGGCCGGTAATTTGCTCACCACACCTGATCACGATCCGGCTGACTGGTCGTCACACGTGATCACGGTCGGGCTCACTAGTTGTCACACATGACCACGGTTCGGCTGACTGGTCGTCACACGTGATCACGGTCGGGCTCACTAGTTGTCACACATGACCACGGTTCGGCTCACTGGGTGTCACACGTGACCACGGTTCGGCTCACTGGGTGTCACACGTGACCACGGTCCGGCTCGGGGAGCGCCGTACACCAAGTCAGGGGCTCGGGATTCGCCCGCAAGGTCATTGGTCCAGTTCCCAGGTCGCCGGACACCAGATCGGGGCGGCGGGATCACCGGTGAGGGCCAGGGTGATGCGCCAGGCCTGCATCGGCGGGCGGTTCGCCGACTCCCAGCGGTCGAGGATGTCGGTCGCCTCTGCCGCGTACCTCGCCGCCTGCGCTCCCCCGGACAGGACGGCACCGTCGGGCAGGATCGCCGCTCCGCCCGTACCCGTCTCGTCCAGCAGGATCAAGGTGCTGCCGTCGAATCCCGGCACCGCCGCGTGGGTCGTCCGGGTGTTCCATACGCCGGCCGCATACCAGAGGTCGCGGTAGGCGAGGGAGTCCAGCGGGCGGTCCCACCGGTACGGCGTGGCCTGCGCAAACGGGGTAAGTGCGTCAGCCGGCACCGGATGCGGATGGGCACGGGCGTGCTGGGCGGTGAGCGGGCCGGCCGCGGTCATGAAACCCGAAGGGCAGATGACCCTGGCGGTGACCGGGCCGTAAGCCGGGCCATCCACCGTGCCATCGACCGACGCGTTCGCCGAGAAGTCCACCGGGCGATCAGCCGAGGCGGCTCCCGAGGATGCCACCGGATCATCGACCGAGGCGTTCGCCGAGGATGCCGCCGGGCGGTGAGCCGAGGCGTTCGGCGGACGAACGGCAAGGGCATCCGTCGGACCGTAGACGGCCAGGACGGGGTGGGTACCGGCATGTTCCACGGGCACGACGATCGGGCCCGACCGGGCGGCGCGTTCGTCCCCGGCCTTCCTTTCAGCGCTGAGCGAGGCGTGCTGTTCCGCCCAGGCTTGTTCCTCGGCCTCCTTGGATTCCTCGGCTTCGGCTTCCTCGGCGCTCAGCGAAGCGGCCTGTTCCGCTCGGACCTTCCCAGCACTGAGCCGGGCGACTTTCTCCCCAACGCTGAACGAATCTGGCAGTGCGCCCCGGACTCCGGGTGGACCGGGCTGGGCTTGTTCGAGCCAGTGCGGAGACACACCGGCCACACCGACCGTCACGATCACCCGGTCGAAGCGCTCACCCGGCACGCCCGCGTAGCCGTCGCCGGCGAGAACCCGTACCCCTTCGACGCTGGCCCGGGCGAGGGAGGCCCGGGCTCGCTGGACCACGTCGGCCTGCACATCGACGGTGGTGACGTGCGCACCAAGCGCAGTCAACAGCGCGGCGTTGTATCCGGTGCCGGCGCCGATCTCCAGCACCCGGGCGCCCGGGTGAACGTCCAGGGCCGCCAACATGATGGCCATGAGCGATGGCTGGCTGGAGGAACTGACCGGCATTCCGCCCTCGACCTTGGTGACCAGGACGTCGTTGCGGTAAACGGTCTCGAGGAACCCGGCGCTGCCTGGCCGAGCCCAGCTGCCGTCGCGGCGCTGAAAGCCGTCGGCCACGAACGCCTCACGCGGAACCGTGGCGAAGGCCGCCGCGAGCTGCGGGCTCAACGGGGCACCATCGCGGCGGATCCGTTCGACGAAGCGACGGCGCAGATCAGTCACGCCCTCCACCGTAGGGCGTGCCGGCCCCTACCGCCGCTCTGGAACCACCCATCCGTCCCCACAACGCCAAGACCACCGCGCGAACGTCCTGCGCCGACATACCGGCCAGCATGCCGAGCGAGAGGGCGTCCCCTCCCGGGGACCACCACCCTCAGCCGACATGCCGAGCGTGGCGGCGTCCACTCCGAGACCCACCACCCCTGGCCGCACGCCGAACGGGACGCATCCACTCCGAGATCATCACCCCCACTCCGACGGGCAATCCGTCCGGCTGAAAACGGATCACTGGCTCGCGCCATACCGGATCACCTGCCTTCAGCCACAGCAGGTCACGCCTTGCTTCCACGGCGCGCATCGCCGCAACGCGGGCGTCATGGGACGCTGGCGGCGGCCACGGCCGCGGTCAGCCGTTGCGGGACGTCTGCCTCGTGGTAGGGCCGTTCACTCTCCTCGATCCGGTCCAAGAAGTCCTGATAGGCCGCCGCCGCCCGCAACTGCGCCACCGGGCGGATCAGCGCCGCCGCGGTCTCCGGATCGCAGTCCGGTACGGCCTCGCGCCACCACCCCGCCCACTCGCCGATCAACGCCGCGGCCCGCTGTTCCGGCAGATCTTCGGCCAGTCTCAGGATGTCGTACGCCGGGTTGGCCACGGTCGCGTCACCCCAGTCGAGGATGACCCGCCCCGCCGTCGACTCGCGGACGTTTCCCGGGTGCAGGTCGCCGTGGACGAGCGTGTCGGGCAGGCCGCACGCGTCGACGGCGGCGAGCCGGGCCGGCAACTCCTCCATCAGCTCATCCAGGCCCTCGACGGTGTCCCGCCATGGCGCCGCCACCCGCGCCAGCCGGTCGAGGCACGGCCGCCCGTCGGGCACGCCCGCTGCGAGCAGCTCTCGGACGCGAGTGGCGAAACGGACCTGCACGGGGTGAAAGTCACGCGCCACCTCCGCGCAGAAGGACGCGCCCGCGCCATACCGATCCTCCCCGGGCACGTGGGCGAGCAGCGTGCGACCTGCGTCGTCGGCCGCGAGCAGCACGGGCACCAGCCCCGGCGCCGTCTCCGCGACCAGCCTCAGCACCGGCGCCTCGTGTGCGAAAAACGTCGGCACCTCTTTCAACCAGGCCACCGGCTCGCCGTCGGCGTCGAGACGCCAGATGCCCGACAGATTCCACGTACGCTGCTGGGACGCCACGATGTCGTCGCGGCCGAGCTGCCCGAATGCCCAACGCAGTGAAGCGTCCGGACCGCCGGGGACGGCCCACGGCGCGCGCAGCGGTGACGGCTGCGAGCCGAGCTCGTAGGGCTTCAACGGCACCTCTACCGGCTCACAGACCTGTGCGAGATAGGTGACCGGTCCGCCCGGCGGCGCGGGCTCTCCGGCCGCGAGGAGACGCAGCACCGTGACCCGTAAGCCGTGGCGCACCCTGGCCGCCTCCACCACGTCAGCGATCTCCTGCCACCACGGCAGGGCAACCTCGAAGGGCGGCAGGGCACCGAGCACGCCGCCGACGGCATTGACGAGTACGAGAGTCACAGTCCGGCCCACGCGAGAGACCGTAGCGTGTGGGGCCACCAACGTGTCGGACCCTTGTGGACAACGGCGACGGCCTTGACCGGGTCTGTGGATAACCGCGGGCCACCGCCGGCGGATGCGATAAACAGTTCGGGTGACCGACATCAGCAACCATCCTCAGTGGAAAGTCGCCTGCACCGCATACGTGAGGTGGGTGAGGCCCCGACCGGCGACGACCGTGGGTTCGCCCAGGTGCACAGGCGTCGTCGCCAGGCCGGCAAGGAGCGGGAAACCGCCGCCCAGCAGCAGTCCTCTACACGGCCCGGGCCGCGAATCTCCGGCCGCATGGCCGGAGACCCGGTCAGGTGGTCGCTTCGTAGCGGGCGCGCAGCACGGCGCCGTCGGGACGCCCGAACAGGCGCAGCCGGGCCATGCCGCCGTCCGGGAAGATGTCGAGCCGGACGTGGGTGGCTACCGGCACCACCGAGGTCGTGAAGCGGTGCCGGGTGTCGGGGCTCAGCCGGAGCTGCGGCAGCAGCTCGAACCAGTCGTCCGGATCGTCGAGCAGGCCCGTCCGCGCGTCGATCCCCCGCAGGGTCGCGCTGCCCGGCGCGTTGCCCTTGAAGTGGCTGGTGTCCAGCTCGGCGAGCTCGACGACGGCCGGCGCGGCGAGCTGCACCAAGACCCAGTCGTTGCCGTCGTCGCGGCGCCGGGACGTCTCCCAGCCGTCGCCCATCGACCGCGCGATTCCCGGATTGATGAGGTTCTGCGGATGTCCGTAGAACATGTTGCTGCAGCTGGCGATGCGGGCGCCATGCTCGGCGGCGGCGACGTCGAAGACCGTGGGCAACAGGCGGGGATCCGGCACCACGTCGCCGTGCACGCGCAGGCGAGCGACCCCGCCGTCCGGGTAGATGGTGAGGCGGACGTGGGTGAACCGCTGCCGCGAGTCAACGGCGAACAGATTCTGGCTGTCTCCGGCCAGCGACGAGCGGGGAACCAGCGGCACCCACGACGCCTCGGCCAACTGCGCCGCGTCCGGATAGCCATCGAGCGCACAACCGTCCACCGATGCGTACGGCGGGTAGTTGCCGGTGAAGAACGCGGTGTCGATGTCCACGCCGTGGATCACACCGGGGGCACCCAGGCGCACGATCGCCGTGTCGTGGCCCGGCTCGCGACGCCGGCGGGTCTCCCACCCGTCGTACACCTGGCCCTTGTGCCCGAAGGTCTGGGGCGCGAACACCGGAGTGGCCGGATCGACCAGGTGATCGGCGGCGGCGAAGAACTCGTCGTTGGCATACACCACCCCACCACCGAAAATGCGCGACGCGAGGTCGGGCAGGCGGGTGAACTCTTCCATCAGGAGACCTCCCGGATGAGGAAACGGCCCTGCGGGGCGTCGCCCGTCACCGCCTGGCCGCGCAGCCAGGTCGTGCGGACAACACCGCTCAGGGTCTTTCCCGCGTACGGAGTGACAGGGTTGCGGTGGTGCAGCCGTGCGGGGTCGACCACGAAGGTGGCGTCGGGGTCGAAGGCGACGAGGTCGGCATCGGCGCCGACGGCGATTCGGCCCTTGCCGGTGAGGCCGACGAGATCGGCGGGCCTGCGTGCCATCCAGCCGACTACGTCGGCGAGGCTGTGCCCGCGGGCCCGGGCGGCCGTCCAGATCACCGGCAGCCCGAGCTGGACCGAGGCGATACCGCCCCAGGCGGCGGCGAAATCGCCGGTATCTTGGCGCTTGAGATCGGGCGTGCAGGGCGAGTGGTCGCTCACGACGCAGGTGATGAGCCCCTCGGCGAGGGCCGACCACAGCTGCTCCTGGTTGGCGGCATCGCGGATCGGCGGGCAGCACTTGAACTCGGTGGCGCCGGCCGGGATCTCAGCCGCCTCGAGGGTGAGGTAATGCGGGCAGGTCTCGGCGGTGACCCGCAATCCGTCCGCCCGGGCCGCGGCGATCAGCGGCAGGGCGGTGGCCGCCGACAGATGCAGAATGTGTACGCGGGCGCCGGCGGCACGGGCCGCCTCGATCGCCGTGGCGACGGCGGCATGCTCGGCCCTCGGTGGCCGAGAGGCGAGGAAGTCCGCGTAGGCGGAGGACGGCACGGCCGCATGCAGGTGGTCGGGGTCCTCGGCGTGGACGACGAACTGGGCCGGCACGGCGGCGAGTGCCTCGGCGAGTTGGCCCGGGTTCAGCGGCGGAAACTCGGGAACGCCGGAGTCGGCGAGGAAGGCCTTGAAGCCGTACACCCCGGCGGCGTGCAGGGCGGGCAGGTCGGGGGCGTTGCCGGGGATCGCCCCACCCCAGAAGCCCACATCCACGTGGATCCGACCGGCCGCGGCGTCCTTCTTCACCGCCAGGGCGTCGACGGTGACCGTCGGCGGAAGACTGTTCAACGGCATGTCGACGATGGCGGTGACCCCGCCGGCGGCGGCGGCCCGGGTGGCCGTGGCGAAACCCTCCCACTCGGTGCGGCCGGGCTCGTTGACGTGCACGTGGGTATCGACCAGGCCCGGCAGCAGGGCAAGCTCGCCCAGATCAACATCCTCGGCCGCTTCGACGACCGCCTCGTACGCCTCGACAGCGACGATGCGGCCCGCGCCGACCACGACAGCGGCCGGGCGTTCACCGTCGGGGGTGACGGCGCGGCGGGACCGCAGCACGAGATCGACCATGGACCGAGCCTATCGGTCCCGCGAGTTCCGGCGGCTCCGTGACGCGAAGCGATCGCAAGATCACACAGCTTCCCGCGGCGGGTCGGGTTCCCGACCACAGCACCCCCGGCGCGGAAGGAGGTTGCCCGTTGTCGATATAAACGGGGTTCGGCGAGCGCCCCGGCCTGGCCAGCTGACGAGGACGGAGCTACAAGAACGCCATGACCCGACGCATGAGTTCCCGCAAAGTGGCGTTGAGCGCCGCGTTTCTCGCGCTCGCCGCCGGGGGCACGGCCGCCTGCGACTCGTCCTCGGACGACGACTGGGAGAGCCACGACTCGACCTACAGCTCGGACTCAGAGGGCTATACCTACGACTCCGACGGCTCCAGCTCGGGCGGATACAGCTCCGGCTCAAGCGGCTCCACCACGGGGAGCTCCACCACGGGCAGCTCCACCACGGGCAGCTCCAGCGCGAGCGGCTCCACCACGGGCAGCTCCAGCGCGAGCGGCTCCACCACGGGCAGCTCCAGCGCGAGCGGCTCCACCACGGGCAGCTCCACCACGGGCAGCTCCAGCGCGAGCGGATCGGGTTCCTCGTCGACCGGCGGCGAACCCGGGAACTCTGCCGGCTCCGGCCACGACGAGGTGTTCTACTGCGCCGACGAGGATGGCTACGTCGTCGAGGAGGAGAACTGCGACGACGACACCGGGGACTCGACGTACTTCCTCTGGCACTCGCCGTATTACAGCCGCGACCTGGCGTCGGGCACGCAGTTGCAGGACGGCGACTACTTCCCGGCCGGCGACCGCGCGGCTCGGCGCTCATTCAGGCTGGCGGCCACTGGCACGGTTGGCAACGGCACGGTGAAGACCAACGTCGTGGGGCGCGCCAGCGGCTCCGGAGTCAGCAGCGGCACATCGGGCGGCTGACCCGGCTCGGCACTTGGACGGCTCGCCCGCCCAAGCGGGCCCAGCCAGTGGAAGTGAGCTTCGCCCAGCGGAACAGGACGTCGCCCAACGGCAGTGGACCTCGCCAAACAGAACGAGACCTCGCCCAGCGGAACAAGACGTCGCCCAACGGGAGTGGGGGTCGCCCTGCAGAAGGGGGCTCGCTGAGCGGAACAGGGCCTCGCCGGCGACCTGGTGACGGCCCGGATCTGCGCCCGGCGGAACACGATCTCGCTCGAGGAAGCAGGACCTTGCCCGGCCGAACGGCCCCTCGCCCGGCCAAGCGAGCGGCGCGGCAGGGGCGGGATCAGGCCAGGGAGGCGGGATCAGGCCAGGGAGACGGGATCAGGTCAGGGAGGTGAGTTCCGTTCTGGTGAAGCCCGCGGTTTCCAGGGTGGCGCGGTCCAAGGCGCCGCAGTCGAGGCCGCGGAGCAGGTAGCCGGCGAGTGCTCGGGCCGTCGCGGGTTCGTCGAGGATGCCGCCTGACTGGCGGGCCACGTAGCGGCGGAGGCGGGTCGTGGCGGCGTCGACGCCGTCGGCGAAGAAGGCGTAGGTGGCCGCGAAGCGGGTGGGGAGTTGGGCGGGGTGGAGGTCCCAGCCCTGGTAGAAGCCTCGTTCGAGGGAGCGGCGCACCAGGCGGTAGTGCAGCGCCCAGCCGTCGTGGACGGCGACGTCGGAGCCGACCGGCAGGATGTTCGTCGAGCCGTCGCTGAGTCGGACTCCGGTGCCGGCCGCGGCGGCCTGGATGACCGCCTTGGCGTAGTCGGCGACCGGGTGGTCCATGGCCTGGTAGGCCGCCGCCACTCCGGCGGCGGCGCTGTAGTCGTACGTGCCGTAGTGCAGGCCGGTGCAGCGGCCGGCGGATTCCGTGATGAGGTGGGCCACGGTGGCGGTGCCGTCCGCGCCGAGGACCGCCGACGGCAACTCGATCTGGATCTCGAATGTCAGCGTGTCGCGGGGTAGCCCGTACCTCGTTTCCAGGGTTTCGCAGAGGGCGACCATGGCGGAGACCTGGTCGGGGCCGCTGACCTTGGGCAGGGTGACGACGAACGGCTCCGGATAGCGGGAGAGCCACAGGTCGAGCGTGCGCAGCGCCCGGCGGCGCGTCGGTGCCTCCAGCGACTTGATCCGGATTCCCACGAACGGCGGCCGCGGGCCGTCGAGCAGGACCGCCGCGGCCTGTTTCACCGCGGCGTCCTCCTGGTCGTCGTCGCGGACGCCGTATCCGTCCTCGAAGTCGACGCGCAGGTCCTCGATGGGTTCGGTGGTGAGCTTGGCGCGGACCCGTTCCTCGAGGGCGGCGGGGAACGGCAGCGGCGGGTGTTCGCCGAGCACTGCCAGCGCCCGCGGTCCCCATTCCCGGAAGCCGGCGAGCTGGTCGGCGGGAATGTAGACCGTGTGCACCGGCTGCCGCCCGGCCCGCTCGCCCGGGTAACGCGCTTGAAGAAACGCGTCGTGGGCGGCGAGCCGGGCGTCGAGCGCGGCGTGGTCCTCGTCGCTGAGCCGCACGTCAGTCGATGGAGTCGTATGCGGCGGTCGTGAGGAAGTCGGCGAAGTCGTCGGCGAGCGCCACCCGCTCGAACAGCTTGCGGGCGTCGTCGAAGCGGCTCGCCGTCCAGGCCTCGTCGCCGAGGGCCTGGCGGATCTTCACGAGCTCCTCGTCCTCGATGCGGCCGACGAGCTCCGCGGTGATCGGAGTGCCGTCCTCCAGGCGGACGTCGTTGTGGATCCACTGCCACACCTGGGAGCGCGAGATCTCGGCGGTGGCGGCGTCCTCCATCAGGTTGAAGATGGCGACGGCGCCGTTCCCGCGCAGCCAGGCCTCCAGGTATTGCAGGGCGACGGAGACGTTGGACCGCAGCCCCGCCTCGGTGACGGCCCCTCCGGTGGCGGCCACGTCGAGCAGCTGCGGCGCGGCGACGTCCACGTCGTCGCGGCGCTTGTCGAGCTGGTTGGGCTTGTCGCCCAGCACCCGGTCGAAGATCTCCCGGCACACCGGCACGAGGTCGGGGTGCGCGACCCAGGAGCCGTCGAAGCCGTCCCCGGCCTCGCGCTCCTTGTCCTCGCGCACCTTGGCGAGCGCGACCTCGTTGACCGCCGGGTCGCGGCGGCTCGGGATGAAGGCGGCCATGCCGCCCATCGCGAACGCGCCACGTCGGTGACAGGTCGAGACCAGCAACTCCGTGTACGCCCGCATGAAGGGCGCGGTCATCGTCACGGCCGCCCGGTCGGGCAGCACCATGGCCGGGTTGTCCCGGAAATACTTGATGATGCTGAACAGGTAGTCCCACCGGCCGGCGTTGAGCCCGGAGATGTGCGGGCGCAGCGCCCACAGGATCTCGTCCATCTCGAACGCGGCCGGGATCGTCTCGATGAGCACGGTGGCCCGGATGGTGCCGACCGGGATGCCGAGGGTTTCCTGCGCATAGGTGAAGACGTCGTTCCAGAGGGCTGCCTCGTGGTGCGACTCCATCTTGGGCAGGTAGAAATACGGCCCGCTGCCGCGCGCGATCAGCTCGGCGGCGTTGTGGAAGAAGTAGAGCCCGAAGTCGACCAGAGCACCGACGGCCGGCTCGCCGTCGACCGGCAGGTGGCGCTCGTCGAGGTGCCAGCCGCGGGGACGCATGACGATCGTCGGGTAGGGGCCCGCACCGAGCTCGTACGTCTTCTTGTCGGTCTCGAGCCGGATCGTGCGGCGGATCGCGTCGAAGAGGTTGCGCTGCCCGTCGACGACGTTGTCCCAGTGGGGGGTGTTCGCGTCCTCGAGGTCGGCGAGCCACACCTTGGCACCGGAGTTGAGCGCGTTGATCGTCATCTTGCGCTCGGTGGGCCCGGTGATCTCGACGCGCCGGTCGCTGAGGTCGGCGGGGGCGGACGGCACCGTCCAGTCGCCGGAGCGGATCTCGGCGGTCTCGGGCAGGAAGCCCAAGGACCCTCCGGCGGCGATCTCGGCCCTGCGCTGGGCGCGACGGGCCAGCAGCTCGTCACGGCGGGGACGGAACCTCCGGTTCAGGTCGGCGACGAACGCCACGGCCTCGGCGGAGAGGATCTCGGTCACGGGCGGGAACTCCCTTCACGGCTGACTCCCCGTACCGTATCGGTATGTGCCGTGGTCTGTGCCCGGGCTGTGGACAACGCCACCGCGACAAAAAACGGCTTTCAGCGCCTCACAGGTACCAGTCGGCGGACGCCGGCGGTGCGTCGTCGCGGGTGACGGTGCCTTCGATGAGGCCGTAGGGGCGGTCGCCGGCGATGAAGACCTCTCCCGGGTTCTCCAGGTCGAACGGGGACAGATCCACCAGGTAGTGGTGCCGGTTGGGCAGGGCGAGGCGGATCTCGGCGATCTCCGGACGGCTGTCCAGCACCCGGCTGCCCATGGAGAACAGCGTCTGCTGCAGCGAGTAGCTGTACGTGTTGACGAACGCGTTGACCAGCGCGTCCTTAGCCTTCTCGAACGACTCGCCCCACGCGGTGGTGTCCGAGACGTGGCGCCAGCGGGCGTCGACGGCGGTGGCCAGGATCCGGTCTGTCGTCTCCGGCAGCGTCGTGTAGCGGTCGCGGGGAAAGCCGTGGAATTCCGAGGCCGTCGAGTTCAGCACCACGAAGTCCTTCAACCCCGACACCACCTGGGTGGCGTCCTCGCCCACCGTGACCACGCAGAGCCGCGTGAAGTCGCCCTTGCGCCGGAAGGAGTGCGGGCCGAGCCGCTCCCAGCCGTACGACTCGATGCTCACCCGTGCGGCCTGGATCTGCGGCTGGGTGGCGACGAAGTGCCGGCCCAGCCGCAGCGCGAACGCCTCGGGCTGGCCGACGCCGTGCTCGCGGGCGAAGGCGTACACGGTGTTCTTCATCGTGTCGGTCGGCAGAACGCCGGAGTTGTCGCCGGTCAGGTGGGTCGCCGACAGGTCGCCGGAGAGCGCGACGCTGACGTTCAGATCCGCCAGGCCGTGCGTGTCGCCGTCGCGCGTGACGTGCACGAGCCGGGTCTCCGCCTTGCCGTATCGGTTCGGTCCCAGCACGATCGCCACGCGTCAGCTCCCTCGATAGGTGGTGTAGCCGTACCGGCTCAGTAGCAGCGGTACGTGGTAGTGCCGGTGTGGGTCGTGGACGTGGAAGGCGATCGTGATCTCCGGAAAGAACGCCTCGCCGCCCAGGTAGGGCTCCACCTGGAACACGAGCCGGTAGCCGCCCGCACGCCAGTCGTCCGCCGGCATCGGGGGCTTGAGCCGGCCGTCGGCGTCCGTGCGTCCCTCGGCGACCGGCTTCCAGCCGCCGGCGTCCTGGCGCTCCAGGCGTACGTCGACGTCGCGGGCGGGTTCGCCGGTGACCGTGTCCAGGATGTGGGTGGAGATCCGCGCCTCGAACCGCTCATCCGAGCCCATCGATCAACCTTTCCAGCCGCAGCGTCGCGATCTTGCGAAGCTCCCCGGCCACGACGCGGCGCTCGGTCTCCTCGTCGTTGTCCAGGCGTTCGCGGGCCGCCGCCAGAATCTCCTCCTGGGTCTTCCCGCTGGCGAAGATGAGGAAGACGTGCCCGAACTTCTCCTCGTAGGCCCGGTTGGCCTCGATCAGCTCCGCCGCCGCGCCGCCGGCCGCGGCGGTCGCCTGCTCGCGGCGCGACCAGGCGGCCTCCTTCGAGTCGCCCCGGGCCCGTTCCCCGATGCGCGGGTGGGCGGAAAGCCCGGCCAGCACCTCCGGCCAGCTCAGCGCGCCGGCTGCGGCGTCTGCCGCGGACAGCAGAGCTTCCCGAGACGGGTACGGACGACCCGCCGCGACCGCCGCCGCCCAGGTCGGGACGGCGCAGACCGCGAGCAGGTCGGCTTCCAGCTCGCCGGGGGGTAAGGAATTGAACGCCTTCACCTGATCTATTTACCACGCTGCCCGGCCGTCGGACGGCGTAGGCGAGACTTGTCCGGTGCTGATCGCCGCCGACGCCCTCCCGGATCTGCCCATCCGCGCGATCCTTCCCGATGTGATCGCCGCGCTCGCGAACGCCGGCACGGCGGTCCTCGTGGCGCCCCCGGGCACCGGTAAGACGACGGTCGTGCCGCTCGCACTGGCGACGGCGGACGGCGGGCGGGTGGTCGTCGCCGAGCCACGACGGGTCGCGGCGCGAGCGGCGGCCCGGCGGATGGCCGCTCTGCTCGGCGAGGAGGTGGGCGGACGGGTCGGCTACACGGTGAGGGGCGACCGGCGCGTGTCCGCGCGCACCCGGATCGAGGTGGTGACCACCGGGGTCCTCGTCCGGCGGCTGCACCGCGACCCCGAGCTGGCCGGCACCGCGGTGGTGGTGCTCGACGAGTGCCACGAACGGCATCTCGACTCCGATCTGGCCCTCGCGTTCCTCGTCGAGGTCCGCGCCGCCCTGCGCCCGGACCTGCACGTGCTCGCCACCTCCGCTACCGCCGAGGCCGACCGCTTCGCCACGCTCCTAGGCGGCAGCGCGGACCCGCAACCCCACGGAAGCGCTCCGGTGGTGACCGCGGCGGCCGCGCTGCACCCGGTCGACGTGCGATGGTGCCCGCCGCCGCAGCCGCTGGCCGCCCCGCACGGCCTGCGCGTCGATCAGCGCCTGCTCACCCACGTAGCGGCGACGGTCCGCCACGCTCTGGCCGACGGCGACGGCGATGTCCTCGTGTTCCTGCCCGGCGCCAGGGAGATCGGGACGGTTTCCGGGCTCCTTCCGGGCGTCGACGCGGAAGTCGTGCAGCTGCACGGCCGGCAGACCGGTGCCGCGCAGGACGCCGCCCTGCGGCCGGGCACGTCACGGCGGGTGGTGCTGGCCACCGCCGTCGCCGAGAGCAGCCTGACGGTCCCGGGCGTACGCGCGGTGGTGGATGCCGGGCTGAGCCGGGTCCCCCGGATGGACCACGCCCGGGGCCTCGGCGCCCTGGTGACGGTGCCGGTGTCGCGGGCGGCGGCCACGCAGCGCGCCGGACGAGCCGGACGGGAGGCGCCGGGCCGGGTGTATCACTGCTGGTCGCAGGCGCAGCACGACCGCCTCCCCGCCCAACCGGAGCCGGAGATCACGGCCGCCGACCTGACCGGCTTCGCCCTCGACCTGGCTCTCTGGGGGCATCCGGACGGCGCCGGACTGGCCCTGCCCGACGCGCCGCCTCCGGGCGCGTTGCGGGCGGCGATGGGAACGCTGCGCACGCTGGGCGCGACCGGCGAGGACGGCCGGGTGACCGCGCGCGGCCGCTTGCTGGCCGACGTCGGGCTGCATCCGCGCCTGGCCCGGGCGCTGCTGGACGGGGCTCGGCTCGCGGGTGCCCGGCGCGCGGCCGAGATCGTGGCTCTGCTGGACGCCGACCGAACCGCGGACGACCTCGTTGCCGCCTGGCGCCGCGCCCGATCGGAGCGCGACGGCGCCTGGATCGCCGAGGTCCGCCGTCTGACCGCGGCCCTGGACCGCCAGGAACCCACGGATCCTACCCAGGACCGGCGGGGGCGAACCGGGCTCACCGACGACCTCGCGGCGGGGCTGGTCGTCGGGCTCGCCTACCCCGAGCGGGTCGCGCGGGCCCGGGAAGCCGGCTCCCGCGCGTACCTCATGGCCGGCGGGACCGCCGCGGAGCTGAACGGCGGCAGCGCGCTGGCGGGCACGACCTGGCTGGCGGTCGCCGACGCGGACCGGGCTCCGGGCGCACGGACCGCGCGCATCCGCACCGCCGCCCCGCTCGACGAGACGACGGCCCGCGTCGCGGCGGAAACGCTGACCGCGACGGCCACGGAGATCGGCTGGATCGACGGCGACGTCGTCGCGCGGCGGGTGGATCGGCTCGGTGCGATCATACTCGCCGAGCGTCGGATCGAGGATCCAGATCCGGCGCTGGTGAGCGCCGCCCTGCGGGAGGGTCTGCGCCGCGAAGGGTTGGGGCTGCTGACCTGGTCGCGAGGCGCGGCCGAGCTGCGGGCCAGGTTGGCGTTCGCGCACGCGACGCTCGGTGAGCCGTGGCCGGACGTGTCCGACGAGGCGCTGGCGGAGGCGGAGTGGCTCGACCTGGGATCGGCCCGGCGCCGCGCGGATCTCGCCCGGATCGACGTCGCCGGTTCGCTGCGCCGGTTGCTGCCGTGGACGGTGGCCGGGCGGCTCGACGAGGTGGCGCCGGAGCGGCTGCCGGTGCCGAGCGGGTCGGCCGTACGCGTCGACTATTCGGATCCGGCCGCTCCGGTGCTGGCGGTGAAGCTGCAGGAGACGTTCGGCTGGCTGGACACCCCGAGGGTGGCCGGTGTGCCGGTGGTGCTGCACCTGCTCTCCCCCGCGGCCCGGCCGCTGGCCGTCACGAGTGATCTCGCGTCCTTCTGGGTCAACGCCTATCCGGGGGTACGCGCGGAGATGCGCGGCCGCTATCCCCGCCATCCGTGGCCCGAGGATCCGTCGACCACCGCGCCGACCCGGCGCACGAACCGGCGCGGGTCCTGAGGCACCATCCCTACGGCATCCTAGGAGGCTAGGTGTGCGGTGGAGGGGTCGGACTGCGCCGGGATGGTCGCGGTCAGGCGGTGGGCGGGGCCAGGCTGGCCGAACAGGTAACCCTGGCCGAGCTCGCAACCGAGCGCCGCCAGCGCCCGTGCCCGCTCCGGCGTCTCGACGCCCTCAGCGACCACCGACACCCCCAACTCGGCGCAGATCCGCAGCACCGACCGGCACAGCGCGCCCGCCCGGTCGGGGCTCACGTCCACATCGGTCAGACTCGAGTCGAGCTTGACGATGTCCACCGGCAGCGAGTGCAGTTGCGCCAGCGCGTTGTAGCCGCTGCCGAAGTCGTCGAGGGCCACCCGCACGCCGTACTGCCGCAGGCGGTGCAGCACCTCCACCGCGCGGGGCAGGTCGGGGATGCGGCGGGTCTCGGTGATCTCCACGACCAAACGGGACGGACGGACGGCGTGCTGCTTCAGCGCGCGCAGCACCGCGTCCTCCAACCCGTGCCGGCCCAGCCGGGCCGCCGAGACGTTCACATGCACGTCGATCGGGTGCCCGTAGGCGCTGGCCAACGCCGCCGCCTGGGCGCAGGCCCGGTCCAGCACGAAATCGTCGATCGCCGCGACCAGGCCGGTGCGCTCGGCGACCGTCACGAACACCTCGGGGTCGACCGGGCCGGCGATCGGATCCGTCCAGCGGGCGAGCGCCTCGACGGCCACCACCGCCCCGTCCTTCAAGCGCACGATCGGCTGGTAGTGCACCTCGAAACCGAACTCGGCCGGCGCGCCGACGGCACGGGCCAGCAGCGCCGGCAGGTCCGCGTTGGGGCCGCCGTCGGCGCCCGCCGCATAGCGGGCCATCGCGTTCTTGCCGCGGCGCTTGCTGACATACATCGCCGCGTCGGCCCGGCGCAGCAGGACGTCGGCGGTCAGCTCCTCGTCGGCGCGCTCCGGCAGGACCAGGCCGAGGCTGGCGCTGACGCCCAGGGTGTGCCCGTCGATCACGTACGGCTCCCGCAACGCGGTCAGGATCCGGTGCCCGGTCTCCTCGGCCTGGTGTCCCGGGCGTTCCAGCAGGACCGCGAACTCGTCGCCACCGAGCCGGGCCACCAGGTCACCCGGCCCCACCGCGGCGGCGAGGCGCTCGGCGATGAGCCGCAGCAGCTTGTCTCCCACGGCGTGACCGAAGCCGTCGTTGATGAGCTTGAAGTCGTCGAGGTCGGCGAAGATGAGGGCGACCGGCACCTGGTTGTACCGGTACGCGTCGAGGGCGAGCACCAGCCGTTCGCGGAACAGCGCCCGGTTGGCGAGCCCGGTCAGCGGGTCGTGGTAGGCCTGGTGATGCAGTTCCCGCCGGCCCTCCGAGACCCGCGCCAGCAGCACGGTGTTGTCCACAATGGTGAACATCTGCCGCGCCACCACCAGCCCCAGCACGAGCCAGCCGAGGTACGCCTCCGACGACGTCAGCTGCCCGCCGCTGCCGGTGCGCACCGCGAGGAAGACCCCGGTCGCCACGACGGGCAGGTACGGCAGCAGCAGGTGCAGCCACTCCCCGTCGATGCGCTCGGCGACGGCCTCGTCGCCGACTCCCCGGTTGCTCACCGCGGCGAGGGCCAGTAGCGCGGGGCCGAGCAGCCATCCGGCGGACTCGAGCGGTGTCAGCGCCTTGTCGCCCAGGTGCAGCAGCCGCAGCGTGTCCGAGCAGCCCAGGGCGAGCATGCCGAGCACCAGCAGCCGCAACGGCACGCGTCCGGCCCGGGACGACGGCCGGGTTACTAGCAGCAACAGGCCCATCACCACCAGCACCAGGTCCGCCACCGGGGACGCCGCCGCGAATCCGGAAGCCCACGGGTCCTGGCCCGCCTGGTCGAGGAACCGCTCGGGCACCGCCGACCGGATCAGCGCCAGCAGCGACCCGCCGATCAGCGCGCTGTCGATGACGAGCACCGTGCGGTCGCGGCGCATCGACGCCTGCACCGGCCGGGGCAGCGCCAGGGAACCGGCGACCAGCGCCACGAAGGTGAGGGCGGGCAACAACAGCGGGCCGACGTCGAGGATGGTGACGGTGGGCGCCCGGTCCGGCTCGAGGATGTCGCGGAACGCCCATCCCAGCCGCACCAGCGTCCAGGTGAGCAGGCCGATGCCGAGCAGCACACGCCAGCCGGCACGCGCACCGGTGTGGTCGCGGGCCGCCGCGAAGCAGACGGCGGCGGCGATCGCTCCGACGGCGAACTGGGAGGCGTCGGCATACAACCGCTGGCCGGCGCCGGCGGGGACGGCGTACATGCCGACGGCCGTGACGGCGGCGACGAGCGCCAGCGTCACGGGCACCCGCGTCGACAGCCGACCCCTCATCACCACCCGCAGCGTCCTCGAGGAACGACCCGGTCATCGCATGACCGCGAGTAAGGTACCGCAGCCGCGGCCGATTGCGAGAAGCGTGCGCCGTGGACCGGCGGGGACGCTCAGCCGCCGACTGTCAGATCAGCGACAATCACGGTGATATTGTCCGGGCCGCCGCCGTGCAGGGCCAGGTCGAGCAGCCGCTCGGCGCAGGTCTGCGGCGCGTCGCAGGCCAGCAGCTCGGCCTCGATCCGGTCGGCGGGCACGACCGTGGTGAGGCCGTCGCTGCACAGTAGCCAGCGGTCGCCAGGCTCCGGCTCGACGATGACATACGACGGGCTGACCGGCTCACCCTGCAGGGCCTGGGTGACCACCGCGCGCCGGGGGTGGCTACCCGCCTCCTCGGGCCGGATCAGGCCCTGGTCGACAAGCATCTGCACGTAGGTGTCGTCCTTGGTGAGCTGGTTGAGCCGGCCGTCGCGCAACAGGTAGGCCCGGCTGTCGCCGACGTGGGCGAGCGCAGCGCGGTCACCGGAGAAGATCACGGCGGTCAGCGTGGTGCCCATCCCCTGCAGGGAGGCGTCGCCCGCGACAGTCTCCGCGATGCGCCCGTTCGCCACCTCGAGCGCCTTGTGCAGCGCGTCCATCTGGTGCTCGTTGTCGATGCCGACGTCGAGCGACACCATGGCCTCGACGGCGATCCGACTCGCGACGTCTCCGGCGGCCATCCCACCCATGCCGTCGGCGACGACCAGGAGCCGGTCACCGGCGTAATAGCAGTCCTGATTGCTGCTTCGCACGTGGCCTTTGTCGGTGACGGCCGCCCACCGCAGGTGCAAGGTCATGGCGTGCAGCCTGCCAGGTCGGGTCCACCCTGTCTGCACGCGGTCGGCGGCGCGCCGGGACAACCGTCCGCGAACTGCGGAAAAAGGCAATCGATCACGGAACGAGCGGCCGGCCGAGGCAGCGGGGATCGACGTCGGAGACCGACCGGGTGGGTGCCACCCACTCCAGCGACGACTGGTCCACCGCCCATCCACGTACGGTGATCCGGCTGTGCTGGGTGCGTACCGGCTCGGGGCAGAGCGTCTTGGACCGTACGTGATCGTTGGGGACGAACACGACCTCGCCGCCGCGCCGCAGGATCGTGGTGGCGGTGTCATCGACCGTGATCAGTTGGCCGCGGATCACCTGCGTCGGTTCGGTGCCGGCGCGGACCTCGACGGCGCTGTTGGGCAGCACGGGCGCCCGCAGGAACACCAGGCCGATCACGAACGGGGCGACCAGCGCCGCGCCGACCGCGGGCCAGTGGGTGGCGAGGCGGGCGGCGCGCGGCGGCACCGGCCCGGTCAACAGCCAGCCGAGCAGCGGCGGCGCGACGAGCAGAACGGCCGTACTCGTGTCGCCCGCGGCCAGGGCCGCCCGGATGCCCGGCCGGAGCCAGAGCAGCTCGACCAGCCCGAGCACGACCGGGACGATCAGGGTGACCACCACCAGCATCCGGCGCTCGCCCGGGTGACGCTGCACGGCCGTCAGCCCGAGGATCGCCACCACGAGCATGAGCAACGTCGGCAGCATGCGCATCTGCCAGGTGAAGCCGGCGAGTGCCACGGCGAGCAGCACCACCCAGTCGGGCATGCGCTGCGCGGTGAGCGCGAGCATCGAGCGGCGGGTGGCCTCGTCCTCGTCCGGGGTGCTGACCAGCAGGATGCCGCCGAGCATCCGCAGCACGAGCACCACCGCCGGCACGGTCCAGATCAGCGTGATCACGAGCGCGCTGATCATGCCCAGCGGGCTGATGTACTGCACCAGCAGCAACATCGTGGGCAGGTCCTGGCGGCTCAGGTACCAGAGCCGGAGCACGAGCAGGACCAGCGGAAACGCGGGCAGTGCGGTGAACAGCCAGTTGAGCTGGGCGCGCCGGCGGCGCGGCGCCAGGGTGCGCACCGCGGTCACGGAACGACCTCCTCCCAGGGCAGCTCGCGCACCTCGGGCCGGCGGGCGAGCGGCTGCTGGGCACGGGCCAGCGGGACGGCGGTGCCGCCGGGCTCGATGTTGGCAACCACCTCGGGCGCGATGTTCGCTTGGAAGGCCCGCTCCCAGCGGGAGTCCTTGGGGTCGGCGTAGGAGCGGTAGAGGCTGAGGTCGACCAGGTCCCGCAACGCCTCGTTGTCGCCCACGCTGATGCCCCAGGCCTCGGTCTTGTCGTCGCCCAGATCCCAGTGGTCGTAGCGGTCGGGGTCGCGCGCCTTGAAGCCGCCCAGGATGGCGGCATCGGTGCTGACCGCGCCGACGGCACCATTCTCCATCTCGGCGAAGCACTCCGACACCCGGTTGCGCCGGATCAGCGTGGCGCCGGACGACGAGGCGGTGACCGCGCTGGTGGAGGCGGAAAGAGTGCAGACCTCCTTGCCTTTGAACTCCTCGAGGCTGGCGACCTTGCCGTGCCCGCGCAGGGTGATCACCGACTGCTCGGTGTGCAGGTAGGACGCCGAGAACATGACGTTGGGCTCGGCCTCGCGCTTGGGTGTGATGCTGTAGCTCGCGATGACCATCTTCACCGGCACCGGATTGCCCTTGCGGTCGGTGCCCTCCATGCGGGCCCGGTCCTCGCTCTCGATGCCGTAGAAGCGCACGTCGTCGCGGCGGAACCCCAGATCCTCGGCGATCATGTACGCGATGTCGACGTCGAACCCGCTCCAGCTGCCGTCCCTCGGGTCGCGGTAGGCCACTCCCGGCTGATCGTCCTTGACGCCGATGGGCAGCGTGCGCCACTCGTCGACGCCGGCCGCCCGGCGCAGGTCCTCCACCGACGGCGGGCCCATGTGGAACAGCCGCACCCAGGAGAATCCGAGCACCAGGACGATGACCACGCCGACGGCGGCCAGCCGCCAGGGCGCCAGCGAGGCACCCCAGGTCCGGACGACGTCGGGGCGGGCGAAGGTGCGCCTCAGCCCGATCAGCGCCCGGTCACCGCGACGTTGCCGGGCACCCGCGTCGCGCCGGGGCACGACCCGCTGTCGTGGTGGACGGCGTACCACTATCTTGCGAACCGGCGCCCGCTCCCGCCCGGCGTCCAACCTCGACACGCGGTACCCCCCGTCCCCGTCGCGGAGCGCCTATCGTGCCGGACGAAGGTCACGGAACGGGGTCGGCGGTACCGAACGTGACACCCGGCCGGCAGCGGCGCAGTCGACCGGCGGTGAGCCGCAGGCCCTTGCGGCTGCCGTAGCGGCGCACGGCCTCGAGCCCGTAGGCGCTGCACGTGGGCGTGAAGCGGCACCGGGTAGGCAGCCGGGGAGAAATCCGGCGATAGCCGCGGATGGCCGTCGTCACGGCCCGATCGGTGCCGGAGCCCGGCGTTCCGCGCCCGCCGGGTAGCCGGGCGAAGGCCAGCAGGGTCGTGCTCAGCAGGCCGAAGTCACAGCCTGGAATGTCGCAGAAATCGCAGTTGCACGCGACGATGTCGCAGTCTCCCTTTTTGCGCCGCTTGCGACGCCGCTTCAAGCCCCACATGGTGACCATGGTGGCGCATGGCCGCGACCGGGGCGGACGCAACGCTGATCAGCGGGCGAAGACCACCACCGCCGTCTCCGGCGGCAGTTCTACCCGGTCACGCTGGAGCACCACCCCGGGCTCGGTGGCGAGCAGCACCTTGCTGGGCACCGCGCGCAGGCTCACGGTCTGCGGCACCGGCGCCAGGTTGGCCGCCACCAGGCACCGGCCGCGGCGCATCACCACATGCTGATCGCCGTGCCACACGTCGACGCGGTCGAGCCGCGGGTCGGACAGGTCGGCGTGCTGACGGCGCAGCGTGATGAGGCGCTTATGCAGGTCGAGGATCTCCGCGTGGCCCGGTTTGTCACGCTCTGCCCAGTCGAGCTTGGAACGCTCGAAGGTCGCCGGGTCCTGGGGATCCGGCACCTCCGCCTCGGCCCAGCCGTGCGAGGCGAACTCGCGCCGCCGGCCGGTCTGCACGGCCGCCGCGAGCTCCGGCTCCGGATGGCTGGTGAAGAACTGCCACGGGTTGCTCGCCGCCCATTCCTCGCCCATGAACAGCATGGGCGTGAACGGCGAGGTCAGCAGCAGGGTGGCGCCGACCTTCAACAACCCCGGCGACAGCGTCGCCGAGAGCCGGTCGCCGACCGCGCGGTTACCGATCTGGTCATGATTTTGCAGGTACGCCACAAAGCGGTGCCCCGGCGTCCGGGCCCGGTCCACCGGCCGGCCGTGGTGCCGCCGCCGGAAGCTCGACCACGTGTTCGCGTGAAAGAACGCCCCGGTCAGCACCGTCTCCAGGCACTCGAGCGAGCCGAAGTCGCCGTAATAGCCCTGCCGCTCCCCGGTGAGCAGCGTGTGCAGGGCGTGATGCACGTCGTCGGCCCACTGGCCGTGCAGCCCGTGCCCGCCCGCCTCCCGCGGCGTGATGAGGGTGGGGTCGTTGAGGTCGGACTCGGCGATCAGCGACAGCGGCCGCCCCAGATGCACCGAGAGGCTCTCCACCTCGGCCGCCACCTGCTCGAGCAGATGGATCGCGTTGTGGTCGACCAGCGCGTGCACGGCGTCCAGCCGCAGGCCGTCGACGTGGTAGTCGCGCAGCCAGGCCAGCACGCTGTCGACGACGTAGCGGCGGACCTCGTCGGAGAACGGCCCATCGAGGTTGACCGAGGCGCCCCACGGGTTGGCGCCCGCCGCGCTCAGGTACGGCGCGAACATGGGCGCGTACGCGCCGCTGGGCCCGAAGTGGTTGTAGACAACGTCCAGCACCACGCCGAGCCCCTTGGCGTGCGCGGCGTCGACGAAGCGCTTGAGCCCGTCGGGGCCGCCGTAGGCCTCGTGCGGCGCGTACCAGCAGACGCCGTCGTAGCCCCAGTTGTACTCGCCGTTGAAGGCGTTGACGGGCAGCAGCTCCACCAGGTCGACGCCGAGCGCGACGAGGTGGTCCAGCCGCTCGACGGCCGCGTCGAACGTGCCGACGGGGGTGAAGGTGCCGACGTGCAGTTCATAGAGGACGGAGCCCGGGAGCTGACGTCCGGTCCAGGCGCCGTCCGTCCAGGGGAAGGCCGCGTGGTCGTACACCCGGCTGGGACCGTGCACGCCCTCAGGCTGCCACCTCGACCGCGGGTCGGGAAGCGGGCTGTCGTGATCCGACAAAACGTACGCATAGTCGCTGCCGGGCCCCGCCTCGGGCACCTCGAGCCGCCACCACCCGTCGTCGCCGCGTTCCATGTCGCGGTCCACCCCGTCGAGCCGCAGCCTGACGGTCTTCTCGGGAACCCACACTTCGAAGAGGGTCATGGTCACTCTTTCACCAGCAACGCGACAGGGTACGTGTGCAGCAGGTCAGCCACCGCCAGACGACTCCCGCCATAGCTGGTGCTGGTGAAGGCTTCCGTCCAGGTATGACCATCGAGTGACAACGTGGTGTCGTGCCAGCCGCCGTGGCGTGACAATCCGACCGGCAGGCGGGTGGTCACCACGACCGCCCCGCCGCGGTCGAAGGCGAGCACGTGCTCGGCGACTCGCCCCTCGGCGTACACGGGGCGGTAGTCGGTGAACAGCTCCGGACGCCGCCGGCGCAGGCGCAGCGTGCGGCTGGTGACCAGCAGCTTAGCCGCGCCGGTGGCGTCGATCGGCGGCTGCCAGCCGTCGTCGAGGCGGGCGAGCAACTCGCGGCGCGCTCCGAAGTCGACCGGCCGCCGGTTGTCCGGGTCGACCAGGGAGAAGTCCCACAGCTCCGTGCCCTGGTAGACGTCCGGGACGCCGGGCATGGTGAGCTGCACGAGCTTCTGACCGAGCGAATTCGACCAGCCGGGAGCGGTGATGGACCGGGCGAAGCCGTCGACCTCGCCGTACAGGGCCGGGTCGTCGTAGACGCTGTCGACCAGAGCACCCAGCGCCGCCTCGAAGTCCTCGTTCTGCCGGGTCCAGCTGGTGCCGACGCCGCCCTCGCGGGCCGCCTTCAGCGCGTACGCCCGCAACCGGTCGCGCTCGATCGGCCACGCGCCGACCGCGGCCTGCCAGACGAGGTGGGCCAGCGCGGGATCCGGCAGCGGGGCCACCCGGGTCCAGCGACGGACGACCTCGGTCCAGTCGCCGGGCAGCTCGGACAGGACGGCGAGCCGGGCCCGGACGTCCTCGCTGCGCTTGGTGTCGTGAGTGGACAGCGTGGTCATGCCGTGCGGCCATTTCCGCTGTCGCTCTTCGGCGAACTGATGGAACTCGTCGGGGCTCACCCCGAACTTCGCCGGGTCGTTGCCCACCTCGTTGCGGGCGGTGAAGCGGGTCCAGCGATAGAAGGCGGTGTCCTCGACGCCCTTTGCCATCACGGCGCCGGTGTACTGCTGGAAGCGCAGCGCGAGCTCGTCGGCGGGGTTGCGCAGCCGGGCGGTGAGCCGGTCCAGTACCGGGATCAGGGCCGGCCGGCGGCGGCCCGCCTCGGCCCGGGCCTTGGCCAGATGCCGGGACCCGAACGGCAGGTACGAGCGGTAGACCGGGAAGCAGGCGGCCAGCTCGGCGAGCGCCGGGCCCGCGCCCTCGATCTCCGGCGCGAGCCGGCACAACCGGGCCAGCTCGGCGGCGAGCTGGGTGGTGGCGAGCTGGTACTTGGTCTCGTGGACCAGGTCCTGCCAGCTCGTGGTGCCGCCGGTCAGGTGGTGGTCGAGGGTGTCGAAGAACGCCTCGGTGCCCGGGTCGACGAACACGCCGCAGACCTCGGACAGGGCGTCGTACCCGGTGGTGCCGGCGACCGGCCAGTCCGGCAGCTCCTCCCCCGGCTCGAGGATCTTCTCGACCACGAGCCAGGCGTCGGGTGCCGCCTGGTGCAGGCGGCGCAGATACCCGCCCGGGTCGCGCAGGCCGTCGGGGTGGTCGACGCGGATGCCCTGCACCGCGCCCTCGGCGTACCAGCGCAGGATCTCGCGGTGGGTGGCGTCGAAGACCTCCGGATCCTCGACCCGCAGACCCGCGAGGTCGACGATGGCGAAGAAGCGCCGATAGTTGAGCTCGGCGTCGCCGCGCGTCCAGTTGACCAGCTCGTAGTGCTGCCGGTCGTGCACCTCGCGGGCTGTGCCCTCGCCGGTTCCGTCCGCGATCGGGAACCGCTTGTCGAAGTAGTGCAGTTCCCCGTCCTCGACGCGCAGTTCGTCCAGCGCGGCGGGGTCGTCGGCCAGCACCGGGATCAGCAGCCTGCCGCCGGACCAGTCGATGTCGAACCATTTCGCGTACAGCGATCGCTCACCGTTCTTGAGCACGTCCCACCACGCCGGATTCGCCGCCGGCACGCCCACCCCGGCGTGGTTGGGCACGATGTCGACGACCAGTCCCAGCCCGGCCGCGTCCAGGGCCGCCCGCAGGGCCAGGCGGCCCTCCTCCCCGCCGAGCGCCGGGCTGACCCGCTGGTGGTCCACGACGTCGTAGCCGTGCTCGGAGCCGGGTCCCGCCGTGAGGATCGGCGCTGTGTAGAGGTGGCTGACTCCGAGGTCGGCCAGGTAGTCGGCGAGCTCCGCGGTGCTTTTGAAACCGAAGTCGGGACGGATCTGGACACGGTAGGTACCAGCAGGGAAGCCTTTAGTCCGGTCGTGGGCGGTGGCGGGGCGGTCAGATGGGGGCATTAAACCGTCCTGTCCAAGACGATGAGGGAGCGGTCCGGAACGAGGATCGTGGAGCCCGCCTCGACGACGTTGGGGCGGTCGGGCGATGGTTCGGCGGTCTCGATGACCTTCTCCCACTTCTCGCCGTACTCGGTGGGTGGGGTGACGAACTCGATCGGCGCGTCGTGGGCGTTGAAGAACAGCAGGAACGAGCTGTCGACGTGCCGCTGGCCGTACTGGCCGCGCTCACGGATGCCCTCGCCGTTGACGAACAGGGCGACCGCGCGGCCGAAGTCGTTGCCCCAGTCGTCGCCGGCCATCTGGCGACCGTCCGGGGTGAACCACTCCAGATCCGGCAGCGGGTCGCCGCCGCCGCGGGCGGTGACCGGCAGGCCGGTGAAGAACCGGCGCCGCTGGAAGACCTGGTGGCGGTGGCGGAACGCGGTCAGCTTGCGGGTGAACTCGAGCAGCGTCTCGTCGGCGTTGTCCCAGTCGATCCAGCTGATCTCGTTGTCCTGGCAGTACGCGTTGTTGTTGCCCTGCTGGGTGCGGCCCAGCTCGTCACCGTGCGAGATCATCGGCACGCCCTGGCTGAGCATCAGCGTGGCCAGGAAGTTGCGCCGCTGCTTGGCCCGCAGGGCCAGCACGGCCTTGTCGTCGGTCGGGCCCTCGACGCCGCAGTTCCAGGAGCGGTTGTGGCTCTCGCCGTCGCGGTTCTCCTCGCCGTTGGCCTCGTTGTGCTTGTCGTTGTACGAGACCATGTCGTTCAGCGTGAACCCGTCGTGCGCGGTCACGAAGTTGATCGAGTGGAACGGTTTGCGGCCGTCGTCCTGGTAGAGGTCGGCGGAGCCGGTGATCCGGCTGGCGAACTCGGCCAGGGTCGCGGGCTCCCCACGCCAGAAGTCGCGCACGGTGTCGCGGTACTTGCCGTTCCACTCCGTCCAGTTCGGCGGGAAGTTGCCGACCTGGTAGCCGCCGGGGCCGACGTCCCACGGCTCGGCGATGAGCTTCACCTGCCCGACCACCGGGTCCTGCTGCACGACCTCGAAGAAGGTGGAGAGGCGGTCGACGTCGTAGAACTCACGGGCCAGGGTGGACGCGAGGTCGAAGCGGAAGCCGTCGACGTGCATGTCGGTGACCCAGTAACGCAGCGAGTCCATGATCAGCTGGAGGCTCTGCGGACTGCGCACGTTGAGGCTGTTACCCGTACCCGTGTAATCCATGTAGAAATTCGGCTGATCGTCGACGAGCCGGTAGTAGGTCCGGTTGTCGATCCCCTTGAGGCTCATGGTCGGGCCCAGATGGTTGCCCTCGGCCGTGTGGTTGTAGACGACGTCGAGGATGACCTCCATGCCGGCGGCGTGCAGCGCCTTGACCATGCCCCGGAATTCCTGGGTCTGCTGGCCGAGCGAGCCCATCGCCGAATACCCGTGGTACGGCGCGAAGAAGCCCAGGGTGTTGTAGCCCCAGTAGTTGCGCAGGCCCAGGTCGTCCAGGCGGTTGTCGTGCACGAACTGGTGCACCGGCATCAGTTCGAGCGCGGTCACGCCCAGCTTGGCGAGATGCTCGATGATCGCCGGGTGGCCGATCGCCGCGTACGTGCCGCGCATGTCCTTGGGCACCTCGGGATGCCGCTCGGTGAGACCCTTCACATGCGACTCGTAGATCACCGAATGGTGGTACGGGATGTCCGGGCGCCGGTCGTTGCCCCAGTCGAAGTACGGGTTGACGACCACACCCTTGGCCATGTGCGGCGCCGAGTCGAGGTCGGACATCTGATCCGGGTTGTCGAAGTCGTACGCGTACAGGCTCGGATGCCAGTCGATGTCCGAGTCGACAGCCCGCGCGTACGGGTCGAGCAGGAGCTTGTGCGGATTGCAGCGCAGCCCGCGCGACGGGTCGTACGGCCCGTACACCCGGTATCCGTACCGCTGACCCGGCTCGACGCCCGGCAGGTAGGCGTGCCAGACGAAGGCGTCCTGCTCGTGCAGTTGGACCTTGCGCTCGTTGCCCGACGCATCGAACAGGCACAGCTCCACGGCCTCGGCGACCTCCGAGAAGATCGCGAAGTTGGTGCCCGTCCCGTCGTACGTCGCCCCCAGTGGATACCGGTGCCCCGGCCACACCTGCATGCCTGCTCCCGCCCTCGACCGTCGGTACCCGCGGCCGCGAGGGCCTCGCCGTGGGCGGGGCTCGATTGCCCCGCCGGGGCGCGGTTCAATCCTGTACGGCCGCGTCAGCGGTCATTCTCACCGATGCGGGGGGTGACGTCCGCGCGACTGTCCGGTTACCCCCAGATAGTTCGCCTGCGCCCGGCCAGGGGTCAGCCGCCCAGCACCTCGTCGACGAAACACCACTTCCACGATTCGCCCGGCTCGTAGGACCGCATCACCGGGTGGCCGGTCTGCTCGTGGTGTCGGGACATGTGCCGCCGCGGCGAGGAGTCGCAGCAGGCCACGTAGCCGCAGTCGAGGCAGAGCCGCAGGTGGACCCAGTCGGTGAAGCCGGCGGGCACACACTCCGGGCAGCCGGCGTCGTAGGGCGACGCGGGCACGGCCTCGGTGGCGTCTGACAGATGTTGGCAGGTCAATCGTCGCTCCGGGTCAGCTGGGACTCTTCCAGGTCGAGCTCGCGCTGCGCGCGGTTGAGCACCTCTTCGGAGATCCGCCCCTCGTTGCGGGCGATCTTGAAGACGTGCCGCTCGGCGGTGATCATCTCGCGTCGCAGCCGACCGTACGCCGCTGAGGGGGTCTCCTGCTCCTGGCTGCCGAGCCGCTCCCAGGCCACGTTGGCACGGCTGTCGGTGAGCGCCCGCAGCCGCTCGACGACCGAGGCGGGCGCGCCGTCGGCGTGTTCCTCCAGCCGCTCCCGGGCCGCCCGGCTCGCCGCGTGCTGCACGGTGGCCTCGGCGAGCGCGTCCTCGGCGGCGGTGTCCTCCCGCACGCCCAGCCGCCGGGCCAGCATCGGCAGTGTGGTGCCCTGGACCAGCAGGGTCAGCACGATGGTCGCGAACGCCACGAAGACGAACAGGTCGCGCGGATACCCGCCGGGCACCTCGGCGGCCTCGGGCAGGGTCAGCACCGCGGCGAGCGTGACGACGCCACGCATGCCGGCCCAGGCGACGACGGTCGGCACCGCGGGCGGCGGCCGTTCCTCGCGGGCCCGGATCCGCGGGACGAGGCGGGCCAGGTAGGTGGCCGGATACATCCACACGAAACGGGCGGCCACGAGGGTCAGGAACACCAGCGCCGTCACCCGGGCGGTGGTCGCCCCGTCGGTCTCGAGGTGACCGATCAGCTCGCGTAGCTGGAGCCCGACGAGCAGGAAGACGACGCCTTCGAGCAGGAAGGTGATCAGCCGCCAGACCGCGTCCATCTGCAGCCGCGAGGTCGGCGACAGCAGGTACGGGACGCGGTGCCCGAGGTAGAGGCCGGCCACCACGACCGCGACGACGCTGGAGGAGTGCACCTGCTCCGCGACGATCACCACGACGAACGGGGTGAGCAGCGACACGGCGTCGTCCAGCAGCGGGTCGACGATCCTGCGGTGCAGCCAGGCCGCGCCCACGGCGGCGGCCAGGCCGAGCAGCACGCCGCCGCCGGCCTTCAGCGCGACCTCGCCCGCGATCTCGGCGAACCCCACCGCCGAGCCGAGCAGCGTCGCCGCCGCGATCCGGACCATGACCAGGGCGGTGGCGTCGTTGAGCAGGCTCTCGCCCTCGAGGATGACCACCACCCGCCGGGGCAGGCCGATGCGGCGGGCGATCGCCGTCGCCGACACCGCGTCGGGCGGGGCGACCACCGCGCCCAGGGCAACGCAGGCCGCCAGGGGCACCTCGGGCAACAGGGCGTGCAGGACGAAGCCGGTGACGAAGGCGGTGAAGATCACCAGCCCGACGGCGAGCAGGAGGATCGGCCGCAGCGCCCGCCGGAACGCGACCAGGTTGGTCTGCAGGGCCGCCACGTAGAGCAGCGGCGGCAGGATGCCGATCAACACGAGCTCCGGCTCGACCTGGATCTCCGGGACGCCGGGCACGAAGGACAGGCCCAGGCCGGCCACCAGCAGCACGAGCGGCGCGATGAACCCGAGCCGCCGGGCGAGCGCCGCCCCGAGCACACAGATCGCCAGGATCACGACCGTGTCGACAATGGGTTGCATGTCGCGAAGCTTAGGGCCTAGAAAATTTGAGCCGTTCTACTCACGCACCAGGCCCCGGCGATGCTGAAGGCTGGCGCCCATGACCTCGATCGTTGTTCACGTGGGCATCACCGCGGTGGCAAGTGCCCTTCCCGAGCGGGAGGTGACCACCGCCGACCTGCAAGAACGGGTCGCCGCGGCGAGCGGCCTGCCGCTGCGGGCCGGAATGTTCGCGCGGGCGACCGGCATCGACCGTCGCCGGGTCGCCGCCGACGACGAGTACGCCTCCGACCTCGCGGTCCGCGCCGGCCGGCGGGTCCTGGCCCGGGCCGGGCTGGACGCGCTCGACGTCGACCTGCTGCTGTTCGCCTCCGCCACCCGGGACATGGTGGAGCCGGCGACCGCCCACGTGGTGCAGGCGGCCCTGGGCAGCCGGGCGCACGCCCTCGACGTCACCAACGCCTGCAACAGCTTCCTCAACGGCATCGACCTGGCCCGCTCGATGATCATGGCGGGCCGGGCGCGGCGGGCCCTGGTCGTCACCGGGGAGACCCCGAGCCGCGCGATGCGACCGCGGCTCGACGGCCTGGCCCAGGCGAGGACGGCGATGGCCGGCTACACCTTCGGCGACGCGGGCGCGGCGGTGCTGGTCGAGCCGGTCGAGACCGGCGGGATCGTGGACGTCGACAGCGAGACCCACTCCGAGCACTGGCCGGTCGGCGGCATCTTCGGCGGCGGCTCACGGCATCCGCGCGGCGACGAGCACACCTACTTCACCGGAGACGGTCGCCGGCTGCGGGGCATCTTCGAGAAGATCGGAATCGGCCTGCTCGAACGGGTCGCCTACCGCACCGGCCTCGGCTGGGACGACTACGCCAAGGTGCTGGTACACCAGGTGACCGTGCCCTACCTGCGGCGGTTCATCGAGGTGGCCGGGGTCCCGGCCGACAAGCTCGAGGTCACCGTGGCCGAGCTGGGCAACCTGGCCAGCGCCACGCTGGGCGTGCAACTCGCCCGGGTCCGCGACCAACTGCGACCCGGCGATCGGGTGCTGCTCGTCGGTCTCGGCGGCGGCGTCAGCCTGATGACCATGGTCTGGGAGGTGTCGTCGTGACCGCCATGTGGGTGGTCGTGCCGGCCTACGAGGAAGCGGCGCGGATCAGGCAGACCCTCGACGCGCTGGCGGCGCAGACCGACACGGACTTCGAGCTGCTCGTGGTGGACAACGGCTCGACCGACGGCACGGCGGACATCGCGCGGGGCTTCCGGGCCCCCTTTCCGGTGCACGTGCTGGTCGAGACGGAGAAGGGCGTCGGCTGCGCGGTCGACACCGGCTTTCGGCACGCCATCGCGCGGGGCGCCACGCTGCTGGCGCGTACGGACGCGGACTGCCTGCCCCGGCCGGGATGGCTGGCGGCGGCGCGGGCCGGGCTGACCGGCGGCGCCGGGTTGGTCTGCGGCCGGATCACCGCGCGGCGCGACGAACACGGTCCGCTGGGTCGGGCGGTGTTCCGCGTCCTCGTGGCGATCGCCGCCGGGTTCGGGCGGCTGCGACCGGCGCACCGCAAGGGCTATCTGGCGCCCTACCGGATGCACGCGGGCAACAACATGGCGATCACCGCGGAGCTCTATCTGGCGTGCGGCGGCATGCCCCGTCGTCCCTCGCCCACCGACCGCACGTTTCTCAACCGGGTACGCCGCACGACGCCCGCGATCCGGCGGAGCCGGATGATGATCGTGGAGAACTCGACGCGGCGGCTGGCGGCGTACGGAATCGTCGGCACGGCCCGGTGGTATCTCGACCGCGGCAGCGGCTCGCTCACGACGGATCCGCGCTGATGCTCGGAGAACTCCTCGCGAGCCTGCGCGACGACGATCCTCGCCCGGCCCTGCTCGGCTGTCGGCGCGGCGGCAGAGTGGTGGTGCGGGCGACCCGTGGCGAGCTGAGCCGGCTCGTCGGCGGCTACGCGGCCGCCCTGCACGCCCGTGGGCTGACCGCCGGCGACACGGTCGGCGTCGCCGTACGCCCCGGACCGCGCTCGCTCGCCGTCCTGTTGGCGGCGTACCACCTGGGCCTGCGGGTCGCGGTGCTGGACCCGGCCGCGGGCCCGGACGTGCTGCTGGCCCGGCTCGCCCTGGCCGAGCCGCGACTGGTGCTCGCCGACGCGGCGGCGCAGGCCGTCGCGGGCTGGGCCGCGCCGCTGGCCCGTCGCGCCCGGCTGGCCCTGCCCGAGCTCACCGCCCTGGCGCCGGTCGTCACCGTCGGGCGGCGGCTGCCGGGCAGCGCGGCGGCGCTGAGGCCCGCCGCCGGACCGGCCCCCCGCGGCTACGACGGGGACGGCGACGCGGTGGTGGTCTTCACGTCCGGCACGACCAGTCGTCCGCGCGCCGTCGTCCACACCCGGTCCGGGCTCACCGCGGGCCTGCGTACCGTGCACGATCTGGTCCGGGTGCGCTCGGACCGGCCGGTGCTGGGCGGCACGTTCTTCGTCCTCGTCCCCTCGCTGGCCGCCGGCGCCCCGGTCGCCCTGCCCGAGCGTCGCCCGGCCCTGCTGGCCCGGCAGACAGCGGGCCTGGCACCCCAGGCGAGCTATCTCACGCCGCCGCAACTGCGCGCCGCGCTCGCCGCCGGCATCCGGTTCAGCGGCCGCGTCTACAGCGGGTCCGCCCCGGTCAGCGCCGGGTTGCTCGCGCGGGTCCGGCAAGCGGGCGCGGACGGGGCCTGGGGCGTCTACGCGCTCACCGAGGTGTTCCCCGCCGCGGCCGTGGAGAGCACCGAGAAGGCCGCGTTCGCGGGCGACGGCGACCTGGTCGGCGACCTCGTTCCCGGCGTGCGGGCCCGCACCGACGAGCGGGGCCAGCTGCTGCTCTCCGGCCCGAACGCCGCCCACCGATACCTCGGTGAACCGCCGCACGAGTGGATCGGCACGGGTGACGTCGGACGGGTCCAGGGCACCCGCGTGGTGCTCGGCGGCCGCTGCAAGGACATGATCCTGCGCGGTGCCGAGAACATCTATCCCGGACTGTACGAACCCGCGCTGCACGTCGCCGGCGTCGAGCTGGCGGTGATCGTGGGCGTGCCGGACGGCGACGGCGACGAGCGGGTCGTCGCGGTCGTGCAGCCGGCGCCCGGCGCCTCGGCCGACGCCGTGCGGGCGGCGCTGCGCGTCCCGCTCCAGCGGATGGGCTCGGCGCGGCCGGACGCGGTGGTGCTCGCCGATGTCCCGCTCTCCGGCCGGTCCCGCAAGCCGGACCGGGCCGCCACCGCCCGCCTGGCGGCCGGCGCATGAGAGAGCTCGCCGTCGTGGTGCCCGCCTTCAACGAGGCCCGGCTGCTGCCCGGGGCGCTCGCCGCCCTCGCCGCCCAGTCCGACCGCGACTTCACGCTGGTGGTCGTGGACAACGCGTCCACCGACGAGACCGCGGCGATCGCGGCCGGGTTCGCCGGCGACGTCCGGGTGGTCACCGAGCCCCTTCCCGGCGCGGGCAGGGCCGCCGACACCGGATTCCGGTACGCCATCGCGGGCGGCGCCACGAAGCTGTTGCGGACCGACGCGGACTGCCTGCCCGCCCCGGACTGGGTCGCCACCGGACGGTCCCTGCTGAGGCGCGTGGAGCTGGCCTGCGGACGCAGCGTTCCCCGGCTCGACGAGAATCCCACGTGGGCGCAGCGCACGGTCTATCCCGCCGCGGTGCGCGCCGCCGCCCGCGTCGGCCGGTGGCAGCACCGCTCGGCGTCCGCGCGGACACCGTTCGTGCTGGTCCACGGCCACAATCTGGCGATCACCGCCGAGCTGTACGAACGCTGCGGCGGTACCGCGCGCGAGGCCCTGGAGGACGGCGCGGAAGACGTGACGCTGCTCAACCGGGCCCGCGAGCACAGCGGCCGGATCGTCCGCGCCGAGGATCTGATCGTCGAGACGAGCCTGCGGCGGCTGCGCGCCTGGGGACCGCGCCGCACGCTGCTGTGGCATTGGGACCGGCGCTACCGGCCCGCGGCGGAAGCGGTGCATGTGCGATGAACGCCCGTACCCGGGATCGCCGGGTCTATCTCGGCAGCCACCCGGTGCTGTTCGCCCTGCTCGCGGCCACCCGCCGGCGTCGGGTCCTGCGGCTCGGCGGCACGCTGCTCGTGCACGACCGGGCCGCGTTCGTCGCCGCCCTCACCCGGGTGCCGCTGGACCGGACGGCACCGGGCACCACCGGCGGGGCGGCCGGTCGGCTGGCCGGCGGCGAGCTCCTCTTCGACCAGCACGGCGACGCGCACCGTCGGGCCCGGCGGGACACCGCCGACGCGCTGGGCGCGTCGGGCGTGGCCGAGCTGCGGCCGACGTGGACGCGGCTGCTCGAGCGGCGCCTGCGCCCGCTGGCCGACGGCGCCGAGGTCGACCTCGTGCCGGTCGCCGCCGAGCTGGCCGGCGCCACCGCCGCCGAACTGCTCGGCGTGCGGGTCGACGGCCCGGCGCTCGCCCGAGCGGCGTGCGACGCCGCCGCGGCGGCGGCCCGGGCCCACCTGCCCGGCATCCGCCGGCGGGGTGCTGACGTGGCGGCGCGCGCCGCCACGGAAAGACTCACCGCGCTGCTCGCACCGGACGGCGCGGAACACGCCCCGCTCGCCGCCATGCTCGCGGTGGCCGCGATCACCACGACGGTCGCCGCCGTGCCCCGCGCCGCGGCGTGGGCCTGCGACGCCGCCCTCTGGGACCACGCACACCTTCCGGCGCTCGCCGACGAACTGCTGCGGGTGACCGCCCCCACGCCCCTGTTGCCACGGGTCGCGGCGGCGCCGGGCGAGCTGGTGGACGGCTGCCCGGTGCGCGCCGGCGACCGGATGCTGCTCATCGCCCGGCACGCCCTGGACGCGCACCGCCTCGACCCCGATCCGCGCCGGCCGGCGCCCGCGCGGATCGCCCAGCTCGCCTTCGGGATCGGGCCGCACGCCTGCCCCGGCGCCCGGCTGGCCCGTACCCAGCTCGGCGACGTGCTGCGGGCGCTCGCGCCGCACCGGCCGGTCGTGGTGCGGGCGCGGGTGGACCGCCGCGCGGCTCTGCCCTCGTGGCGAACGCTGGTGGTGCGGGCGTCATGAGGCTCGCGGTGACCGGTGCCTCCGGCTTCTGCGGCGCGGCCGTCGCCCGGCTCGCCGCGTCGGCCGGGCACGACGTGGTCTGCCTCGGCCGGCGCCCGGGTCCCGTGGGCGCGTACGTGCGGTGGGATGCCGCCCGCGAGCTTCCGGACCTGGCCGGCGCCGACGCGGTCGTGCACCTCGCCGCGGCCGTCGGCGATCCCCGCCCCGGCCGCCACGTCGAGGCGGCCTACCGGGCGGTCAACGTCGACGGCACGGCACGCCTGCTGGACGCCGCCCGGGGCCGCCCGGTGGTGTGGGTGAGCAGCGCCAGCGTGTACCGGCCCGGGCCCTACTCGGGGCCGGTGCGCGAGGATCACCCGGTCGACGGCCAGCGCGGCGCGTACGGTCGCACGAAAGCCGCCGGGGAGCGACTGGCCCTGGCCGCGGGCGCGGTCGTCCTGCGGCCGCGGGCGGTCTACGGCGACGGCGACCGGCACCTGCTGCCCCGACTGCGTCGGGTCGTCCGGGGCGGATACGCGTGGCTGCCGGGCGCGGACGTGGCGATGAGCCTGACCTCGGTGGGCAATCTGGCGGCGGCCTGCCTGGCGGCGCCGGGCTGGGCGGCCGGGGCCTACAACATCGCGGACGCGGCGGCCTACCGGCGTGACGAGGTGCTCGGCCGGGTGCTCGGGGTGCCGGTCCGGCACATACCGGCGGGGCTGGCCCGTGGGCTGGCCCTGGTGTCGCCGTCGCTGACCCGCTACGCCGTCGACCAGCTCACCGACGGCATGGTGCTGGATCTGGCCCGGGCCCGGCGGCAGGGCTACGTGCCGCGGCTGAGCCTGACGGACTACTTGGTGTAGACGACGCCCGACCGCCGGATCGTGCCGGACCGGGTGCCCTCGCCGCTGTTGGTGGTCACGACCGCGTCCAGGGACAGGACGTAGCCGGTCTTCGGGTCGAGGCCCTTGACCGTGGCGGTCAACGTCCCGCAGTTCTCCTGGGCGGGAATCTCCACCCATTCGATGGCACGTTGCTTACCCGGCTTGAGGTCCTGGGCGAGCGCGGTGAGGCGGTACTCGATGAGGTTGTACCCGTTGACGTCGCTCCAGGTGGCGGTCGCGGTGGTGGTGCCGGTGACGACGTCGAGCGAACCGATGCGGGTGAAGTGCACGGTGTACGGCGTACACCGAGCAGCGGGCCTGGATTTCGTGGGCGTCGGCTTCGGCAGGAATCCGGTGGCGGTCGGCAGCGGGTACGGCGGCACGCCACTGGACGGCGTGGGCGAGGGCGTGGCGCTGCCCCGGGCGACCACGAGCCAGGAATCGCCGCTGCCGGCCCCCTCGGCGACCGCCACCTCGGAGCTCGCCTTCTCCGCGGTTGCCGAACCGCCGAGCGCGCCGCAGCCGGTGAGCAGGAGGGGCGCCAAAAGCAGCAGCCAGCGTCGTCGGTGCTTCATTTGTGCCCTCCCAGTCTCGCTAGTCCCGTCGATACCGGGTCAGATCGTCGACGGCGGGGGCGACATTAGGAGTCGAGGCGTAGAGCTCCCGGGTACGGCGGGCGAGGTCCTTGGTGGCGGCTGAGTTGACCCAGGTGCCGAGGACCACCCCGGCGCCCGGCACGATCTTCGCGAACATGCTCTTGGCCGCGCGGACGCCGGCCATCTGGGCGAGCTTGACGCCCAGCCGGAGCATCACGCCACTGAGCGGTCGGTCTCCGGCCACGGCGAACAGCCGGCTCGCCCGCTCGCGACCCGCGGCCACGCCGAGGGCGAGCCGGGCCGCCTCGGCGACCTTGTGCACCTTCTGCAGGACGAGCAGGTCGGTGGCGCGCTCTGAGCCGGTCGGGTCGACGCCGAACGCCGCGGCGATGTGCAACACCATCCTGGCCTGGGTCCAGGCGAGGACGCCCACGTCGACCACCGCGCCGGGCAGGCCGGCGGCACCCGACACGGCGCCGGACAGTCGGGCGTGGCTGAGGAACCGCTTGACGGCCTGGTCGGCCAGGGCGTCGGCGGTGACGCCGGGCTGCTCCTCCCGCGCCCGCTCGGCCCAGAGCCGGGCCTGGGGGCCGATCCGGCGAACCGCCTCGAGGGCGAGGTGTTCGGGGGCGTACTGCGGGTCGGCCTTCATCCTGGCCCACAGGGAGCCGGGAAGGCCGGCGTCGTCGGACGGGGCCGGCGAGGAGGGTACGACGGGTTCGTTCACCAGTTCGCTCCGAGGGGGACGAGGGAGAGCCAATGTCATTGTGCCTTGCAGATGCACGTGCATGACATGGGTTCACCGCTTTCCGAGCTCCGCGGTAGCAACGCGACGGTACCCGTCGCGGTGTTCTGCTCATGCCCTACCCGGTGCGACCGATTAGCGAATGACGGGAACACCGGGACGCATCTGGAGGCACCGCCGCATGACGGTCGACGAACAGCAGGTGGAGCGGCTGCGGCCGACTCCTGTGCTGCTGACGGCGGCCGCGGTCTGCGTGGCCTCCATCATGCTCTTCGCCGTCAACTACGCCGAACAGCGGATCCAGGTCGCCTGGGGCTGGATGCCGGCCATCGTCGGCACCATGGTCGCGGGCTGGGCCTGCTGGCACACCGCTTCCGCGGACGGGCTCGACCGCGTGACCGCACGCGTCTGGCGCTCTCTCGCCGTGGTCTGCGCCTTCATCGTGCTCGGGGTCGCGGGCGACGCCCGGCATTACGCGATGAATCCCACGGCCGTGGACCAGGACCACGACATTCCCACCACGATCGCGTACGCCCTGGCCATGGTGGTCCTGCTCTGGACCCTGCTGTGGTTACCGGTGGGCGCCCGTGGGCGGCGGGACCGGACCATGGTCCGCTTCGTCCTGGACGCCGCCACGGTCACCGTCACGCTCGGGATCTTCTGCTGGTACCTCATCACCCGGGTGTTCGACGCCTGGCACGACGGCAGCGGCAACGCCCTGCCCATCCTGACGCTCACCGCGCTGGGTCTCATCGGCTCGCTCGCCTTCGTCAAGGTCGCGGTGAGCGGCTTCGGCGGCCTGGACCGGGTCGCCCTGCGGCTGCTGGCCGTGGGCGCGGCCATCGGGGCGGCCGGCGGCGGGCTCTTCCCGATCTTCGTCGAGCTGCACCCGGGCCTCAGCGGCTCGATGATGTTCGTGCCGGCGACCCTGCTGTGCGTCGCCTTCGCGGCCGACCGGCAGCGCCGGGCAGCCCACCTGCGGGTCCCGGTCCAGCAGGGAGACTCCTTCAGCATCGTGACCTATGTCGCGGTCGCCTGCACCGACGCCCTGCTCCTGGTGGTCAGCAGCGGGGCGGGACACGTCGTCCTGAACGTCGCCCTGGCCGCCGTGGTCCTCACCGCGCTGGTGGTGGCCCGCCAGATCAACGCCCTCTCCGAGAACGGCCGCCTGCTGCGTCGCGTCGACGCCAGCCTGTTGGAGCTCAACCGCTTCCAGCACCAGCTCGAGCACCGGGCGAGCCACGACGCTCTCACCGACCTCGCCAACCGCTCGCTGTTCGAACAGCGGACCAGCGAGGCGCTGGCCGCGACCGACGGCTCGGGCACCGACGCCGACACGCTCAGCCTGGCGCTCATCGACCTGGACGACTTCAAGGCGATCAACGACCGGCTCGGTCACGCCGTGGGCGACGCCCTGCTCGTCGTCGTCGCCGAGCGGCTGCGCGAGGCGGTCCGCGAGGACGACGTGGTGGCCCGGCTCGGCGGCGACGAGTTCGGCCTGCTGCTGCACGGCCTGCGCAGCGACGAGGCGACCGAGGTTCTGGACCGGATCGCCGAATCCCTGACCCGCCCGGTCCACGCGCTCGGCTACGACCTGCTGGTCAAGGCGAGCATCGGCCTGGCCGAGGTGTGGCCGGAGGCCAGCCCGCAGGAGCTCCTGCGCCGCGCCGACCTGGCCATGTACGCCGCCAAGGAGCGGGGCAAGGGCCGGCACGCCGTCTACGACGCCCGCCTCGAGCAGGACCAGGCCGCCGACGCCCAACTCGGCGCCGACCTGCGCCGGGCCCTCGACAACGGCGACTTCACGCTGGTCTACCAGCCGATCGTGGCCCTGCCCGGCGGCGAGTGGACCTCACTGGAGACGCTGATCCGCTGGAAGCACCCGGAGCGGGGCTTCATCGGTCCGGACGTGTTCATCCCGATCGCGGAACGCACCGGACTGATCGTGCCGCTCGGCGACTGGATCCTGCGGACCGCGCTGCGTCAGGCCGCTGACTGGCAGGAGCGCTACGGCGCCGCCGCACCGGCCGAGATCGGCGTCAACGTGTCCGCCCGCCAGTTGCGCGAACCGGGCTTCGCCGCCGACGTACGCGCGGCCCTGGCCGACACCGGCTTCGACCCGGAAAAGCTGGTCGTCGAGGTCACCGAGACCGCGGTCTTCGACGGCGGTGTCGCACTGGACACGTTGCAGAATCTGGTCACCCTCGGCGTGCGGATCGCACTGGACGATTTCGGCACCGGTCACTCCTCGCTCGGCCTGCTGCGCACCTGCCCGGCGGACACGCTCAAGGTCGACAAGTCGTTCGTCGACGGGATCGGCGGCCGGTCGGAGGAGGCGGTCATCGCCACCGCGATGATCCAGATCACGAACGGCCTGCACCTGCAGGCCATCGCCGAGGGCGTGGAGACCGCCGAGCAGGCGGACACCCTCTTCCGGCTCGGCTACCGCTTCGCGCAGGGTTACCATTTCTCCCGCCCGCTGTCCGCCACTCAGGTCGCGGAGCACCTGGACGCGCACCGGCCGCTGACCGTCTGAGGCCGGCGTGAGGGATACCACCTCAGCGAAACCGCCCGGCAACCGATAGTGAGAGGGGACGATCACGTCCCCCGCCCACTACCGCGAGGTCGCCACCACATGCCTTCCGCCGAGAAGACCGCACTGTCGTCCCCCCGCCGGACCGCCAGCGGAAATCCGCTGCGCGCCTGGGTCGGCAACCGGTCGCTCAACACGAAGATCCTGATCATCGTGGGCGCCATGACGATCGTCGCGGCCACGGTGGCCATCGTCGCCCTCGCCCGTCTGGCCCAGGTGAACACGGTCGGCGAGAGGCTCTACAAGGAGAGCTACACCGGGCTGCAGCAGCTGAACCGGGTCACCTCGGACGTCGGCTCGATGCACGGCTACGTGATCGCCTACGGCCAGACGCCGGTGCCGGAGCTCGCGGCCATGATCAAGGAACTCGACGGCCGCATCGCCGCGACCGCCGCCGCATACCGGGCCAAGTCGGTCGATCCCGCTCTCACGGACGAGACGTTGGCGCTCTGGGGCAAATACCAGGCCGCCCGCGACGCCTATCTGAAGACCGCCGACGCCGGCGACCCGACGGCCACGATCGCCGCGCGTCAGGAGCAGCTGATCCCGGCCATCCTCGCCTCCAAGGAGAAGCTCGAGCAGCTCACGGCGAAGGAGGACGAGGGCGCCAAACATCGGGTCGCCGCGGTCGCCGAGGCGAACAGCTCGGCCCGGACCATCGTGATCACCACGCTGCTTGTCGGTCTCGCGCTGGCGACCCTGCTCGGCCTGGCCATCGCCCGCAGCATCGTGGCACGGGTACGGGTGGTCTCCGAGGTCATCGACGGCATCGCCGCGGGCGATCTGACCCGCACGGCCGGCATGCAGGCCAAGGACGAGGTCGGCCGCATGGGCGAGCAGCTCGACCGGGCCACCGCCACATTGCGCGACACGATCTCGCGGATCACCGGCAGCAGCCACACCCTGGCCGGCTCCGCGCAGGAGATGGCCGAGGTGAGCAACCGCATCGCGGTCAACGCCGAGCAGACCAGCTCGCGGGCCGCCGTCGTCTCGACGGCCGCCGGCTCGGTGAGCAGCAACGTCGACACCGTCGCGGCCGCCAGCGAGGAGATGACCGCCTCGATCCGGGAGATCGCCGGCAGCGCCACCGACGCCGCCAGCGTGGCGCGCGGCGCGGTCGAGGTCGCCAAGTCGGCGAACACCACGGTCGCCAAGCTCGGGGTCTCGTCCGCCGAGGTCGGCAACATCGTCAAGGTGATCACCTCCATCGCCGAGCAGACGAACCTGCTCGCGCTCAACGCCACGATCGAGGCCGCCCGGGCCGGCGAGGCCGGCAAGGGCTTCGCCGTCGTCGCCAGTGAGGTCAAGGACCTCGCGCAGGAGACCGCCAAGGCGACCGAGGAGATCTCCCAGCGCATCCAGGCGATCCAGACCGACACCTCCGCCGCCGTCGACGCCATCGGCGAGATCGCCGCGGTGATCGAGCGGATCAACGCGTACTCCGACACCATCGCGTCGGCCGTGGAGGAGCAGACCGCCACCACCAGCGAGATCGGGCGCAGCGTCGCCGAGGCCGCGAGCGGTTCGACCGAGATCGCCCGCACCATCTCCGGCGTGGCCGAGGCCGCGCAGAGCACCAACGAGGGCGTGACCGAGTCCAAGCGCACCGCCGGCGAACTGGCCCGCCTCGCCGAGGAACTCCAGTCGCTGGTCGCGCAGTTCCGCGTCTGACTCGTCGCGGACCGCGGGAATGAACCCGAACCTACGGGCGTTGTCCTCCTATCGCCCGTGGCTCCACGGGCGACGTACATGAGGAGGTCCGCAGCGTGCTCGACCCACACGGGCTCTACGAGTTGGCCGACGACCTGCCTGACCTGGACGGCGTGGTGCTCGTCCAGGCACTCACGGGGTTCGTCGACGCGGGAAGCGCCATCCAACTCTCCCGCGAACACCTTCTGGAACAGTTCGAGGGACGCGTCATAGCGACGTTCGACCTCGACCAGCTGCTCGACTACCGCTCGCGCCGCCCTCCGATGATCTTCGTCGAGGACCACTGGGAGAGCTACGAACGTCCCAGCCTGGCGCTGCACCTGTTGAAAGACCTGACCGGCACGCAATTCCTGCTGCTCGCCGGCCCCGAGCCGGACCTGCAGTGGGAACGGTTCATCAAGGCCGTACGCGCGCTCATCGATCGCTTCGGCGTGAGCCTCACCGTCGGCCTCAACGCGATCCCGATGGCCGTGCCGCACACCCGCCCGGTGAGCGTCACCGCGCACGCCACCGACCGCCGCCTGCTCGGCGAGCGCGAATCGTGGCTGCAGCGGGTCCAGGTGCCGGCGAGCGTCGGCAACCTGCTGGAATTCCGCCTCGGCGAATCCGGCCACGACGCGATGGGATACGCCGCCCACGTCCCGCACTACCTGGCCCAGACCACCTATCCGGCCGCGGCCGAACTCCTCATCGAATCGGTTGCCAACACGACCGGCCTGGTGCTGCCCACCGCGGCCCTGCACGAGGCGGCCACCGAGGTGCGCGCGGAGATCGACAAGCAGGTCGCCGACGACGAGCAGGCGAGCCGCCTCGTGACCTCTTTGGAGGGGCAGTACGACGCCTTCCTGCGCGGCCGGGCCGGAAATCTGCTGGCCGAGCCCGGCGGGGCGCTGCCGAGCGCCGAAGAGCTGGGGGCGGAGCTGGAACGCTTCCTCGCCGAGCAGGCACGCGACACCGAGTGATCGGTGCGGGCCGGGGCGCCCACCCGTCCCGGCCCGCACCGCCTTCGATTCCGTCATTCGCCAGCCGAAAGGTGCTGACCTGCCCCAGAATGGGACGATCAGGCGGGCGACGAGTGTCAGGAGTGTCCCGGTGGTCTCATTCCGATCGCGGGTGGCGGCGGATCCGGTGGCGCTGCGCCCCATCCCCCGCGACGTCGAAAGCCTCGAGAAGCTGATCGCCGATCTCGAGACCGTCACCGACGAGGAAGCCGCCTGGCGGGTCACCGTGGACAGCACGGTCGCCTCGCACAACTTCAGCTACGGCGCCGTCTGGCTGCCCACCGGCAGCGGCCAGGTCGCCATCCAGTACGAGACCGGATCGATCGTCCGGGAGCTGGACGCCGTGATCGCCGGGCAGCCGGTGACCATGGACGCCGGCCTGGTCGGCCGGGCGGCCCGCACGAAGCAACCGGTGTACGTCGACGCGCTGGACCAGTGCGAGGACTGCCTGCGCTGCCAGGCCGCCGCGCGGGCCTCGATGGAGGCGGCCGTGGTCATGCCGGTGCTGCGGGACAACCAGGTCATCGCGGTGCTCGAGTACTACTCGGCCGAGCCGATGTACATCGACGGCCCGCGCACCGAGAAGTGGGCCGCCATCGCCCGCATCGCCGAACGCGCCCGCTTCTCCGCGCTCGCCGCCGCCGAGCTGCGCCAGGTGGCCGACGACCGGCTCGCCGTCACGAGCGTGGTCACCGCCCTCGGCGACGCCAGGGACGTGCCGACCACGCTGCGCATCGCCCTCGACTCCGTGCGGACCGCCTTCGGCTGGGCGTACGGCTCCTACTGGGAGATCGACGAGGTCGACAACGTCCTCAAGTTCGCGGTGGAGTCCGGCTCGGCCGGCGACGAGTTCCGCAAGGTGACCCTGGCCGCCACCTTCGCCGAGGGCGTCGGCCTCTCCGGACGCGCGTGGCGGGCCAAGGATCTCGTGTTCGTGCGCGACATCGGCGAGCTGACCGACTGCGTCCGGGGACCGGCCGCACAGCGGGCCGGCGTGCGGTCGGGCGTCTGCTTCCCGGTGGTGAGCCACGGCCGGATCATCGGCACCATGGACTTCTTCACCACCAACTTCATCGAGCTGTCGGAGTCCCGGACGTCCGCCCTGCGCAACGTGGCCCAACTGGTGTCGCAACGGCTCGACATCGTCCGCGGCAACGAGATCTCCGCGGCGAACGCCCGCTCCCTGCTCGACACGGTCTCGCGGCTGCGCGCCGCCAGCGACGACGCCACCCGGGTGGCCCAGGACGCCGTCGCCCGCGCCTCCGAGATGACCCAGGAGGTCGAGGCGCTGGGCCAGGCCTCGACGGCCATCGGCGACGTCATCAAAATCATTTCGTCCATCGCGGACCAGACCAACCTGCTCGCCCTCAACGCGACCATCGAGGCGGCCCGCGCCGGCGAGGTCGGCCGCGGCTTCGCCGTGGTCGCCGGCGAGGTCAAGGACCTGGCCCGGGAGACCGCCGAGGCCACCCAACGGGTGTCGGAACAGATCAACGGCATCCAGAACAGCGCGCGTACGGTCTCCTCGGGCATCCTGACGACCAGCGAAACCATCGGGCAGATGGACGCCGTCCAGGCCCGCATGAACGACGTGCTCGAGGAGCAGGCCCGGATGGCGTCCGCGTTGCAGTCCTAGACCCCCTAGTTCTTCAGCGGCAGCCAGTCGAGGACACTCTGGATCTGGGCGTCCCAGTAGCCCCACTCGTGCTCGCCCGGCCCGAACTCCGCGTCGAGGTCGACGCCCTGCTCGCGGCAGGCCTCGACAAAGCGCCTGTTCTGGGCCACGAGATGATCGTCGATACCGCAGCGCAGCATCAGCGCGGGCAGCTCCGGACCGGCGTCCGTCAACAGCTGCAGCAGATCGTCGTCGGTCCCGGCAACGGGCCGGTCCCCGAACACCCGCGCCATCAGCTCGACGATGTGCGGCCGCTTGTCCTGTTCGGAGAGGTACGCGAGATCCAGCGCCCCGGAAAGGCTGGCCGCGGCGGCGAACCGCTCAGGCTGCCGCAGCGCCCACTTGAAGGCGCCGTACCCGCCCATGGACAGCCCGGCGACGAAGGTGTCCTCACGCCGGGTGGAGACCCGGAAGAAGGACGAGACCACCTCGGGCAGTTCCTCGGTGAGGAACGTCCAGAACTTGGCGCCGTGCCGCTCGTTGGCGTAGAAGCTGCGGTGCACCTGCGGCATGAAGACCGTGATCCCCTTCGCGTCGGCGTACCGCTCGATGGAGGTGTACCGCGTCCAGGCGGTGTCGTCGTCGGTCAGCCCATGCAGCAGATAGAGGACGGGCGGAGCCTCCCCGCCGGCCCGGCCACTCAGGCCGATCTGAGTGCTCGCCTGCTGCGGCAACAGGACGGTCATGGACGTGGCGAGCGCGAGCGCTTCGGAATAGAAGTCACAGCGGATCAATGCCATCGCACCAGTATTGGCGACGCCGCCCAAATTCGCCGACCCCACCCGGTGTGCTCACACCTCATCAGCCAAGCAGGGGCGCAGCGTCCCGAATGCCCACGATGCCAAAGTGGTCGGCGTCGTGGTGCGCGCGTCTCGCTGCTGCTCGGGTGTGAAATCGTCGCGCACGCCGGCGGTCATCCCCACGATGCCGGCCACCGCCGCCTCACTGAGCCCGGCCGACAGCAGCAGGTCACGCAACTCACCATCGGTGATGGTCCGCGCCTCGATCTCGCGGCCGGTCGCCGCCGACACGATCGCCGCCACCTCGCCCCAGCTGAGATCGACCGGCCCGTGCACCGCGGCGACGCCGCTGCCGGACCAGCCGGCGAGCAGCCTGGCCGCGGCGACCTCGCCGACGTCGCGCGGGTCCACCCACGCGAACCGACGATCGAGCGGCCAGGTCGTGGTCAACGAGCCCGCCCGCATCTCGTCGAGCATGCCCACCAGGTTGGTGAAGAAGTAGCCGCACCGCAGCGTCAGCACGTCGGCACCGGTCTCGGCGAGTTGCCGCTCGTTGCGAGCCAGCCCGTCGATCAGCCCGGCGCCCTTCCGACGCTCGGCGCCGACGCTGCTGATCTGGAGCACCCGGGCGACCCCGGCGGCCCGGACGGCGACCGCGGCGTTCGCCCCCATCCGCACCATGTCGGCGAGAGGATCGGGCGAACCGAACGACTCGGGACTGGCCCAGAACAGGGCGTCGACGCCCCTCACGGCGTCGGTCACGAACGCCTCGTCGAGCAGGTCGCCCTCCGCCACCTCGACATGCGGCCGCAGGTCAGCGGGCAATTTCGCGGCGTCGCGTACCAGCAGACGCGGACGCTCGCCGGCCTGGACGAGCAGACGAGCCACGCGGGAGCCGACATTTCCAGTGGGTGTAGTCACGGCAATCGTCATGCCGGCCATGAAACACCGGGGGTGTGACATATCAGGGGATGAACTTCACTTGCGGGAAGGCGGGGTTCGGGCCATCGAGCAGGTGTCCCCGGTGGCGCAGCCGCAGGTCGAAGAACGCGAGCGGGTACGCCTGCTGGATCCGCACCGCCCGGGCCGGGTCGAGGGTGCCGATCCAACCGGCGAGATCCTCGTCGCTCATCCCGATGATCGCCGCTAGCTGCGGAATCAGCCACTGGTTGTCGCAGAACGCCCCGTGCAGCGCGCCGTCGGTGTGCACGTTGAGCCGCCATCCGCGCAGGAGCGACCACAGTTCCTCGACGGCTGGCTCGGCTGCCCGGGTGAACTCCGCGGTCATCAGCATGAACGGCCGGTCGATCTCCCTGACCGGTGGCCGCGACTGCATCGGACCGTCGAAGCTGAGCCCGGCCCGCACCCGCCGGTCGGTGTTCATGACGAGGACGGTCGCGGTCGCGCCCTTCGAGAAGCCGAACATGGCGATACGCCGCGGGTCGAGCACGGCGCTCAGGCCGGTCGGCAGCGTACGGTGCTCGGCGTCGGGATTGCGCCCGGCGGCGAGATCCTCGATACGGTCGAGGACGAACCGGATGTCGCGGGCGTGGTCCCACGGCGTGACCGGCACATCGTCGTCGGGGACGGTGAGCCGGCCGTCGGGGAATTCGCTGAACGCGTCGGTGTGATCCACCGTGACCACGACGTACCCGTGGCTGGCGAGTTCCTGGACGACGATGGTGGTCTCGGAACGGTGACCGTTCGCGCCGTGGGAGAACACGATCACGGGCCGCCGGCCGATCGTGCGGAGCACCGGTGCGCCGTCGTGGCCGGCGGTGAGGGGCGCCGCCACGGCATCGGCGTCGAACCCGGCGGATACGAGCAGCGCGCGCAGCGGCGCGGCGGGCATCCACGGCACCACCGGATGACGCCTGGCGTCGCGGGCGGCGGGATACCAGAGGCTTGCCATCAGCTCGCGGTGGCGTCCCGCGCCGGCGACCGGATCAGGGCGGGATCTGTCGACGAGGTGCAGCGACACGGTGCCGACCCGGTGCGGTCCGGTGGGCGCGGGCAGCCTGAGCCGGGCCGGCCCCGGCCCGGCCGGGGTCGCCCAAGCGCGGCCGGCGCCTTCCAGCGGCACCGCGACCCCGGCGGCGAACGCGGCGGTGAGCAGCCGTCGGCGGGTCAGTGCGGTGGTCATTGGTCCTCCAAAGTGTCGGCCTACTCGTTACGGACGGTTTCGGGGCCGGTGATCCGGCGCAGCAGGGGCAGGGTGGAGGCGACGATCCCGAGGGAGACCGCCAAGCCGCCGAGCACGAACACGAAGTACGTGACGGTGGGGAGGCGTAGCGAGTAGCTCATCTGGGCGGTGAGGAACAGGTGCGCGGCCAGAAAGCCGGTCCCGATCGCCACCCCGGCGGCGATGAGGAGCGGAACTGCCGTCTCCAACGCGATCACCCGGCGCAACAACCGCAGCGGCACGCCGGTGAGGCGCAGCATGCCGAACGGGCGCCGGCGGTCACTGAGGCCTCCGACGGCGCTGACCGCGAGGCTGGAGCCGGCGACCACCAGGCTGGCGAGGATCACCACGTCGGCCAGCTGCCGCCATCCGTTGAGCAGCGACCTCACATCGGTCTCGTGTTCGGCGTCGGTGCTCGCGTACCGCTCCGCCTGGGGGTACGCGATCGCCAGGGTGGTGCGGGCGCGCTCCAGCGCGGCGGACGACCCGTCGGTGCCGACGACGACCGACTTGATCGGTAGTCGCGCCAATGTCTCGGTGCTGACGTGTACCGTCGGCCACGTCTTGTCCGACGCGGGCCAATGGGTTTCGAGGGAGAGGTCCTCGATGACCGCGGCCACCTCGGCGCCGGGCGCGCAGCTCCCGAAGTCCGGGTGGCCCGCGATGTCGGCGCAGGACACGAGGTTGGTCAGCGTCCAGCCGTGGATCACCATGGCGGGCAGATCGTTCGAGGCGTCCCGGATCACCGCGACCCGCTGAACGCCGGGGATCGAGCGCAGATCGAGCCGGAGCCCGTCCGGCACCACGGCGCTCTCCGCCGGTGTCCGCTGCACCAGGCTGGTCGCGGACGGGCCGACGAGTGGGCCACCGCGATGGATGTTGATGGTGGTGATCACCCCGATCGCCACGCTGGCCACGAAGAGAGCCAGGATCAGCCCGCTGACGGACCGGAAGCCGGACTTCGGGTTGTCCGCGAGCCGCCGGGCGGCGATCAAGCTGGCCGCCCGCTTGGTGCGCCGGGCCACGGCCCGGGCCCCGACCATGGTCAGCCACGGTCCGGCGACCACCAGCCCGACCATGATCACCAGGAAGCCCGGCAGGAACACCAAAACCTGGGCGTGGGAAGTAGCGGGGACGCCGACCACGACGAAGAAGCCGAGTTCGGCCAGGCCGAGCCCGAGCGGGATCAGCCGGAAGGCGCTGGGCGGCCGCGGGGTGACCCGTCGGGAGACGCCGAGCGGAGAGACGCGCACCCGGCGCAGCGAGAATCGGGCCGCCAGCGCGGCCGCGGCCGGCACTCCGATGAGGACCGCCAGCGCGTCGGCGACGGTGAGCGACATGTCCTCGGGGAAGAACGCCGCCCCGGCGAACGGGATCGCCGCGGCCGGCTCCCGGATCAGGAAGAACAGGCCGAAGCCGAGAACGGCGCCGATCGCCGCGGAGATGGTCGCCTCGACCGCCGCCACCACCGACACCTGCCCGGGCGTCGCACCGACCAGGCGCATCGCCGCGAAGCGCTGTTCCCGGCGGGCCGCCGAGAGTCGGGTCGCGTTGCCGATGAACATCAGCAGCGGAAAGATTAGTCCCCCGGCGACCACGGACAGGACGAGGTCGAGCGCCCTCGCGAAGGCCGCCACCCGGCTCGCCGGCAGCTCGGTGCCGATGCTGGTCAGGCGCTGGACATCGGGCACGCGGGCCAGTGCGTCGGGGGTGTTGCCGACGATGGCGAGCAGCGCGTCGGGCCCAGGGAGTGCCGAGTCGCCGATGATCCCGATCTGGCGCCCGGCAAAGCGGTCGCCGAGTTGGTTCGCGGGCGCGACGCGCAGCAGCGCGTCGAGCGCCGGAGAGGCGTAGAACTCCCCCGGGCCGGGCAGGCGTGGGATGCCCGGCGGGATCGGGCTCGTCGGTCCCGTGGCGGCGACGTCGAGCCGACTGATCGTGGCACGGTCGTAGTAGGTGTCGCGCCCGGTCCACAGCACCGGGTCGGCGGTCGAGACGGCGACGTCCGCGCCACCACTGGGATAGAGCCAGGCACTTCTCGTGTACTGAGCCTGGACCGCGTTGACGCCGGCGAGTGTCGTCAGCAGCAGCCCGACGCCGAGCGCGACGGCGGCGGCGATCATCACCAGCCGGATCATCGTCTCCCGCCCACTGGCCAGGGCGAGCCGGATCCCGAAGCGGATCATGAGGCGACCCGCTCCAGGGTGAGGGAGTGAGCCTTGCCGTCCCGGACGATGATCTCGCGGTTGGCGTACGCCGCGACCCGCGGTTCGTGGGTGACCAGGACGACCGTGGTGCCCTGCTCCCGGGCCGAGTCGACGAGCAGGTCCATCACCTGTTCGCCGGCGATGGAGTCCAGCGCGCCGGTCGGCTCGTCGGCGAACAGAATCCTCGGCCGCGCGACGAGGCCCCGGGCGAGCGCGACCCGCTGGGCCTGGCCGCCGGAGAGCTCGCCGGACCTACGCTGTTCGAGCCCGTCCAAGCCGAGCCGGGCGAACCAGATCCGTGCCTGTCGCAGCGCTTCGCCGCGGCGGGCGCCACCGAGCAACAGCGGCAGCGCGACATTCTCCTCGGCGGTCAACTCGGGGACCAGTTGTCCAAACTGGAAGACGAACCCGAACCGGTCCCGACGCAGGGCGCTGCGCTCGTTTTCGGCCATGGTGTCGACCCGGCGTCCGTCGAAGTAGACCTCCCCGGACGCGGGCACCAGGATGCCGGCGAGGCAGTGCAGCAGCGTCGACTTGCCCGAGCCGCTGGGCCCCATGATGGCGAGAATCTCCCCGGCGGCCACCGACACGCTCGCGCCGCGCAGCGCGGGGGTCTCGCCGAACGACAGCACGACGTCCCGCGCCTCGATGATGCCCGACTGCCCCGCGGCAGTCATGGCCGCACCTCCGCCGCGAGCGCGTCGAGCCGCGCCGCCGTCTGCTCAATCCACCGCAGGTCGGCCTCGAGGTGGAACAGGCCGTGATCGGCCAGCATCGCGTCAACGAGGCCGCCGGCACGCTTGATCTCGGTCAACTCCCGCATGCGTCGCAGGTGGGCGCCGCGCTGCGTGTCAAGGTACTCACCGGCCGGGCGCTCCAGCATCAGCGCCAACACCACCTTGGCGAACAGCACCGTCTGCAGGTGCGGCTCCGGCTCGACCGGCTCCGTCAGCCAGGCGTCGACCTCGGTCGCCCCCGTTTCGGTGATCACGTACCGCTTGCGGTCCGGCCCGTCGCCCGGCTCGGCCTCGCCGATAACCACCTTGCCGTCCCGGGCCAACCGGCCCAGCGTCGAGTAGACCTGCCCGAACGGCAGCGGTTTGCCGCGGCCGAAGAACGTGTCGTAGTCCCGTTTCAGGTCGTAGCCATGGCTGGGCTCCCGCTCCAGCAACCCCAACAGCGTCAGAGGAACACTCATGCGGCGACCATACACCAGGGGTATACACCGCGTATATACACGCAGAGACCTAGCCGATGGGACTTCACCCGTTCGCGACGGCTCTTCGCGTGCCAGGTCAATCCGGCCTCGCGACGTTCGACCTTTACGCCTGGTTTGCCCGTTGCCGAGGGACGTTGGGAATGTCGTACCCGTCGATTAGAATGTGTGTACGAAAACAGCGTCTGAGCTGCGGGGAGATCACAGTGACCACGCCCGTTTTGTCCACTTCGGTGCCTACGATCCCGCCCTATGCGACCATGCTCGGCTTCACGCGCTACGTCGCGCGTACGGGGCCGGCGAAAGCGACGTTCGTGGGCGGCCTGCGCCGCCAGCGCGAGCGCCGCACCGGCTTCAACCCGCATGGCCAACTTGTAAAGGCCCTCAAGGCTGACGTCGCCTTCCACACCGGCGGCAGCTACCTGACAGGCGTCGTCGACCTGGTGAAGCCCCGCTGGAAGCCGCTCTACGAGGCGGTCAGCGCCGGCGCCCTGACCTACCTGCACTCCCTCGGCGACCCGGCGGACGTGAGCCTCGCCCAGATCCGCGAGGCGCTCGCCTCGGTGGGTCCGCTGGCAGTGAAGATCAACCCGCACTTCGGACTGCGCCACGCGGACAACCGCCGCGAAGCGGTGCGCCTGCACTTCGACGAGCAACCACCCACACCGGAGGTCATCACGGCAACCCTGCACCTCATGGCCCGCCACATGGACCAGATCCTGCCGGACGCGGAGCCGGTCCTGGTCGACCTGCGGCGCGGGACGACGCACCGGATCGACCCGGGAGCCAAGACGGGTGACGTGGAGCGATGGCTGGCGGGCGAGGCCGCGGCATTCACCGCCATGTGGACCGCCACAGCAGCATGACGCCCTAACCCCGGCCGGCTCGGGTCTGGCCGAAACGGGCCCGGGTCGGGCCGGCCGAGGTCGGGCAGGCCGAGGTCAGGCAGCCCGGCCGGGTCGGGCCAGGTCGGACCGGAGCCTGGTGGGCCCGGGCCGGGGCCAGGTGCGGCCCGGGACCAGGTGCAGCCCGGCGCGGCCCGGGGCCAGATGCGGCCCGGGGCCAGATGCGGCCCGGGGGCCCGGCGCGGCCCGGGGGCCCGGCGGCCCGGGGGCCCGGCGGCCCGGGGGCCCGGCGGCCCGGGGGCCCGGCGGCCCGGGGGCCCGGCGGCCCGGGGCCAGGTCGGGCCAGGGTCAGGTGGCCCGTCGGCGGGTAGTGGATCGCCCGAACGGTCGGAATTGTTTTGGTTTCGGAGTGGGAACTTCTTAGGTGCAGCCGAGTTGCGACGATGTCTTCCGGTGTAAGCGGGGGCAAGACGTCGGGGGGCGTTGGTCATGTCGGTTCTGGGGCGGGTTGCGGGAAGTCTTCTCACGGCGGCGGCGGGAGTCGCGGGAGTGGCTGTCGTTGCGCCCGTCCCGGCGGCCGCGGCCACGGTGCCGAGCATGGCGACGCTGGTGGCGTACGTGCGGGGCGGGGAGGTGTACGTCAGCAAGGGCGCCGCCGAGACCAGGCTGACCACCGGGGGTGGCTGGTCACGGCCGCAGTTCTCGCCGGACGGCAAGTCGATCGCGCTGCTCAAGAGCGGTCAGTTGTGGACCATGAAGGCCGACGGCAGCGCGAAGCGGCGGGTGACGACTCGGGCCGCGGCGGGGGCTTCGTGGTCGCCCGATGGCCGGTTCCTCGCCTTCGCGTCGCTGTCGTGTTCGGGTGGGCCGGGGGTCTACAAGATCTCCGCTACCGCCGTGAACGCCGTGCCGGAGGTCGTGTTTCCTTCCTACTGCCGGGGCGAGGAGCTGCCGGCCGAGCCCGAGGGCAGGAGCGCGCCGACCGGGTCGCTCAGTGACCGGCTGCGGGCCGACGACGCCGTCGCTTGGTCGCCCGATGGCACCAAGGTCGCCTTCCGGGGTGGGGACTGCGAGTCGATCTATGACGCCTGCCTGACCGTGGGGACGATCGCCACCGGCGGGGAGAAGACCGTCGACGCGTACGGCGGGGGCAGCCGGCAGACCTCCGGTTTCGCGGTCCTGCCGACCTGGCGCCGCGACGGGGCGAAGCTGGCCTGGACCGCGTACCAGAAGGGTGAGACGACGGCCGAGGATCTTCCGGTGCACGTTGTCGAGTACGACGTGGCGACCGGGGCGAAGCGGACCGTCGGCGCCAGCCAGGATCGGGAGCTCGCGTACGTGGACTCGGCCCGGGCCGTCGCGACCGGCACCTACAAGAACGGGTCCTGGGTGATGGTGGTCAGCCTGACCAACGGGTCTCGCACACCCTTCCACCAGGGCTCGCAGCCGAGCGTCCAGCCGAAGCGATAAGCCGAACGTCCAGCCGAAGCGATAACACGAACGTCCAGCCGAGGCGATGAACCGAAACCACCGCACCGCGCCGGTCCGAAATCTCGGGCCGGCGCGGTGCGTATCCTGGGTCGCCTGATGAGCGACACGACCGAACGGGCGATCCGCACCTTCCACCCCCGCCGCGGCCGGATGGGCAACCGGCACGCCGACGCTTTCGCCGAGCTGTGGCCCGAGCTGGGGCTGACCGTCGTCGACGGGGATCGCAGCCCGCTCGACCTGGGCGAACTGTTCGGGCGGGACGCGCCGCGCGTGCTCGAGATCGGGTTCGGCATGGGCGAGACGACGGTGGCCATGGCCGCGGCCGACCCGGGCCGGGACTATCTCGGCGTCGAGGTGCACACCCCGGGCATCGGCAACCTGCTCGCCCTGGTTCGCGAGCGTTCCCTGACGAATGTACGGGTGGCGCACGGCGACGCGATGCAGCTGGTCCGGCGGCTCGCGCCCGGCTGCCTGGACGCCGTACACGCGTTCTTCCCGGATCCGTGGCCGAAGGCGCGGCACCACAAGCGGCGGCTGATCCAGCCCGCGCACGTCGCCCTGCTGCGGGAGCGGCTGCGACCAGGTGGCACGCTGCACTGCGCCACCGACTGGGCGCACTATGCCGGGGCGATGGCGGAGACGCTCGACGCCGATCCCGGACTGATCAACGCGTACGGCGGGTTCGCGCCGCGTCCCGCGCACCGGCCATTGACGAAGTTCGAGCAGCGGGGCGTGGGGGCGGGGCGGGAGATCTTCGACCTCGTGTACCGGCGACGCTGAACCGGTTTGCCAATTTTACGGCTTTCGCGCCCGTACCCTGGGGGGCGGAGGTCGGAGCATGGCACGAAGCGATCTCGGCCTCGAAAGCCTGGAGAGCATGCAGGGCCTGACACGCCTGGGGCGTGCGGACAGTCATGATGCGAACGCCGACGAGCACCGCACGTCCGGCGACAACCATGCCGAAACCGGTGAGACCCCAGAGACAGCCGGGATTCCGGGTACGGGTGTTGAGTCGTCGCCGCGCACCTCGCACTTCGGCCCGGCCGTGGATGAACCGAAGCTTCGGCGCGGGGCGTTGATCAGTGACGCCGCCGACCAGGTGGCCGCCCTCGTGGCGCGGGCGGTGCGCGCGCGCTGCGGCGTCGTCTATTTCGTCGACGGCGACCGGCTGCTGCTCTACGGCGGGTCCGGGCTTCCCTTTCCCCGCGCGGACTACGCCGACATCCCGATCGGGAACACCCTCGCCGGCATCGTCGTGCGCACCGGCGAAGGGCTGGCTATCGACGATCTCACGACCGACGACCGGGTGCCGGCGGACTCCCCCATCCGGGCGCACGGTTTGGCCGGCTCCTACCTGGGCCTGCCGATCCGCGACGAGCAGGGCACGGTCATCGGCGTATGTTGCGCCTTCGACGCCGAGCCCCGGCGCTGGAGCGACGACGACCGGGCCGCTGTCGCCGAGGCCGCCCAGGTCGGCACGCTGCTCATCACCGAGCGGCGGGCGACCCACGAGATCGACCGGCAGCGGCGGTTCCTCGACGCCGTGCTGGACAGCCTGCACGACGGAGTGACGGCGTGCGACGCGGACGGCCGGATCCTGCTGGTCAACGCCCGCATGCAGCAGTTGTGGGAGGCCGCGCGGATGCCGGGGGACCTCGACGGCGACGCCGTGATCGCGAATCTCACCGACGGCGACGGCGAGCCTGTCCTGCCGGACGACATCTCGCTGTACCGGGCCCTGCGCGGCGAACGGCTGTGGGGCCACGACCTGATCTTCTCGGGGCGGGGACGGCGGACGCGGCACTACGTCGTCGACGCGCAACCGATCGTCGGGCCGGACGGGCGTACCCTCGGCGCGGTCCAGGCCGTGCGGGATGTCACCCGGCGCAAGCGGGCCGAGCGGTTCCGCACCTGCGAGCTCAGCGTCATCACCGCGCTGGGCGACGCGCCGAGCGTGGCGGCGGCCGGTTCGCGCGTGCTGGAGGCGATCGTCTCGACGCTGGGCTGGACGCATGCCGAGTTGTGGCTGGTCGACGACGCCGCCGGGGTGCTCCGGTCGGCCGCGCACTGGCATGTGCCGGAATGGTCCGCGGAGATCGAGGTGCCGGCGGAGTTGCCGTACGGCACCGGGCTCGCCGGGCGGGCGTGGCAGGCCGGCAAGCCACTGTGGATCCGCGACGTCGCCCTGCCGCAGAGCCTCATCTCGCCCGAGACCGCCGCGGGTTCGCAGCTGCACGCCGCTTTGGCGCTGCCCGTACGCAACGGGCTGGAGACGCTCGGGGTGCTCACCGTCTTCTCCGACAGCGCCGAGGAAGCCGACGACGAGTTGGTCGCGCTGCTGTCCGGGATCGCCGCGCACATCGGCCAGTTCGTCGAGCGGCGCATGGTGGAGGACCTGCAACGGCAGCTGACCCGCACCAAGAACGAGTATCTGGCGCTGGTCGGGCACGAGCTGCGGACGCCGCTGACGTCGATCGCCGCGTACACCGAGCTGCTGCGGGACGCCGACTCCGAGATGCTGGTGCTCCAGGGGCCGCGGATGCTCGAGGTGATCGACCGCAACACCAACCGGCTGCGGCACATCATCGACGAGCTGCTGGAGCTCTCCGCCCTCGACACCGGACACGCCCGCGTCCAGTTCGCTCCGGTCGACCTCGCCGAGGTCGTACGCGAGTCGATCATCCGTACCCGCAAGGCGGTCGAGGGTGAACCGCTCACCGTCGAGGAGAGCCTGCCGGACCGGCTGGTCCTGCCCGGCGATCGGCGACGGCTGGGGCAGGTCGTGGACAATCTGCTCGGCAACGCGGTCCGGTTCAGCCCCGACGGTGGGCGCGTCACGGTGCGTCTGCGGGCCGCCGGGCGCGCCGCCGAGTTGGCCGTCACCGACACCGGCGTGGACGTACCCACGGACGAGCGGGAGAAGATGTTCACCGGCCTGTATCGGACCAGCCGGACCCGCGACCAGGCCATTCCCGGATCCGGGCTCGGCCTGACGCTGAGCCGGGCGGTGGTGGGGCGCCACCACGGCAGCATTCAGCTGACCGAGGCCGAGGGGTCGGGAATCACTGTTCTCGTGCGCCTGCCGCTCGACGCTCGTTGACGACCTCTTCACAGATGTGACCCTGTTCACGCCGGTGGTCGTCGGACGACGATGGGCCTATGACCAGGTGGACACCCGATCCGACGTTCTACCCCTCGCCGCGGGACGCGCTCACGGCGCCTGCCGAGCGCCTCGCCTACGTCGCGGCCTTCGACCGCTCCGCCACCAGGCCGGATGCCATCGCCGTGGTGGATACCGATCCCGGCTCCGACACGTACGCGAAAGTGGTGGGTTGGACCGATCTTCCGCACACCGGCGACGAGGTCCATCACTTCGGCTGGAACGCGTGCAGCAGCGCACTGTGCCCGACGGCGCCGCATCCGCACGTCGAACGCCGCTATCTGATCGTGCCGGGCCTGCGGTCCTCCCGGCTGTATGTGCTCGACACCAAGGACGATCCGCGCAATCCGGTGCTGGTCAAGGAGATCACCGCGGAGGAACTCGCCGGCAAGGCGGGCTACTCGCGGCCGCACACCATCCACTGCGGACCGGACGGCATCTACGTCTCGGCGCTCGGCGGCGGTTCCTCCGACGGCCCCGGCGGCATCGCGGTGCTCGACCACACCACGTTCGAGGTGCGCGGCCCGTGGGAACGCGACCGGGGCGACCAATACTTCGCGTACGACTTCTGGTGGCACCTCACCCGCGACGTGCTGGTGTCCTCGGAATGGGGCACGCCGTCGATGATCGAGGAGGGGATCAACCCCGAACTGCTGGCGGGCCGCGAGTACGGCCACCGCCTGCACTTCTGGGACCTGGCCAAGCGCAGCCTGGTGCAGACCGTCGACCTCGGCGACCAGTACCAGATGCCGCTGGAGCTCCGCCCGGCCCACGATCCGCGCAAGGAGTACGGCTTCGTCGGCGTCGTGACCAACGTCGAGGACCTCTCCGCCTCGGTCTGGGTGTGGCACCGCCACAACGGACAGTTCGCGGTCACCAAGATCATCGATATTCCCGCCGAACCGGCCGACGCCGCCGACCTGCCCCCGGCCCTGCAACCCTTCGGCGCGGTTCCCCCGTTGATCACCGACATCGACCTCTCCGTCGACGACCGCTTCCTCTACGTTTCCGCCTGGGGCACGGGCGAACTCAAACAGTTCGACGTCTCGGACCCCTTCCACCCCAGGGAAACCGGCTCGATCCGCCTCGGCGGCATCACCGGCCGCGTGGCCCACCCCGCCTCCCCCACCGAACGCCTCGCGGGCGGCCCCCAGATGGTGGAGATCTCCCGCGACGGCCGCCGGGTCTACGTCACCAACTCGCTGTACGGCTCCTGGGACGACCAGTTCTACCCCGACGGCGTCGGCGCCTGGATGGCCAAGATCGACGTAGACACCGAGGCCGGCGGCATGACGCTCGACGACCGCTTCTTCCCGCACGGCGACGACTTCCGGGGCCTGCGGGTGCACCAGACCCGCCTGCAGGGCGGCGACGCCTCGTCCGACTCGTACTGCTTCCCGTGACGGTTGGCCACCTGGCCGCGCTCGCCGCCCTGGGCGCCTTCCACGGCCTCAACCCCGCCATGGGCTGGCTCTTCGCGGTCGCGCGCGGCATGCAGGAAGGCAGCCGTGCAGTGCTGCTCACGTCCCTGCCACCGATCGCCGCCGGCCACCTCGCCTCGGTGGCGATCGTGGCGGCCGTGGTCTCGGCCACGGAATCGCTCGTGGCCGGCAACGCGGTCGCGATCGCGGGCGGTGCCGTCCTGGTCGCCTTCGGCCTGTGGCGGCTGCTGTCGGCGCGGCACTTCCGCTGGGCGGGCATGCGGCTGTCACCGACCCAGCTCGCGGGCTGGTCGTTCCTGATGTCCTCCGCCCACGGCGCGGGCCTCATGCTCCTCCCGGTCCTGGCGACGACACCGGTGACCGCCGGCGCCCACGCCAGCCACGCGGCAACCCTGGCGGCGGCACCAGCGGGGGCACTCGCCGGGATCCTCGCGGCGGGGGTGCACACGGTCGCCATGTTCGTGGTGTTGGGAATGTGCGCGGTCGCGGTCTATGAGTTCGCCGGACTGAAGGTACTGCGCCGAGCCTGGTTCAACGTGGACAAACTCTGGGCGGCCGTCATGGTGACGGCGGGCGCGCTGACGATCGCCCTGACGGCATAGGCGGCTCTCCTTGGTCGAGCAACGTCCACACCGGGTCGGTGCTCTGCCGGGCGGCGGCAATGATCCGACGGCGGGCCGCCTCCCGTTCCTCCGCCTGCCAAGCCCACGCCGCCTCCAGGGCCGCCCGCCGGGCGCGGCGCCGAACCCACGGCAGGCATCGCCACCATCGGCGGCCGATCACGCCACGCCTACCTCGGTCCAGACCATCAACACGTGCCGGATCCCGGTGATGCGCGCGACGGTCGCCGCCGCGTCGTCAACCGTCTCGTGGCCGGTGCGCAGATCCAAGTCCGGGATGAACAGCGACCACCCGTCCGGATGCCGGTGCGCGGCGGCGACGAGACGGCCGCTGAGCGGGCGCGGCTCGTCCGCGTCGCGGAACGTCACGATCGCATCGGCTCGAATACCGATTACGGCTGAAACCCGCTTTGCCATCAACGACGGTGGAACGACGGCAGAAGAGCACCATGATGGCTTCCAGCCTGGTGCCGCCATTGAGGCCGCCGAGCAGGTCATGGAGGGAAGCGACGACCCGCCCCGCCTGTCCTGGGTTTGAAGAACCGATTGGGGGTCCGGGGCGGAGACCGCCCCGGACCTATGAGGCCGGTCAGGGGGTGGTCACGCAGACCTCGGGGGTCCAGGGTGACTGGCCGCCCGCGTGGAACGAGGCGACGGCGAAGCACATTTGCGTGCGAGGCGGCTGTCCGGGCAGCCAGACCTCGGTGGTGTCGGGGCCGGTGACGCCCGCCTGCGTCACGGTGCCTCCCTGGCGCTTGGTGAGTTTGAAGCCGGTTTCGTTGGAGGAGTTGTCGCGCCAGGTGACGTGGACCGAGGTGCCGAGGGTGGTCACCGCCACGGCGGATGGTGCGGCGGGGCCGTTGTTGGGTGTGGTGGTGCAGGTCCAGCCGGGGGTCCAGGGGGAGGCGCCGACGGCGTTGACCGCTCGGACGCGGAAGCACATGTAGGTGCCCGGAGTGAGGCCGCTCCACAAGTAGGAGGTGGCGTTCGCGGCGACCCGTACCGTCGTCACGCCGTTGTTGATTTCGAAGCCGGTTTCGTTGTTGGAGCGGTCCGTCCAGCTGACGCGGATGGTGGTGGCGTTGACCGGGGTGGCGATCGGGCTTCCCGGAGCGGCGGGTGGGTAGGCGGCCGGGACGGTGACGCAGGCGTTGTTGCTCCAGTCGGAGCGCTGCTCGTAGCCGCCGCCGGCGAAGGGTGACCGGATGAAGGCGAGGACGGTGAAGCAGACCTGGGTTCCGGCGGCCAGGCCGGTGTAGGTCTTCGTGGTGACGTCGGCGGGCACCTCGGAGAAGGTGAGGCCGGTCATGATCTGGAAGCCGTGCTCGGTGGCGTAGCGGTCGGTCCAGTTCACCGTGACGCTGCCGGGGCCGGTCACCGTGGCGCTCGCGGTGGGTGCCGGCGCGAGGGTGAAGATCCGCTTGACGAGCGTGGCTTCGCCGGGATCGTAGGCGCGGATCCTGACCTGGAATTCCGGCGCGACCGATCCCGGTTTGATGCCGTGCGCCTCGACGACCTCCGGGCGGTCGGCGTTGTCGAGGTTGCGGCCGAGATAGATGGCGACGTGCTCGTATTCTCCGTCGGCCCCGCTGTCGTAGAAGAGAAGGTCACCGGGCAGGAGGTCTTCCTTGGCGCTCACCGTGGACCCCAGGGCGCTGAATCCCTGGGCGGTGCGGTCCTCCATGGGCAGGTTGGCCCGGCCCAGCGCGTAGTGGACCAGGCCGGAGCAGTCGAAGCCGGCGCCCACGGTGCTCTGGTGGGGGTGACAGCCCGAGTCGGGGTTGCCGTACGTGGCGCCGGAGAGGTCACCACCGCCCCAGCAGTAGGAACGGCCGAGCTGGTCGACGGCGGCCTGGGTGAAGGTCCGGGCGTTCGGGGTCGCCGGGTTTTCCCAGTGGTAGCTGGCCGGCACGGCCGCCGGAGCCGGAGCCGGGGCCGCGGAGGCGGCCGGGGGCATCGTGAGCGAGGCCGCCAAGGCGGTCGCCAGCACGAGTATTGCTCGGACGCGCACAGTTCCTCCCACATCGGTTATTCCGAAGTCGTAGTATCTGAGGGGAGGGTAGGCCGTAGCATCGATGGATGTCCAGAGTGGATGACGAGGAGTTCGAGCTGTGACGGATCCGCTGATTTCAGACTGGGTTTCGCGCGTGAACGAGATCGACCCCCTCACCGAGGGGGTCGTCGAACGGATCCATCTGATCAGCCGATACCTGGCCAACGCGTGCGGCCGGATCGCCGCCCCGCACGCCATCAGCGCCCGCGACTACGACATCCTGGCCCGGCTCTACTGGACCGGTGAGCCGTACCGGCTCGCGCCCAGTCAGCTCGCGGCCGGCACCCAGGCCCCGGCGACCACGATCACCAACCGCCTGGATCGGCTGGAGCGACTCGACCTGCTCCGCAGGGTGCCGGCTCCGACCGATCGGCGCTCCATGCTCGCCGAGCTCACCGAGCACGGCGTGGAGCTCTTCCGTGCCATCGTGGTCGAGCAGGCGACCCTGGAACGAGCCGTCTTCGCCCGGCTGCCCGCCGACGATCTGGCCCAGCTCCGCGACCTGCTCGATCGCACGATGCAGGCCTGCCAGGAGGAATTCGGTCCGCCACCCCGGCGCGTCGACCTCACCCGCGAATCATAAAAGGGGCGGGCCCGGCGGGCCCGCCCCTTTATGTCCAAGCTGTCAGTAGCGGGGTCGGACGACCGCGGCCGAGCCGCCTCCCCGGCGGGCCGGTTCAGCGGAGGCGATCATGCCGCCGTGGCGGGTGAACTCGATCGCCGTTGCCGCGCCCAGCTCCGTCACGTCCGCCGCGAAGGTGTGGCCGAGCGCTTCGAGGCCGGGGCCGTAGCGGGCGTGGAACGCCGCCTCGGACGGGATGCCGGCGCTGTTGCGTTGGGAGGCGCGCGGTGCCGCCATTGCCTCGGGGAGGGTCATGCCGAGGTCGATGCGGTTGATCAGCACCTGGAGCACGGTGGTGATGATCGTGGCGCCGCCCGGGGAGCCGAGGGCGAGGAAGGGCTTGCCATCCTTGAGGACGATGGTCGGGGACATCGAGCTGCGGGGGCGCTTGTTGGGGCCGGGCAGGTTGGGGTCCGGCGCGGTGCCCTGGGTGGGTACGAAGTTGAAGTCCGTGAGCTCGTTGTTGAGCAGGAACCCACGGCCGGGCACGACCATGGCGTTGCCGCCGGTCTGCTCGATGGTCAGGGTGTATTCGACGACGTTGCCCCACCGGTCGGCCACCGTCAGGTTCGTCGTGCTCTGCCCCTGCTCGACCGGGCCGCCCACGGACGCCGGGGTGCAGCCGGTCGCGGTGAGGTCGCCGGGCGGGACCGGCTTGGTCATCGCCTTCGCCGGGTCGATCCGGCAGGCACGCTGGCTCGCCCAGTCGTCACTGATGAGCTTGTCGAGAACCGACTGCGGGGTGTACGCCCCCACGTAACGGTTGCGGTCGGCGAAGGTGAGCGCGGTGGATTCGACGTACCGATGCAGTGCCTGGATGGTTGTTTCCTTCGACAGGTCGGTCTTCTCGAGGATGTTCAGGGCCTCGCCGACGGCTGTGCCGCCGCTGGACGGGGTCGACATGCCGTAGACGGTGAGGCCGCGATAGTCGGACTTGGTCGGCTCGGGGTAGCGGACCTCGTACGCCGCCAGGTCCGACCTGCGGAGGTCTCCCGGGCGGATCGGGTACGTCCAGGTGCCGGTCGGATCGTCCGCGACCGGCGGGTGCTGGACGGTCCGGACGATGTCGGCGGCGATCGAGCCGCGGTAGAAGACGCCGGTGCCGCGCTTGGCGATGAGCCGGTAGGTGTCCGCGAGGTCGGGGTTGCGCAGGGTGGTGCCGACCGTGGGTGGCGCGCCGCCGGGCAGGTAGAGCTCGCGGGTGGAGTCGAACTGGCCGAAGGCGGCGGCGTTCTCCGCGACCTGCTGGCGGAAGGTGGCGTCGACCGTGAATCCTCGGTCGGCGACGTCGGCGGCCGGGCGCAGCAGGCTGCCCAGCGGGCGGGTGCCCCACTTCCGGGCGGCCGCCTCCCAGGTCGCGAGGGTGCCGGGGGTGCCGACCGAGAGGCCGCTGACCCGGGCCTCCGGGAAGTCGTACTGCAGGCCGTCCGCCGGGTCGATGAAGGCGTCCTCGGTCATCGTGGCCGGCCCGGACTCGCGCCCGTCGATGGTGCTGACGGTCTTGTCCTTCGCGTCGTAGTACACGAAGAAGCCGCCGCCGCCGATGCCCGCGGAGAAGGGCTCGGTGACGCCGAGGGCGGCGGCCGCGGCGATCGCGGCGTCGACGGCGTTGCCGCCGCGGCGCAGCACGTCCAGGCCGACAGCGGTGGCGGTGGCGTCGACAGTGGAGATCGCTCCGCCGAAGCCGGTCGCGGTGGGGCCCGCGGTGCGGGTCTGGGCCGTCGCGCCGGTGGGCACGAGGGTGAGGCTGACTAGGGTGGCGGTGGTGGCGAGCGCGAGCGTGAACCGCATCGTGCCTCCGGCGCGATAGATGAGAGTGGACGATCCCTCTCTACCGGCACCGGCGAGCCGGCACAACCCGGGACACGCGCGTCACCCAGCGTGATTGGCCGCCCGGCGCAGCAGTGCCGCGTGCGACGGGCGTCTGCCCACCCCGCCCGGCTTCGGTTCGACTCCCGGGCAGGAGCTGCCGGCGGCCGGCGGCCGTACGGTCAGCAGGTAGCGGTCCACCAGGGTCGTCACGCAGGGGGAACGTCCGTAGACGGTGTGGCCCCACCCCTCGTACGTGACCAACGTGGCCTTCGGCCCGAGCTGCCGTGCCGTCTCGGCGGCCCAGACGTGCGGCGTCGCCGGGTCATGCCGGGCGTTGATCAGCAGGACCGGTCCGGTGCGGGCCGTCGCCAACGCGCGCTGCGGGTTGTCCGGTGGCAGCGGCCAGCCCAGGCAGCTCGCCACCGAGGTCATGGCGAGGGGCGACACGGGCATCTCCGGGTTGCCGCGGGCCAGCGTCGCGAGCCGGTCGCGCAGGTCGTTCCAGCCTCGCACCGGGAGCGCCCAGTCGTCGCAGAAGACCGCCGGGAAGCTGTACTCCGCGTCGGTGAGGGGCTCGCGGGCGCGGCGTCCCGCCGGCCCCGACGCCTCCTTCAGAAAGTGGGCGAGCGTGTGCCACTGCGGGTCGTAGAACGAGCCGAACGCCACGCCGAGCAGGTCATACAGGTTGAGGCGGTATGACGGGTCGAACGGATCGGTCAGGGTGCCCCGGCGCGCCCGGTTCATCAGCGTGGCCCAGACGGCCCGGACGTCGCGGCCGTGCAGCGCGCACCGGGCGTTGCGGGCGCACCAGGCGACGAACTCGTTGAAGGAGTCCTGGGCCGCCCGGGTCTCGGCGTCGAGGAAGGCGCCGGTGTCGCCGCTGTGGTCCATGACGCTGTCCAGGACCAGGGCGCGGACGCGGTGCGGGTAACGCTCGGCGTACTGCGCGCCGAGCAGGGTGCCGTACGAGGCGCCGTAGTAGCTGATCGTCTCCGTGCCGAGGGCGGCCCGCACGGCGTCCATGTCGTCCACCACGCTCAGCGTGTCGGCGTGGCCGAAGACGGCTCCGGTGCGGCGGGCGCAGTCGGCGGCGAGGCGGCGGTTGTAGGCGATCGTCTCGTCGTAGCGCCGGGCACTGGCCACGAGGACGGGTGGGCCGGCGACGAGCAGCTTCGCCGTGCACTTCACGGGATTGCTGCGGGCCACGCCGCGCGGGTCGAAGCCGACGATGTCGAAGCGGCCGCGGATCGCCTTGCTGAAGAACCAGGGACTGTCCAGGGCGAAGTCGACGCCGGAGCCGCCGGGACCGCCGGGGTTGACCACCAGTGTGCCGATCCTGCGCTCGGGGTCCGTGGCGAGGCGGCGGGCGAGGGCGACGGTCACCGACGGGCCGTAGGGCGCGGCGCGGTCGACAGGCACGCGCAGGCTCGCGCACTGCGCCGTCTTGTCCTCGACGCAGGGCTTCCAGGTCAGCGTCCGGTCGCGGGCGGCCTGGGCCGGGCTCGCCGCGGACACCACCGAAGTCAGGACGGCCAGGAACGCGGCCAGGAACGACCGGGGGGTTGCACGCACCGCGATGTCTCCGCCCTACACGGCAGCGCGCCGCGCGCCTCATGTCTAGACGAAGCGCGCGGCGCGATCCACCGATTGGGGACATTAGCCCCGGAAAGTTGGAATCTTCAGGTGCTTCATCGCCCGCCGGACCAGTTCGTCGCGGTCCGCCGGCGCCAGCGTCTCCAGGCCGAATCCGAGATAGACGCTGTCGGTGGTGGTCACCGCGGCCCCGGAGTCGAAGGCGAGCTGGCTGCGCGACCAGTTCGTGCTGTTGGCGCCCGAGCCCGGCGGCGGTCCGGCCACCGTCCAGCCGCCGAGGTCACTCTCGAACGAGGTCCGCTCGGCCACCGTGCCGCCGATCTCGACCCGGACGTCGTCGAGGAAGACGCCGAGGCCCTGGGTGCCCCAGTCGGACATGTAGCTGATGGAGAGCTCGACCTTCTTACCCGCGTACGCGGACAGGTCGGCGTCGAACTCCTTCCATCCGCCGCTGGAACCGGTGACCGCGTTCCACGTGCCGGTCGTGCCGGTCGGCGTGCAGTCCGCGCCCTGGTAGTGGGCGAGGAACGGGTGCAGCCTGACGACCTCCGACTTGCAGCTCTCGCCGGTGTTGGCGGTGGTGAGCCCGCCAGCGTCGGGCAGGGTCGTCCAGTCGTCGGAACCCACCGTGTGCGCCTCGACGAACATGAAGTCCCAGTCGGTCTCGACGTCGATCGACGTGCGGAACTTCAGGCGCGCGGCCTGCGCACCGGTGAGGTCGACGGTCTTGGTGAGCCGCTTGTACGAGCTGTCCGCCTGCCCGCTCCACAGATACCAGTCACCGTCGTACGGCTCGTACGGCGCGGCGCCCGGCAGCTTCCAGTCGACCGGTGCGGCCGAGGACGCGAACTGCGGGAACTTCTTCGGGTCCAGGAAGCTGGACGTGGCCAGGAACGCGGCGGTGTGCCCGGCGCCCGGCGTGGCGGAGTAGCCCTCGAACGCGCCGGCGACGCCGTCGAGCGGGAACGGGTTGCCGTCGGTGCCGGAGCCGCCCTCGTCGACGTACGAGTACGCGCCCAGCCAGTACTGCTGGAAATCGTTGAAGAGCTGCAGACACGCCGGGTTCTCCGGGTCGGTGCACTCCCCCGGCCCCGTGGGCAGGTAACGGTAGGAGCCGTCGGCGCCCTGGGCGAGGCCCGCGTTCTTGCCGCCGAGCAGCAGTTTGCCGCCCTCGTTGAGGTAGTCGCGGACGGCGAGCTCGGTCTCCACCGCCGAGCGGGCCACCGTGCCCGCCGGCTGGCCGACCGCCCGCGGGATGATGTCGTCGCCGGTCTCCCAGACGACCGCCTCGTAGTGCGACAGCACGCCGAGCGGGTGCGGCGCCGCCCGACCGTGGGTGTCGAGGTCGTAGACGTCGGCTCGGTATCCGGCCTTCTTCAGCGAGGCGACGTGAACGCCTGCGTACCGGGCGCTGGTCGCGCCGTCGGTGGCGGCGGGCGAGATGCCGGTGACGTCCTCTGCGGCCAGCACCAGCACGTCACCGCCGATCTTGTCGGCGACGGTGTAGGTGAAGTCCGTCGAGGTGACCTTGGCACCGTCCTTGCGGGCCGTGAACCACACCTTGACCTTGTCGCCGGGGCGGGCTCGGGGCACGGTGCCGCGCACCTCGGCGAAGTAGCTGTCGAGAACGCCGCCGTAGCGTTCGCCACCCTTCCACTCGGCCGTGCGCGCGGTCCGCTCCCGGCCGCCGTTGATCGAGTAGTGCAGGGTGACGGCGCGCATGCCGCGCCGGGCGGTGACGGCGACCTGCTGCGCGGAGCCGTACGAGGTGTCGAACGCGTCGACGGCCAGGTCGGGCGTGCTGCGGCCGACCACCGACACCGGGTTGGCCGGGTCCTTGGCGGACTGGGCGACGGAGAGCGCGAACGGCAGGTTCTTGGCGAACTCGTCCTGGATCAGCTTCTCGTCGTCCGGGAAGTTGAAGCCGCTCTCGCAGTCGTCGGGGTCCCACTGGTCGTCCGGGTCCAGCCCGGAGATCGTCTGGCAGGTGCTCATCTCCGGCGTGAAGCCGATGGCGCCGGTGCGCACCTGGGCGTGGTAGTCGGTGTCGCCATTGGTGGTGTAGAGCTCGGCGGAGATGTCGGGGTCGTAGCCGGGCACTGCCGGGTGAGCGTCGTCGCCGACCAGCGCCACCGCGATCTGGTCGTCCGGGCTGGGCGTGCTGACCTGCCAGCCGATGCCGTAGAGCAGCAGCTCGGCGGCGGAGTGGTAGTTGATCAGGAACTCGAAGCCGATCCGCCGGAACAGCGCGTCCAGGGCCTGGGTCTCGGGCTCGGAGGCGGGCGCGGGACCGCGGTAGGTCTCGCTGGCCGGGTCCGGCGAGGACCCCTCGTTGTCGTAGCCCCACTTCTCCGCGAAGTTGCGGTTGAGGTCGACGCCATCGCCGGCGGTGATCTGGCCGTCGCCGTTGTTGTCGCGCAGGTTCTTGCGCCACAGGCGGTGGCCCTCGGTGAACGTGAAGTCGTAACCGTCGGGGTTGGCGACCGGCACGAACCACAGTTCGGTGGTGTTCAGCACCTTCGTGATCGTGGCGTCCGTACCGTAGGAGTCGAGGACGTGGTGCAGCAGCCGGCGGTTCATCTCCGGGGTGATCCACTCGCGAGCGTGCTGCCCGCCCATGTAGAGCACGGCCGGACGGCGTCCGTCGGGCACGTGGCGCGCGTCGCGGGTCACCTTGACCGCCTGGATGGGTACGCCCTTGACCGACTTGCCGATGGTCACGAGCTTGGCGAGTCGCGGATGGCTCGCGGCCGTGGTGGCCAGTTCGTCGCGGATGCCGCCCGCCGCGGCGTACGGCCGGAAGACGGTGGGTGCCGCCGCCTCGGCCCGCATCCGGGCCGTGGTGCGCTTGGCGGTCAGCGGTACGCCGGCGGCGACGAGCCGCTCGGCCTGCCGCTCACCGAGGATGGTCTCGACGGCAACCTTGCCGTCCGCGGCAGCGGTCACCGCGCTCTCGTCGTGGTCTATGCCGACGGCGCGCAACCGTTGGAGCTGCGCGGCGTCGAGGGTGCCGACATAGACCCTCAGCGGGTCGTCGGCAGGAGCCGCGGCGGCCGGCGTGATCCCTGGTAGGACCGCGGCGGCCGCGGTCACGAGGGAGAGCGCGCAGGCGGTCGCCCAGCGGGCTGGTGTCATGGTGGAGGCCTCCATGGATTCCAAGGTCGTGAGTGGACCTTGACCGCAGGTCGGAGGCGGTGTCAAGCATTCAGACGGGTGAATTTTCAGTTTCCTCACAGGCAACCCGGGCACGGTAGAGGGATGACTTCCGCCACACGCTGGGGATTCGCCGCCGCAACGGCCTGTGCTGTCTTGCTTACAGCCTGCTCTGAAAGTGATGAGAATTCCCCCGCCGCGCCGGTCGTGCCTGCACCGTCGGCGTCGGTCGCCTCCACCCCCTCCTCCGCCACACCGTCGGCGACCGGCGGCGTTCCCGACCTCAGCCGGGCGGAGACGGTGGCCGACGACCTCGACACGCCGTGGGGACTCGCGTTCCTCCCGGACGGCGGCGCGCTGGTCGCCGAGCGCGACACCGCCCGGATCCTGCGGATCCCGGCCGGCGGCGGCCCGCCCCGCGAGGTCTACCGGGTGCCCGGGGTCTCGGCCGCCGGCGAGGGCGGGCTGCTCGGTCTCGCGGTGGCGAAGGACCATGCCACGACCAAACATGTGTACGCGTACTTCACCGCGGCCGACGACAACCGCATCGTCCGGTTCACGCTCGACGACGCCGCCGCCCCGAAGGTGATCTTCGACGGCATCGACAAGGCCGGGATCCACAACGGCGGCAGGATCGCCTTCGGGCCGGACGGCATGCTCTACGCCGGCACGGGCGACGCCGGCGACCCGTCGGCCTCGCAGGACCCGAATGATCCGAACGGCAAGATTCTGCGGCTCACCCCGGAGGGCAGGCCCGCGCCGGGCAACCCCCGGGCGGGATCGCCGGTCTGGAGCCTGGGGCACCGCAACGTGCAGGGCCTCGCCTGGACCGCCGACAAGACCATGTACGCCGCCGAGTTCGGCCAGAACCGCTTCGACGAGCTCAACAAGATCGAACCGGGGCGCAACTACGGCTGGCCGGAGGTCGAGGGCAAGGGCGACGACAGCAGGTATGTGAACCCACTGGTCACGTGGACGACCCCGGAGGCGTCACCGTCAGGCGTGGCCGTCGCGGGAAACACCGCCTATGTGGCGGGGCTGCGCGGCGAACGACTGTGGACCGTCCCGCTCGGCGGCGGCACGGCGAAGGCCGAGCTCAAGGAGCGCTATGGCCGGCTGCGCACCGTGGAGGTGGCACCGGACGGCGCGCTGTGGCTCACCACGTCGAACACCGACGGGCGTGGTGACGTCCGCGATGGCGACGACCGGATTCTGAGGTTCCCCGCCCGGTGACGGGTCACGGGGCGGGGAACTCGAAGAACCTTCAGGATGTGCGGCTACTGGGGGGCATCTCGGGCAACTGGCTGATCGCCACCGCGTATTGGGCGATCTGCCGCTTGTTCGGCACGACGCCGACATTGCGGAGCTGATCGTTGATTTCCTGTGCCACCGCATCCTCGGACTGTCCGCGGTGCGTCAGCATGACCTGGTTGACGACGTAGTCGACACGAAGCTGCATCTGCCAGCCAAACGGGCGTTGTGTCGCGCCGCTGGCGAGGCTCACTGAGGCGACGGGTTCCATGCCCCTGAGTATCGGAAGCAGGGCGCCCGACTGGAACCTTGGGGACGCTGTGCAACCCAGCTGCACCCGAGCCGCACCGATTTCTCCATCAAAAGGGCCGCCACGGTTGCCGTTCAGTCGCCCCCGGGCCTCCCCGAACCCTCTTCGCCACCGAGGATCGGAACGCCATCCGGGAGAGCGTCTGGGTGCGGACGCCCAGCGACGCCGACGAGGACGGCGTGCCCGACCGCGTGGCGGTCGACCTGGTCCGCCCGCGAACGGCACCCGGCGTCAAGGTCCCGGTCGTCATGGACGCGTCGCCCTACTACTCCTGCTGCGGCCGGGGCAACGAGAGCGAGCTCAAGGAGTACGACGCGAACGGCGTGATCAGCAAGGCGGTCGTCGACTGGCTCAACGGGCGGGCGACGGTCGAGGTCGACCTGGCACGCAGCACGCTGGTCCTGCCGGTCGCCGGGCCCGCCACGCTGACCCCGTCGTCGTCGGCACCGTCGACCGCCCACGGCCTCACCGCGCGGGTGCGCCCAGGGCACAAGCTGCCTTGACCGCCGCGGCGGACAGGCCGCTCAGCGCAGTTTCCCGACCGCCTCGACCGTCAGCTCGGCCAGGTCGTGGACGACGAGGCTCGCCAGCGCCAGGGCGTCGGCCGCGGGCGGATAGACACCGTGCGGGACGGCGACGACGGCCAGGCCGGCCGCGCCCGCCGCCCGCAGGCCGTTGCTGGAGTCCTCGACAGCGGCGCAGACCCGTGGGGTGAGGCCGAGGCGGTCGACGGCGGCGAGATAGACGTCCGGCGCGGGCTTGCCGCGGTCGACCTCCTCGGTGGAGAGCGTGACGCGGAAGGCGTCCCGCAGCCCGGCCGTCTCGAGCACCTGGTCGATGAGGACCCGCGCCGACGAGCTGGCCAGGGCGAGCGGGAAGTGGGCGGCGAGGCGGCGGACGGCCTCGACCGCCCCGGGGATCAGGGGCAGCGCCTCGCGGTAGCGCCCGGCCATCCGGCCGAGCACGTCGGCGGCCACCTCCTCGGGCCGGCGCGGGACCCCGACCTCCTCGCTCAGGTGCCGCGACCATTCGCCGGTGCTCATGCCCATCATGCGGGTCTGGCTGTCGGGGAGGAACTCACGGCCGTGCTCCGCGACATAGGCGCGGCGCACCTGCTCCCAGACCTCCTCGGTGTCGATGATGACGCCGTCCAGGTCGAAGACCACAGCCTCGATCGTTGTCACGGACTTCCCCTCTTGGTGGGCGACTCCCCGCACCTTACTGGGCCTGGCGCCGGAGTTGACGCACCGTAATCAGTTGGTAAGTTGTGACCCGTCCGTGCGACCCCCATCGCCATCCCGCCGCCGAGGAGCCACCGCCCATGCCTCCCTCGTCGCGACGCTCGGCGCCGTCCCGCGCCGCGTCGTCACCCACCGTGACCGTCGTGATCCCCGCCCTGAACGAGGAGGACAACCTCCCGCTGGTGCTGGAGAACCTGCCCCCGGTCGACGAGGTCGTCGTCGTGGACGGGCGCTCGGACGACGACACCGTCGCGGTGGCCCGTGAGGTGCGCCCCGACGTGGTCGTCGTACGCCAGACGCGCTCGGGCAAGGGCAACGCCCTGGCGTGCGGGTTCGCCGCGGCCACCGGCGACATCGTGGTGACCGTCAACGCCGACGGGTCGGCGGACCCGGGCGAGATCCTGCGGTTCGTCGACGCGCTGCTGTCCGGCGCGGAGGCCGCGCACGGCTCACGGTTCCGATACGGCGGCGAGCACCGGGACGCCCGGCCCGCCGAGCGCGTCGGGCACGCGCTGCTGAGCCGGGTCGTCAACCTGCTGTTCAGGACCCGGTTCACCGACCTGAGCTGCGGCTACAACGCGTACTGGCGGGAGCTGTTGCCGCTGCTCGAGCTGCCCGGGCCGGACGTGCCGGGGCTCAAGCGCGGGCGGGCCGCCTGGGGCGACGGCCCGGAGATCGAGACCCTCATCACGATCCGGATGGCGACCCGCGGGCTGCGGGTGGTGGAGGTCGCCACGGTCGGCTACCCCCGGCTCCACGGCGACCGGCAGCGGCGCCTGCTGCCCGTCGCCCTGCGGATGGCACGCGCGGTGGCGATCGAGTACGCCCGCCGCCGGGCCCCGCTGCGGTCCGCCGACCGTCCGGCCCTCGGCACGACGGCTGCCCCGGAGGCCGTCGTGCCGGAGCAGGAAACCGGCCGTCGTAGCGCCCGGCACTCCGTGTCCCCTCCGCCACGCCCCCGCCGCCGCGGCGACCAGCGGATCATCAGAGGCGATCGGCGCGACAACCCCTAGGACTTCCGGTCACGCAGCCGGGGCAGAACCTGCTCGCCGTAGACGCGCAGGAACCGGTCCTGGTCGGGGCCGGGCGCGTGGAACACCAGGTGTTTGAAGCCCATGTCCAGGTACTCGGCGACCTTCGCGGCGTGCTCGTCGGGGTCCGAGGAGACGATCCAGCGGGTCACCGTGCGGTCGACCGACAGCGCGTCGGCCCGGCGCTGCATCTCGATCGGATCCTCGACGCCGGTCTTCTCCTCGGGCGAGAGGGCGAGCGCACCCCAGTAGTGGGTGTCGTTGCGGGCCTTCTCGAGGTCGGGGTCGAAGGAGACCTTGACCTCGATCATCAGGTCGAGGTCGTCGAGCGGCCGGCCCGCCTTCTCCGCGCCCTCCCGGACGGCCGGGAGCAGCGTGTCGGTGTAGAGCCCGTGCCCCTTGCCGCTGGTGGTGATGAAGCCGTCGGCGACGCGGCCGGCGAGCCGGGTCGCGGCCGGACCGGAGGCGCCGATGTAGATCGGGACCCGCTGCTCGGGCTTGTCGTAGATGGTGGCGAGCTCGGTGCGGTAGAACGCGCCCTCGAACGTCACCCGGTCGGAGGTCCAGAGCTGCCGGATGAGCGCCACCGCCTCCTTGAGCCGCGCGAACCGCTCCTTGCCCTCGGGCCAGGTCAGGCCCAGCGGCACCTCGTTGAGCGACTCGCCGGAGCCCACGCCGAGGATGACGCGACCCGGGGCGAGGCAGCCCAGCGTGGCGAACGCCTGCGCGATGACCGCCGGGTGGTAGCGGAACGTCGGCGTCAGCACGCTGGTGCCCAGCAGCACCCGCTCGGTGCTGGCGGCCAGCGCCCCGAGCCAGGGCAGCGCCGCGGGGGCGTGCCCGCCGTCGTGCCGCCACGGCTGAAGGTGGTCGCTGACGAACACGGAGTCGAAGCCGTGCTGCTCCGCGTCGATGCCGTAGCGGAGCAGCTCGCGAGGGGCGAACTGCTCGGCCGATGCCTTGTAGCCGAACCGAATCATGGTCCGACCCTATCGCCGTCGCACACCGGGTGTGGTTAGCCCGGTACCTGGCCGGGAACACAGGGGGTGCGGGTATCGGCGCGGCCGGTCGAGTGGGAGGAGGACGAATCGCATGCGGATCTCGGTTCACCTGAACCTGCCCCGGGAGGTCGACAGCGTCCCGGCCGTACGGCGGCTGCTGCGCTGTGCCCTGTCGGTCTTCCACGTCGATCGGGAGGCCGGCCAGGACCTGGAGGTCGCCCTGACCGAGGCCTGCGCCAATGTGGTGAACCACGCCCGTGGGGCGGACGCCATCGAGGTGAGCCTCGACGTCGCCGAGGACCACTGCGCGATCGACGTCGCCGACAACGGCGCCGGCTTCGACGCCGAGACCGTCGGCGGGCCCGAGGCGGCCGGCGAACGGGGCCGCGGATTGTTTCTCATCAAGGCGCTCAGCGAGAACGTACGCATGCAGTCCACGCCCCGCCGGGGCAGCATCATCCACTTCGAGAAGTCGTTCGCCGCGACGCGCTGACGCGCCCCGTCCCCGGAGCGGACCATCCACCGCGCGGCCCGGCGCGGAGTCCCCGCACGCGTTCCCTATCATTCTTGCTCTACAGCAAATATTGCCGTCTCCCGCGCGAAAGAGGCTTCCCTTTGTCCGACCGTCCGACGCCAGTGGGCGCGTTGTTGCGTGCGGCACCGCCGGACCGGCTGCCGGAGGTGGCGGCCGAGCACCTGCGCCGGCACCATCGTGCCGGCCGGGTCGAGGTGCTGCTCGGCGACCTCACTCTGACCGCCCTGCGGCCCCTGCTCGACCCGGACGGCCCGCTCGGCGACGTGCTCGCCCAGCGCTGCTTCGGCAGTCAGCGGCCGGTGGCCGACATCGCGTCCGACTCCGCGAGGACCTATCTGCCGCTGAGCGTCTGGGGCGAACGACTCGGCGTCCTCTCCGTGGAGACCCCGGCGCCCCCGGACGGCTGCCTCACCGAGGAATTCGCGACGGTCGCCGACGAGCTCGCGGTCGCGCTGCGGGCGGCCGACGCGGTGACCGACCGCTACCGGCGCGCCCAGCGACGCGAGCGCCTCACCATGGCCGCCGAACTGCAATGGGAGCTGCTGCCCGGCCGCTCACTGGGCGACGACCGGTTCCTCGTGGCGGGCCAGCTTCAGCCCGCGTACGCGGTCTTCGGTGATCACTACGACTGGTCCATCGCCGGTGACCGCCTCACCCTCACGGTGCTCAACGGGCACGGAGACGGTTTGGAGGCGGCGGTCCTCACCACGGTCGCGGTCAACGCGATGCGCAACGCCCGCCGCTCCGGCGCGAACATCGTCGAGCAGGCCGAACTCGCCTCCGACGCCGTCTACGCCCGGTTCGGCGGCGACGGCCACGCCGCCACCCTGCTGCTGGAGATCGACCTCGTGGACGGACAGGTCGAGGCGGTCGACGCCGGCTCACCCCGCGCCGTGATCGCCCGGGACCGCGAGATCCAGCCGGTCGTCCTCGAGCAGCAGCTTCCGCTCGGAATGTTCGGCGAGACCCGGTACGAAACCCAGAAGTTCCTCCTCGAACCGGCCGACCGGCTGCTGGTGGTCAGCGACGGTGTGCACGCCGCGGCTCCCGGCGGGCGGCCCCCGTACGGTGAATCCGCCCTGTTGACCGCGTTGCGCAGGACGCGGTTGCAGCCGGCCACCGAGGCAGTCGGTACGGTGATGCGCAACCTCCGCGAATACCACGGAGGTGTGGAGCCCGACGACGACGCGGTCACCGTCTGCCTCGACTGGCGGCGCTGATCCTCGCCTCGGCGAACGGATGCGGGCTGCAAGCACCACTACCTGCGCACAGAGGACCGGCATGGAGCGCCTGACGAATGTGGCCGCGGCGGTGGAGTCGACGGTCGAGGCGTTGCTGGGCGTTTTCGAGAGCGCGCGGCTGGCACAGTCACCCGCGGTGCCGCCCGCGCAACTGCGAGTCCTGACGATCATCTCGCGCAACGAGCACACCAACATGAACCGCTTGGCGGAGGCCCTGAACGTGGTGCCGTCGTCGGCGAGCCGCCTGTGTGACCGGCTCGAGGCCACCGGGTTGTTGCGGCGGGTGCCGGATCCGCGGGACCGCCGCGAGGTGCGTCTGATGCCCACCCCGGCCGCCCACCGGCTGCTGGACGAGCTGCGGGAACACCGGCGGGCGGCGCTCGGCGAGGTGCTGGAGCGGATGAGCCCGGCACGCCGCGCGGAGCTCGTGCGCGCCCTCGCCGCCTTCGACGACGCGGCGACGGCGGTGTCCGACGGCGCCAGCGACGGACTGCGTACGGCCTGATCCTCGCCCTGAGGTACGGTCCCCCGGTGCGCATCGGCATCGTGATCCTTCCGGAAGAACGCTGGTCCTCCGCGCGGCACCGCTGGCGGCGGGCCGAGGAGTACGGGTTCGACCACGCCTGGACGTACGACCATCTCGGCTGGCGGGACCTCGTGGACGGACCGTGGTTCGACGCGATCGCGACCCTGACGGCCGCGGCGACCGTCACCGAGCACATCGGCCTGGGCACGTTCGTCGCCTCCCCGAACTTCCGCCACCCGGTGCACCTCGCCCGCGAGGCCCTGTCCATCGACGACATCTCCGGCGGTCGGCTGCTGCTGGGTGTGGGCGCCGGCGGCACCGGCTTCGACTCCGAGGTGCTGGGCCAGGAGCCGCTCACCCCGCGCGTGCGGGTCGACCGCTTCACCGAGTTCGTGGAGCTCCTCGGCCGGCTGACAGCCGAGGACCACGTCTCGTACACGGGCCAGCACTACCGGGCGGTGGACGCCCGTACCCTGCCGGGACCGGTCCAGCAGCCCCGGCCCCCGCTGATCGTCGCGGCGAACGGCCCGCGCGCCATCAACCTGGCGGCGCGGCACGGCGACGGCTGGGTGACCACGGGAGCCCAGGCGCTGGACGACGAGCGGGCCTGGTGGAGTTCGGTGCGCGAGGCGGGCGACCGCTTCGGCGCGGCACTGGACCGCGCGGGCCGGCCGGCCGTCGCCCGTTATCTCAACCTGGACTCGTCGCCGGTCTACTCGTTGAGCAGTGTGGGCGCGTTCGAGGACGCGGTGGGCCGCGCGGCGGAGCTGGGATTCACCGACGTGATGACGCACTGGCCCCGGTCGTCGAGCTGGTACGCCGGCGACGAGAAGGTGCTGGAAAAGGTCGCGGAGATGCTGCCGCGCCTGCGGGATTGCTGAGGGCCGGACCGACAAAGACGCCGAATCCCCACGGCGGCCGAGAATCCCCGCGCCGAGTGCAGGCCTTTCCGTGCAGGACTCGGCCGGTCGGAGCCTAACCCGGCGGAAACTTTGCTGTCACACGCACGTCGGGCATCGCCGGGCGGCATTCGCTAGGCCGGCATGCCATAACACGAAGCCGGGGCACGAGTCCCCGGCATTCACCATCTGCGATGCCACAGGCGGAGCGCTAATGGCCCGCACCGCCGGCGGCGTTCAGCGCCCGTGCGCCGCCCGATAGGCGCTGCTGACGCTCTGCGGGATGCGACCGCGCTCCGAGATCTGGTGTCCGTGCTGTGCAGCCCACTCACGGATGAGCCTGTTCTCGTCGCGGCTGCCGGCGGTGCGCACCGGCGCCGTGCGGGCGGCCGCGCGACCGGACCCGGAACGGCCGATTCGCGTGCCCGCGTTGATGAACGGGTCCAGCGCCTTGCGAAGCTTGCCGGCATTGGCCTCGGACAGATCGATGGTGTAGGCCGTGCCATCGAGACTGAACTCCACCGTGCGGTCGGCCGGCTTTCCGTCGATGTCGTCGATGAGGGTGGTGATTACCTGCCGCGCCATAACGACTCCTGAAGAGAATCCTAAGAACCGGGCTCAGTGTGGCGCGCGATGGACTCCGCGCGCAACAGTTCTGCCGTAGTTCACAGAATATCGGCGAGGGCCGGCAATTATCGAGCCATGGCCTTCACAAAATGCCTCGGCGCAATTTGCGCGCAATCCCGGGTCGGGCCGCGAGCGCCAGCGGACTCGGCGGCCGGCGCTCGTTGACGATGGGCGTTAGGGTCGTTGCCATGGAAGCCGGCGTCGCCACCACTGCCGAGGCATTCGAGCCGTGCTGACCGACGGCACACCTTCCCGACCGGGGCGCCGTGCCGCGGCGGCGGTCGCCACGGTTGTCGCCGTGTGCGCGGCCGCCCTTCACGCGCCGGTCCCGGCGGCAGCCACCGCGGTGGAGGCGCCGGCGACGCCGGCGACCGTGCCCTGTCCCCGGCTGGAGGTGAAGCCGCCGCCCACCGATCGGGAGCCGCTGCCCACCCCGCCGAAGGACGACCCCGTGCTGCGGGCGGTCGGTGGCGACGGCCTGGCCACGGACGGACTCGTGATCCCGAGCGGCGCGAGGCGACCGCCCGCGCTCACCGCGACGAGCTGGCTGGTCGCCGACCTCGACACCGGCGAGGTGCTCGGCGGCTGCGGACCGCATGTGTACGGCACACCGGCCAGCGTGCAGAAGCTCCTGCTCGCCGCCGCGGTCATGGACAAGCTCGACCCGCGCAGGACGATCACGGTCACCCGAGGCGATCTCGACATCGAGCCGGGTAGTTCCGCGGTCGGGCTCGTCGAGGGCGGGAAGTATTCGATCGCCACGCTGTGGCTCGGCCTCCTGCTGAACTCGGGCAACGAGGCGGCGAACGCGCTGGCGCGCCTCGGTGGAGGCGCCGGCGGGGTCAAGGCGGGCCTCGCCGCGATGAACGCCGAGGCACAGCGGCTCGGCGCCTTCCAGACCCACGCGGTGACCCCCTCGGGACTGGACGGTCCCGGGCAGTTCACCAGCGCGTACGACCTGGCGCTCATCGCGCGCGAGTGCTTCGCCGATCCGGTCTTCGTCAGGTACGCGCTCACCAGAACGGCCCGGGTCCCCGCGCAGAAGCGGCCGAAGGTGGGCGGTTTCCAGATTCAGAACGAGAACCGGCTGATCTTCGAATATCCGGGCGCGCTCGGCGGCAAGACCGGCTTCACCCACCTCGCCCGGCACAGCTATGTCGGCGCGGCGGAACGCAACGGTCGGCGGCTGGTCGCCACACTCCTCGGCGCCGAGCGCCGACCGCTGCTCAGCTGGCAGCAGGGCGCCGCCCTGTTGGACTGGGGTTTCTCGCTGCCCGAGGACGCCTCGGTGGGCAAGCTCGTGGACCCCGGCGGTATGGCCCCGGGCGGGTCCGCTCCGTCGGCCGCGCCGGCGGCGAGCGGCCCGGCGCCCGCGCCGGGCGAGGCCCGCGCCGCGACGGCTCCCACGCTGCCCACCGGGGCGGCCGCGGCGATCGCGGTCACGCTGGCCGCCGCGCCGCTGCTGCTCCTGCTCCGCCGACAGCGCCGCCGGATCCGGCGCACCCGCACCCAGCTGTTCGACTGAAGCGGCGTCAGGTGCTCAGCAGGCCGAACATCCAGATCACCGCGACGCCGAGGGCCGCGGCGAACTCGACGAGCATCGACAGGCCCACCGCCGCGAGCGCCCCGCGCGTCGACGGCCACGCCTGTCCCGGTCCCAGCCGCGCCCGCTCGGCGAGAAAGAGACCGAGGACGAAACCGAGCACCAGCCCCACCACCGGCACCACGAAGAAGCCGATCACGCCGAGCACTCCCCCGGCGGCCAGCGACGAGGTCGGCACGCCGCTGCTCTTCAACCGCCGCCCGGGCCACAAGTACTTCACGACCGTGCCGCCGACCGCCACCACCGTTGCCAGGGCCAGCACCAGCCACCGCCCGCCGGAGGCGTCGCCCAGGAGCGCCCACAGCAGCACCGCCGCCCAGCACAGGATGAGCCCGGGGAGCACCGGGATCACCACTCCCAGAACGCCCACCAGCATGGCGATGCCGGCGATAACGGTGACGATGGTGCCGGTGTCGCTGAGGTCCATGTGACCAGCCTGCCGTAGCCGCGCCACAACCCTCAACTCGGAGGGTGCGCCCGCCGATGGACTCTCAGCGCCGCCGACCCCGGCTCGGCGCCGAGCGACGAGGAGGGCAGTCCGTGGCACGCAGCGTCCTCGCCGTCGGTGCCCGCCCCGGCGACCTCGAGCTCGGCTGCGCCGGAACGCTCGCCGCCCACCGGGCCGCCGGAGACTCGGTGACCATGCTGGTGCTCTCCTGCGACGGCCCGGAGCATCCGCTGACCCGCGGCGCCGAGGCGTCCGCCCGCGCCCTCGACTGCCTGCTGGTCTGGGGCCCCGAGGCGGCCGATCGCCGCCGCTCGCAGGACCGGCGGGAGCGCGGCCGCGGCGGCGCCGACCGCCGCACGCGGGACGTGCCCGGCGCCGCCTGGGACGGAGCCGCGGTCGCCGCCATCGAGAACGTGCTCACCGGGGTCGACGCCGATGTGATCTATGTGCCCGCGCCCGACGACTCCGACGCCGAGCGGCGAACGGCGGCCGCGGCGACCGGATGCGCGGCCCGGCACAGCGGTCGGATCCTGCACTACGCCGGAGAGTCGACGCTCAGGTTCGAACCCACCCTGTACGTCGACATCACCGCGTATCTCGAACGCAAGCTCGCCGTGGTCACCGATCCCGAGCTGCCCACCGCCACCGCCCGGCACTACGGCGCCCAGGCGCGGGTGCGCTACGCCGAGGCGTTCGCGCCTGAGCGCTTCGTCTGGGACCTCCTCCGGAGCGTCTGAGAAGGGCCCCTTCCGGGGTTCTTGAGGAAAAGAGACGAAGCAACCAGGCGGCAACTGTCCGCGACCGTTTCCTCCACCCGGAGTCACCCAAAGTTTCTCCCTGTCAGCCGGTGTCGCCCACCAGTCACGGGCCACCGACGAGAACACGGGGGAAACGACATGACCAGCACCATGACGACCGTTGCCGACTTCGCCGCCGACACCGCGACCACTGTGCCGGCCCTGTCCGCCGCGGAGCAGGAAGAGCTGATCCGTACGCACATGCCGCTCGTCGGTCACCTGGTGCGCGACATGCTCACCCGCATCCCCAACCACATCCACCGCGACGACCTCACCAGCGCCGGCCTGCACGCGCTCGTCACCGCCGCCCGCGGCTGGGACCCGACCCGCGGCATCCCGTTCCACCGGTTCGCGACCACCCGCATCCGGGGCGCGATCCTCGACGAGCTGCGGTCGCTGGACTGGGCCACCCGCTCGGTGCGCACCAAGGCGCGCGCCACCGACGCGACCCGCCAGAACCTCACCACGACGCTGGGCCGCACCCCCACCCCCGAGGAGCTCGCCCAGGCGCTCGGCACCACCACGAACGACCTGCACCAGACGGACAACGACGTGCAGCGCGCCACCGTGCTGTCGCTGCAGGGCTTCACCACGAGCAGCGCCGACGACCTGGTGACCGAGCCGACCCCGGGCCCGGAGGACATGCTGCTGCGCCGTGAGCAGATCGGCTACCTGCACCACGCGATCGACTCGCTGCCCGAGCGCCTGCACTACGTCATCTCCGAGTACTTCCTCAAGGAGCGCCCGATGGCGGAGATCGCCGCCGACCTGGGCGTCACCGAGAGCCGCATCTCGCAGCTGCGCGCCGAGGCGCTGTCGCTGCTCAAGGACGGCCTCAACACCCACCTCGACCCGCACCTGGCCCCGGTGCCGGAGAACCCGGACGGCATCACCGCCCGTCGTCGGGCCGGCTACTACGCCGCGATCTCGAGCAACACCTCCATGCAGTCGCGGCTGGCGATGACCAACGCCTACGGCCACACGCCGTTCGCCAAGGGCGCCGCCTGACAGGTTCGTACCTGAGCGGGAGGGGGCCGGCGCACCTGCGCCGGCCCCCTCCGCTTTGTCACGCCAGGCCGGCGAGCACCTTCGGCAGGTCCGCCGTGTGCAGCACGCCGAGCCGTCGCGTGGCCCGGGTCACGGCGACGTACAGGTCGCTGAGACCGCGCGGACTCTCGGCGATGATCTCGTCCGGCCGCACCACCAGCACGCTGTCGAACTCCAGGCCCTTCGCCTGCCGCACGGTCATCAGCACGATGTGGTTGCGCAGGTCGGGCTGCTCCTCCACGGCCGCCTCGGGGATCGCCGCCGTGAGCGCGTCGCCCAGGGACTCCTCGAGGGCGGCGGGCACGATGACGCCGACCCGGCCGTCGGGCACCGTCGCCGCCTCCCGGCGCACCGCCGCGATCAGGTCGCCGGCGAGCGCGTCGGGTGACACCCGGCTGGCCCAGGGCACGCACCCGGACTCGCGAACCGACCGGGGCGGCCGCAGCGACGGATCGACGGCGGCCAGCACGTCGGCCGCGACGGCCATGACCTCGGCGGGCGTGCGATAGTTCACGGTCAGCTCGGCGAGGCGCCAGCGCTGCTCCACGTACGGCTCGAAGACCTGGTCCCAGGTCGTCGTCCCGGCCAGCTCACCGGTCTGCGCGACGTCACCGACCACCGTCATCGACCGGCTCGGGCAGCGGCGCATCAGCAGCCGCCAGGCCATCGGGGACAGCTCCTGCGCCTCGTCGACGATCACGTGACCGAAGACCCAGGTGCGGTCCACGGCGGCGCGCTCGGCCGCGGTCCGCGTGTCGATCACCTCGTGCCGCTCCACGAAGGCGCCCGCGTCGACCACGTCCAGCGCGGAGAGGATCTCGTCCTTCTCCTCGGACTCGTCCTCGAAGTCGAGCGACCGGGAGCCCGCGACGATCTCCAGCACGCCCTCGGCGTACTCGATCGCCCGCCGTCGTTCGCGTGCCACGGCCCGGGCCCGCAGGGTCTCGTCCTCGCCGAGCAGTTCGGCGAGTTCGTCGAGCAGCGGCACGTCGGCCGGGGTCCAGCCGGACCGACGGTCGCGCAGCAGCAGCGCCCGCTCGTCCGCGTCGAGCTCCGGGGCCGCGGATTCCAGCCGGTCGGGGTCGCCGAGCAGGTCCCGCAGCACCTGCCGCGGGGTCAGCACCGGCCACAACTCGAAGAGGGCCCGTTGCACGTCCTCGTCCTCGCGCAGCTCTCGCCGGGTCTCCGCCAGGTCGGCCTCCTCCAGCAGGTTGTCGCCGCCCAGCGGGTCGGCGCCGATGCGCTCGGCGATCTGCACCGACAGCGCGTGGATCGCCTCGGTCACGAACATCTGCCGGGCCACGTTGTGCGGGCGGCCGGAGCGGCGGGCGGCGGCCCGGGCGTTCTCGCAGACCCACCGCTCGATCCGCAGCGGATAGCCGTCGTGGTCGACCTCGACGTAGTCGTCCGGCACGGTCTGCCGATCGGCCACCGCCCGGGCCAGCACGTCGAGCATCGCGAGCCGGCCCTTGAGCGCCGCCGTCCGCGGGGACTCGCCGGCGCGGGCCGTCACACCCGGGAACATGTCGCCCAGGGTGGCGAGGAACACACCGGTCTCGGCCAACGACGGGAGCACCTGGGAGATGTAGCGCAGGAACGTCGCGTTCGGACCGAGGATCAGCACACCCTGCTTGGTGAGCTGCGCGCGATGCGTATAGAGCAGGTACGCCGCGCGGTGCAGGGCGACGGCGGTCTTGCCCGTGCCCGGCCCGCCCTGCACGACCATGACGCCGGCCAGGCCGGAGCGGATCACCTCGTCCTGCTCGGCCTGGATCGTCTCGACGATGTCGCGCATCCGGCCGGTACGCCCGGCGGTGAGCGCGGAGAGCAGCGCCGCCTCGCCGGTCACGTCCTCCCGTCCGCCCGCACCGCCGGCGTGCAGGTCGAGCACCTCGTCGTCGATGCCGGTGAGCTCGCGCCCCCGGGTCCTCAGGTGCCGGCGCCGGGTGACCCCCTCGGGGGACACCGCCGTGGCGAGGTAGAAAGGCCGCGCGGCCGGCGCCCGCCAATCGATCAGCAGCGGATCGCGCTCGCGGTCCTCGGCGAACATTCCGAGCCGCCCGATGTAGGTCGGATTTCCGGCCGAGAAGTCGAGGCGGCCGAAGCACAATCCGTTCTCGACGGCATTCATCTGCGCGACCTGCTCGGCCCAGTGGCCGCGGGTGGCCTCCCGCTGCGAACGGCCCTGTGGGGTGCCGCCGGCCTCGAGCAGGATGGCGCGCAGGCGCTCGCCGGCCTGGTCACGAAGCTCGTCGAGGCGGGCGTAGAGGGCGGTCAGATAGGCCTGTTCGGACTCGATGTCATCGTTCCGCAAGGTGTCCGTACCGTCGGCGGAGCTTGACAAAACCACTCCCTGTTGTGGTAGCATTCTGCAGGTCAGCGACCATTCCTGGTCGCTTTTTTGTTTCCCGTGGAAACGCTCAGAATAGCCGACGCGGGTTTCCGGCGGCGACCGGCTGAGCGAGGTTACGGCCGCCGCAGCGATTGTCAGGAATCCGTCAACAGCGACGCTTGCCGTTACGTGTCGGCCCGTGCCGGGTTGAACGGGGTCATGAACCACAACCACCCGTTCCGGCGCGCCGGCGCCCTGGTGCTCGCCGCCGTCGCCGCCCTCGCCTTCACCTCCGCCTGCTCCGACGACGCCGAGAACGCTCCCGCCGGCAACGCCGCCGCGGCCGCGGCCGGCGGTCCCGAGCCGAAGACCATCGAGGGCGCCAAGGCCGCCGCGCAGACCGTGTTCGACCGCTTCAGCGGCGGCGACTTCGGCGGCGCCTGGGAGATGTACACGGCCGCCGGCAAGGCCGCCATCAGCAAGGCCGAGTACGTCAAGCTCAACGAGGCGTGTTCCCGCAAGGGCCTGGCCATCCAGCTGACCAGTGCCCGCATGGAGGGCACCGACAAGGCGGTGGTCATCGCCAAGCAGCTCGTCGCCGCCCAGTCCTACACCATGGTGTACGAGCAGCAGGGCTGGAAGCTCGAGCCCGCCAAGGAGGGCCTGGCCCTCTACGCCAAGGGCGCCGACAAGGCAATCGCCGCCCAGAAGAAGGCCGGCACCTGCGCCAACGCCTGACCTGCCCACAAACGCCCCCACCAACGCCACGGGGCTCGGTCATCGCGTGATGACCGAGCCCCGGCTTGCGGAGATTCAGGCGGCGACCGGCAGACCGTCCGGGCCGGTGATCGCCAGCCGGTCCCGCAGCGTGCCGCGGGTCGCGATCTGGTCGTAGTACGCCGCGCGGCGGCGCGCCACACAGCCGTCCTTTTCCGACGTCGCGATGCCCGGCTCCAGATGGGTGTTCAGCCCGTCCTTGAGCAGCGACAACGCCTCGGCCCGCAGCTGTGACACCCGCGACTCGGTGACACCGAGGTCGGCGGCGATCTGCGCCATCGGGCGCTCGTCGAAGAAGTAGCCGGTGATGACCGCTTTCAGCCGGTCGGGCAGCACCTCGACCGCGTGTCGCAGGTAGCCCACCCGCTCCCGGCGGATGAGCATGTCCTCCGGGCCGGCGCTCGGCTCGGTCACCATGTCGTCCGCGCCCGCGGTGGCGAAGCCCTGCAGGCTGAACACGACCGCGCGCTGCACGTCGTCGTCCGCCGACTCAATGTCCTCGACGGAACAGCCCAGCCGCTCGGCGACCTCGGCCAGGGTCGGCGTACGGCCCAGCTCCGCGGTCAGCTCCTGGCGCGCCGAGTCGGTACGCCGGGCCCGCTGCCGCACCGAGCGGCTCGCCCAGTCCAGCCCGCGCAGCTCGTCGAGCAGGGCGCCACGGACCCGGGCCGCCGCGAACCGCGCGAACGGCACGCCGCGGTCGTCGTCGAACCCTCGGGCCGCGGCGACGAGAGCCGCGTACCCGGCCGACAGCAGGTCGTCCCGGTTCACGTGGGAAGGCACCCGGGCCAGCATCTCGCGGACCAGGTGCCCGACGAGCGGCATGTGCGCCCGTACCGTGTCCTCGCGACGGCGGTCAACCTCAACAACACCGCTCATGGGGGTCTCCTTCAGTACCTGGCCGGGTCGGGGGGAGACGCCGGCACTGAGGAGAAACGGTCCGGTTCGCCGGGTGCAGGACGGGTCACACTCGGGTGCAGCGGGGTTGCGGTCGAGGGGTGGGTACACTTGATCTCGCGGTCACGACCAGTTCTGCCTCGGGCCGCGTTACGGATCGACCACCACGCGCCGCGACCCGTGAGGTCTGCGCCGGGCAGGACGACCCCTCAACCGTTCGGAGTTCACACCTACATGTCCTCGTTCATCGACCTCGGCGTGCCCACGAAGCTCGCCGAGGTACTCGCCGGTCTCGGCATCAGCTCCCCGTTCCCCATCCAGGCCGCGACGCTGCCCGACTCGCTCGCGGGTCGTGACGTGCTCGGCCGCGGGCGGACCGGCTCCGGCAAGACCTACGCCTTCGTCCTGCCCGTCATCGCCCGCCTCGCCCAGTCGGCGACGCCGCGCCGGCCGGGGCGGCCCCGGGCGCTGATCCTCGCGCCGACCCGGGAGCTCGCCACCCAGATCGACGCCACCCTCGCCCCGCTCGCCGCCGCGATGGGCCTGCGCACCCTCACCGTCTTCGGCGGGGTCGGCCCCAACCCGCAGATCAAGGGCCTCAAGGCGGGCGTCGACATCGTCGTGGCCTGCCCGGGCCGGCTCGCCGACCACCTGCAGAGCGGGCACGCGAGCCTCGACGCGATCGAGATCACCGTGCTGGACGAGGCCGACCACATGGCCGACCTCGGCTTCCTGCCGGTGGTCCGGCGGCTGATGGACGCGACGCCGCGCGACGGCCAGCGGATGCTCTTCTCGGCCACCCTCGACGGCGGCGTCGACGTGCTCGTCAAGCGCTTCATGCACAAGCCCGTCACCCACCACGTGGACTCGGCCGCCGAGGCGCCGGTGGAGATGTCCCACCACGTGCTGCACGTGCAGCACGACGACCGCTTCGGTGTGCTGGTCGACCTGGTGGCCGCGCCGGGCCGCACGGTCGTGTTCACCCGCACCAAGCGCCGGGCCAAGACGCTGACCCGCCAGCTGGTCGCCGCCGGGGTGCCGGCCGTCGAGCTGCACGGCAACCTCGCGCAGAACGCCCGCAACCGCAACCTGTCGGCGTTCTCGGACGGCAGCGCGCAGACCCTCGTCGCGACCGACATCGCCGCCCGCGGCATCCACGTGGACGACGTGGCGCTGGTGATCCACGCCGATCCGCCGGTGGAGCACAAGGCCTACCTGCACCGCTCGGGGCGTACGGCGCGGGCCGGCGCGCAGGGCACGGTCATCACGTTGATGACCGACGACCAGCAGGGCGACGTGCGGGACCTGACCCGCAAGGCGGGCATCAAGCCGACCACGACCAGGACTCGGCCGGGTCACCCCCTGCTGGCCGAGCTCGCACCGGGCGAACGCACCTTCACCGCGCCGTCGGCGCCGGCCGCCGCGGAGCCCTCCGGGGCCGGCGAGGCCCGGCCGGGACGGTCTCGGCGGAGCCGGGCCGGCGGCGGACGCGACCAGAGCACCGGCGGCCGCGGCCCGTCCGACGCTCCCGCGCAGGGCGGCCGTTCCCAGGCCGGACGAGGCGGCCAGGGTGACGCGCGAGGTGGCCAGGGTGGCGCGCGAAGCGGCCAGGGTGCACGAGCCGGTCAGGGCGGCGCGCGCGCCGGTCAGCCGGGACGGGCCCAGGGCGGCGGTCAGCCCCGGAGCCGGCGCAGTGCCGGCACGGGTTCGACGCCCGTGCACACCACCCAGTCCGGCGGTGCGGCCGCCTTCTCGTCGGGTACCCGCGTCGGCGGGCGCCGCGGCCGCTGATCGTGACGCGGCCGCCTTCGGGCGGCCGCTTCGGCGTAGGTGCGAGCTGACGCCCGGTCAGGGGATGCTGACGGCGATCTCGGCGCCGAGCCGGTAGCCGTCGGAGAGCTCCAGGTCGTCCCCGCTCCAGAAGCGGCCCGGGTCGTACCAGTTGGGCTGTCGGCCCCGGGGAAGCAGACCCATCTCCTCGTAGGTCACCGCGACCACCTCCGCGCAGTACGCGAACTCCAGGTCGTCGTCGCCGGTCCGTACGCTCTGCTGCCAGGGCAGGCGGATCTGCGGCACCCGGCCCCGCGCCCAGCGCCAGGCGAGCCGGGCGGTCGAGGGGAACGGCGTGCCGTCGAGCCGGGCCACCGTCTTGAGGGCCCGGTCCTCCATGTCCCTGGTCACCGGCTGCTCGAGCTGACGCAGCCAGCCGCGCTGGCCGTACCGGTGCGCCCAGACCGTCACCGCGTCGCGCAGGTCGTGCAGCTGCACCCCGCGCTGGAAGGTCCCCGACCACAGGTCGGGCAGGGATTTGCCCAGCTCGGCGTGCCACATCAGCGGCGGCATGTCCTCGATGACGATCGCCATGCCGACGTGGTTGACCGGGCTGTTGGTCATGGCTTGGATGGCGCGGTCCGGGCCGGAGCGACCGCGGAACAGCCACACGTCACCCGTACGCGTCAGATCGATGGCCTCGTCGAGGCTGATGTCGGCAACCACGTGTCTATCCTCGGCAGATGCGTTGGTGGAAAGTAGCGGGATTGGCCGGGCTGGCGGGAGTCGCCGCCACCGGGGTGGTAATGGCGCGCCAGGAGCGGCGCAGGCGGGCGTATTCGCCGGACGAGATCCGGGAGCGCCTGCACGCCCGGGTCTCCGAGGCGGACCAGCCGCCGGGGACGACGACGGCGGACCAGCCGGGGACGACGACGGCGGACCAGCCGAGGACGACGACGGCGGACGACTGACGCCCGGACGCCCGGCGCTCAGACAACGTGGGTGTCCCTCAGCAGCGACCACAGGCCGGCGCCGTCCGGCGCGGAGAACCAGGTCTTGCCTCCCGAGCCGACCGCCTCCGCGTCGCTCGTGGGCCCGGGGATGGCACCGGCGAGCACGGCCTGCGTCGGTGACAGGCGACGGATCGCGACCGCGGCCACGCTGTCGGGGTGCGCCTGCGCGAACTCGGAATAGATCTCCTGGTCGTGCTGTCCGTCGTCGCCGATGAGCAGCCACCGGATGTCCGGGAACTCGGCGGAGAGCCGGGCCAGGGTGTTGCGCTTGTGCTCCTGGCCACTGCGGAACCAGCGGTCCGGGGTCGGCCCCCAGTCGGTCAACAGCAGCGGACCGGCGGGGTAGAGGTGGCGGGACAGGAAGCGGTTCAGCGTGGGCGCCACGTTCCACGCGCCGGTCGAGAGATAGAACACCGGCGCGCCCGGGTTCGCGGTGACGAGCCGCTCGTAGAGCACGGCCATGCCCGGCACGGCAGTGCGGGCGTGCTCGTCGAGCACGAAGGTGTTCCAGGCCGCGAGCAGCGGACGCGGCAGGGCGGTCACCATGACGGTGTCGTCGATGTCGCTGACGAGGCCGAACTTCATGGCCGGGTCGACCACCCGGATCGGCGCCTCCACCGGCTCGGCGCCCTCGGTGAGCAGCCGCACGCAGCCCCACCCCGGTGCGAGGTCGCCTCTCACCCGGGTGTCGACGTAGCCGCTACGGTCGGTGCGCGTCTCGTGCACCTGGCCGCCGATCTCGATCCGCACCAACGCGTTGTTCACCGGCGAACTGGTGAAGCTGCGCCAGCCGCGCACCTTTTCCCGTCGCTTCGGCGTCGGGGAGCGACGGGTGAGCACGACCCGCGCCATGACGCGGGCCCAGCCCGGGGCGCCATATCCGGTGTACGCCGTGATCACCGGCCGCCAGCCACGCTGACGCAGCCGGCGCTCGACGACCTCGTGGACGGCGTCCTCGATCCGCGCGGCGCGGTGCAGCCGCGCGTCGGGCGGGCGGCCCGCCGGAGTCAATGACACTGTGGCTTCCTGCCTTTCACCCGTCAACGCCTCTGTGACGGTACCCGGCTCGTCTAACTCCCGCGTCGCAACGGGGAACGTCAGCGGACGATCCACACTGGAGGGTCAATGCGCCGCGAGGGTGGCTGGGCGCGCCACCGGCTCGGTGGGACTCCATTGTCCGGCCCGCTCCCGTGCGTGCGCGGACCGGGGGTCGCCGATGGGGCGGGGGTCACGGCCGGCGCGCAGCCGAGCGGCCAGCGCCTCGGCACGCAGGGTGCGCAGGGCCGCGGCTGCCTTCTCCGCTTCCTCCCAGGCGGCGCGTTCCCGCTCGGTGGCCGCCTGGTACGCCGCGAAGCGATGCTCCCGGACGGCGGAGCGCAGGGCGGCTTCCTGAGCCACCGGGTGCCGGCGGGGATTCCATCCGTCGCGGTGCGCGAGGGCCTCGTTGAGCTGGGCGATCGACAGCTCCTTGCGCCGGCAGGCGGCGAGCGCGGTGCGGTGCAGGAAGCGTTCCCGGTCCGCGATCTCGGCGCGGGTGCGGCGTTGCCTGAGGATCGGGAACGCCGCCGCCGCGGTGCAGCGGCGCGCCACACGGTCGGCGGCGTCGAACGCGGCCCAGGCCTCGTCGACCGTTTCCTGGGCGCGTTGCCAATCGGCGCGACGGAGGCGGGCGGTCTCGGCCGCACAGGTGACGGCCCGCCCCACCTCGTCGGCGTATCCAGCGGGATGCGCCGCGGCGAGATTGGCGGGCGCGGACGGACGACGGTCGTGCGGATGGGCACGACGGGGCAGGGCGAGGGCGGCCGCCGCGGCGGCGACGGCGAGCATCAGGGTCATCCAAAGGACGGCAGCGGTTTCCACGGTCGGCACCGGTTTCTCTCGTGTGCGTCGGGGGGTTCGCTTTCGGTGAGGGGAACGACGTCGGCGACGCCCGGCGCGCCGCCCACGGGCAAGCGGACGGCCCGTGGCGTCACGGGTGAGGAACAGGTGACTCAGGCGAGCGGCGGGGCGCGCCCGGAATAGCAGCTCTGGGCGACGCTGCCGGGCAGCAGCAGTCGCCGGTCGACGAGCCGCGCGGCGTCGGCGGCGACATCGGGCCCGAGCACCGGGACCCGCGCCGCCGGGACGGAGTCGGCGCGCTCGGCCGGTGCACGCTCCTCGATCCGGTCCGGAGCCGCACCGCGGCACGGGGCATGCACGGTGACGATCACGGCGGTGTCCGACGGCGTGGGCGCGGCGGCCACGGCCGGGGCGGCGAAAGCGAGGGCGATCAGCGCCAGGCCGGTCAGGAATTGCAGCAGGCGGCGCCCGTCCCAGAGACGGGGAAGCAGGCGCGCGACGACAGCCACCCGATCAACCTACCGTCATCCGCTGGTCCGTGCACAGATCACATCGACTGAGCACTTCGTCCCACTCCGGCGGGTGACTTCGGCGAGGGACCATGGTCGGGTGGAGCGAGTAGATGAGCTGGCCGACTGGGTCGGCGACGGTGGGGTGGTCGTGCTCAGCGGCGCGGGGCTCTCCACCGAGTCGGGCATCCCGGATTACCGCGGCCCCTCGGGGGCGGCCCGGCGGAGCACCCCGATGACATACCAGACGTTCATCGGCGATCCGGCTGCCCGGCAGCGCTACTGGGCGCGCAGTCACCTCGGCTGGCGCACGATCGGCGACGCCCGCCCCAACGCCGGGCACCGGGCGGTGGCACGCCTGCAGGAGCTCGGGCGGCTCGACGGGATCATCACCCAGAACGTCGACGGCCTGCACCAGGCCGGCGGCGCCCACGCCGTCGTGGAGTTGCACGGCGCTCTCTCCCGCGTGGCCTGCCTCGGCTGTGGACGCCGCAGCGAGCGCACCGAGCTCGAGCGCCGGCTCGACGCCGCCAATCCCGGCTTCGGAGCGGCCGTGTCCGCGGTGAACCCCGACGGCGACGTGGAAATCGACGACGCCGCGCTGGACGGCTTCACGGTGGTCGACTGCGCGGCCTGCGGCGGCCTGCTCAAGCCGGACGTCGTCTACTTCGGCGAGACGGTGCCGCCGGAGCGGGTCTCCCGCGGCTTCGAACTGGTCGCCGGGGCCCGCACCCTGCTCGTCCTCGGCTCGTCGCTGACCGTCATGTCCGGCCGACGGTTCGTGCTGCGAGCGGCGAAGAACGGCATCCGCGTCGCGATCGTCAACCAGGGCGTCACCCGGGGGAAGCCGTACGCGGACCTCGTGGTCGACGGCCCGCTGGGTCGGGTGCTACCGGAGCTCGTCGACCGGGTCGAAAAGTCGTTAACGAGCGATGGCCTTCGTGGTTATGGCCTCGAGACCTAAATAAAGATATGCCCTCGTTGACGTGACGAGACTCACCAATGTTTACTTCCGGAACCGCTCCCGAAACCGGTTCCGAGATGGCGATGCCGCGCGCTCGGACGTCACTTGCCGGAGGACCCGTGCCCATCACCATCGCCGATGTCGCCGCCCGCGCGCAGGTCAGCAAGACCACGGTGTCGCGAGTGCTCAACGGCAAGGGTGAGCTGGACGCGTCGACCGCCGCACGGGTCCGGGCGGTGATCGAGGAGTTGGGTTACGTGCCCAGCTCCCGGGCTGTCGGGCTGGCCCGCGGACGAACCCGCGTGGTCGGCATGCTCGTGCCCTCGCTGACCTGGCCGTGGATCGGCGAGGTCCTGCAGGGCGCGGTCGACGTGCTCGAGACCGAGCGTTACGGCCTGTTGCTGTTCACCTGCAATCGCGGTGAGGAGTCGATGCGCCAGTTCAGCGCCCAAGTGTCCGCCAAGAGCTTCGACGGCCTGCTGGTGATCGAGCCGGAGGGCACTCTCGACTACATCGCCGGCCTCTACGCCCGCGGCCTGCCGGTGGTCCTCATCGACGACCGCGACGTCCAGCCCGGAAAGATTCCGAGCGTGGGCACGACCCACTTCACCGGTGCCGGCGCGGCCGCCCGGCACCTGCTGGGGATCGGCCGCCGCCGGCCGCTGGTGATCGCCGGGCCGGCACGCTTCGGCTGCACCGCACAGCGCCTCGACGGTTTCGCCACCGAGTACGCCGAGGCGGGCCACCCGATCCCCGCCGAGCACGTGCTCTCCGGCGACTTCACCATCGCCTGCGGCGTCGCGGCGGTCACCGCGGCGATCGAGGCGGGGCTCGAGTTCGACTCGGTCTTCGCCCACAACGACCTCTCCGCCGCCGGCGCCATGCGGGCCGTGCTCGACAGCGGCCGGCGCATCCCGCAGGACGTCGCGGTGGTGGGGTTCGACGACATCCCGCTGGCGGCACACACCCGCCCGCCGCTCACCACCGTGCACCAACCGTTGCGCGAGATGGGCGAGGCCGCGGCGCGCACCCTGCTCGCCCACTTCGAGGGCTCACCCCTGCCCAACCGCCCGACCGTCATACCCGCCACCTTCGTGGCCCGGGCCTCCACCGGAGCCGGCCCGGTCACTGAGTGACTTCGTCGCCGGCGATCCGGCACCCCTGGAACCCCACTCGCATCACCTGAGGAGATCGGAAATGCAGAGAAGGACTTTGTTCGCGGCTGCCCTGGCGGGCGTGCTCGCCACGGGCGGAATCGCCGCGTGCAGCGACTCGCCGAACGCCGGCAACAGAAACTCGGCCGGCGGCACACCCTTCCTCACCGTAGGCATGCCGAACGGTCCGCAGACGGAGAACCACAATCCGTTCCTCACGACGTCGGCCGCCGCCTCGCTGGGCTACAAGTGGATGATCTACGAGCCGCTGATGATGTGGAACCCGGTCAAGCCGGCGGAGAAATCCAAGCCCTGGCTCGCGACCGGCGCCGAGTGGACGCCGGACTTCAGGAAGGTGACGATCACCGTCCGGGACAACGCCACCTGGTCGGACGGCCAGAAGGTCACCGGTGCCGACGTCGCGTACACCTTCGAGCTGGCCAAGAAGAACGAGGCGATCAACTCCGCCGCCACCCCGTACGGTGCCATCTCCGCCAGCGGCAACACCGTGACGGTGACGTTCACCCGGTCGATGTTCGTCTACAAGGACAAGTGGCTGGGTCAGACGCCGATCGTGCCCAAGCACATCTGGGAGAAGGTCGCCGACCCGAGCAAGGACCCGAACAAGAGCCCGGTCGGCTCGGGTCCGTACACGCTGAAGTCCTTCACGCCGCAGACCACGACGCTGTCGGCGCGCACCGAGGGTTACTGGCAGGACCTGCCGAAGGTCAAGGAGCTGCGGTACACGTCCTACACCGACAACAACGCGCAGACCACCGCGCTGACGGACGGCTCCAACGAGTGGAGCTTCGTCTTCATCCCCAACTACAAGACGGTGTTCCTCGACAAGGACCCGGCGCACTACAAGGTCTGGGCACCGGCGGTGCTCGGCATCCACGGCCTTTACCTCAACACCTCCAAGAAGCCGTTCGACGACCCGAAGCTGCGCCAGGCGGTCAACCTGGTCGTCAACCGCCAGGACATCTTCCAGCAGGCCGAGGGCGGCTACTTCCATCCGCTGATCACCAGCGTGACCGGCCTGCCGACGCCCGCCGGCGACGCCTTCATCGCCCCCGAGTTCAAGGGCAAGAACCACAGCGTCGACGTGGCGGGCGCCAAGGCCCTGCTGGCGCAGGCCGGCTACAAGCTCAACGGCACCACGCTGACCGACCCGTCCGGCAAGCCGGTCACGCTGAGCCTGACCGATCCCAGCGGCTGGTCCGACTACCAGACCTCGATCGAGATCGTGAAGAGCAACCTGGCCGAGATCGGCATCGCGGCCACCGTCGACAAGGCCAACCAGGACGCGTGGTTCCGCAACGTCGAGGAGGGCAACTTCGGCGCCACCGTCCGCTGGACCAACGGCGGCTCGACGCCCTACGACATCTACCAGACCATCATGAACGGCAAGCTGCTCAAGCCGATCGGCACCGCGTCGCCCGGCGGCAACTTCGGCCGCTTCGACAACGCAGCGGCGACGACGGCGCTCGAGGCGTACGCGAACGCCACGGACGACGCCGCCCGGACCGCCGCGCTCCAGACGATCCAGAAGATCTTCGTCGAGCAGGTTCCGATGATCCCGCTCGGCGCGGACAACGTCGGCATGGCGTACAGCACGAAGAACTGGGTCGGCTGGCCCGACGACACCAACCCCTACGGTGCCGGCCAGCCCACCCAGGCCAACGCGCTCGACGTCGTCCTGCACCTCAGGCCCGCCAACTCCTGACCCGCTCCGCCGCCCCCGGGCCGCCCCGGGGGCGCGCGGTTCCCTCTGCGAAGGAATGCGAAGGAGTCGGCATGACGTTGAGCCCCGACGCGGCACCGCCGGCCGATGAGGTGGTGCTCGAGGCGATCGGCCTGACCAAGCACTTCCCCGTCCGCCGCGGGCTGCGTGAGCTGTTCCGGCGCGAGCACGACGCCGTGCACGCGGCCGACGACGTGAACCTGACGCTGCGGCGCGGCCGGGTGGTCGCGCTGGTCGGCGAGTCCGGCTCCGGCAAGTCCACCGTCGCGCGCCTGCTCGCGCAGCTGTATCCGCGGACCGGCGGGGACATCCGGCTGCACGGTGAGTCGACCCGGGTCAGGGGCGGCCGGCAGTTTCGGGCTTACGTTCGGCGGGTCCAGATGATCTTCCAGGATCCGTTCGCGTCGCTGAACCCGGTGCACACCGTCCGCTACCACCTCACCCGGTCGCTGCGGATCCACGGCAACGCCGGCAGGACGGCGGCGGAGCTCGAGAAGGCCCTCGCCGACCTGCTCACCCGGGTCAGCATGACCCCGCCCGAGCGCTATCTCGACAAGTTCCCGCACGAGCTCTCCGGGGGTCAGCGGCAGCGCGTCGCGATCGCCCGGGCTCTGGGCGCGAACCCGGAGGCACTGCTCGCCGACGAACCGGTGTCCATGTTGGACGTGTCCATCCGGCTGGGCGTGCTCAACCTGCTGCGCGACCTCAAGGATCGGCTCGACCTCGCCATCCTCTACATCACCCACGACATCGCGTCGGCGCGCTACTTCGCCGACGAGACGCTGGTGATGTACGCGGGCAAGATGGTCGAGGGCGGCGACAGCGAGAGCGTCACCCAGTCGCCCGCCCACCCGTACACCCGGCTCCTGATCGATTCGGCCCCCGACCCGGACCGCTTGCACGCTCTGGCGAGCGACGCGGCGGACCGGGGCGACGGCGAGCCGCCGAGCCTCATCCGACCCCCGGCCGGCTGCCGGTTCCATCCGCGCTGCCCGGCGGCGATGCCGCGCTGCGCCACCGACCTCCCGGTACGCATCGAGATCGGCGACGTGCCCGGTCACTGGGCCGCCTGCTGGCTGTACGACCGAGAGGGCGTGCGATGAGATATCTGCTTCAGCGGATCCTGTTCTACGCCTTCACGGCGTGGGCCGCGATCACCATCAACTTCTTCATCCCCCGCATGATCCCGGGCAACCCGATCCAGTCGCTGCTCGCGCGCTACCAGGGGTCGATGAACACCGATGCGATCAACTCCCTCTACGTGCTCTTCGGCCTCGACAAGGACGCCAGCCTCTGGAGCCAGTACCTCGACTACTGGCAGCAGCTCTTCCGGGGCGACCTGGGCCTGTCGTTCACGGCGTTCCCCACGGCGGTCTCCGAGGTCATCGGCGACGCGCTGCCCTGGACCGTGGCCCTGGTCGGCATCACCACCGTCATCAGCTTCCTGCTCGGCACCGGCCTCGGCGTGCTCGCCGGCTGGCGGCGCGGGTCGTGGATCGACGGCCTGCTGCCCACCACCACGTTCCTCTCCTCGGTGCCGTACTTCTGGCTCGGGCTGCTGGCGATCTACCTGCTCGCCGGGCCGGGCAGCTTCTTCCCGTCCTCCGGCGGGTTCGAGCCCGGCCTGGTGCCGGCCTGGGACCAGTACTTCATCCCGAGCGCGATCCAGCACAGCCTGCTGCCCGCGCTGACGATCCTCGTCTCGTCGGTCAGCGGCTGGATCCTCAGCATGCGCAACATGATGGTGACCGTCGCGGCGGAGGACTACATCACGGTCGCGCACGCCAAGGGCCTGCCCGAGCGCCGCGTGGCGCTCGGCTACGCGGCCCGCAACGCGCTGCTGCCCAACGTCTCCGGATTCGCGCTGGCGCTGGGTTTCATCGTCGGCGGCACGCTGCTGGTGGAGATCGTCTTCTCCTATCCCGGGCTGGGCTTCCTGCTCTTCCGGGCGGTCGGCGCCAAGGACTACCCGCTGATGCAGGGCATCTTCCTGGTGATCACCATCTCGGTGCTGCTGGCGAACCTCGTCGCCGACGTCGCCTATCTGCTGCTCGATCCCCGTACCCGCAAGGAGGGCTGACCGGTGACCATTACCCCCTCCAGCATCGAGCAGGTCGTGGGAGAGCCACCGGCCCGGCGCAGGCGGTTCCGTTTCGTCGCCAACGCCAAGGCGGCCACCGGCCTGGCCCTGCTCGGCGTCTACGTCCTCTTCGCGATCATCGGACCGTGGATCGCGCCCTACGATCCGGACGCCCGCGGCACACACCTCGTGGCGGGGCCGTCGGCCGAGCACTGGTTCGGCACCACGCACCTCGGCCAGGACGTGTTCAGCCAGGTGCTGGTCGGCACCCGCGGCGTGATGCTCGTCGGCCTCACCGCCGGGGCGCTCGCCACCGTGTTGAGTGTCCTCATCGGAGTGACCGCCGGATATCTCGGCGGCGGCTGGGACGACAGCCTCTCCGCGCTGTCCAACGTTTTCCTGGTGATGCCGGCGCTCCCGCTGATCATCATCGTGACGGCGGCGGCGCCGGGCGGCGGCGACACCCTGGTCGCGCTCATCATCGGTCTTACCTCGTGGGCCTGGGGCGCGCGGGTGCTGCGGGCGCAGACCCTGTCGCTGCGGCGCCGCGACTACATCGAGGCGTCGCGGGCCAACGGCGAGAAGACCTGGCGGATCATCCTCTTCGAGATCCTGCCCAACCTCACCGCGATCATCGCCTCCGGCTTCGTCGGTACGGTCATCTTCGCGGTCACCTCCGAGATCACCCTCGCCTTCATCGGCATCGGCACCGTGTCCGAGTGGAACTGGGGCACCATCCTCTTCTGGGCGCAGAGCCAGCAGGCGCTCGCGCAGGGCGCCTGGTGGTGGTTCGTCCCGGCCGGCCTGGCCATCGCCCTGCTGGGCACCGCTCTCTCGCTGATCAACTTCGGCATCGACGAGTTCGTCAGCCCGCGCCTGCGCAGCGCCGGAAAGACCAAGGTCAAGACCGCCTCCGGCCGCACGGTACGGATGCGCGTCGGCTTCACCCCGGTGCTGAGCAACTCACCGGCGCCACACACCCACGCGCGACCGATCCCCGCGATCACCACCGCTGCGACGCCGGTGAACCGCTCATCGAAGGAGGCGACGCCGTGAGCCGCGAGCCGGTCCTGGAGATCACGAACCTCAACGTCGACTACGGCCTGGGCGACCAGGCGGTGCACGCCGTCCGCGACGTCAACCTCACCCTGCACCGCGGCGAGGTCCTCGGCCTGGCCGGCGAGTCCGGCTCCGGCAAGTCCACCCTCGCGTACGGCCTCACCCGGCTGCTCGCCCCGCCCGGCGTGATCAGCGGCGGCAAGGTCGTCTACCACCCGCTGGACGCGGAGCCGTACGACGTGCTCGGCCTCGACGACGACGGCCTGCGACGGTTCCGCTGGGCGCAGACGGCGATCGTGTTCCAGGGTGCGATGAACTCGCTGAACCCCGTACACAAAATCTCGACGCAGTTGACCGATGTCCTTCGAGCCCACGAACCGTCGATGCCGGCGGCCCGCCGCGACGCCCGGGCCCGGGAGATGCTCAGGCTGGTCGGCATCTCGTCGGACCGGATGGACGCCTACCCGCACCAGCTCTCCGGCGGCATGCGGCAGCGCGTGATGATCGGCATGGCGCTGATCCTGCAACCCCAGGTCGTCATCATGGACGAGCCCACCACCGCCCTCGACGTGGTGATGCAGCGGCAGATCCTCGGCCAGCTCATCGACCTGCGCGAACGGCTGGGCTTCTCGGTCATCTTCATCACCCACGACCTGTCGCTGCTGGTGGAATTCTCCAACCGCATCGCCATCATGTACGGCGGCCGCATCGTCGAACAGGCACAGGCCGCCACGCTCTACCGCAACTCGCTGCACCCCTACAGTGCCGGCCTGCTCGGCTCGTTCCCCGCGCTGCGCGGCCCGCGGCGCGAGCTCAGCGGCATCCCCGGCTCGCCGCCCGACCTCAAGGGCATGCCCACGGGGTGCTCGTTCCACCCCCGCTGCCCCAAGGTCTTCGACCCGTGCGCCCGACACATCCCGGTGCTGGGCAACCCCGACACCCCCGACGGGTCGACGCGGACCGTGGCCTGCTGGCTCCACCCCATCTCAGGAGACGCATGATCCCCGCCTTTTCCCCGTCATTCACCTGGGGCGTCGCCACCTCCGCCTACCAGATCGAGGGCGCCGCCGCCGAGGACGGCCGCACACCGTCCATCTGGGACACGTTCTGCCGCACGCCCGGGGCCGTGACCGGCGGAGACAACGGCGACGTCGCCTGCGACCACTACCACCGGATGCCGCAGGACGTGGCACTGATCAAGAGCCTGGGCGTGGACAGCTACCGCTTCTCGGTGGCCTGGCCGAGGGTCCAGCCGCACGGGCGCGGGCCGGTCAACCCGGCCGGTCTCGCCTTCTACGACCGGCTCACCGACGAACTGCTCGGCGCCGGCGTCGACCCGTGGGTCACCCTGTACCACTGGGATCTGCCGCAGGCGCTCGAGGACGCCGGGGGCTGGCCGAACCGGGACACCGCGTACCGCTTCGCCGACTACGCGATGCTGGTCTTCGAACGGCTCAGCGACCGCGTCGACACGTGGACCACGCTCAACGAGCCGTGGTGTTCGGCGTGGCTCGGCTACCAGACCGGCGTACACGCCCCCGGCCGCCGGGACTTCGACGCGGCCGTCGCGGCGACCCACCACCTGCTGCTCGGCCACGGCCTCGCCACCCGGCGGATGAAGGCCGCGGCGACCCGCGAGCACACGTTCGGCATCACCCTCAACATGGGTACGGCCGACCCGGCGACCGACGCACCGGCGGACCACGACGCCGCCCGCCGCGCCGACGGCATGGGACTGCGCGCCTACCTCGACCCGCTGCGCAAGGGCTCGTACCCACGGGATGTGGTCGACGACCTCGCCGCCCGGGGCACCGCCTTCCCCGTGCGGGACGGCGACCTCGACGTCATCTCCACGCCGATCGAGGTGCTGGGCGTCAACTTCTACTTCGGGCAGGACTTCAGCGGCACCGACGAGAACGGCGGCAGGATCGGCCCGGACGGGCATCCGGTCGTCCGGGGGGTGCCACTGGACCGCCCGCGGACGGCGATGAACTGGCCGATCACCCCGGAACGCCTCACCCAGCTGCTGGTCCGGCTGCACCGCGACTACCCCGGTCTGCCGCTCGTCATCACCGAGAACGGCGCGGCCTTCGACGACACGGCCGACGCGTCGGGCTTCGTCGCGGACGAGGACCGCACGGCCTATCTGGCCGAGCACATCGCGGCGGTGGCGGCGGCGTGCGAACAGGGCGTGGACATCCGTGGCTACTTCGCGTGGTCCCTGATAGACAACTTCGAGTGGGCGGAGGGCTATGCGAAGCGGTTCGGCATCGTGCACGTCGACTACGGGACGCAGCAGCGTACGCCGAAGCAGTCGGCCCTCTGGTTCCGCGACACGATCGCCCGCCACCGCACCTGTCGTCAGCGAGGGTGATAGACCAACTGCCGCTCCACGGGTGCCGCGGCGAAGTCACCGCACCCGTTGACGACCTCGCCGAGCCCGACCTCGATTCCCCGGGCGCGGCCCAGCCCCTTCAGCACCCCGCCGCGGGCGTCGGGATCCGGATGGGTCCAGTCGCCCCCGGCGGCCAGGGTGACCCGCTGAGCGTTGATCGCTCCGAGCACCTGACTGCCGTCGCCGAGCCAGGCAGGACCGGCTATCGCCGCACCGCCGTTGACGCGCACGCGGTCGCCGATCCGCACCGGTGCGTCCGGATGCTCCGAGGTAAGTCGGGCACCTCCCTCACCGATCCGGTTGCCGTCGCCCAGGCGCACCGAGCCCCCGCCGGTCGCCACGAGGTAGGTGCCGGGCAGCAGCACGTTGTCCACGCCCAGCACGCACGTGCTCTCCGCGTCGCACTCGACCACGACGCCCGGATAGCAGACACTGCCGGGGCCGAGCCGCGCCGACGTGCTGATCAGCACCGAATACGGATCCAGAACGACGAGGCCGTTCTCGGCCAACTCCAGAACCTCGGCGACCGTGTGCAGTCCCCGCGCGACGCGCTGCCGATCGGTGATCAATTGCGTCCCCTGGTCAGTGAGCGGCGGTGTGCGGCGCGCTGCCGATCGGTGATCAATTGCGTCCCCTGGTCAGTGAGCGGCGGTGTGCGGCGCGCTGCCGATCGGTGATCAATTGCGTCCCCTGGTCAGTG
>NZ_JBFBAJ010000001.1:698216-701380 GCF_040682215.1 Actinoplanes sp. NPDC051346 | reverse complement strand
GTGAGCGGCGGTGTGCGGCGCGCGATGTCGGTGCCGGGCCGGCCGTCGCCGGCAGCCCGCCGTCGGCGAGCAGCCGGGCGATCGGGAGGGTGGCCGCGCCCATCGCGACGGCGTCCGGTCCGAGCTGGCACAGGTCGATCCGGGTACGCGAATACGGATGTCGCAACGCGTGACGGGCAGCGGCCTCGCGGATGTCCGTGAGGAACCGCTCCCCCAGCGCCAAACCGGCCGGACCGCCCAGCACGATGCGCTCGGGCGAGAAGAGATTGATCAATCCCGCGATGCCGGCGCCCAGGTAGCCGATGGTCTCGCGGACGACCTCCGCCGCCCCGCCGGGAAGCGGATCGTCGGCGAGCACCCGGGACAACAGCTCCGGCCCGGCCTCCAGCCCGGTCGCCTCGGCGAGGCGGGCCGCGATCCGGTCCGCGCCGAGGTACGCCTCCAGGCAGCCCCGGGTACCGCAGCGGCAGAGGTCACCGTCGTACACAAAGGTGGTGTGCCCCCACTCCCCCGCGTTGCTGTGTGCCCCGCGATAGCCGCGCCCGTCCATCACGACAGCCGCGCCGACGCCCTCGCCGACCAGGACGATCACCGCTTGCCGCGCGCCCCGACCGGCGCCGAACCACATCTCGGCCTGGCCGACCGCCTGCGCACCGTTCTCCACGTGGATCGGCACGTCGGTGCCGTCGCGCAGCATCGCACCGAGCGGCACGGCGTCCCAGCCCGTCGCCTGCGAGTGCACCACGGGCGCGTCTCCGGACTGGTCCACGACGCCCGCGACGCCCACGCCGAAACCCAGCACCTCGCCGCGAGCGACGCCGGCCTCGGCCACGACAGCGTCCAACCCTTCGAGCAGCTTCTCGGCCGCAAGGCACGGGTCGGGTCCGCTCTTGCCTTCTCCAGCCTCACTCGCGGCTAACGCGCATTGCGCGACGCCGACCCGGGACATCGCCAGGTCGTAGAGCTCGACCAGCACCCGGGTCGCGCTGACGTCGGCGCCCGCGACGTACCCGAAGCCGGGCGCGACCCGCAGCAGAGACCGCGGCCGGCCGCCGTCCGAACCCACCAGGCCGGCCTCCTCGACCAGACCCTCGTCGATCATCTCGCCGATGAGGTTGCTGACCGTGGCCTGACTCAACGCCGTCGTGTCCCCGAGCTGCTGCCGGCTCTGGCGCCCGCCATGGAAGAGATCCGTGAGCAGGCTGGCCCGGTTGGCGCGGCGGACGTCCCGCACCGTCGTTCGCCTGCTCTCCACACCCACACCCGCCTTCGATCCACCAGGGCACCCATCATGCGCCGCGGGCCGAGCGGAAACCAGGTGGTGGGCGGCCCGGTCTGCGATACCGTCCCACGCCATGACCGACTACCGCGACGTCAACCGCGCCAACTGGGACGAACGGGCCCCCGTCCACGCCGCCTCGGCCGGATACGACCTCGCCGCCTTCGCCCGGGACCCGGCGCATCTCAGCGACGTCGTCACCTTCGATCGACCGCTGCTCGGCGACATCCGCGGCCTCCGCGGCATCCACCTGCAATGCCACATCGGCACCGACACCGTGTCCCTCGCACGGCTGGGCGCGACAATGACCGGACTGGACTTCTCACCGGCGTCGCTCATCGAGGCCCGCCGACTCGCCGAACTGGCCGGCGCCGACATCGACTTCGTCGAATCCGACGTGTACGGCGCGCCCGACGCGCTCGAGAACGGCGCCTTCGACCTGGTCTACACGGGCATCGGAGCGATCGGCTGGCTGCCCGACATCCGCCGCTGGGCGCGAGTGGTGGCCACGCTGCTGAAGCCGGGAGGGCGGTTGTTCATCCGCGAGGGCCACCCGGTGCTGTGGTCGCTCCAGGACGACCGCAAGGACGACCTGCTGGTCCTGGACTTCCCGTACTTCGAGCACGAGGAACCGGTGATCTGGCAGGAGGACGGCACCTACGTCGAGACGGACCACACGTTCGTCCACACCACCACCCACTCGTGGAACCACGGCCTGGGCGAGATCGTGACCGCCCTGCTGGACGCGGGCATGACACTCACGGGCCTCGTCGAGCACGACACCGTGCCGTGGGAGGCGCTGCCAGGCGCGATGACGAAGCAACCCGGCGGCGAGTGGCAGCTCACCGACCGGCCGCGGCGCCTGCCGCACACCTACACCCTGCAGGCGGTGCGCACGGCCGTTTAGAGATCGTCGGGTACGGGGTACAGGGCGGACACTCCCCCACCGTTTAGGAGCCCCCGATGCGCGCAGGATCGATCGGCGGAATCATCGTCGTCATATGGCTGGTGCTCGGCGCCGTCGCCGCGTTCGAGCGTGGTTACTTCAAGGACACCGGCGACACCAGCTGCGCTGAGGCCGGCACGGTCATGGTGACCGTGGTGGCCGGCCCGTTGAACTGGCTCGGGGTCAACCCGAAGATCACCTGCGACATCCCCGAGCCGTCGAAGTAGGCCGTATCCCCGCTGTGGAGGGTCGCTCCTCGAGGGGCGACCCCCTCGCGCTGACGCGGCCCTGGGCTGGCCCGCGCGGGCGACCGACTCACGCCACCCTGGGCTGTCCCGCCCGGGCGACCGACTCACGCCGCAGCGCGACCAATTCACGCCACCCCGCACGACACGACACACGCGCCACGCAGCGCAGCGCGACCAACTTACGCAGCGCAGCGCGACCAACTTACGCAGCGCAGCGCGACCAACTTACGCAGCGCAGCGCGACCAACTTAGGCCGCCCGGGCGGCCCGCTCATGCCCAACCACCGTGGGCTGATCTCGGAGCCGTCGGCGAATGCCGCGCGAAGTCCCACTCGTCGTCACCCGCCGCTTGCCGCTGTGCCCAGGTGCGGGAGCTCCTACCCGACCCCGAAACGGACGCGATGCTCCGCCAGACTGACAGGCGATCATGACATTCCGATGACGTCTGATCGAAGAAGACGTGCCACGTCAGAGCAAGACCAGCGGAGACAGCGGTTAACGACGCTCCGCGGATCCAGCTGAGCTGGGAATGTGGGCCGGCGGCCCCGGAAATCGGGCACGGGCATCGGGCAGAGGCGCGGGGATCGGGCGCAGGGATCGGGCGCAGGGATCGGGCGCAGGGATCGGGCGCAGGGATCGGGCGCAGGGATCGGGCGCAGGGATCGGGCGCAGGGATCGGGCGCAGGGATCGT
>NZ_JBFBAJ010000001.1:696950-698122 GCF_040682215.1 Actinoplanes sp. NPDC051346 | reverse complement strand
GATCGGGCGCGGGACAAAGCCCGGTCCCCGGACCTGACCGGATCCCGCAACCACTGTTCGCCCGGCGAGCGATGGCCTCATAGCCTCCTCCGTCCACACGCGACGGCCGAGGTAGCTGAGAGTGAATGATCTCACGCTCTTGGTGAGCGTCCGGCGTGGATCAAGGGCCGTGAGCTGGGATTCGGCAACCGAGAGTCGCTGGAGCGTCACTCCGGGGTCCTGCTTCGATTTGACCGCCGGGCCATGGATGCCATTGGATCTTGCACGCACCGTCAGATGGGCACAACCCACAGCGAGCACCCTCACCACCGCATCGACCCGTGGCATGGCTACGAGTCTGCACGTGAGCCGTGCCGCCGACGGTGACCAGCACTATCCACACACACCGCCCGATCGGCGGAGCTACTCAAAGGATCAACATGAAGTCTCTCGTTGCCCGCACGTCCGTCATCGTCGCGATGGCCGGCATCGCTGTCGGCGCCATGGCCGGCCCGGCCGCCGCCCTCGACAACGGGTTCGAGCTCGCCAAGGGAAGCGTCAGCGCCTACGGCACGTACGACCGGATGATGAGCATCCCGGAGCGCCCCGTTCCCCCGATCCGCGTCAGCGGCACCCTGGCCGTCAACTCCGCCAACCAGTGCGGCGTCGTGCAGATCGCCTACAACGGCCCGACCGACGGCATCGAGTGGCGGACGTTCGGCAAGCTCTGCGGCAAGGGCAAGACCAACTTCACCACCACCTCCAACCTGCTGTTCGGCGGGTTCCAGCCGGAGGTGCGCCTGTGCAAGGGTACGAGCGTGAAGAAGGCGGAGCGGGGCACCTCCTGCGACACCTTCACCCCCGTCGCCGACTGAACGCGGTCAGCTGACCTCACCAGCGCCAATGGGTGACGCCGCCGAGCCGGCCCGGACACGGGCGGGCCTGGCGGCCTGCCGCACCCCGCCAGGCCGCTAAGGCCTGGCACGGGGAGGCTCGGCAGCACGCCAACACCCCACACGCCAGCCCGCTAGCCGGGACACGCGGAGGCTCGGCAGCACGCCAACACCCCACACGCCAGCCCGCAAGCCGGGACACGCGGAGGCTCGGCAGCACGCCAACACCCCACACGCCAGCCCGCTAGCCGGGACACGCGGAGGCTCGGCAGCACGCCAACACCCCACACGCCAGCCCGC
>NZ_JBFBAJ010000001.1:570825-696851 GCF_040682215.1 Actinoplanes sp. NPDC051346 | reverse complement strand
CAAGCCGGGACACGCGGAGGCTCGGCAGCACGCCGACACAGTCCACACACCAGGCCCCTGGCCCGATATTTGATCGAAGTCTCTATCGTCGCGCTGTGACGGGTGACCTTTGGCGGGTACGGCTGACAGCGATCGTCGCGGCGGGCGGCTTCCTGGCAACGGCCTTCGGGATCCGGGTCCTGACCGCCGGCAACGACGTCCTGAACAGCTCCGGCGCCCTCGCGCAACATTCGGGAACCGCGCTCTACGCCGCCACGATCTATGCGGGCGTGCTCCTCGTGCTTCCAGCCGCCAGGGCGACGACGGTGGCGGCACTGGCGATCGGCTTCTGCTGGGTCGTCGAACTCTCGCAACTGACCGGCGTGCCGGCGGAGCTGTCCGAGCATAACCTGCTCGCCAGGCTTGTCCTCGGAGTGCAGTTCGACGTCGTCGATCTGGCCTGGTACGCGATAGGCGTCCTGCCGCTGGCGGTCATCCATCGCATCCTGGCCCGAACGGGCCGGCCGCCCGCGCCACGCCCTACTCGGCGTTGGACCAGCTCCGGGTCGACAGGACCAGGCGATAGCCGTCGGGATCCCGCACAGTGACGCCCCATCGATCCCAGTAGGCGCTCTGCGGGACTCGTGTCCCCCCGGCCTGCTCCAGCCGGCCGATGAGTTCCTCGTCGACCGGCCCGGACAGGTAGATCACGAGGAGGTCCTCCGGCGTCGGGGAGGGCTCCGTCGAGCCCGCCCCACCGACCAGCTCCAGGTGCCAGGACGCCTGCCGCCAGCCCAGCATGAGCAGATCATGCTCTCCGGCGGCCTCGGTCGTGGACCGGTAGAGCACGTCCAGCCCGAGCCCGTCGACGTAGAAGCGCTCGGCGGCCGCGAGATCCCGACTGGGCCTGGCGATCCGGACAGCGGCGGTCGGCCCGACCACGTCAGCCACGCTCGACCACGTCAGCCACGCTCGACCACGTCAGCCACGCTCGACCACGTCAGCGACCTCGACCACGTCAGCCACGCTCGACACATCAGCGACCTCGACCACGTCAGCCACGCTCGATCAGGTGGCCGATGATCTGCGGGCCCATCAGCACCGCCTCGCCCGAGCCGTCGCGGCGCGTGTCCTGGTCGGGCAGGTCCACCGGGTCGCCCGTCGCGCTCGCGCCGACCGGGCGGGGGCCCACCCAGGCGACCGTGAGGCGGGACTCGCCCTTGAGGAAACGTTGGACGCGGACGCCGCCGGTCGCGCGGCCCTTCGCCGGGTACGCCGCGAAGGGGGTCACCTTCACCTGGGTGCCGGTGGAGGTCACCACCATCGGTTCGCCGTGCTGTTCGTCGCGGGTGTCGATGGCGTTGAAGGACAGCACCTCGGCGTCCTCGGACAGGTTGACGCCCGCCATGCCGCCGCCCTTGAGGCCCTGCGGGCGGACCAGCTTGGCCGGGAAGCGCAGCAGGGACGCGTCAGAGGTCACGAAGGCGAGGGCTTCGGCGCCGTCGGTCAGCCAGGTGGCCTGGACCACCTCGTCGCCGTCCTTGAGGGTGATGACCTCGAACTCGTCGGAGCGGACCGGCCACTCCGGCGCGCACACCTTCACCACGCCCTGGCGGGTGCCGATCGCCAGGCCCGGGGAGCCGTCGGCGTTCAGCGGTGCCAGGCCGACGACGCGCTCGCCCTTCTCCAGGGGGATCAGCTCCGAGGCCGACATGCCGCCGCGCAGCGAGACCGTGCCGGACTGCTCGGGCAGCACCGGCAACGGCAGCACGTCCGTCTTGAAGGCGCGGCCCGTGCTGGTCACCAGCAGGACGCGGCCGCGGGCGGTCGAGTGGACCACGGCGCGCACGGCGTCGTGCTTGACCCGGCCGCTGCGGCGACGCGCCTCGGTGGCCTCCTCACTCTCGGCCGCGGTGCGGGCGATGAGCCCGGTGGCCGAGAGGATCACCTGGCAGGGGTCGTCGGCGACCTCGAGCGGACCGGCCGGGACGGAGGCCGCGAGCACTTCCTTGAGGTCGCCGTCGATGAGCGTCGTGCGGCGGGGCGCGCCGAACTCGGCCACGACCGCGGCCAGCTCGTCCGAGACGACCTGCTTGAGCACGTCGACGTTGTCGAGGATGCGGGACAGCTCGGCGATCTCCTCGTTGAGCCGCTGCTGCTCGGTCTCCAGCTCGATGCGGTCGAAGCGGGTCAGCCGGCGCAGCGGGGTGTCCAGGATGTAGTTCGCCTGGATCTCGGTGAGCCCGAACTCGCTCATCAGGCTCGCCTTGGCGGCGGCGGCGTCGTCGCTGCCGCGGATGATCGCGACCACCCGGTCGATGTCGATGAGGGCGATGAGCAGGCCGTCGACGAGGTGCAGCCGGTCCTGCCGCTTGGTGCGCCGGTGCGTCGTCCGCCGGGTGACCACCTCGTAGCGGTGGGCCAGGAACACCTCCAGCAGCGCCTTGAGCCCGAGGGTCCGCGGCTGGCCGTCGACCAGCACGAGGTTGTTGATGCCGAACGAGGTCTCCAGCGGCGTGAGCCGGTAGAGGTCGGCGAGCAGCGCCTGCGGGTTGACGCCGACCTTGCACTCGATGACCAGGCGGATGCCGTGCTCGCGGTCGGTGAGGTCCTTGACGTCGGCGATGCCCTGCAGGCGGGCGGCCTGCCGCTGGCCCTTGCGCGGGCCCGAGGTGATGAGCTTGCCCTTCACCTCGTCGGTGATCGCCTCGATGATCTTCTCGGTGCCGACGCCGTACGGCAGCTCGACCACGGTGATGGCCTGGCGGCCCCGGCCACCCTCGAGGGGGCCGGTGGTGGCACGGGCGCGCATGCGCACGACACCCCGGCCGGTCTCGTATGCCCGGCGCACCTCGTCCAACCCGAGCAGCTGCCCGCCGGTGGGCAGGTCGGGACCGGGCACGAAGCGCATGATCGTGTCGAGGTCGGCCTCGGGATCGGTGATGAGGTGCCGCGCCGCCGCGACGACCTCGGCGAGGTTGTGCGGGATCATGTTGGTGGCCATGCCGACCGCGATGCCGGAGGTGCCGTTGACGAGCAGGTTGGGGAACGCCGCCGGCAGGACCACGGGCTCGAGCTCGGAGCCGTCGTAGTTGGGCTTGAAGTCGACGGTGCCCTCGCCGAGCTCCCCGACGAGCAGCATCGCCTCCCGCGACATCCGGGACTCGGTATACCGCTCGGCGGCCGGGCCGTCGTCGGGAGAGCCGAAGTTGCCGTGCCCGTCGATCAGCGGCACGTTCAGCGAGAAGTCCTGGGCGAGGCGGACCATCGCGTCGTAGATCGCCACGTTGCCGTGCGGGTGGTAGCGACCCATCACGTCACCGACGACGCGGGCCGACTTCACATAGGCCCGGTCGGGCCGGTAGCCCTGCTCCTGCATCGACCAGAGGATGCGCCGGTGCACCGGCTTGAGGCCGTCGCGGGCGTCGGGGAGCGCGCGCGAGTGGATGACCGAGTATGCGTACTCCAGGTAGGAGTCCTCGACCTCGGTGGTGAGCGGGTTGTCGATCACCCGGGCCCCGGCCTGGTCGAAGGCCGACAGGTCCACCCGGGACTGCTCGTTCTTGCGGCGTGCCATGTGTGTGACCCGTTCCTCAGGCGTCGATCGTTTCGCGGTCGATCCGGCCGGCGGCCTCGATCAGCCAGTTCTTGCGGGGCTCGACCCGCTCACCCATCAGCAGCTCCAGCGTGGCCTCGGCCCGCTCGGCGTCGTCGATGGTGATCCGCCGGACCGTGCGGGTGGCGGGATTCATCGTGGTGTCCCACAGCTCGTCGGCGTCCATCTCGCCGAGACCCTTGAACCGGGGCACCGGCTTGACGACGGACTTGCCGGACTTCTCCAGGCGGGCGACGGTCGTCTCCATCTCCTGCTGCGTGTAGGTGTAGATGGTCTCGGCGTTGCGGCCCTTGGTGACCACCTTGTGCAGCGGGGGCATAGCGGCGAAGAGCCGGCCGCTCTCGATCACCGGCCGCATGTACTTGGCGAAGAGCGTGATGAGCAGGGTGCGGATGTGCGAGCCGTCGACGTCCGCGTCGGCCATGATCATGACGCGGCCGTAGCGCATCGTGCTCAGCTCGAAGGTGCGCCCCGAGCCGGCGCCGAGCACCTGCACGATGGCCGAGCACTCGGCGTTGTCGAGGACCTGCTGCAGGCTGGCCTTCTGCACGTTGAGGATCTTGCCGCGGATCGGCAGTAGCGCCTGGTATTCCGAGCTGCGGGCCATCCGGGCGGTGCCGAGCGCGCTGTCGCCCTCAACGATGTAGATCTCACTGCGGTCGATGCCGGTCGAGCGGCAGTCGACCAGTTTCGGCGGCATCGAGGCGCCCTCGAGGGCGGTCTTGCGGCGGGCCGCGTCCTTCTGCTGCTTCTGGGTGAGCCGCACCCGGGCCGCGTCGACGACCTTCTGCAGGACCGTCCGCGCCTCGCTCTTGGTGCGCCGATCGTCGATCCACTGCTTGAGGTGCTGCTCGACCAGGCCCTGCAGCACCCGGGTGATGCCCGCGGTGGAGAGCTCGTCCTTGGTCTGCGAGGTGAACTGCGGCTCGGGCACGCGGACGTGGATGACCGCCGTGAGGCCTTCCAGGTAGTCGTCCAGGACCGGCGCGTCCTCCTTGGGCTTGAGCAGGCCGCGCGCGTTGCGGACGGCCTCGCTCAGCGCCCGGACCAGGGCGCGTTCGAAGCCCTTGCGGTGGGTGCCGCCGTGCACGTTGCGGATCGTGTTGGTGAAGCACTCGACCGTACGCTCGTAGCCCGTCCCCCAGCGGAACGCGATCTCCACCTGGGCGAGGCGCTCGACGTTGGACTGCATCACGCCGTTGGCGTCGGCGGCGTTCTCCTTGTAGGTGCCCTCACCGGTGATCATGAGCATGCCGGAGACGGCCTTGTCGCCCGACGGGGTGAGGAACTCCACCATGTCGCCGAGGCCCTGCGGGTAGTGGAAGGTCTCCTCGGTGGGCTCCTCGCCGGTGAGATCGCGCAGAACGTACGCGACGCCGGGAACGAGGAACGCCGTGTTGCGCAGCTTGGCCCGCACGATGGCGACGTCGAGCCGCGCGCCGGTCTCGAAGTAGCGCGCGTCGTACCAATAACGGATCGACGTGCCGGAACTCTCGCCCCGCTTCATCTTGCGCACGACCCGCAGCCCCGGCTCCGCGCGGAACTTCGCGGCCGGGCCGTCGCCGGCGAACTCGCCCGGCACGCCCCGCTGGAAGGAGATCTCCTGGACCTTGCCCTCGCGCCGGACCGTCACGTCGAAGCGCAACGACAGCGCGTTGACCGCCGACGCGCCGACGCCGTGCAGGCCACCGGAGGTCTTGTAGCCCGAACCGCCGAACTTGCCGCCCGCGTGCAGGCGGGTGAGCACCAGCTCGACGCCGCTGAGGCCCGACTTGGCGTTGATGTCGGTCGGGATGCCGCGGCCGTCGTCGTCGACCTGCACCGAGCCGTCGGCGTGCAGGGTGACCTCGACCTGCGTGGCGTGCCCGGCGACGCCCTCGTCGGTGGCGTTGTCGATGATCTCGTTGGCGAGGTGGTTGACTCCCCGGCTGTCGGTCGAGCCGATATACATGCCGGGACGCTTGCGCACCGCGTCGAGACCCTCGAGGTGGGTGAGGTCGTCGGCCCCGTAGAGGATCTCCTGTTGCGCAGTCACGAGGTGCTACTCCTCCAGCGGTGGCGGGCCGTCAACGACGCGGCGAGCCTACCGGGGAGGTGCGACGAGTTTGGTAAGGCCGACCGACAACGCCACCTCGAAGGGGCGGACCAACCGGACGAATGTCACTCGTCGTGAGCCATGACACGGTTTCGGCCGGCCTGCTTGGCCTCGTACAGGCCCGAGTCGGCCCGGGCGAGAAGCGCGTCCGGGGTGGCGTCCGTGGGCCGCAGCCGGGCCAGACCCACGCTGATCGTCGCCGGGATGGGACCGGTACGGGTGTCCAGGGGCATGCCGTCGATCGCGGCGCGCAGCTTCTCGGCGAGCGCCGGCCCGTCCTCGCGGACCCCGGGCAGCAGGACGGCGAACTCCTCGCCGCCGTACCGGGCGACGATTCCCTCCGGCGGCAGGCAGGACAGCAGCCGGGTGACGACCTCGCGGATGACGTCGTCGCCGGTCTGGTGGCCGTACGTGTCGTTGACGCGCTTGAAGTGGTCGATGTCGATCATCAGGGCGGTGACCGGGGTGCCGGCCTCCCGCGCCGCGTTCAGCGACTTCTCGGCGAGCTCGAAGAACCGCCGGCGGTTGGCGACCCCGGTCAGGCTGTCGGTCGTGGCCAGCTCGTTGATCCGGCTGAACAGGCGCGCGTTGTCGTAGGCGACCATGCCCTGGCCCACCAGCGCCGCGGCGACACCGAGGTCGGCGGCGGCGTACGCGTTGGCCCGCTCCGACGCCAGCACGAGCACGCCCAACGCGCCCTCCCGGTCGTCCAGCGTGACGGTCAGCCAGCTCGACCCGGCGTAGTCGCCGAGCGCGGACGCCCATGCCGGCGTACCCGAAATCATGTCGGCCTGCCGGGTGGCGAGCAGCGCGAGCAACTCGGGGTGGTCGGCCGGACGCACGGTGAACGAGCCGGACTTGTCGCCCAGCACGGTGATCTCGTCGGATTCCGTCGTGCCGAGCAGCAGCCAGCCGCGCTCGCCGCCCGGCGTCTGCCGCGCGGTCAGCAGCAGCCGGCGCAGCACGAGTTCGGGGTCGAGGGTGCCGCTGAGCCGGGCCATCGCCCGACGCAGGGTCTCGGCCAGGTCGCGCTGGCGGTTGGCGGCGGCGACGGCCACCTCGAGCTGAGCCGCCCGCGCGGTTTCCAGGCCCACCGCGATGTGGTGGGTGACGGCCGTGAGCACGTCCACGTCGTCGACGGTGAAGACGCCCTTGGCGACCCGGCTGTCGAGGTAGACCACGCCCAGGAGGCGGTCGTCCAGCTCCAGCGGGGCGACCAGGATGCTGCGCAGGCCGAACTGCACGACGCTGTCGGCGCCCAGCGCGGCGCCCTCCTCGGTGCCGGTGACCACGAGCGGTTCGCGGCTGTGCCGGACCCGGTCCACGACTGTCGTGCTGTACCCGGCGAGTTCCGCCAGGTCCTGGCCACCCGCGTCGCGGCCCACGTACGGCGCCAGCACGCCGCTGTCGGCGTCCACGAGGAACAGCAGGGCGCGTTCGGCGCCGAGCAGGCGTACGGTCTCGTCGAGCGCGACGCGCGTGAGCCGCTCGGGGTCGATGACCCGCGACGCGGCGTTGCTGAGCTGCTCGAGGGCGGCCCAGCGCTGACCGGCGCGGCCGCGGGCGGCGACCACCGGCATCCGGTTACGGCGACCAGCGTCGAGGCGGAATTCCGCGGCGACCCGGCGGGCGCGGTGCGGCCAGCCGCGGTCCTCGGCGATGCCGGCCGCCATCCGAGCCTGCCGCTCGGCCTCGCCGGCGACGCCGAGGACGGTGAGCGCGCGGGCGCGGATCAGGGCCGCCTCGAACGAGGTCAGCGGTGAGTCGACCGTACGCAGCAGCTTCTCGGCCTTCGCCAGGATGTCCAGGGCGTGGCCGGCGTGGCCGGGCTTCATGACGGCGAGCGCCGCCTTGGCCACCCGGTGGTGGGCCGCGACGACGGGACGCTTGGTGACCTGGGCGAGAGTGGCGACGGCCGCCTCGGCGGCGGCGAGCGCCCGCTCCTGCTCGGCGGGCGCGGCGCGTCGCGCCTGCTCGAGCCGCCCGTACGCGCGGTAGACGTAGTAGGAGTGCTGCGCGGGCAGCACGTCGAGCGGGCGCAGGCCCAGCCCGTCGAACTCGGCGACGGCGTCGTCGAAGGCGCTGCCCAGGTCGTCGCGCTCGATCGCCGCGATCATCCGGGCCACGATCATGTCGACGACCTCGTGGATCTCCTTGGTGTCCCGGGCCCGGTTCAGCCGGGCGAGCGCCTCGCCGGCCCGGCCGCGCATGGCGAGCATGCCCGCGTCGACGGCCACGACGGCGCTGCGTTCGCCGTGCCCGCCGGCGTCCAGCCAGTGCTGACGCCCGACGTAGGCGGCCTCGGCCTCGGCGATCTCACCGCGCAGCAGCCAGTCCCAGCCGAGGACGGCATAGCAGTCGAGAATCAGGCCGGCGTCGAGGAACCGTTCCCGTTCGATCAACACCTGCCGCACCCGCTCGCCGGAGTCCGCGCCGCTGCCGTGCAGGGCGATGGCGGTCATCCACTCGATGCGGGCCGCCAGCGTGGGGTCGCCGAGATCGCCGGCGATCCGCGACGACATCGCGGTGAACCGGTCGGCGAGCCGCTGGAGTCCGGCCATGCGCAGCGGCAGGCTGAGGGCGACGAGGTCACGGGCGCGTTCGGACGATCGACCCAGGCGGTTCATCGCGTACGGCATCCGCAACGCGTAGTACAGCGAGTGCGCCGGGCGCAGCGTACGGATGCTGCCGGAGGCGCCGTAGTGGTGCAGGGTCGACTCCAGTCTCAGTCGGTCGCGGCGCTCGCCCTTGGCGGTGCCGTAGCCCAGCCGGGTGACCCGGGTGAAGCAACCCACGAAGAACAGCCACAGGCCGGAGAGCACCCGCAGGATCGGGTTCGCGGGCAGCGGACGGCCCAACTCGGCCAGCCCCTGCTCCACGGCCCGAAGCTGCGCGGCACCGCTCCAGCTGCTCTCGTAGACGCGGGCCAGCAGCAGGTGGATGCGGGCACGCTCGGCGCCCTCCGTCGTCTCGGCCAGCGCCTCGGTGAGCATCGCGACCGCCTCGTCGAAGCGGCCGTTCTGGTGGTAGGCGGTGCCCAGCAGCTGCTTGAAGGTGCTGCCGAGGGCCACGTCGCTGGTGGTCGCCGCGTCGCGGGCGTACTCCAGGTAGGTCAGTGCGGTGCCCGGGGCGTGCTCGGCCAGGGCGCGGGCGCCGGCGGCGGTGCACGCGCGCAGCATCCGGTCGGACGCCTGCTCGGGCCGGCCCAGCGCGCAGTGCCGGGCGAGTGCGTACTCGTCGGCGTCGCTGCGGCGGTCGAGGGCGTCGGCGATCCGCTGGTGCAGGTCGCGGACATCGTCCTCGTCGAGGTCGGCGAGCAGCGCGACCCGGATGCTGTCGTGCAGGAAGCGGTGGGCGCCGACGCCGTACGCGACGAGGCCCTCGCGGCCGGCGTCGGTAAGGACGTCGTGGACTCGGCGCAGATCCAGTCCGGCTGCCTCGGCGACGATGCCGGGCGAGAACGACGTGCCGACCACGGCGGCGACACCGAGCAGGCGACGACTCTCCGCGTCGAGTGCCCCCATCCGGCGCAGGACCAGCTGGGCCGAGTCCGCCGGCAGCGCGAGGTCGCGCACGCCCTCGGCGTCGAGTTCCCAGGCGCCCCAGTTCGGCGCCAGCAGTCCGGCGTCCATCACGGCCCGGGCGTAGACGAGCGTCGCGAACGGGTTGCCGCCGGTCAGCAGGGCGATCTCGGTGGCGCTGTCCTCGTGCAGCCGCACGCCGCCGGAGAGGGCGTCGATCAGGTCGGCGACCTGCGCCACGGTCAACGCGGGCAGCGAGATGTCGGTGACCCGGCCGGAACCGGGCCGCGGCGGCACCGCGGCTTCCCCGCCGTCGCCGGGGCGTCCGCTCATCACGACCAGCATCGGTACGCCCGCAACGCCCGCGGCGAGCTGCTCCAGGACCCGTACGGTGCCTTCGTCGAACCACTGCGCGTCGTCCAGGTGCAGCAGGACCGGCCCGGCCGCGCGGGTCAGGCCGGTGAGCAGGTCGGCGACCGCCGCGGCGTGCCGGTCCTGCCCGATCTCGCCGGACACCTGCGGCACGCCGAGCACGTCGGCCAACGCGGGTGACAGGCTGGTGACGAGGCCGGCACTCTGGCCGGCGGCGGCACGCAGCGTGGCGGCGGCCGCGACGCGCCCGCCGGGTTGCCTCAGCAGATCCTTGACGTACGCGTCGACGGCCGCCCGCAGCGGCGCCATCGGCCGGCTGTCGCTCGAAGAGGCGTCACCTCGCAGGACCACGCCCCCGGCGGCGCGGACCAGCGCACACAGCTCGGAGGCGAGGCGCGTCTTTCCCGAACCGGTGGGTCCGTGCAGCGTGACGACGCTTCCGTCGCCGGACGCCGCCTGACGCCAGAGGTCACGCAGCGTCTCGAGCTCAGCGTCACGCCCGGTCAGCGGCGGCTCGAACGGGACGACCGGCCCATCCTGCTCACCGAGGACGAACGAGGCGGTCGGGTCGGCGCCGAGGCGGCGCAGGTCGGCCAGCAGGCCGGCGGCGCTCTGGTAGCGGTCGTCCGGGTCTTTGGCGAGCAGCCGGACGATGACCGCCGCGAACGTCGCGCTGAGGCCCGGTGCGAGCGCCCGGGGGTCCGGCACGGGCGCGGTGGCGTGCAGGTGCAGCAGCTCGCCGACGTCGTCCGCGGCGAAGGGTGGGGCGCCCGTGACGCATTCGAAGAGCACCGCGCCGAGGGCGTACAGGTCGGAGCGGTTGTCGACGGGGCGGTTGAGCATGCCGGTCTGCTCGGGAGCGCTGTAGGTGAGCGTTCCGGCGATGGCGTCGTCCGGCCCGAGTCCCTGGCCGGCGGCGGCCGTGGCGAGCCCGAAGTCCACGAGGTGGGCCGAGCCCCGGTCGGTGATGATGATGTTTTCCGGCTTGACGTCGCGGTGCACCAGATTGTGCTGGTGCGCCGCGCTCAGCGCGGCGGCGATGTCGGCGCCGACCGACACCGCGTGGCGCTCCTGGACCGGCCCGCGCAGCAGCCGGCGTGCCAGCTGCTCGCCCTCGACGATGTCCAGGATCACGTACGGCCGGCCGGCGACCTCACCGATCTTGTGCGCCCGGGGCAGGTTCGGGCAATCGACGGAGGCCAGCACGGCGGCCTGACGGCGGAATTCGCGCAGTTCCTCGGGTGCTGCCTGCGGGGCCGTGTCCTCCTGGGCCGTGCCCCGCTGCGGTGCGGTCAGCCGGCCGGAGCCTGGCGCCTTGAGCAGCATCTTGAGGGCGTAGTCGGTGCCTGCCTGGCGGACGCGGTAGACGATGGCCTGGGTGCCGCGTCCGAGCTCGCCCAGCACTTGGAGCCCGGCGGCATCGCCGAGCTCCGACTGGACCGCGGCCGGCTCCACCGGCACGGAAGGCGAGGCACCCACGATGCCTTTATCGGCGCGCTCCGAGCGCGCTGAAGGATTGTCGGTCCGACCGACTTCACCGCCGGCGGCCCGGAGCGTGAGAAGGGCGCGCCCGGCCGGCTCAGCCGCAGGGCTGCAGGGTGCGGGCCGATGCCGGCACGTCCTGCGGGTCCAGCGCGCGCCACAGCTCCACCGGCGCGGCCTTGCCGGCCAGCGACACCGGCGGGAGCTCCTGGAAGGCGACCGCGCCCTCGGAGGCGCTCTGGGTCGCCGAGCAGACGACCACGGTGTCGTGCGGCGCACAGGCCTGCAGCCGCGCCGCCGTGGCGACCACGCTGCCGCTGACCATCCCGTATCCGCCGTCGCGGGCGGCGTCGAGGTCGACGATCACGTCACCGGTGGCGAGCCCCACGCGCGTGCGGACCGGGAACCGACCGGCCAGAAGACGCCCCCGCAGCGCCTCCTGGACCCCGAGCCCGGCCCGGACCGCGGCGGCGGCCGCGCAGCTCACCGCGTCCGGAGTGCCGGCCCGGGGACCGTGCGCGCCGAAGACCGCCATGACCGCGTCGCCGATGAATTTCTCCACCACACCACCCGCGGCGCGCACGACCGCGGACACGAGCCCGAAGTAGTCGATCTGCAGATCGCGCACATCGGCGCAGTCCAGCTCGTCGACCATGCTGGTGAAACCCACGATGTCGACGAACAACACCGTCACCGTTTGTCGCCGGCACCGGACACCGGCGGACAATCTATTCATGTCCTACGCCCCCCTTAGCTGCGTTGGCGCAGTGAACGGTGCCAGGACGGGCTGGACAGCGGATCAGCAGAATGACGTATCTATGACAGCGGCCGCGTCGTCGGTTCTTTGTGACGCAGAACAGTCCGAACCGACGAGAACGGCATAGCGACGTTCCCACTAGGCTGCCACGCATGGCCAGCGAAGGGGATGACGCGCCACTTGTCGGACGTTCCGACATCCTGACGTCGATCCAGGCCGACCTGCTCGCCGCGGGCCCGGGCGGCACCGCGGCGGTGTTCGTCACCGGTGAGAGCGGCGTCGGCAAGAGCCGCCTGCTGCGCGAAACCGCCGAGGTGATGCGCGCGGCCGGTGCCGCCGTGCTCCGCGGCGCCTGCCTAGACATCGGAGACGCGTCCCCGCTGCACCCCGTCCTCCAGGCCCTGCGCCAGGCCGGCGTCCAGCCCGGCCCCGGCCCGGCCGACCCCCAGGACGGCGCGGGCGCCCTGCTCGAGCGGGTCTCGGGGGAGCTGCGCGCGCTCGCCCGGGGCCGCCGGCTGCTGCTCGTCCTCGACGACCTGCAATGGGCCGACCGCAGCACCCGTCAGCTCCTGCTCTACCTGCTCGCCGGGCTCGGCGACGTCAACCTGTCGGTGCTGGCCGCGGTCCGCTCCGAGTCGCTGCACGGCGCGCATCCGCTGCGCCGCGTCCTCGCGGAGTTGCGGCGGCTGCGTTCGGTCCGCGTGCTCGACCTGGCACCCCTCGACCAGGACGCGACCGCCGAGCTGGTCGGTGCCATCGCCGGGACCGGCCTCGCGGCACAGGACTCCGACCGCGTCTACAAGCGCAGCGGGGGCAACCCGTTCGTCGCCGAGGAACTGGCCCGTGACCTGCGGGACGGCCGGGTGGAGCTGTCCGACACCCTGCGCGAGATCTTCCTGTCCCGCGTCGACGAGCTGCCCCAGCACGCCCACGACGTGGTGCACGCGGTCGCCGCCGGCGTCGAGCCGGTCGAGCACGCCCTGCTGGCCCGGGTCCTGCCGCTGCCCGAGGCCGAGCTCATCGAGGCGGTCCGGGCCGCGGTCGCGCACCGCTTCCTGACCAGCGCGGCGGACGGCTACCGGCTGCGGCACCAGGTGGTCGCCGAGGTCCTGGCGCACGAGGTCCTGCCCGCCGAGCACGCCGCCCGGCACCGGCGCTACGCCGAGGCGATCGAGGCCTCGGGCGAGCCCGACCACGCGCGGCTGGCGCACCACTGGCAGCAGGCCGGCGAGCCAGCCCGCGCCCTCCCCTCGGTCGTCGCCGCCGCCCGAGCCGCCGAACGGCTGTACGGCTACGTCGAGGCACACCGCTACTGGGCCCTGGCTCTGGAGCTCACTCCCGACGACTCCCCGCAGCGCACCGACCTGCTCGGGCACGCGGCCGAGGCCGCCCACCGCTGCGGCGAGCACCAGCGCGCCCTGACCACGCTGGAGCGGCTCGCGGACCGCTCGGACGGGCCGGGCGACTGCGAGCTCCACCTGCGCCGGGCCCGCTATCTCGCCGCCGCCGGACGCACCGCCACCGCGGAGATCGAATACGAGCGCGCCCTGGCCACCCCCGACTGCAGCCCCAACGAGAAGGCGAGCGCCGCCGCCAACCTCGCCGAACTGCTCGTGCACCTCGGCCGGTACGCCGACGCCGGCGTCCGCGCCCGCGAGGCCCTGGAGCTGGCCGAACGCGCCGACGGCTCGACCGCCGACCTGGTACGGGCCAGCGCGGCGCTGGGCTTCAGCCTGGCGTTCCGCGAGGATCCGGACGCGGGTCTCGCGGTCATCCGGCAGGCGGTGGAGATCGCCGAGCGCACCAAGCACCCGGACGACATCGGCTGCGCCTACCTGCACCTCGCCGAGCTGCTGACCAACCCGCTGAACAACATCGAGGAAGGTGTGCTCGTCGCCCGTCGCGGCGCGGAAAGGCTGGCCGCGATGGGCCAGGGCCGCACCTACCAGACGCGGTTGCTGGCGATCGCGGCCAACGGCCTGTTCCGGGTGGGTCAGTGGACCGAGGCGGGCCAGGTCCTCGACGACGCGATGCGCCACCGCCCGTCCGGCGCCGACGCGGTCGAGATCCTGCTCGCCCGGTGCCGGCTCTGGGTCGGCTTCGGAGACGTACGCGCCGACCGGGACCTGGACGCCGTCGCGACCATCCTCGCCGGCGGTGGCGCCCGGCACGTGCTGCCGATGCTGACACTGCGGGCCGGACTCGCCATGTGGCAGGGTCGGCACGCCGAAGCCCGGGCCGCGGTGCAGCGCGGGCTCACCGAGACCCGCTCCGACGATCTCGTGCTGCTCGGCGTGCTGGCCTGGCACGGGTTGCGGGCCGAGGCCGAGGCGCAGGCCGGCGGCGAGATCGCGGTCGACCCGGGCGCGGTGCGGCGGTTGCAGGCGGTGGTCGAGCGGATGGCGCGCGGAGCCGGCAACGCGGCGCCGCCGGTGCGCGCGGTCGTCGACGGCTATCTCGACCTGTGCGCGGCGGAGCTGAGCCGGATCGAGCAGCGCAACGACCCCTCCCTGTGGGCGCGGGCCGTGCAGGCGTGGGACCGGCGCAAGCAGCCGTACCCGGCCGCCTATTCGCGGCTGCGGCAGGCGGAGGCGTCGTTCGCCCGGCGCACCAAGCGGACCGCCGCCACGGCCGCGATCAGGGAGGCGTACGAGACCGCCCGCGCGATGGGCGCCAAGCCGTTCGCGGCCGAGATCACCCAGGTGGCCGCCCGGGCCAGGGTCACGCTGACCGGCGAGCAGGAGACCACACCCACGGCCCTGGCGCGTGGGGACGACGGCCTGAGCATGCTCACCGAGCGCGAGCGGGAAGTGCTGGCGGCGGTCGCCGAGGGCCTCACCAACCGCGAGATCGGCCAGGCGCTGTTCATCAGCGAGCGGACGGTCGGCGTCCACGTGGGCCACATCTTCGACAAGCTCCAGGTGCGCACCCGGGTGCAGGCCAGCCGGGTCTACCTCCGCGCGGCGTGACCATTTCGTTATCTACGTACGCGGAATACGTCGTTTTACCGATCCCCACGTAGTCCGTCGGTGAAAGGCTCACAGTCGTTCGGGGGAGCACCGCCCGGCGGTCGGAGTCGCCGGGCGGTGCTGAGGGCCTCCGCCGTGAATGCCCGCCGTTGGAGGACCCATGATCACCGAGACGTCCGTCTGGGGGCCCGTGAGACAGGAGATGGCCGACGTGCTGTCCGGTCACCCGGACGACGTACCCGCCGTGGTCGACCAGCTCACGAAGCTCCAGGACGTGCTGGAGCGGGTGCCACCGCTGCTGAACAGCAATCCGCTCGCCGACTTCAACAAGCTCTACCTGTCGATCACGACCTGTGTGCTCGAGCGGCTGTACGCGGGCCGCTTCGCCGATCCCGCGTTCCTCGCCCGGCTCGACGTCGAGTTCGCCGCCCGGTACTTCGACGCGCTGCGGCAATGGTCGGACATGAGCGCCGGCTGCCCGAAAGCCTGGTCCGTGCTGTTCCACCGGATCCCCGGCCCGGACGCCCGACCGCTGCCGTCGGCCGCCGCCGGCGTCAACGCGCACATCAACTACGACCTGCCGTTCGCATTGGTCACCACGTTCGACCACCAGGGCTGCGACCCGGTGGACGACAGCGACCAGCACCACGACTACCTGCAGATCAACGACATCTTCGCCGAGCAGATCCCCGGCCTGCGCCGCGGCTACCTGGAGAAGTGGCAGCTGTTCATCGACATGATGAACGGCGACCTCGACGACCGGTGGCAGGGCGAGTTGGTGGAGTACACCCGCAACGTCGCCTGGCGAAACGCCCAGCGGCTCTGGTCCGTGCGCCACGACCAGCAGGCCATGACCCGGGAGCGCAACCGGCTGGACCACACCACCGAGGCCTTCGGCAAGCTGCTGCTCTCCCCCCTCGGCACGATCCTGCAGTGACGGCGTCACCACCGATCTTTCATTCAGGGGGCGGGGAAGGGCCCGTGCTCGACGGCACCGAGTGCGGGCCCTGACCCACATGTCCGGTCTTAGCGGATCGCGACCAGCCGGGCCATCGCCTTGTCCCCCTCGCGGGCACCGGCCACGCCGATCTCCACGCCGTTCTTGAGGGCGCTCAGCTCCGCGGCCTTGCGGTTCTGCACAACCTTGAGCTTCTCGCCGAAGGTCCAGGTCTGGGTGAAGCCGTCGGCGGACTTCACGCTCACGGTCCGCGCGTCCACCGCCGTGACGGTGCCACGCTGGACGACGATCGTCCGCACACCGTCCTTCGCCCGTACGGTGGTCTCGCCGTGCAGGGTGTTCTTCCGCAGCTGCTTACGAAGGCCGTGCTTGCGCTCCTTCGGGCCCGTGGACGCCCCCGGGTCGGGCTCGCCCTCGAGGCCGGTCTCGAAGCCGACGGAGGTCAGCGCGTACGCCTCCCCGGCGACATCCACGGCGACGGCGGCCGGCGCCGCGGACGGACCCGCGCCGGAGGCGCCGCAGCCCGTCAGCCCGAGCAGGCCGGCGAGGCCCAGGGTGGTCACGGTCAGCGCGATTCGGGTTCGTGTCATGCCGACAGCGTCCGCCCGGCGTGCACGAGCCCGATCAGCGTCATGTTCGAGCAGGGTAAGGAAGCGTCACCGTGAACATCGCGCCACCCTCGGGAGCGTGGCCCGCCTCGATGCCGCCGCCCAACCGGGTCACCAGCCGCGCGGCGAGGGCGAGCCCCAGGCCGCTGCCGGTCTTACGGACGTGCCGGTACCGCTGCTGCAACGCGCCTCGCTCGAAGGCGACCGCGAGGTCGTCGTCGGTGAAGCCGGGCCCGCCGTCGCGGATCTCCACGACGCCGCCGCGCTCCCCCGGCCGGACCGCCAACACCAGCGCCGCCCCCGCCGGCACGACCCGCAGCGCGTTCTCGCACAGCCCGTCGATCACCTGCCGGATCCGGCCCGGGTCCGTGTCGACCACGACCGCGGTCGCGGGCAGCTCCACGGACAGCTTCGGCCCGTCCGGGCCACAGCGCGGCGCCCACGCCTCCCCCGCCGAACCCACCAGGTCGACGAGGTCGACCCCCACGACGTCGACCGGCAGGTCCGCGGCCTCCAGCCGGGACAGCACCAGCAGATCGGAGATGAGCCGGTCGAGCCGGTCGGCCTCGTTGAGCATGATCGTTCCGGCCTTGGGGGTGCCTTCGGCGTCGACGACACCGTCCGCGAGGGCCTCGGCGTAGCCGCGGATCGTGGCCAGCGGCGTACGCAATTCGTGGGAGACCGAGAGGAGGAAGTCGCGCTCCCGGCCCTCGCTGATCTGCAACGCCGCGCCGAGCTGGTTGAGCGCCGTGGCCAGCTCGGCGGCCTCCGCCGGCGGCCGCACCGCCAGCCGGACCGACCGGTCGCCGGCCGACAGCCGCCCCGCCGCCAACGCCGCCTGCCGCAACGGCCGCGCGGTGAAGTGTGCGAGCAGCGCGCCGGCGCCCACGCCGCCGAGAAGCCCGGCGAGCAGCGCGACCCACACCCCGCCGAGCACGCGGCCGGCCGTACCCGACACGGCGGGACGGGTGAGCACGACACCGCTGTCGACGCCGCGCAGCGGGCGCCCGGCGATCAGAACGGTACGGCCGTCGACCACGCCCCGGGTGTCGACGACCGTGTCGGCGGCAACCTGCTCGATCACCCGCGCGGGCAGCCCAGGCCGGTCGACCACCCCGCGCCGGATCAGATAGACGTCGATGTCGTCCTCGCGCAACCGCTCGACGATGCGCGTACGAACGGCGGGCCCCGCGGTGCTGAGCAGCTCCACGGCCAGGACGGACTTCTCCACCAGCTCGGTACGGGCGGCGGTGTTGGCCGAACGGACCGCGATGGGCAGCGCCACCACCGCCGTGATGATCACCGCGACGACCGCGGTGGCGGCGGTGACCAGGACGGTCCGCCCGGCCAGGGTGACGAAGAACCTACGCATCGGCGGTATAGCCGACCCCGCGCACGGTGCGGATCACCCCGGCGGCGGACCCGAGCTTGGCCCGGACCTGGGCGACATGCACATCGACCGTACGGGTGCCGGCGTGCGAGGCGTAGCCCCAGACGCCGGCCAGCAATTCCTCGCGGGTGAACACCCGCCCGGGCCGGTTCAGCAGGTGGCCCAGCAGATCGAACTCGGTCGGGGTGAGCGACAGCGGCGCGCCGTCCACGGTTACCTGCCTGCGGGAAGGATCCAGCGACACCGGCCCGAGGCTGCGGACCCGGCCCCCGTCGGCCGGCCCGGCGGCCCGCCGCAGCAGTGCCCGAACCCGGGCCACCAGCTCGCGTGGGCTGAACGGCTTGGTCAGGTAGTCGTCGCCGCCGAGCTCGAGCCCGAGAATCCGGTCGACCTCGTCGTCCCGGGCGGTGAGGAAGACCACCGGCGTCCAGTCGCCGTCCTCGCGTAGCCGCCGGCAGATGTCGGTGCCCTCCATGCCGGGCAGCGCGATGTCGAGGATGCACGCCACCGGCCGCATCCGCCGCGCCGCGGCCAGCCCGGCGATGCCGTCGTGCTCGACGTGCACGCCGAAGCCGTCGCGGCTCAGGTACATCCGCACGAGGTCGGCGATGGGACGCTCGTCCTCGACGACCAGGACGAGCCCCTTGGGCGATGCATCGCTCACGCGCCCATTGTGCCCGCGCGACGGCCACAGCATTGTTCGGGTCAGGTACGGATCATCGTCGACGCGCCTCGGATCAGCGATCAGACGCCGCAGCTCGATGCCGATGCGCTCATTGCTCGGGCGGGTCGGCTCGGCGGAGGGCTGCCGCGGTGGGTGCCAGCTCGGCCGCGCGGAGCGTGAGATATCGCTGCTCGGGCAGGCTCGCGGTCATCGTGGCGGCCCTCAGATAGGCGGCGTGCGCGGCGGCCGCGTTGCCGACGAGCTCCAGCAAGTGGGCGCGGACCGCCTCGAGCCGGTGGTTGTCCCTCATCCGCTCGTCGCCGTCCAGCTCGGCGAGCACGGTGAGCCCGGCGAGCGGCCCCCGGGCCCGAGCCACCGCGACAGCCCTGTTCAACGTGACCACCGGACCCGGCGCGACCCGCTCCAGCACCTCGTAGAGGGCGAGGATCTGCGGCCAGTCGGTGCGCTCGGCGTCCGGAGCCTCGTCGTGCACGGCGGCGATGGCGGCCTGCAGCTGATAGGGCCCCAGCGGCCCGCGCCCCAGCGTCGCGGACACCAGTGCGACGCCCTCGGTGATCAGCTCCCGCTTCCACAGGGTTCTGTCTTGCGCGTCGAGCGGCACCAGAGCGCCCCGCGCGTCGGTCCGCGCGGCCCGCCGGGCGTCCGTCAGCACCATCAGCGCGAGCAGCCCGGCGGTCTCGCCGTCCGGGGAGAGGCGGTGCAGCATCCGGGTGAGCCGGATCGCCTCGGCGGTCAGGTCGGTCCGTTGCAGGCCGGGCCCGGAGCTGGCGGTGTAACCCTCGTTGAAGAGCAGATAGAGCACCTGGCGCACCACCTGGAGGCGGGCGGCCCGGTCGTCGCCCGCCGGCGGCACGAAGCCGGAACCGCTGCTCCTGATCTTCTGCTTGGCCCGGCTGATCCGCTGCGCCATGGTGGCCTCGGGCACCAGGAACGCCCGCGCGATCTCGACGGTGCTGAGCCCGCCGACGGCCCGCAGCGTCAGGGCGAGCTGCGAGGGCGCCGACAACGCGGGATGACAACAGAGGAACAACAGCGTGAGCGTGTCATCCTCGTCCGGAACGCCGCCGGGCTCGACCGGCTCCAGCAGCGCGGCATTCGCCTCGCGGGTCCGCCGGGCGCTCTCACTGCGGAACTCGTCCACGAGCCGGCGGCCGGCGACCGTGACCAGCCACGACCGGGGACTGTCCGGAACACCTGCCCCGGGCCACTGCAGGGCGGCGGCGAGCAGGGCCTCCTGCACGGCGTCCTCGGCGGCGTCGAACTGGCCGTAACGGCGCACGAGAATGCCGAGGACCTGCGGCGCGAGCTCACGCAACAGGCCCTCGATCTCCGGCCCCGGACGGGTCACTGCTCGGGAGGCCCGTCCGGCACCTCGCGGAGCTCGACCCGCTCGGCCCACACCACGACCTCCCCGGCCAGCTCGACCGCGCGCTTCTCGTCCGCCACGTCGAAGATCCAGAATCCGGCGAGCGACTCCTTGGCCTCGGCGAACGGGCCGTCGGTCACCACCACCTGCCCACCGGCCAGGCTCACCGTCTTCGCCGAGGAGGGGTCAGCGAGACCGTAGGCGTGGACGAACTCACCGGATTTCTCCAGCTCGGCGTTGAAACCGCCCATGAAGGCGATCATCTCGGTGACCCACTCGGGACTGCGCTGCTCCATCATCGTGGCGCCGTCACCGAACATCATCAGCATGTACTTCATCGCGTCTCCCAGATGTCGTCCCCCGCCGCTGCGGGGCCGTTGCGCGGGTAGGTCGGAGCCTCGGCGACGTTCTCGACATCCCCGCGGAAGAATCTCCGCGGAAATCCGGCTAGGCGTTCTGCCAGAGCCCGATCAGGTTGCCCTCGGTGTCGCGGACATAGGCCGAGAAGCCCATCTCCGCGACCGCCTGCCGGCCGATCTCGACCCGGCCGCCCAGCTTCTCGATCCGGGCCAGGCTGTCGTCGAGATCCTCGACGCCGATCGTGATGACCGGCGAGGTGATCGGCCCCTGCCGGGCCAACATGCCGCCGTTGATGCCGCCGACCTCACCGGGACGGCCGGTGTCGTCGGTCGGCGTGGTCGTGACCATCGTGTAGGACATCTCCGGCATGGACGTCACCTGCCAGCCGAAGGCCTCGCGGTAGAAGCCGTGTGCGCGCTCGGCGTCCTCGAACGGCACCTCGAAGTGGACCACCTTGTCCATCTCGCCCCTCCTAGGGTTGTCGGTTCACCCCTAGACGCTAGTCCCGAGGTCCGACAAAAGGAGCCCGCGAGCCGTCGGCTATCGCCCGAGTCCGGCGTCGCGGGCCCGGACGATCGCCTCGGCGCGGTCGGCCACCTGGAGCTTGGCGGCTGCCGCTCCAGCTGCTCGGCCAGGCCGGCGACCACACCGTACGGGTCGTCGCGGCGGCCGCGCACGAGCCGGCGTACCAGGGTCCACAGTCGTTGCCGCAGCGGCCCGTACACGGCGGTGACCAGCAGTAGGGCCAGCACGGCGGCGTCGCGCTCGGCGAGCCGTTCCCCCAGCACCGCGCTCGCCACGCCCAGCACGCAGGCGTCGACGACCAGCACGGAGAGGGTCACGGCGGCGTACGTCGCGCTGAGCCTGATCCTGGCCCGGCGCCCGCACCTCAGCGGCGCCCGCGACTGACGACCGACATACCGGTACCCGGCCCGCGCGGGCCGGGTCCCGTGCTTTCCTCTTCGACCAGCGATGATGAGCACATGGCTTATGTCTCGGAGTCCGGTGAGTTCACCCGTGACCAGCGCTACATCGCCACCCGGATCACCGCGGACGGCCGCGACGGCTATCCGGTGGAGCCGGGCCGCTACCGCCTGGTGGTGAGCCGCGCCTGCCCGTGGGCCAACCGCGCGATCATCGTGCGGCGGTTGCTGGGCCTCGAGGACGCGCTGTCGATGGCGATCGCCGGGCCGACGCACGACGAGCGAAGCTGGACGTTCGACCTGGATCCGGGCGGGCGGGATCCGGTGCTCGGGATCGAACGGTTGCAGGAGGCGTTCCTCCAGCGGTTCCCGAACTACGACAAGGGCATCACCGTGCCGGCGATCGTGGACGTGCCGACCGGGAAGGTGGTGACGAACGACTTCGCGCAGATCACCCTCGACCTCTCGCTGGAGTGGACGGCACACCACCGGGAGGGCGCCCCCCAGCTCTATCCGCCGGCGTTGCGGCAGGAAATCGACGAGGTCAACGGGTACGTGTTCGCGGACGTCAACAACGGCGTCTACCGGGCCGGCTTCGCGGGGTCGCAGGAGGCTTACGAGCGGGCGTACCACCGGCTCTTCGACCGGCTGGACTGGCTCTCGGACCGGCTTGCCCGGCAGCGGTATCTGGTGGGCGACACGATCACCGAGGCCGACGTGCGGCTCTTCACCACCTTGGCGCGCTTCGACGCGGTCTACCACGGGCATTTCAAGTGCAACCGCGGCAAGCTGAGCGAGATGCCGGTGCTGTGGGCGTACGCGCGGGATCTGTTCCAGACGCCGGGCTTCGGGGACACGACCGACTTCGTCCACATCAAGAGCCACTACTACGAGGTGCACCGCGACATCAATCCGACGGGGATCGTCCCGGCGGGGCCGGACCTGTCGGGGTGGCTCGAGGAGCACGGGCGCGAGCGGCTCGGCGGGCGGCCGTTCGGGGACGGAAGTCCGCCCCCGGCGCCGAGAGCAGGCGAGGAAGTGCCGGCGGGGCACGGGGCGGAAAACGTCGTACCCCGCTCATAGAGTTTGCGGGTGCCTGTCGAACGCTGGTCCACCGCCCAGGTCACCGCCGTCGCCCCGGACGCCGGTTCACTCAAGGGCGCCCGCGGTGTCGGTGTCGCCTCGAAGTGGCAGGCGACCGGCCTGCTCGACGATGTCCTGTGGGGACTGTGCGAGGGCAGCGGGAAGAATCCCTATCAGGTCTGCGTGGATCTCTCCGGTCCGGCCTACAAGTGCTCCTGCCCGAGCCGCAAGTTCCCCTGCAAGCATGCTCTGGGCCTGCTGTTGATGTGGGCGGAGGACGCCGCGCCGGGCCCGGCCGCCGAGACACCCGCTTTCGTCGCCGAGTGGCGGGCCAGCCGGGCGGCGCGCGCCGTGGCCACCGCGCGGAAGGCCTCCGGACCGGTGGATCCCGAGGGTGCCCGCAAGCGCGCCCGCCAACGCGAGGAGCGGGTCGCCGCGGGCATGGCCGAGCTCACCCGCTGGCTGGAGGACCAGATGCAGCAGGGTCTGGCTGGCGCCGAGCACGCCGGGCGCGCGCCGTTCGAGACCATGGCGGCCCGCCTCGTCGACGCGCAGGCGCCGGGTGCGGCCTCCGCCGTGCGCCGCCTCGGTGACGTTGTCGGCATCGGGCCGCAGTGGGCCGACCGGCTTCTCGGCGGCCTGGCGATGGTGCGCCTGCTGGCGGCCGGCCACGAGCGCGTCGACACGCTGCCTCCGGCCGTGGCCGCCACGGTGCGCGCGCGGATCGGCTTTCCGGTTGCGACGGAGGATGTCTTAGCCACCGCGCCCGTGTCCGACCACTGGCAGGTGCTCGGTCAGACCGACAGCGACGACGGCACGATCATCACCCGGCGCACCTGGCTGCACGGCGTCGACAGTGGACGATTCGCGCTCCACCTGTCATTCGCCGCTCCCGGCCAGACGCTGGCGGCCGACCTCGTTCCCGGCACGTCCTTCGACGCCGACTTGTGCTTCTATCCCGGCGCGGCACCACTGCGCGCCCTCGTCAAGGACCGCCGATCAGCGCCACGGCCGATGTCGGAGCCGGGCGGGGCGACCACCGTGCGGGGGGCGCTGCACGGCTGGGCTGCCGTCCTCGCCGCCGAGCCGTGGCGCTTCGACGCCCCCGCCCTGCTGGCGGACGTCACGCCCGGCTCCGACGGCTTCCTCACCGACGCCGACGGCGACGCGCTGCCGCTCGCCGCCGGGCACCGGGAGCCGTGGTGGTTGCTGGCCGCCGCCGGCGGTGCACCGGCCACAGTGTCGGCCGAGTGGACGCCGGCGGGCCTGCGGCCGCTGGCCGCCTGGGTGCAGGGCCGCTTCGTGCCGGCGGCTCCCCCGGTGCCCGACGGCGGGGCGCGGCACTCTCCCGAGCTTCCGCCCGGCCTGCTGGCGGCGGCCCTGGTGGGCACGAGCCGCCGGCCATTCACCGCGACGTCCGTCGACGTCGGCGACCACGGCATCGGCCTGGGTCCCGGATGCTCCCTCCTGGAGGCCGCGGCCACCGCCCTGGTCTACCGCCGCGCCGGCACGACACCGTCCACCTCGCACCCGCCGGTCGAGCCGGCACCCGCCGAGACCGGCCCGCCGGTGCCGTCCGCCGCAGGCGCGCGACTGCTGCGCCTGCTCAGCGACGGTGGTGCTCCGGGCGGCGCCCAGCAGGCTCAGGAGCTGCTCGCCCAGTGGCTCGTCGCGGCCGCGACGCACGGCGGCCACGTCCCACCGGAGGCGTTGCCCGCCCTGCTCGACGCCGGCCGCCGCAACAGCGTCGTACGGCCCACCATCGGCCGGGTCGCCGGGGAACGCGGCCGCTGGCTGGCGGACCTGCGGCCGGAATGGCGGTGGTTGCGGGACGAGGCGCCCGGCGCGGCGGTCGCCGATGACCCGGCGATCTGGGAAACGGGCACCGGTGGTGAGCGCCTCGCCCACCTCACCCGCCTGCGGGGCACCGACCCCGCCGCCGGGCTGGCCCTGCTGCGCGGCACCTGGCGCGGCGAGACGCCCGAGGACCGCGCCCGGTTCGTCGCCGCGCTGTGCGCCGGGTTGTCCCTCGCCGACGACGAGTTCCTCGAGGCCGCCCTCGACGACCGGCGCAAGGAGGTTCGCGAAGCCGCGCTCGAGCTGCTGCGACGGCTTCCGGGTGCCAACCTCGGCAAGCGAATGGCGACGCGTGCGCTGGCCGCGGTCACGCTCGAGCGCCGCGCCCTGGGACGCGACCGGGTGGCGGTCACGCCGCCCGCCGAGCTCACCGACGAGCTGCGCCGCGACGGTGTCGCCGCCCAGCCCGCCCGGGGCAACGGCGTGCGGGCGTGGTTGCTCGAAGAGGTCGTCGCCGGCACCCCGCTGGCCACCTGGACGACAGCGTTCGGCCGAGGCCCGTCAGCCGTCGTCGATCTGGCGCGCGGCAACGACTGGGAGGCGGCCCTGCTGCACGGCTGGGCCAAGGCCGCGATCACCCAGGCCGACTCGGACTGGGCCTCAGCGCTGGTGCGCAACGACTCTCGGGAGAGTGCCGCGGGGCTGCGCGAGGCCGTCCGGTGGGACCTGCATCTGCTGTTGCCCCCGGCGGACCTCGCCCGGATCGCCGCCGACTTCCTGCGCCGCGAGGACCATCTCGCCCACCGCCTGCTCGCGGTGCATCCCGGCGCCTGGCCGGACGAGCTCGCCGTCGCGGTGATCGAGACCATCGCGCACCGGGCCCGCACCGACCGGCACAGCTGGCAACTCGCCGAGCTGTGTCGCGCCGCCGCCACCGCCATGCCCCCGGCGTACGCGACGCACGTCGCCCAGCTCACCACCCGCCTCGATCAGGACTCTGCCGACCCGTCCCGGATCCGGCCCGTCGCCGACCTGGCCCGCACCCTCACCTTCCGCCACGAGATGCTCATGGAGTTTCAATGACCGCTCTGCGCCCGCACGCCGAGGAGCAGTATGCCGACGAGCTGGCCCTGCTCGCGGAGACCGACGACCGGCCGCGCCCGCACGGCTGGCGGTTGTCCCCGCACGCCGTGGTGACCTATCTGCTGGGCGACGGCGCGAAGATCACCCCGAAGTACGTGGGCCCGCGCCGGCTCATGGAGGTGGCGGTGTCCACTCTGGTCACCGATCGGGCGCTGCTGCTGCTCGGCGTCCCGGGCACGGCCAAGACCTGGGTCTCCGAGCACCTCGCCGCCGCCGTCAGCGGCGACTCCACCCAGCTGGTGCAGGGCACGGCGGGCACGGCCGAGGAGGCCATTCGGTACGGGTGGAACTACGCGCGGCTGCTCGCCGAGGGCCCGTCCGAGGCCGCCCTGACACCGAGCCCGATCATGCGCGCCATGCGGAGCGGCTCGATCGCCCGCGTCGAGGAGCTCACCCGCGTGCCCTCCGACGTGCAGGACGCGCTGATCACCATCCTGTCCGAGAAGACACTGCCGGTGCCGGAGCTGAACACCGAGGTCCAGGCCCAGCGCGGCTTCAACCTCATCGCCACCGCCAACGACCGCGACCGCGGCGTCAACGAGCTGTCGAGCGCGCTACGGCGGCGCTTCAACACCGTGGTGCTGCCCATGCCCGCCTCGGCCGACGACGAGGTGGAGATCGTGGCACGCCGGGTGGCCCAGCTCGGCCGCTCGCTCGACCTGCCGGAGGTGCCCACCGCGCTCGAGGAGATCCGCCGCGTGGTGACGATCTTCCGCGAGCTCCGCGGCGGCATGACCGAAGACGGCCGCACCAGGCTCAAGTCCCCGACCGGCACCCTGTCCACCGCCGAGGCCATCTCCGTCATCACCAGCGGCATGGCCCTGGCCGCCCACTTCGGCGACGGCCGACTCCACCCGGCCGACGTGGCCACGGGCATCCTCGGCGCCGTGGTCAAGGACCCGGTCTCCGACAGCGTCGTCTGGCGCGAATACCTCGAGACGGTCGTCCGCGAACGCACCGACTGGCGCGACTTCTACCGCGCGGCCCGCGATGCCTGAACGGCTGTACGGCATCCGCCACCACGGCCCCGGCTCGGCGCGGGCGGTGCTCCAGGAGCTCGAACGGCAACGACCGTCCGTCCTGCTGGTCGAGGGCCCGCCCGAGGCCGACGACCTGGTCGCCTGGGTTGCCGACCCAGGCCTGGATCCGCCGGTGGCGCTGCTCGGCTACGCGACGGACGACCCCCGCCGGTCCGCGTTCTGGCCGTTCGCCGTCTTCTCACCGGAATGGCAGGCGATCCGCTGGGCCGTGCGCCACGAGGTGCCGGTGCGGTTCTTCGACCTTCCCTACGCCTATCGGCTCGCGGACGACGACACACCGGACCTACCACGTGCCGCCGTTCCTCCCCCGCCGTCCACCTCGCCGCCGCCAACCGCCGCGCCGCCGCCAACCGCCGCGCCGCCGCCAACCGCCGCGCCGCCGCCAACCGCCGCGCCGCCGCCAACCGCCGCGCCGCCGCCAACCGCCGCCCCGTCGCCATCCGCCGCGCCGCCGCCAACCACCTCGCCGCCGCCGGCCGCCACGCCATCGCCGGCCGCCACGCCATCGCCGGCCGCCTCGCCGTGGCCGTCGCCGTCGCCGGCCGTCGATCCTCCGTTGCCCGACGCGGAGTCCGAGGAGGACGGCGGGTCTTCGGGGCGGGCGCGACGGCCTGCCGATCCGATCGGGGAACTGGCCCGGGCCGCCGGCTACGACGATCCCGAGCGGTGGTGGGAGGACGTCGTCGAGCACCGGGGCATGCCCGCCTTCGCCGCGATCGCCGAGGCCATGACCGCCATCCGGGAGAACTCCCCCGAGGATCCCGAGGATCTGGTCCGCGAGGCGTACATGCGAACGGTGCTGCGCGAGGTGCGGCGCACCCATGACGACATCGCCGTCGTCTGCGGCGCGTGGCACGTGCCGGCGCTCACCCGCAAAGTCACCGCGAAGGACGACGGCGCGCTGCTCAAGGGGCGCAAGAAGGCGAAGGTGGCGTTCACGTGGGTGCCGTGGACGTACGGAAGGCTGGCGTCTTGGTCCGGCTACGGCGCCGGAGTGCGGTCCCCGGGCTGGTACCACCACCTTTTCACCGCCGGCGGTGACGTCGTGCCGCGGTGGCTCGTCGACGCCGCCGGGGTGTTGCGCGCCGAAGGGGTGCCGACCTCGTCCGCGCATGTCATCGAGGCGACCCGGCTGGCCGAGGCCCTGGCCGTGCTGCGGGGCCGCCCGCTCGCCGGGCTCGCCGAGGTCACCGAGGCCGCCGAGGCGGTCATGTGCGACGGCGAACCGTTGCGGTCCGAGCTCATCGGGCGGCAGCTGGTCGTCGGCGAGCGGCTCGGCGGCGTGCCGGACGAGATGCCCGCCGTGCCACTGGCCAAGGATCTCGCCGCACGGCAGCGTGCCGTACGCCTCAAGCCGGAGGCTCTGGAACGCACCCTCGAGCTGGACCTGCGCCGCGACATCGACCTGGCCCGCAGCCATCTGCTGCACCGGATGCGCGCGATCGGCGTGCCGTGGGGTGAGCCGGAGACGGCTCGGCGCGGCACCGGCACCTTCCGGGAGCAGTGGCGGTTGCGGTGGCTGCCCGACTTCGCGGTGCAACTGGTCGAGGGCAGCATGTACGGCACGACGGTCGTGGCGGCGGCCACCACGAAGGTGACCGAAGCGGCCCGCGCGGCGGCCACCCTCGGCGACGTGACGGCGCTGGTGGAGGTGTGCCTGCTCGCCGACCTGGCCGACGCCTTCCCGCCGGTGCTCGCCGCCCTCGACACCCGTGCCGCGGTGGACGCCGACATCAACCACCTCATGGCCGCGATTCCCGCCCTGGCTCGGGCGCTGCGTTACGGCGATGTGCGACGTTCGGACATCGCCGGGCTGGCGACGGTGACGTCGAGCCTGCTCACCCGGGTCTGCGCCGGCCTGCCCGCGGCCGCCGGCTCGCTCTCCGACGAGGCCGCCGGGGAGTTGCGCGACCACCTCGACGGGGTGCACCGGGCCGTGTGCCTGTTGGACGACGCGGAGCTGCGCGAGCGCTGGCTGACCACGCTCGCGGCGGTCTCTCAGCGGTCCGGGCTGCACGGGTTGTTGGCCGGGCGACTCACCCGGCTGCTGCTCGACGCGGGCCGGCTGGACACCGCCGAGGTGCGGCGGCGGCTGCGGTTGCCGCTGACCGTCGGCACGCCGCCCGCGCACGGCGCCGCCTGGGTCGAAGGCTTCCTGTCCGGGGGCGGGTTGCTGCTCGTGCACGACGACGCGCTGTTGGAGCTCATTGACGGGTGGCTCGCCGACATTCCGGCGGACGGCTTCGACAACGTACTGCCGTTGCTGCGGCGTACCTTCGGCGCTTTCGCGACCGGGGAACGCCGCGCCATCGGCGAACGGATCGCGGGCGGCGTGGGCGGCGCGGGCGGCGCCGACGCGGAGCCCATCGCCCTGGACCACGACCGGGCGGCGCGCGTGCTGCCCACCCTGAGCGCCCTGCTGGGACGGGAGATCGGATGACCGACATCGACGACGCGGCGCGGCGTGAGCGGATGCGCCGGTGGCGACTCGTGCTGGGCGGTCCCGCCGACGAGTCCCTGGGCGCGGCACAGGGCCGGGACGGCCGGATGGACGCCGCCCTCGCGGCCCTCTATGACAGCGCCGAGGACACGGAGGATCGGCGCACGTCCCGGTCGGCCGGGCTCAACGACTCGGCCCCCAAGGTGGCCCGCTGGCTCGGCGACATCCGGGAATACTTTCCGAGTACGGTCGTGCAGGTCATGCAGGCCGACGCCATCGAACGCCTCGACCTGACCCGGCTGCTGCTCGAGCCGGAGATGCTCGCCGCGGTCGAGCCCGACGTCCACCTGGTCGGCACGCTCCTGTCGCTGAACCGGGTGATGCCCGAACGCACCAAGGACGCGGCACGCCAGGTCGTCCGCAAGGTCGTCACCGAGCTGGAGGAACGGATCAGCCAGAAGACCCGGGCGGCGATCAGCGGGGCGCTGAACCGGGCGGCCCGGATCAACCGCCCCAGGCTGACCGACATCGACTGGGACCGGACCATCCGCGCCAACCTCAAGCACTACCAGCCCGAGCACCGCACGGTCGTCCCGGAACGCCTGGTTGGATACGGCCGACGCACCACGGCGATCCAGCGCGACGTGGTGCTCTGCGTCGACCAGTCCGGCTCCATGGCGGCCTCGGTGGTGTTCTCCGGCGTCTTCGCCGCCGTCCTGGCCTCCATGCGCTCGCTGAAAACCTCCCTGGTCGTCTTCGACACGGCGGTGGTCGACCTGACCGACCAACTCGCCGACCCGGTCGAGGTGCTGTTCGGCACCCAGCTCGGCGGCGGCACGGACATCAACCGCGCGATCGGCTACGGCCAGCAGCTCATCACCCGGCCCCGCGACAGCATCTTCGTGCTGATCAGCGACCTCTACGAAGGCGGCGTCCGCGAGCAGATGCTGCGCCGGGTCGCCGAGATGACCGCGGCCGGAGTCCAGGTCGTCGTGCTGCTGGCCCTCTCGGACGAGGGCGCCCCGGCCTACGACCACGAAAACGCCGCGGCCCTGGCAGCCCTGGGAGTGCCGGCCTTCGCCTGCACTCCGGACGCCTTCCCGGAGCTGATGGCGGCCGCCATCGAACGCCGAGACCTGATGGGTTTCGCCCAGCGGTTCGCCGACCGCTGACGCCGCCGTTCAGGGAGGCCACCAACGACAGACACTCCCCGTTCGCGACCGCTGACCCGACTCGCCCGCTAACCCGTCTCGCCAGGGACGGCGAGGTCATCACCGCTGACTACGAGGCAGCCGAGGATGCCGGTCAAGACGGTCCGCTGGACCCGCGTGAGGTCGTTCACGAAAACCGCGGCGTCGATGTCCGCCTCCCGGCATGCCTCGGCGATCTCGCGGACCTTGCCGTGCGTCAGCAGCGTCCGGCGCGAGAACGGCAGGCCCATCCGGGCCGCCCCGCCGGGGCGTTCCTTCCACCGATCGGAGGGACCCCGGCGCTGGACGAACCGGCCCACCACCCGGCTACCGCGGGCCTCGACCAGTGCGGCAAGCTCGTCGAGCCGGACGCCGAACTGCTTCTCCTTCGCCGAGAACAGCCCGACAAGCACGACGTCGGCGCCGGCAAGTGGGTCACCAAGGTTCCGGTACTGCTTCACGCTGACATGATCACTTCTGCCCGGACCCCGGGCCAGAGATTTCCGAGCAGCCGAAGGCCAGCACATCCTCGGCCACCTGCTCAGGGGGCCGCGACCCGTCGACGAACGCGGCGTCGGTCAGCGAGGCGAACATGGTCACCGCCTGGCTGACGTGGTCCTGCCGCCATCGCCGGGCCTCGAAGTCCACCTGATCCGCGTCGATCCGGACCCGCAGCCGATCCTCCGGAACGTCCAGGACGAATTCACGGACCTCGACGCCGGCGCCGCGGATGCCGCCCAGGATCTCCGCCCGGTAAGCCTCGTTGATCAGACTCATTGGGACGACCCATGGGTGCGAATACTGCCGAGCCAAGCCGACCATCGTCTCGATGACGAGGTGACGCCACAGCGGAAGGTCCTGGAAGTCGCCGGTCGGCGACTCGACGAACGGCATCAGCATGTAGCCGACGTGCTCGGGGTCGAAAAGCTTCGCACCGCTCAGCCCCTTCACCACCAGGGCCGCCGTCGTTGTCTTGCCAGATCCGAACGCACCGTTGATCCAGACGATCATGGCAAGGATCGTTCCATCGCTCAGCAACGTCGTCGCGGTCTCGTTCGCTGTCCAGGCTCCGGCGTCAACAAACTCCGGCCACGTCACAGGCCAGCAGTGTTCAGTCAGCGATGGTGTCGCGTCTGCCGCCGTTGGGCTCTTTGAAGGCGGGCGTCGACGCTGGTTCCCTGGTTCCGAGAGGGGGCCGCGATCGAGCGTGACGCACGCACCCTGCGGTCTTTCCAACCGCTGGTACTGCCCGGGCTCTTCCAGACGCCGGAATACGCACATGCGCTCTGCGCGACGGGCAGTCACTTGCCGGCTGACCATGTGGAGCAGATCGTCGCGAGCCGGATCGAGCGGCAGGTTGTCTTGGAACGGACCCCCCTCCACTGATGGTGGTGGTATTCGACTACACCGTTCTGGAGCGGCCCGTCGGCGGGCCCAAGACGATGCACTCTCAACTGCTGTTCGACCGCCAGGAGTGGGCGGCGTTCCTCGGCGGAGTCAAGGTCGGCGAGTTCGACCTCTGAGTGTCGGTCATGAGCTAGAGCACGATGGCCGTCAGGACGATCCCGTCCACCACCAGGAACCTGCCGGTCAGCCTTTCGAACGGCCCCGACCGCAACAGCCGGGCCGAGAATTCGCCCGCCTTCGGGTCGAAGGTCAGGGACGCCTCCTCGAAACCGAGCCACTCCCCCGTACGCGGAAACCAGACCTTGTAGACCGACTCCTTGGCGCTGAACAGCAGCCGCTCCCACCACGTCTCCGGATGCTCCGCGGCCAGGTCCGTCAGATGCTCGCGTTCCTCCGGCAGCGAGACCAGGTCGAACACGCCGTCCGGCAGTGGGCCGTGCACCTCGGCGTCGATGCCGATGCCCGTCACGTCGGCGTCCCGGGCGACCGCCGCCGCCCGGTAGCCGGCGCAGTGGGTGAGGCTGCCGACGATACCCCGCGGCCAGATCGGGGCGCCGCGGTCGCCGCGCAGGATGGGGGCGGGGGGCATGTCGAGGGCGGCCAGGGCGGTGCGGGCGCAGTGTCGGACGGTGGTGAATTCGCTGCGTCGTTTGGGGACCGCGTTTGCCACGAGTTCCGCCTCGGCGGGGTATAGCGTGGCCGCGGGTGGGTCGTCGAGGGCGTACGCCGATCGGACCGGTGCCGGCAGGATGCGCTCGATCATGCCGGAGGCGATCCGGGGTCGGCGGCGGCGAGGATCACGGGCATGGCGGAACCCTACCGGGCCGCCGTGCCGCAGGTCACTGGCCACATCGGACTTGATGATCACGTCAACCGGCGTTCTCCTGGTGGAGAAGCTGGTGGAGAAGCCACCATCGAGCACGGAGAAGGGGAACGAACATGCCTTTGACCGGCGAGTACGCACCAAGTCCCACCGACTGGGCACGCGAGCAGGCGGAGAAGTACGAGGCGTCCGGTGGCGCGGAGGCCGGCACGATGCAGGGCAAGCCGGTGATCGTGCTCACGTCGGTGGGCGCCAAGTCCGGCAAGCTGCGCAAGACACCGCTGATGCGCGTCGAGCACGGCGGCGAGTACGCGGCCGTCGCCTCGCTGGGCGGTGCGCCGACCCATCCTGTCTGGTACTGGAACCTGGTGAAGAATCCGCACGTCGAGCTCCAGGACGGCGCGGAGAAGCACGACTACCTGGCGCGTGAGGTGCACGGCGAGGAGCGGGCCGAGTGGTGGGCGCGGGCCGTCGAAGTCTGGCCGGCGTACGCGGACTACGTGACCAAGACGGACCGGGTCATCCCCGTGTTCGTGCTGTCCCGCATGTCCTGAGACTCACCGCACGAGGCGGCGGGTTCTCCCGGTTCGCGCGGCCGGCACCACCAGCGGTGTGCCGGTCTGCGGGTCCGGGATGACCTCGCACGGCAGGCCGTAGACCTCCTCGACCAGCTCGGCCGTGATGACCGCGCCCGGGTCGCCCGAGGCCACGATGCGCCCGGCCTTCATGGCGATCAGGTGGGTCGCGTACCGGCAGGCGTGGTTGAGATCGTGCAGCACGGCGACCAACGTGCGGCCCTGTTCGTTGAGGTCCGCGCAGAGGTCCAGCAGGTCGATCTGGTAGGCGATGTCGAGGTACGTCGTCGGCTCGTCGAGCAGGAGCAGGTCGGTCTGCTGGGCCAGCGCCATCGCCATCCACACCCGCTGGCGTTGGCCGCCGGAGAGTTCGTCGACGGCCCGGTCGGCCAGTTCTGTCACGCCTGTCGCCTCCATCGCGGCGGCGACCTGGTTCTCGTCCTCGGGGGTCCACTGCCGCAGGAGCTTCTGGTGGGGGTAGCGGCCGCGGGCGACGAGGTCCGCCACCGAGATGCCCTCGGGTGCCGTCGCCGACTGCGGGAGCAGGCCGAGGCGGCGCGCGACCTCTTTCGCGCGGTACGAGCCGATCGCCTGCCCGTCCAGCACCACCGTGCCCCGCTTCGGGGTGAGCAGGCCGGACAGGGATCTCAGCAGCGTGGACTTGCCGCACGCGTTGGGCCCGACGATGACCGTGAACGAGCCGTCCGGGATCGTCACGTCCAGCCCGGACGCGATGACCCGGTTGTCGTACGCGAGGGTCAGGTCCGATCCAGACAGCCGCGACGCTGAGCCTTCCCGCGGCGGAAAACCGAAACGAAGACTCACTAGCTTCCTCTCCGCCATTGCACGCTGAGCACCCACGCGAGATAGACCCCGCCGACCGCCCCGGTGATCACTCCGACCGGCAGTTGGGCCGGGGCGACAAGCCGTTGGGCGGCGAAGTCGCTGAGCACCATCACCAGCGCCCCGGTGACCGCCGCCGGCACGAGTTGCGGCGCCGCCGAGCCGGTCAGGCGCTTGGCGATCTGCGGCGCGGCGAGCGCCACGAACGCGATCGGGCCGGTGGCGGCGGTCGCCACCGCGCAGACCGCCACGGCCAGGAACACGAGCAGCGGGCGGGCCCGGTCGACCCGTACGCCGAGGGACCGCGCGGATTCGTCGCCGAGCTCGAGCATCGCCAGCCGCCGGCTGAGGATCAGCAGCAGGGGGGTGAGGACGAGCAGGGCGATTCCCAGCAGCCGGGCGTACTCCCAGGTCCGGCCGCTGAGCGTGCCGACCAGCCAGGTGGCGGCGGCCTGCGCCTCGGCGAGGCCGGCGCGGCTGAGCAGGTAGCCGTTGACGGCGGCGAGCATCGCGCTGACGCCGATGCCGACGAGTACGAGGCGCCGGATCGCGCCGCCGCCCAACGCGGCCAGCCCGTAGACGAGGGCGGCGGTGAGGGTGCCGCCCACGACGGCCCCGACCGCCGCGCCCGCCGCACCGGCGCCGAGCACCAGGAGGGCGACGACCGCGCCGGTGGCCGAGCCGACGGTGAATCCGATGACGTCGGGGCTGCCCAGCGGGTTGCGTGACAGGCTCTGGAAGACCGCGCCGGACAGGCCGAGGGCGGCGCCGGCGAGCAGCGCCAGGGCGACCCGGGGCAGGCGCAGGTCGAGCAGGATGAACCGGTCGGCGCGGCGGCCACCGCCGCCCAGGATCTCGACCACATCGGGGTACGGGATCCGCACGCCGACCGCGGTGACGGTCCAGGCGGCGATCGCCAGCGCCGCCGCGACCAACAGCACGGTGACCGCCATGGTGCGCAGGTCGAGGCGGACGGCAACGCCGGGCGCGCGCAGGGTGAGTCGGCGGCTCACAGCGGCACGATCCGCCGGCGCAGGATGATCGCGATGAAGACGGGCGCGCCGAGGAGGGCGGTGACCAGGCCGACCTCGAGCTCGCCGGGCCGCGCCAGCACCCGGCCGACGATGTCCGAGAGCAGCAGCATGACCGGCGCCAGGACCAGGGAATAGGGCAGCAGCCAGCGCTGGTCCGGCCCGACGATGGTGCGGGCGATGTGCGGCACGGCGAGCCCGACGAAGGCGATCGGACCGACGGCCGCGGTGGCCGCGCCGCAGAGCAGGGTGATGGCTACCACGGACAACAGCCGGGTGCGGTTCAGGTTGGCGCCGAGGGCGCGGGCGGTGTCCTCGCCGAGTGCGATGGCGTTGAGCGAGGGGCCCAGCGCGAGGGTCAGCAGCACGCCCGCGGCGATGAACGGCAGCACCGCGTACAGGGTGGGGAGGTCCTTCGCGGTGAGCGAGCCGATCATCCACACGCGATAGACCTCGAAGGTCGCGGAGTTGAGCAGCGCGAAGCCGTTGACGACGGCGAACAGGGCGGCGTGGATCGCGGTGCCGGCGAGGGCCAGCCGTTCCGGCGAGGCGCCGGAGCGGCCGCGCGAGCCGAGCAGGTAGACCACGGTGAAGGCGGCGGCCGCGCCGGCGAAGGCGAACCAGATGTAGCCGGTCAGCGAGCCGATGCCGAAGATCTGGACGGCCACGACCACCGCGGCGGCGGCCCCCGCGTCGATGCCGAGGATGCCGGGGTCGGCGAGCGGGTTGCGGGTGAGCGCCTGGATGAGCGCGCCGGCCAGGCCGAGCGCGATCCCGGCGGCCAGGCCGAGCAGCGTACGGGGGATGCGCAGCTCCGTGATGATCTGCACGTCCTGGGCCCGCTCGGCCAGGCTGGTGTGCCCGTCCAGCGCGTCCCAGACCGTGCCGAGCGGGATCGACTTGGTGCCGACCGCGACGCTCAGCGCCGCGACGGCGACGAGGGCCGCCACCGCGACGACGAGGCCGAGGCCGCGTGTCGTGAGTCCGCCGCGAGCGCGGACGCGCTCCTGAAGGGGCGCGTAGCCGGCGCGCTCGGCGGCCTCGTGATCCCGCTCGGCCAGTGCGGTCACGCCAGGGCGTCCTTGACCATCGGGAGGAACTTCTCGATGGTGTACGGGGTGCTCAGCACCGAGTTGGTGGAGAACGCGTTGACCAGGTCGGCGTCGTCGATGACGAGCAGGCGCTTGGCCTTGGCCGAACCGATGCCGTTAAGCACGGCGTCCTTGCGGATCGCGTCGCCGGCGCCGAGGCCGAAGACGACGGTGAGGTCGGCGTCGAGCAGGTTGACCTGCTCCTTGGAGATCTGGGCGTAGAAGCTCTGCGGCTTCAGGTCCTCGATCTTCTGGGAGTTCTTGAAGCCGAGGGCCTCCATGAACTGCACGCGGCCGTCACCACGGGTGTAGGCGCCGTACTGTCCGCTGAACGCGGCCGCGATGACGACGCTCTTGCCGGCGAAGGTGGGGTTGGCGGCCTTGACGTCGGCCAGGGCCTTGTCGTTGGCGGCGACGAGCGCCTCACCCTCGGCCTTCTTGCCGATGGCCTCGGCGATGAGCATCGTCTGGTCCTTGAGCGTGGTGCCGTAGGCCGCCACGCCGGCAGGTCCGCTCAGGGTGGGTGCCAGCTTCTCGAGCTGGTCCCACTTCGCCTTGTCGTTGTCACTCTTGGTGAACGTGACGAGGTCGGGACGCAGGGTCGCGACCTGCTCGTAGTTGATCTCCGGGCCCTTCAGCACGGTCGGCTTCGCGCCGCCCAGCTTGGCCTGCGCCCACGGGCCGACGCCGACCGGCCACGCCTGGAACCAGTCGAGGATGCCGACCGGGACGACGCCGAGCGCGAGCAGGGCGTCCGCGTCCGCCCAGCCGAGCGAGACGACGCTCGCCGGCGCCTTCTCGACGGTGGTGGTGCCGAACTGGTGGGTGACCTTGGCCGGGAACGAGCCGCCGCCGACCTTCGCCGAGGTGGTGTTCGAGCCGGTGCCACCGGACTTGTCGTCACTGCAGGCCGCGAGCAGCCCGGCCGCCGCGACACCCGCCGCGCCGAAGAACAAACCGCGGCGCGAGATAAGCGGGTTGGTCGCCATGTGGTCTCCTGATCGATATGAGTGCTGGTCAATGCGTGTTAGGTAACCCTCACCTTACCGACCAGCCGTGATCTTGGGAAATGGAGTCGGGAAGCACGGCCGAGGACCCGCGCCGACGGTCCCGTTCGGACCATCTTGCGGTAAAACAGGGTGCCCCTCCGGGACTTTCAGACGATCATGGGGTAATGCGTACCCCCCACCAGTCCGTCGACCGGCTCGGCAGCCGTCCCGTAGAGCCGGCGGCCGTCCCGCCCGCTCACACCCCGCTGCCGCTGTCCGGTGCCGTCGACGACGGTGACCGGCTGGTGGACGTCGTCGACCTGCTCGCCCTCGATGCCTTCGTCACCGGGCGTGAGCCGTTCGGCCGGACGAGTTACCTGGAGAACGTCCGCGCGGACGCGGCCCTGACGACCGACGACGCGCGTGTGGTCCGCGACGCCCTCGAGGAGGACAGCCACGGACGGTTGTCCACCGGTGAGGGCTGGACCCTGCACGTGACCCGGTGGAAGCAGAGCCGCCGCGCCCGCGTGACGGTCACCGCGGTGAGCGCCGAGCTCGCCGAGTCGGTGCTCGCCGCGGCTACGGTCAACGCGGTCGAGGAGCCCGGACCGGCGGCGGACAGCGTGCCGATCGGGTTCTGGCACTTCGGCCCGCACGGACCGCGGCGGGTGCAGCGCGAGATCGACGCCGCCCCCTGGGACAAGATCCGGGCAAACTACGCCGGCCCGGTAGCCCGTACGCTCGAACGTCTCATGGCCGTCGACGGCACCGCCGTCAACGGCCGCCTGTTGTTGCTGCACGGCGAGCCCGGCACCGGAAAGACCACCGCCCTGCGGGCCCTCGCCCAGCAGTGGCGCTCGTGGTGCCAGGTGGACTGCGTGCTCGATCCGGAGCGGATGTTCGGCGACCCCGCGTACCTGATGAGCGTGGCGCTGGGCAGCGGAGACGATGATGAGCCGCGCTGGCGGCTGCTCATGCTCGAGGACTGCGACGAACTGATCAGCGGCGAGGCCAAGGCGAGCGCCGGTCAGTCGCTGTCGCGGCTGCTCAACCTCACCGACGGCCTCCTCGGCCAGGGCCGCAACGCGCTCATCGCGATCACCACGAACGAGGATCTGGCGTCGCTGCACCCCGCCGTGGTCCGGCCCGGGCGGTGCCTCGCGAGCATCGAGGTCGGGCGGCTGCCGTACGCGGAGGCGACCGCGTGGCTGGGGACCTCGAGCGGCCTCGGCCCGGAGGGCGCCACCCTGGCCGAGCTGTACGCCCTGAAAACCGGCGCCCGCCCGGTCACCGTGCCCAGCACCGCACCGTCGACCGGCCTTTACCTGTAGATCGCCGCGACGAAGTTGTCGCAATTAAAGAAGACCGCCGCCCTCGAAAAGGGCGGCGGTCTTAGGTAAGGCTCACTTCGCAGACAATTACCGGGCCGAGTATGTGAGGCAGTCGGCGCGATCTTCGGCGGCACCGACGGTGATCGCCGGCGCGTGGCACTCCAGGTCGGTGTTGTGCACGCACTCGGCGCGGTGACAGGCGCCCACCTGGGCCATGACCTGGCCCATCCCGCCCTCGTTGCCCTCGATGAACGTGTCGCACTCGTTCTTGGCGCGGCCGATCGTGATCGCGAAGGCCGTGCATCCGTCGTGGTTGTAGCCGCAGCCGCTTACCGTGCACGCCTGCACACGCGGCATCTCCATCATTTGAGTCATGGTCTGGCCTCCCTTTCTCAAGGCCGAGAATAAACTATTGAAGAGCACGACGCGCGGTGGCGGTCCGACAGTTCTCGAGAATGCAAAGAATAGGAGAGCCATTCTTTAGGCAAGCCATACCTTGCTTTCGAGGAGGCGGACCCGTCCGGTGACGCCGCGCGCGAACCCCACACCCACCGGCCCGAAAAATGTCAGACTGCGGCGACACGCTCCGACCGCCGGGAGATCACCGCATGGCCGAGGGACGAGGGCACGGTCGCCGGTCGCTGGTGGTCGCGGCGTTCGCGACACTCGTCGCCCTGACCGGCCTCGCCGTCGGCGTCGCGACGACGGCCACCCACCGGAGCACGCCCGACGGCGAGCCCGCACCCAGCTCCCCCGCCGCCGCGTCGAACGCCCCGTCAGGCGCCGTGGCGTCCCCGCCGGCCGCCACGGTGCGTGATCGTCGGTCGGCGCGACAACTCCTCGCGATGCCACGGACGGTGGGCTCCTGGCCCGGCGCCAACGGCCTGTCCGGCGTGAACGGCGATCCCCGGTTCGACACCGCGCACGTGACCGCGTTCTGCACCGCCCGCGGCCGAGCTTGCCGGGTGACCCAGACCTACACCGACCGCACGTCCTGGGAGTCGATGACCAGGGGTACGGGCTGGACCTTCGAGCTCCTGGCCGACTTCGACGGCATGCTGGTGATCTCGCAGGGCCTGGTGCCCAAGGGCGCGAGCGAGGACCTGCCGTCCTGCGCCCGCGGCGAGCACGACGCCGACTGGCGGGCCTTCGGCACGCTTATGCGCGACCACTACCGAGGCGACTCGGTGGTGCGGCTGGGCTGGGAGTTCAACGAGAAGACGTCCCCCTGGCTCGCCACCGACCCGAAGACATGGATCGCGTGCTACCGGCGGGCGGCCGACAACATCCGCGCCACCAATCCGGACGTGCTGCTGGAATGGACGATCAACGCGCACAGCACGCCGGCCGGCGTCTGCGGCGGGCTGAGCACCAACTGCTATCCCGGCGACGCGTACGTGGACATCGTCGGCATCGACAACTACGACCACTACCCCTGGTCGCCGACGAAGGCCGCGTTCGACCGCGCGGCGGCCGCTCCCGAGGGACTGACCTGGCTGTACGACTTCGCACGGGCACACGGCAAACCGTTCGCGGTGGGCGAGTGGGGCGTGGTGCCGACGGCGGACGCGGGGCGCGAGAACCCGGACTTCATCACGTGGATGCACGAGTGGTTCGCGGCTCACGCGGCGCATCTGGCTTACGAGGCGTACTTCTCCGACTGCGGCGCCGGCGGGGTGCAGTCGAGCCTGTTCCGCACCGACGCGGCCTGCCGCCGGAACCCCGGTTCGGCGGCCAGATACGCGGCCCTGTTCCGCACCTAGATCCCGGCGCGCGGACGCCACCGGGAGAGTGCATAGTGGGGCGCATGGAGAAGCGTGCGCTCGTCCTGGGCGGAGGCGGCGTCACCGGCGTCGCGTGGGAGATCGGGTTGCTGCACGGCCTCGCCGAGCGCGGGCTCGACCTGACCGCCGCCGATCTGGTCATCGGCACCTCCGCCGGATCGGTGGTGGCCGCGGAGCTCACCGGCGACACGCCCCTCGACAAGCTGTACGCCCGCGAACTCGCCGACACCAGCGGCGACACGAACGCGGTCGTCGGCACGCGGGTGCTGCTCGGCTTCGTGCTCGCCGCGCTCTGGCCGGGCGGCCGTACGCGGGGTCGGGCACGGCTCGGCCGGGCCGCGCTGCGGGCCCACACGGTGCCCGAATCCGAGCGGCGTACGGCCATCGCGGCGCGGGTCCGGCGCGACGACTGGCCCACGACCCGCCTGCTGGTGCCGGCCGTCGACGCGCTGACCGGCGCCGTCGAGATCTTCGACCGCGACAGCGGGGTGTCCCTCATCGACGCCGTCGCGGCGAGCTGCGCGGTGCCGTTGGTCTGGCCGCCGATGACGGTCGGCGCCCGCCGCTACGTCGACGGCGGCGTCCGATCCGCCGCGAACGTCGACCTTGCCCGCGACTACGACCGGGTCGTGGTGATCGCGCCGATCGCCGTCGCCGCCCGGCGAGCCGATCGCCCGTACGCGCAGGCGCAGCGGCTGGGGCCCGGCGTGCGGACGGCCGTCATCAGCCCGAACGCCGCCTCCCGGACCGCTATCGGGCGCAACGCGCTCGACCCCTCGCGCCGCGCCCCGGCCGCCGAGGCGGGCAGGGCACAGGCGGCCGAGGTGGCAGAGCGGGTGGGCAAGGCCTGGCAGTAGGCGGCCATCATGGGCGGGTGCTCCGCAAACTCGCCGCAACCTTTCGCGGCCCTCGCCCGTCTCTGCTCCCGTGGGAGTAGGCCGACGAGGTGACGACGAGTTCGTCGAGTTCGCCCTGGCGAGCTCGGCGCGGCTGCAACGCGCCGCATATCTGCTGACCGGCGACCGACATCAGGCGGAGGAGGCGGCCCAGGCCGCGCTCGTCCGGGTGTACGCGTCGTGGGGTCGGGTCCGCCGCAAGGACCCGTACGCCTACGCCCGCACCGTCCTGGCGAACCTGCTCACCGACCAGTGGCGCCGCCCGCTGCGCGAGTACGCCACCGAGGAACTGCCGGAGCGCCCGGCGGCCCGGGACGTGGCCGACGACGTCACCCGGCGGCGCTGGCTGATCGGGGCGCTCAAGGCACTCTCCCCCCGGGAACGCACGGTCGTCGTCATGCGACATTTCTTCGACATCACCGAGGTGGACGTCGCGCGGGAGCTCAACCTCTCCCTCGGCACGGTCAAGAGCCTCAACTCCCGCGGGCTGGCCAAGCTCCGGGTCTCGATTCCCTCCCCCCGCCAGGGCCTGGAAACCGGAGCAGCGCGATGACCGACCTAGATGACCTGAAGGACGCCATGCACTCGCCGCCGGACTTCGAGCCGCGCCCCCTCGACCTCGGCGCGGTCATGGCCCAGGGCAGCCGCCTGCGCCGCCGACGCCGCCTGGCGGTGACCGGGGCCTCGGCCGCCACCGTCCTGGCCCTGCTGGTCGGCGGCAGCATGCTGACCCGCCTCGGCGACGGGCCGATCGAGTCCGCGCCGGTCGCCTCCGCATCCTCCACAGGGGTGCTCGGCGAGGTGATCGACACCGGTTTCCGGTCCGACGGTGAGCCGGTGCTGCTCTGGTTCGTGCCGATCGAGGACGCGATGGTGCCGGGGACCGCGATCGGACTCACCACCGGCCGGCGTACGGCGCGGGGAACGCTGGAGCGGTTGGTCCTGATGAACGAGACCGAGGGCTCGTCCCGCTCTCCCGGCTTCCACTCGCCGCACGTGGCGACGGAGGTGGACGGCTACTCCTCGCCCGCCTTCGGCTACTTCGTCGGCACCGACGTGGTCCGGATCACCGCCGTCGCCGACGGAAACCTCGTCGAGGCGCGGTTCGCGCGGTGGAGTAACGATCCGTCGGTCGTCGCCTTCTGGTTCGATCCCGCGCAGGTGCCGGCGGAGAGGTCGCTGACGAAGCTGACCGCATACGACGCCGACGGCAGGGCGCTGCCCAGCCGCGACGTCGGGTTCGGCACGGGCTGACCCGCTCACGCTGAGGGGCGGCTCAGCGTGGAAGGCGCGGCTCAGGCGCGGAAGGCGCGGCTCAGCGGGCGACGCGGCTCAGGCGCGGAAGGTGCGGCGGAGCCGCTCGGTCAGGCCGAGCGGGCGCGGCGCGACGGGCGCGGGCCCGCGGGCCGTCGTGGACGGTCGGGAGCGTCCGATCGGCTGGTCGTAGTCCGCGCGGGCGACGGCCTCGATGATCTGCTCCTCGCCGAAGTTCTCCGAGCCCGGGATCGAGGGCACGAAGCCCACGAGAACACCGTTGCGCATGATCTGCGCCTCGAGACCCGCGGTGCCGTCGTTGTCCCAGATCGCCTCGCGGCCGTCGGGCAGCACGACCCGGATCCCGTACCGGGTGATGCCGGCCTGCGGCAGTTTCACGTGCGCGAAGACGTTGCGCGCGCGGAGTGTCTTGACGACCCGGTGTGCCCTTTCTTCGTCCATGCGGCGACGCTAGTGCGCCGAGCTGTGGACACGCTGAAGAACGGCTGTACCGCCGTTGACAATCGACTACTCTTCGCACATGAAACGTAACTGCATGACATACATGCAGGTCACATCGATGCATGTTACTACGTTGTAACTCGAATGTCACTATATTTCATTCGACGAGGCCTTGACTTACTCTTCGGTAACCGGAGCGCTTCGGCCCCCACCATCCCCAGTGGATCTGGAGGCCCCCGATGAGCAGACGTCTTTCCGTCTTCGCCTGCCTCGTCACGTCCATCCTGCTCACCGTCGCCACCGCGGCCCCCGCCGCCGCATCTCCCCCCTCGGCGTGGGACTACATCGCCATGGGCGACTCCTACTCGTCCGGCGTCGGCACGTCCGGGCAGTCCGGCAGCTGCTTGCGCAGCCCCAACGCCTACCCCGGGCTGTGGGACGCCGCGAACGATCCCGCCTCGTACCGTTCGGTCGCCTGCAGTGGCGCCACCACCAGCTCGCTGCGGTCCACCCAGCTGTCCGCCCTGTCCACCGGCACCGATCTGGTGACGGTGACCATCGGCGGAAACGACGCCGGCTTCGCCTCCACCGTCATCACCTGCACGCTGGTCAGCGACAGCGGTTGCGCCGCCAAGGTCGCCGAACAGCTCGAGCTGCTCGACGAGGAAATACCCGCCTGGCTCGACGCCACCTATCGCGACATCCGGGCGAAGGCGCCGAACGCGAAGGTGGTCGTGCTCGGCTATCCGCTGCTGTTCGACGTGACCGCGCCGAGTTGCGGCTTCGCCGGCATGAGCATTCCCAAGCGCAAGTCCCTCAACCACGGCGCCACCGAGCTCAACAAGGTCATCCAGGCGCGCGTCCGGGCGGCCGGCTTCACCTGGTCGGACGTGACGGACGAGTTCGCGGGCCACGGCGTCTGCGGTCCCAGCCCGTGGCTGCACGGCCTCACTCTGCTCCCGCCGACCGACTCCTTCCACCCCAACGGCAACGGCCACAAGTACGGCTATCTGCCGGCGCTGAACTCCGTGCTCTGAACCCGGGCGGCGGGCACGTCGGTGACGTGCCCGCCGTGGTCTCAGAAGGCGAATTCGGTGCCGCGCGCGGAACCGGCCTCGACCCTGCCGTCGTGGCTGAACCGCCACGACATCACCACCTGGTAGCGGTGTCCCCGGCGGGGACTCACCGTGGCGGTCCCACACTCCCGCGACCGTGCCCCGTCCCGGAAGACCAGGCCGGCACAGCTCTTCCCCGGGTAGCTGGCACCGGTCGCCACGTCGCGCAACTCCACCGAGAGCGTGGCCGTGCCGTCGCGCGGGGCGGTCAGCGTCGCGGTGACCTGGACCTTCTCCCCGACCTTGTGGCACGGCCGCACCGCCATCGCGTTGTCGTAGCTGAGCGCGTACTGCTGCGCGCATTCCCAGGGGCCATAGGTCTTCTCAGTGACCGGAGACTCGGCGGTCCCGGTGGTCTGTGGGCGCGAGGTCGACACCGCCGACGTGGCGGCTCCGGCGGGCAGCCGGCTCTGCCCGGCGCCGGAGTCGTTCCCGCGCTCACGCGCGGAGCGTGCCGGCGTCGGCGTCGGCGCCGACCTCGCGGAGGAGGCGGCGACGGAAGGCTGGGCGTTCCCGGTCCCGGCCTGAGCCACGGGCGCCCCCGCGGCCGGCTTCCCGCCGGCGCGGCCGAGGTGCCATGCCGTGGTCGCCACCCCGGAGGCGAGCATCGCGGCGCAGACCAGCACGATCATCGCCCACGGGCGGGCCCATCGCCAGCTCGCCGGCTGGTTGCGGCGCCGTGGCACCCGGGGCCGGCGCGAGCCAAGCGACGGATGCCGGCCGGGCCCCGAGGCCGGCCCCTGCGGATCGGGGGTACGCGACGCGTCCGGTTCAGCGGACGCCCGGCCGCCGTCCGCGCCGGGCGGGTCCGCCGGCCCCGAGTCACGGGGGCCGGGCGGGCGGACCGCCGGGGCGCTCAGGGCGGGGGCGTCCACGCGGCGGGCCACGTCGCCGAGCTCGACGACGAGCTCACCGGCCGCCGGGCGCAGCCGGGGCTTCTGTTCCAGACAGCTCGCGATCACCTCCCACAGCGGATCAGGAATGCCCTGCCTGCGCTCCGGAGTGCCCTCGAGATGCAGCCGCATCAGATCGGTGACCGTGTCGCTGTCGTACGGCGGCCGCCCCGACACCATCTCGTACAGCAGCACGCCGAGGGCGTACACGTCGGCGGCCGGGGTGATCGAGGAGCTGTGGAACGCCTCCGGTGACATGTAGTGCGGGGTGCCGACGACGGCGTGCGTGGTCGTGAGGCTGGGGGTGTTCAGGATCCGGGCGATGCCGAAGTCGGTGAGCCGGATGTCGAGCCGGCCGTCCTCGCGGTGCAGCAGGATGTTGTCCGGCTTGAGATCGCGGTGCACGATGCCGAGCTCGTGCGCCTCGGCGAGGGCGGCCGCGACCTGGGCGCCGAGCCGTGCCACCTCGGCCGGCGCGAGCGTGGGCCGCTCGCGCAGGTAGTCGCGCAGACTGCCGCCCGGAACCAGGTCCATGACGAGCCCGAGCGATTCGCCGACGCTGAACAGGTCACGGACCCGGACCACGTTGCGGTGCCGCAGCATGAGCAGGATCGTGCGCTCCTGCACGAAGCGGGTGACCAGCTTCGGCTGCCGCAGCAGGCTCTCGTGCAGCAGCTTGACCGCGACCGGCTCGCCGGAGGAGCGGTCGACGCCACGCCAGACCGTTCCGGTCGCGCCGTGCCCGATGGGGCGGATGAGGATGTACGAGCTGCCGACACACCGTCCGCTCAGATCGAGGGTCGACGCGCCGTCGGAATCCGTCCGTGCGCCGCCGCTCGTGGGATCCTGGTCCACCTGTGGTCGTGCCTCCCGCCCGCCGCGTGCCGCGACATCCGACTTGGCCGACCGGAATGATGCTGTTTGTCCGTTCAATAGGCAACCCCACGCGTCGGAGTTCGCACGTGAGGTAGGTGTCCCTCGCCACCCGTCACCGGATCCCCCTCCCGTCGTTGCCCGAGATGGAGCCGCTTTGAGCTGGGAAAACGTCATGACCCTCTGGCCGGACGCCGAGGACGAGGAGGATTTCGACCTCGTCGCCCGCGATGAGGAGGCGCTCGGCCCGGGAGTGCGAGCACTGCTCGCCCAGCTCGGCGTGACGGGTGAGCCCGCGCGCTACCCGACGGGGTCGCTGCCCGTCTATGCGATCGGCGACACGGTGCTCAAGCTCTTTCCCCCGGTGCACGCCGAGGAACTGCCGGTCGAGGCCGGGGTGCTCGCCGCGGTGCACGGACGGCTACCTGTGCCGACGCCGGGCGTCCACGCGTCGGGAACGTTCGAGGGCTGGGGCTACGTGCTCATGGACCGGCTCCCGGGCGAGCCGCTGAGCCAGGCGTGGCCCCGGATGACCACCGAGCAGCGGGACGCGGTCGCGGACCAGGTCGGCGAGGCGATGGCGGCCCTGCACGCCCTGCCGCCGCCGGACGTCGAGAACTGGTGGCCGCAGCGCTGGGACGAGTTCGTCGACGACCAGGTCGCCGGGTGCGCCGGACGGCACCGCGCCCTGGGACTCGACAGACAGTGGGCCGATCAGATCCCGGGCTTCCTGGCGTCAGTGCCGCTGACCGCCCCGGCCGTGCTGCTGCACACCGAGATCATGGACGAGCACCTGCTCGTGCGGGACGGGCGGCTCACCGGGCTGTTCGACTTCGAGCCGGCCATGCGCGGTGCCGCCGAGTACGACTTCGTCGGGCCGGCGGTGTTCCTGACCCGGGGGGACGCCCGGAGCTTCGGGCGCCTGCTGCGGGCGTACGGAACAAAACCGGATCGGGAATTGCGCCGTCGTCTGATGGCCTGGACGTTACTTCATTACTACAGCAATCTCCCGGGCTATCTGGCCAAGCTCCCGGCGCCCGCCGGGCCGACCCTCGACGAGCTCGCGGAGTGCTGGTTCGCCGCGTGACTCGTGGGATCATCCTCGGCCGGACGGTTGCATTCCTCCTGAACCGCCCGCACCGCGAGCCAGTTCCGCCGATAGTTGCCACATGGGTGTCATGGCTTATCCCCTCCGGTACGCACTGGCCGACCTGGCGCTGGCGCTCAGCCGCGTCGCCGACGACACGGAAGAGGTGTGCTCCACCGCCGCGCGAGCCGCCGCCGACATGGTCGGTGACGGCGCCGGCGTCCAGCTACTGGGCGACGACGGGCGCTACGCCGGGCTCACCTACCACCATGCCGACGACGAGCGGGCCCCGGCGTACAGCCGCCTGCTCGATCGCGTCGGCGAACTGCCCGACGACGACTTCTCGACCAGCCTCGCCGCGAGCCGGCGCCCGCTCGTCCTCGCCGGCGAGCAGGGCGAGCCCCTGACCGAGCTGCCCCGGCCCCGGCACGAGGCGTACGTCGACACGGGCGCCCCGGCTCCCGCCGTGCACGCCGCGATGCTGTGCCCGATCATCGTCGACAACACGTACGCGGGCTACCTGGTGCTGACCCGCGGCAACTCCGGCGCGATCTACACCGAAGCCGAGGTGGAGCTCGCCCGCGACCTCTCCGGAGAGCTGTCCCTGGCCCTGTCGGGGGCGCGCGCGATGGAACGCCTGCGCGCCAGCGAGGAGCGTTACCGCCGGGTGCTGGAGACCATCCCCGAGGGCGTGCTGCAACTCGACGACGACGGGGTCGCCACCTACGCCAACGAGCCCATCGGCGTCGTCCTCGGCCTGCCCCGCGCCCAGCTCGTCGGCGTCTCCCTGCGCGGTTTCCTGGACAAGCACGGCCAGGCCGAGCTCACCCGCCGGATCGCCGAGTGCAAGGCCGGGCGCTCCACCGTCGGCGCCACCAAGCTGCTGCGCGCCGACGGCTCCCAGCGCAGCGTGCGGATGAGCATGATGCCGCTCGAGGACGAGCACGGGCGGCGCAACGGCGTGCTGTGCATGGTCACCGACACCACCGACCACATCGACGCCAAGGGGCTCAAGCGCCAGCTCGACCACCTGCGCCGGCTCGACAGCATGGGCCAGCTCATCGGCGGCATCTCGCACGACTTCAACAACCTGATGACCGTGGTCGCCGGCTCCGCCGACATGATCGCCTCGACCCTGGCCGAGGGCACGCCGCAGCACCAGATGGCCAAGGACATCCTGGACGCGGTCGCCACCGGGCGGACGCTGACGCACCAGCTGCTGGCGTTCGGGCGTACCGAGGGAAACCGGCCGGAGATCATCCCGATCCCGGACCTGCTCACCGACGTGCAGAGCCTGTTCAGCCGTACGCTCGGCGAACGGATCGGCCTCGACCTCGCCTTCAGCCCGGACGTCTGGCCGGTGCGGGCCGAACGCGGACCGCTCGAGCAGGCGCTGGTCAATCTCGCCGCCAACGCCCGCGACGCGATGCTGCACGGCGGCATGCTGCGGGTGGCCGCCACCAACGAGGTGGTGGAGCAGGGCCAGCTCGCCGAGGGCGCTCCGGCCGGCCGGATCGTGCACATGGTCATCCAGGACACCGGCGTGGGCATGAGCGACGAGACCCGCAAGCGCGCCCTCGAACCGTTCTTCACCACCCGGCCCACCGCCGCCGGACTGGGCCTGGCCACCTGCGCGGGCATCGTGCAGGGCATCGGCGGCCACATCGCCCTGGAGTCGCAGCCGCGGATGGGCACGACGGTGCACCTCTACCTGCCCGCGGCCGAGGAACGCACGGCACCGGCCGTCGACCGCCGGCTCACGCCCGCCGTCATCGGCCGGGTGCTGATCGTCGAGGACCAGCCGGAGGTCGCCCAGCTGGTGCAGCGGCTCATCGAGCCGGCCGGCTACGAGATCACCGTCGCCACCGACGCGCTCACGGCGGTCACGCAGGTCGCCGCGGGTGCCCACCCGGACCTGCTGATCACCGACGTGGTGATGCCGACGATGACCGGCCCGGAACTCGCGGCGGCGCTGCGCACCCACCACCCCGACCTGCCGGTGCTCTACATGTCCGGCTACACGGCCGCGTCGCTGGGGCCGCAGCTGACCCTCGACGCCAACAGCATGCTGGTGGAGAAGCCGTTCACCCGCTCCACCCTGCTCGGCGCCATCCTCACCCTCTGCGGCCCGCAGCCCGCGCGGGAGTGACGGTCAGGCGAAGAGCGCGCTGACCGACTCGCCATTGTGGATGCGGCGCATCGCCTCGGCGAGCGCCGGCGCCACCGAGAGCACGGTCAGCTTGTCGGTGCGGTCCTCGCGCGGGATCGGCACGGTATTGGTGCAGACGATCTCCTCGACGTCCTTCTCGTCGGAGAGCCGCCGCACCGCGTCGCTGGAGAACAGGCCGTGCGTACACGCCACCCGGATGCTGCGCACGTGGCGCTCGCGCAAGCGGGCCAACAGCTCGATCACGGTGCTGCCCTTGGCGATCTCGTCGTCGAGCACGATGACGTCGCGGTCGGCGACCTCGCCGATCACCGAGCTGATCACCACCTTGTCGTCGGCGAACCGCTGCTTGGCGCCGGCGGCGACCTCGATGTCGAGCATCCGGGCGAACGCCGCCGCTTCCTTGGCGTTGCCGAGGTCGGGCGAGACCACGACCGTGTTGCTCAGGTCGTAGCCACGGAAGTGGTTGGCGAGCTCCCGCAGGGCGTGCAGGTGGTCCACGGGGATGCTGAAGAAGCCGTGCACCTGCGGGGAGTGCAGGGTCATGGCGAGCACGCGGTCGGCGCCGGCCGTGGAGAGCAGGTCCGCGACGAGGCGACCGCCGATCGAGATGCGGGGGGCGTCCTTCTTGTCACTGCGCGCGTACGCGTAGTGGGGTAGGACGACGGTGATGCGACCGGCCGAGGCACCGCGGGCGGCATCGAGCATGAAGAGCAACTCGACCAGGTTCTCCTGGACCGGGGGAACCAGGGGCTGGATGAGGAACACGTCGCGTTCCCGGCAGTTGCCCTGCAGTTGCACTTCGATGCAGTCGTTGGCGAACCTGGAGGTTCTGGTGGGTAGGAGCGGAACGCCCAACTGCTCGCAGATCTCCGCGGCGAGCTCGGGATGGGCGCTTCCGGTGAACACGGCGATGTCACGCACGCGCCCACCCTAATGTCCGGGCGACGGACACTACCGGGCGACCCGTACGGTCGCCCCCACGGTCACCTCCGAGATCAGCGACCGGGCGATGTAGCACTCCTCGTGAGCCTGCTCCACCAGCCGCAGCACCAGCTCCTCGTCGGTGCCGGCGACTACGTGCACGACCGGGTTCAGCTCGATCAGCTCGATGCGGGCGTGCCGCAGGTCCTCGCTCAGGAAACCGGTCGCGTCGTCGGTGTAGCGCACCACGTCGACATGCTTACGGGCGGCCACCGACAGGAACGACAGAAGCTGGCACGAGGCGGCCGCCAGGACGACGAGCTGTTCGGGATTCAGCAGGTCGGGATCGCCGCGGAAGTGCGGATCCGCACTCAGCCGCAGCGAGGCGTGCGCCGGCGGGGCAGTCCCCGTGTGATTTCGCGAGTAGGCCCGGTAGCCCTCCCCCGTGGCGCCGTCCCATTCCAACCTGGCCGCGTGCGCGAGTCGTTCCATGCCCGCCACCGTAGTCACAGCCAGCCGCGACGCTTCAGGTAGACGTACAGCCCGCCGGCGGAGACCACGATCAGCAGCAGGCTGGCGAGAAACCCGGAATTCCGCTCGTAGCCCCAGTACGGCACGTTCTGGCCGAAGAAGCCGGTCAGCGCGGTCGGCACCGCGATGATGGCCGCCCAGGCGGCGAGCTTGCGGGTCACGTCGTTGAGGTCGTTGCTCTGCTCGTTGAGGTCGGCCTCCAGAAGCCCGTTGATCCGCTCCCGGGCACTGTCGATGATCTCCGTCGCCCGGCGCGCGTGGTCGTCGACGTCCCGGTAGTAGGGCGCGAGCCGCTCGTCGACCAGGCCGCTCTCCAGGCGCAGCACCTCGGCGATCAGGCCGGGCATGGGCGCCACCGGGCGGCGCAGCTCGGCCAGGGCCTTGCGCAGGCCGAACCCGTACCGGCGGACCGCGCGCGGCGCGCCGCCCTCCTCCAGCATCGTGTCCTCGGTCTTGTCCATCGCCTCGTCGAGGGCACGGGCGGCGGCGAACTGGCTGTCCACGACGACGTCGAGCAGGCCGTACACAAGGAAGGCGACGCCGCCGTGCCGGGCCAGGCCGGAGTCGGCGTCCCAGCGGGCGACGACGCGGGACACGTCGCTCTCCGACTTGCGTACGGTGATCAGCGCCCGTGCCGTGATGAACGCGCTGATCTCCGCCTTGCGCATGGTGGGCGCGGGATCGCCGATCGAGACGCGTACGTCGTACACGTTCATGAAGAGATGGCCCGGATAGCGATCGAGCTTGGGCCGCTGATGGTCGTGCACCGCGTCCTCGACGGCGAGCGGATGCAGCTCGAACTCCGCGGCGACGGCCCGCAGGTCGTCCTCCTCCGGGTCGAACAGGTCCAGCCAGAGCACCGCGTCGGGATGCTCGCCGAGCAGCCGCGGGATCTCGTCCGCGCCGAAGCCCTCGGCCACGACCCCGCCGCCCTCGTAGAGGCGGGTGGCGACGGGGCAGGCCGGCATGGCCGGAGATTGAGGTCTCACGGCAGATCACTATGCCGCACCGGCGCCCCGACGAGGCTTCGAGTGGGCCTCGAGAGCCGCGCGTCACCGTGATCCACAGTGTCACGCCGCGACCAGCGAGAGGAGCTCGGTATTCCATGCCGACCAGACGTACCGTGATGAAGGCGAGCGGGGCCGTGCTCCTGCCGACCGCCGCGTACGGGGCCTCCGCACTGGCCGCGTCACAGCCGAACTCGCGCGACACCGGATCACCCCGGGCCGACGTACCCGAGCCGTTCTCCGTCCGGATGCCGATCCCGGCCACGCTGGCGCCGGTGACCCGCACCGCGACCACCGACTTCTACGTGATGACCGCCCGCAAGGCGAAGGTCCCGATCCTGCGCGGCGCCCCCACCGAGGTGTACGGCTACAACGGGCAGTTCCCCGGCCCCACCATCCGCGCCACGGCCGGTCGCCGGGTCGTCATCGCCCAGACCAACCAGCTCGACATGGACACGGCCGTGCACCTGCACGGCGGCCACACACCCCCGGCGAGCGACGGATTCCCCCTGGACGTCATCGCCCCCGGAGGCACGAGGGTGTACGAGTATCCGAACCGCCAGCAGGCCACGACGCTGTGGTACCACGACCACGCCCACCACATGGAATCGGAACACGTCTACCGGGGCCTGGAGGGCTTCTACCTGATCGAGGATCCCCGCGAGGACGCCCTGGGCCTGCCGTCCGGCGCCTTCGACGTGCCGATCATGCTGCGCGACGCCCGGTTCGACGACGACGGCGGCCTGCTCTTCGTCCCCGAGGACTTTCAGAACCGCACCACGATCCTGACCAACGGACGCCCGCAACCGTACTTTCCGGTTGCCGCCCGCCGCTACCGGCTGCGCCTGCTCAACGGCGCCAATCTGCGCACGTTCACGCTGCGGCTGGGCGCCGGCGAGGAGATGGTCCAGATCTCCACCGACGGCGGCCTGCTCGGCGCCCCGGTGACCACCCGCGACATCAAGCTCAGCCCCGGCGAACGCGTCGACGTCATCGTGGACTTCACCGGACGCCCCGCCGGCACCCAGGTGATCCTCGCCGACGACACGGCGGGGGCGGTGCTGCGCTTCGACGTTGGCCGGCCGGCCTATGACGCCAGCCGCGTGCCGGCCGTGTTGCGGCCGCTGCCGCCGCTGGGCGAGGCGGACGTCGTCCGCCGGTTCAGCCTGGGCATCGACCCCCAGGACTTCACTTTCAAGATCAACGGCAGGGCCTTCGACCCGGATCGGGTGGACACCACGATCCGTCGCGGGGACACCGAGGTCTGGGAGGTGACCAACGGGGACACGTTCACGATCCCGCACAACTTCCACATGCACCTGGTGCAGTTCCGCGTTCTGAGCCGCAACGGCCAGCCGCCGGCGCCCTCCGAGGCGGGGTGGAAGGACACGGTGCCGCTCCAGCCGGGCGAGACGGTGCGGCTCCAGGCGACATTCAACGGACCGGTCGGACGGTACGTCTACCACTGCCACCTGATCGACCACTCGTCCCACGCCATGATGGCCACCATGGAGATCACTGAATAGCGGGGTCCGTTACCGTACGAACATGATCGATTCTTCACGTCTGGCGGTCGTTTCCGGTGGTGCCACGGGCATCGGGCGCGAGATCGCGCGCACGTTCGCCGCCAACGGGGACCGGGTGGTCATCATCGGACGCCGACGTGAGCTGCTGGTTCAGGCCAGCGAGGAGATCAACCAGGCGATCGGCTCCGCCCGCGTCATCCCGGTCGCGGCGGATCTGACGGATCCGGCGCAGGTGCGGCGCGCCGCGGAGCGCATCGCGGAACTCGGCACGGTCGACGTGCTCGTCAACAACGCGGGCGCGATCATCACGCCGGCGGCGGACGAGGGGCTGGAGGCCCTGGCCGCCTCCTGGCGCCGCGACCTGGACACCAACCTGCTCACCGCGGTGCTGCTCACCACAGCCCTGCTGCCACACCTCAGTCGGCCGGGTGGGCGGCTCATCCTGGTCAGCTCGGCTGCCGCGCAACGGGGAGGCGCGGGATCCCACTCCGCCGGGTCGTACGCCGCCGCGAAGGCCGCGCTGCACGGGTGGGCCTTCGGGCTGGCGCGGCAACTCGGAAGGGACGGCATCACGGTGAACGTGCTGGCGCCCGGATATATCCAGGACACCGACATCTTCCACGGCCAGGACACGCCGGACTTCGTGGCCACCAAGATCGCTGACACGCTGGTCGGCCGGACCGGAACACCGGCGGACGTGGCGGCGGCCATCACCTATCTGGCCTCCGCGGACGCCGGCTATCTCACCGGGCAGATCATCGGCCTCAACGGCGGTGCCGTCCTCGGCCGGTAAACGGCCCTCTCCGCCCGCCCTCTCTCCGGCGCGGAGCGCCACCGCCCGGGCTGACCCGGACTCGACGGACGGCGCGACGGCCCCCGGACCACCCGCCTTCCGCCGAATGGCTCAACCTCCGCCCGCTCGTGTCGATGACCTGAGACGGAGGGACAAACTGACGGGCGGTCGGAGATGAGCGAAGCGCAGCGTCCGGAGTCGATCCGGCGGCCCGCACAGCTGACCGGACTCGACCTCGAGGCGGAGCTGGGTCGTGGCGCGTTCACGACCGTTTACCAGGTGCGTCGCGGCGACGAGCGGTATGCGCTGAAGCGCCCGCGCGGCGACGTGGCAGACGCTCCGACGACGATGCTGGCCTTCTTCCGCGAGGCCGCCCTGCTCGCCTGCATCGACCACCCCGGCGTGGTCCGGGCGCACGCGGTCGGCCTGTACGACGGCAGTCCCGCCCTGGTCACCAGGCTGCTCGACGGCCGGTCCCTGGCCGATCTGCTCGCCGACGGGCCGCTGCCGCAGGAGCGGGTGGTGCGACTCGCCGCCGAGCTCGCGCGGGCCCTGGCCGCCGTGCACCGCACCGGTCTGGTGCATCGCGACATCAAGCCGCACAACGTCATGGTGCCGACGCACGGACCGGCGACCTTGATCGACTTCGGCCTGGCCACGCTGGGCCAGGATCTGGACACCGCCGACAAAACGGTAGGTACGTTCCTGTACTGCTCGCCGGAGCAGTCCGGGATGCTGAAGCGGCCGGTGGACGGCCGCTCCGACCTCTACTCCCTCGGGGTCGTGCTGTTCCAGTGCCTGACGGGCCGGCCGCCGTTCGCCGCCGCGGACGTCGGGGAGCTGTTGCGCCTGCACACCACCGCTCCGGTGCCCGAGCTGGGACCGGAGATCGACCCGGAGCTGGCCGCCGTCGTCACGCGGCTGCTCGCCAAGGATCCGGACGACCGTTACCAGAGCCCGGCCGGTCTGCTCGACGCGCTGCGCGCCTGCGCCGGCGGGCATCACGAACTGCCGGACACCACCGCGGGCAGGTGGCCGTTGTTCGGCCGCGACGCCGAGAGCAAGCAGCTGACCGAGCGGTGGCAGCGCGCGCGGCAGGGCGCCGGCGGTGCCGCGGCCGTCCGTGGTCCGGCTGGCTCGGGCCGAAGCAGCCTCGTCGCCGCGGAGGCGGCCGGCGCCGCGGTGCTGCGAGGCCGCTGCGCCGAGGACGAGGCGGTGCCGCTCGGCGGGCTGCGCGCCGCGGTCGAAGGACACCTGGACGTCGTCGCTCGACTGGAGACCCCGGAGCGCGACGCCGCCCACGAGCGAATCCGCACCGCCGCCGCTGCCGCGGGACCGGGACTCATCGCCGGCCTGTCGCCGCGGCTGGCCGCGCTGCTCGGCGACACCCTCGCGACGGCGAGCGACGGCCGCGACGACCGCCTCCTGACCGCGGTCGCCCTCTTCCTCAGCGAGCTGGCCCGCGCCAGCGAGGGCCTGCTGCTCGCCCTCGACGACGTGCAGTGGCTCGACGCGGCAAGCCGGCGCGTGCTCGCCCTGCTCGACCCCGACCTGGCCACGCTGCCGCTCCTCGTCCTGTTCACCGAGCTCGACGGCGCGGCGCGGCCCCTCACCGAGCTGGACACGTCGCTGGACACCACGGTGCGCTGCGAGCCGCTCGACGCCGACGCCACGGCCGCGCTGATCGCCTCCCGGCTGCCCGGCGCACGGGTGCCGGCCGGCCTGGTGGAGCACGTGGCGGCCCTGGCGGACGGTTCGCCGCTCGCGCTCGTCGCGTATCTGGTGCAATTGGTCGACGCGGGCCTGCTGGTGCCGCTGTGGGGCGAGTGGTGTCTCGACACCAGCGGTGTCGAGGGTCTGCCCGTCGCCTCGGATGCCCGCTCGCTGATCGTGACGCGTCTCGAAGGGCTGCCGGACGACGTCCGCGACGTCCTCGTCGCGGCGTCGGTCGCCGGAGGGCGCTTCCGGCACGAGGTGCTGACCGCCGTGTGTGGCCTGCCCGCCGAGACCGTCGCCGCCGCGCTCGGCACGGCGGTGCACCGGCGCATCGTGGAGATCCGCGAGGGCGGCCGGTACGGCTTCGTGCACGCCGCCCTGCGCGAAGCACTGTTGGCCGACGTCGCGCCGCGGGTGCGGCAGCGGCTGCACGCGGCGGCCGCCACGGCGCTCGAACTGCTGCCGCCGGCGCTGCGCGAGACCGATCACGACTACGTGCTCGCCCGCCATCACCGTCACGCCGGCGACGCGGCCGACCCGGACGCTTGGCGCCGCAGCGCCCTCGCGGCGGGCCGCCGTGCCCTCGCCGACCAGGCACCCGCCGACGCGATCGAATACCTGACCGACGCCGGGCCGGCCGACAGCGAGATCCTGCACCCGCTCGCCATCGCGTACCTGCGTACCGGCCGCTTCGCCGAATCCCGCCAGACGCTGGACCGGGCGCTGGCCGAGGAGACCGACCGGCGGCGCCGCGCCGAGCTGCGTACCACCCTGATCGAGCTGCACCACACCACCTGGGCCGACGAGCAGGCCGTGGATGAGGCGACAGCGGCACTGCACGAACTGGGTCACCCGCTGCCGGCGCGCAAGCCGGTCCGGCTGCTGACCACCCTCGCCATCGCGGCGGCCGGCGCGCTCATCCGGCGCACCGGCATCGGGTACGGCACCGCGACGGGCCGCCGCCGCGACGAGTTGGCCGCCCTCGCCGCCGTGCTGGACGCCGGCGGATACGCCGCCGCGCTCGGCATGCGCCTGCGCGAGGCCGCTGTCTTCGCCCTGCGGGCGCTATACGTGATCAACCGGATCGGCCTGTGCCCCGAGTACGTCCGGGTGTACTCGCTGATCGGTTACGTCGCGGCGGTGCTGCGGCTGCGCGGCACGGCCGAGCGCTGCCTGGCGCGGGCAGCCCGGGACGCCGAGACTCTGCGCGATCCTCAGCTGATCGCGTACGTCGACTGGCTCATGGGTCTGGCGCGGCTGTTCGGCGGCATCGACGACGGCAGCACCTACGAACGGGCTCTCGCCCGGCACTCCCGCTGGTTCTATCCGGCGCAGATGATGCCGGGGATGGCGACGACGTCGCTGCGGCTGCTGATGCGCGGCTACACCCGCGAGAGCAAGGCGGACTACGAGCGCGGACTGCAGCGACTGGCCGATCCCACCCAGGTGTACGGCACGTCGTTCGGCATGCTGGGTGTCATGATCCCGGCCCAGCTGGGGCTTCCGGCCGAGGCCGCCGCGATGGTCGCGGCGATGCGCGAGGCGCTGCCGCCGGAGACCGCCACGCCGGTGCAGCGCGCCAACATCGCCACCGCCGCGCTCTGCGCGGCGGTGGAGGAGGGCGAGTTCGGCGCCCGCTTCGACGACATCGTCGCGGAGTTCGAGGGGCTCGGCCTGCGCAAGAGCGAGCTGATGACCCACCTCAGGTGGTTCTACGTCTGGCGGGTCAGCGGCCGGATGGCGCAGGTGCGGCTGGCCGACGAGGCGCAGCGCCCGGCCCGGCTGCTGGAGGCGGAGCAGGCGACACGCGAGCTCGGCAAGGTGGCGAGCACCGTGCTGCTGCGGATCGCGCACCGCACCGCCCAGGCGGCGCTGCTGCAACAACGCGGCGAGCACCGCAAAGCCATCGCCCAGACCGACCGGGTGGAGCGGGACAGCCGCGCGTTGGACGCACCGCTGGTGCAGTTCGAGCTGGCCCGGATCCGGGCCCGGGCACTGCGCGGCCTCGGACACACCGCCGAGTCCGAGCGGCAGGCCCGGATCGCCAACCTGCTGGCCGACACGTACGGCTGGGAGCACCGCCGTCGCCAGGTGCGGATGGAATTCGACATCGACGAGGCCCAGTCCCGCCCGAAGCGCGTCCTGACCGACCGCGACTCGCACGCCGGACGCAACCGCCGCCTCGAGGCGCTCCAACAGGTCAGTGCCGCCGGCGCGACGGTCCTCGACCCGCAGCGGCTGGCCCGGGTGGCGCTCGACGAGACGCTGCGCATCCTCGGCGCCGAACGGGCCCTGCTGTTCCTGGTGGACGAGGCCGGCGTCGTACCCTTCGCCGGCCGTGACGCGACCGGCGCGGACCTCGACACGGTGACCGGCTACGGCTCCACGCTCGTGCACCGGGTGATCGAGACGGGCGAGGCCCTGGTCGTCGCCGGCACCGAGCAGGGCGCCGCGCTCGGCTCGCAGAGCGTCGTCGTCCACGGCCTGCGCAGCATCATGGTGGCGCCAGTGCAGTTCAAGGGCCGGCTCCTCGGCGTGGCGTACCTGGACAGCCGGATGGCCCGCGGCATCTTCACCGAGGACGACGTCGAGGTGCTCACCGCCATCACCAGCCACGTCGCGGTGTCGTTGGAAACCGCCCGCGCCGCGCAGCTCGGCCTCGCCGTGCAGACCGCCCGTCACCAGCAGCGGCTCGCCGAGACACTGCGGTCGAGCCTGGCGGAACTGAGCGCCATCCTGGATCCGCTGCAGGTGCTGCACCGGTTGTTCACGACACTGCACACCCACGTCGGCGGAGTGGCCGGCGGGCTGCTGCTCGCCGGCGACGGCGAACTGGACGTGGTGGCCCTCGCCGGCACCGCCCACCCCTCCCTACACGGCCTGCGGCTGGCGGCTGGGGCGGACCCGATGCTCGACGCGGCCCGCGCGGCTGCCACGCCGGTGACGCTGCCGGCGAGTGACGCGCTGCGCGGGGAACTGCTCGGCGACGCGGAGATCATGCTCGCCGTACCGCTGGTGTCCCACGACGGCCTGGTCGGGGTGGTGCTGCTCGGCGGCGCCGGCTTCGACGACACGGCCCGCGAGGTCGCGGCGGCGCTGGCCAGCCAGGGCATGAGCGCGTACGCGAACGCACGTCTGTTCGCCCGGGTGCAGGAGCTGGCGACCACCGACGAACTGACCGGCGTCAACAACCGCCGCCACTTCTACACCCTGGCCACCACGCTGCTGAACGTGGCGGCCCGCAACCGCCACGACCTGGCCGCGCTGATGCTCGACATCGACAACTTCAAGTCGGTCAACGACACGTACGGGCATGGCGCCGGCGACGACGTCATCCGCGAGGTCGCCCGCCGGGTCGCGGAGAGTATCCGCTCCGCCGACGTCCTCGGCCGCTACGGCGGCGAGGAGTTCGCGGTGATCCTGCCGGACCTCGAAGAGGAAGGCCCGGATCTGGCGGAACGGATCCGGCACGCGGTGGCTGCCACGCCGATACCGACGCGCGAAGGTCCGCTGTCGGTGACGGTGAGCGTCGGCATCACCCACCTCCACCCGCACGATGACGGGCTGGACCAAGTCCTCGCGCGCGCCGATCACGCGCTGTACCAAGCCAAGCAGGGCGGCCGCAACCGGGTGGAGCAGGCATGACGAACATGACGTTCGAACCGGGGCGCAGCGTGGCCGCGTTCATCGAGGCGATCTCCGGCACCTCCGACGTGCTCTCGGCCGCGCTGGCCGCCGCCGACAGCATGGCCACGATCCTGGCCGCGGACACCGTCGCGATCCTGCAGGACAGCGCCACGGTCGCCGTCCGCGGCGCCCTGGACCCGGAGCTGCCCCAGCCCCGGGTGCCCGCGACGGGTGCCGCGTGCGAGACCGCCGGCGGCCGCTCCGTCCTGACCGTGGCGATCGGCCGGCACACCGGCCGGCGGCTGCTCGCCGTCCGCGACACCGGCTCCCCGTTCGTCGACACCGAGGCCGACCTGGCGACCGGGCTGAGCGCCGCCCTGGCACTGCAACTGGCCACCCTCGACCACATCGCCGAGCAGCGACGGTACGCCGGCGACGACGCCGAAGCCGCCGCGCAGGACGCCCGGACGGGCCGGATGCTCCTCGAACAGCTCGCGGTGGTGCAGCGGGCGGTCGCCCGGCGCGCCCCCCTGAGCGAGATCTTCGACGCGATCACCGAGGGCGCGCGGTCGCTGCTCGGCGACGCCCTCTCCGCGCTGGCGATGCGCGAGGGCGACGACCCGGACATGCTGCACCTCGCCTCGGCCTGTGGCTTCTCCGACGAACTGCGGCACCGGCTCTGGCGGGCACCGCTGGAGACGGCCGGGATCACCGGCAAGGCGATCCGAAGCGGTGAGGTCATCGTGGTGGAGGGCTACCCGCACTCGCCGGACGCCACGAAGGAAGCCGTCGAGGCCGGCGTGCAGGCGGCCATGGCCGCCCCGGTGCGCCAGCACGACAAGGTGGTCGGCGGCCTGTTCGTCGCCTCCCGCCGGCCCGACCGGGTCTACGGCCCCGCCGACCAGGCGGTACTGACCGCGTTCGCGGAACACGTCGGCGTCGCCATCGAGGCGGCCCGCGCGGTGGACGGCCTCTACCAGGCGTTCCACGATCCACTCACCGGGCTTGCCAGCTCGGCGCTGTTCCGCAACCGGCTCGTACACACGCTGGCGCTGGCCGCCCGCGAGCAGAGCCGCGTCGCGGTCGTCCTGTTCAACCTGCACCGCTTCAAGACGGTCAACGACACCTTCGGCCACGCCGCCGGCGACCTGCTGCTGACCGGTGTGGCGGAGCGACTCAACGCCGGCCTGCGCGCCACCGACACCCTGGCCCGCTTCGGCGCGGACGAGTTCGCGATCCTGCTCGCCGGAGTGGAACAGGCGGAGCCGGCGATGGAGGTCACCGAGCGGCTGGCGGCCTCGCTGCGCCAGCCCTTCTGGATCGGCGGCCGCGAGGTCACCATCGACTCCACCGCGGGCATCGCCTTCAGCGCGCTCGGCGAACGCGACGCGGACGCCCTGCTGCAGGGCGCGGACCTCGCCCTCACCGCGGCCAAACAGGACGGTCCCGGCTGCATAGAGATGTTCGAACCGGGCATGCAGATCGTCCGCGCCCGGCGCGCCGGCCTCGAGATGGACCTGCGCCACGCGGTCGAACGCAACCAGCTGCTGCTGCACTACCAGCCGATCGTCGACCTCACCGACGGCCGTGTCACCGGCTGCGAGGCACTGGTGCGCTGGGCACACCCCGAGCGCGGCACAGTGTCGCCGCTCGACTTCATCTCCCTCGCCGAGGAAACCGGCCACATCGTCTCGGTCGGCTCCTGGGTCCTGCACGAGGCGTGCCGGCAGGCGGCGGAATGGAACCGGACCCTGCCCGGAGCGGGCCTGCACATCACGGTCAACCTGTCGGCCCGCCAGATCCGCCGCCCCGACCTGCCCGACCTGGTCGCCGGCGTCCTGCGCCAGACCGGCCTCCCGGCGGAACTGCTGACGCTGGAGATCACCGAATCGGTCCTCGTGCACGACGTGGACGCCACCGTGCACCAGCTCCACAAGCTGAAGGCGCTCGGCGTCCTGCTCGCCATCGACGACTTCGGCACGGGCTACTCGTCGCTGGCGTACCTGCGCCGCTTCCCCGTGGACATCCTGAAGATCGACAAGATGTTCGTGGACGACATCGGCGTCGAGACGCCCGGCGCCTCCCTCACCCCGGCCATCGTCGGGCTCGGCCGCACGCTCGGCCTGGTCACGGTGGCGGAGGGCATCGAGGACGCGAGCCAGTGGCAACCGCTGCTGGACAGCGGATGCGACCAGGGACAGGGCTTCTACTTCGCCCGGCCGCAGCCGGCCGCCGAGGTCGAGAAACTGCTTTTCGACGCGTACGGGAGCCGCGTGAGCACCGCCAACTAGCCCGCCAGAATCGTCACCTCTTCGTCATGCCGGACGGCGCGAATCCTCGTATCCTGACCCGTGTGCCGCCAGACATCGCGTTGAAAACCATGAATGCCGTCCACCGAGCCATCCTCAGGGTCAGCTGCGGGCGCGTCGGCCGCAGAGTCGCCGGAATGACCGTGCTCGAGCTGGTCACCACCGGCCGCAAGTCCGGTCAAGCGCGGGCCGTGATGCTCACGTCGCCCCTCACCGACGGCGAGGCGTACGTCGTGGTCGCCTCCCGTGGCGGGGACGACCGGCATCCGGCGTGGTTCCTGAACCTGCGCGACGACCCGCGGGTGCAGGTGTCCGTCCAGACCGGGCCGCGGCAGCCGATGGTGGCGAGCATCGCCACGCCGGACGAGCGCGCCCGCCTGTGGCCGCAGGTCGTGCGGCAATACCGGAACTATGCGGCCTACCAGCGGCGGACCGAGCGCGAGATTCCGCTGGTGCTGCTCCGGCCCGCGTAGTCGGATCGTCTTCAGGCTGTTTACGCGGCGAGGCCTGCCAGATTTCCGGGGCGGGCATCGCCGAGTCTTTCGCGCCTTCGCCGCATGCCCGCTTTCCTCACCTTCCTCGCCTATCCAGCCTCGCCTATCCAGCCTCGTCTATCCAGCCTCGTCTATCCAGCCTCGCCTATCCAGCGAAGGCGTGGAGCAGGGTCGTGATCGCGACGGTGAGATCCGCTCGGTTCGCCGCCGTGCCGGGCGGAGGGGCGGTCCGGGCGCCCGCGCCGATGAGCCGGTCGAGCAGCAGGCCGTCGATGCAGGCGACAAGATGGTCGCCGGCCTGCGCTGGATTCGGTGCACCCGCGGCGGCCAGCATCGACCTCGCCTGAGCGCGGGATGCGTCGCCGTGCCGCAGGATGGTCCGCAGCTCGGGATGATGCGTGGCTTCGAGCAGGCAGGCGTAGCGGGCCAGTGTGCGATTGCGGGCGGTGCTCATCCAACGGTCAAGGACCGCCGCGATCCCGGCGGCCGCCGCGCCGACGTCGGCCATCATGGTGCCCGCGGCGCCCCCGTCAGCCAACCCGGCACCTGCCGCGTTCCCGTCCGCCGACGCGGCACCTGCCGCGTTCCCATCCGGCAACCCGGCGCCTACCGCGTTCCCATCCGGCAACCCGGCGCCTACCGCGTTCCCATCCGCCAACCCGGCGCCTACCGCGTTCCCATCCGCCAACGCGGTGGCTGCGGCGTCCTTGCCGGCCATGGCGGTGGCTGCCGCGTCCATGTCCGCTGGTAGGCGGTTCTCCGCCATGTCCACCCGGTCGAGATCGGCGATCCTGCGCACTACCGCCTCGATGAGGGCCTTGCGGGTTCGGAAGTAGGCGGACGTGGTGCCCTGCGGCACTCCGGCCCCGGCATCGACGGCACGGTGGGTCAGGCCGCGCATACCCCGCTCGGCGAGCAGGTCGATCGCCGCGTCGGTCAGGACCGCGAAGCGGTCGGTCGGCATGACACTCCCCCTTTCTACAGCTGTAGTATCGTTTTCTACATCTGTAGAAGGAGGTGCGGGGTGACCCGAACCGCAGTGGTGATCGGCGCCGGCATCGGCGGTCTGGGCGCGGCCATCGGCCTGCGCCGAAAGGGCTGGCAGGTGACCGTGCTCGACCGCGTCCCCGCATTCCGGCCGGTCGGGGCCGGACTGGTGCTCCAGGCCAACGGCCTGCGCTGCCTCGCCGCCCTCGGCCTCGGCGCGAAGGTGAGGGAACGCGGACGCAACGACATGTCCGCCGGCACGCGCGACTCCGCCGGCCGCTGGCTGGCCCGCGTCAAGGCCAGCGACCTCGAGCGCATGCTCGGCACTCCGGCCATCGGCATCCACCGCGCTACCCTCCACGAGATCCTCCTCGCCGCCCTCCCCGAGGGCACCGTCGTGACCAACGCCGAGGTCGAAACCGTCACCGAGGACGGCGACGTCGCCTGGCGAGGCCCGAACGGCCTCGTCCGGACGCGGGCCGACCTGGTGGTCGCCGCAGACGGCATCCACAGCATGGTGCGACGAACGTTGTGGCCGGAGGCCCCCGCTCCGGCACGCATCGGCGTGACGGCATGGCGAGGCGTCACACCGGTCTGGGACGACAACCTCGTCGTCGGCATCAGCTGGGACCGCGGCGCCGAGTTCGGGATGGTCCCCCTCACCGACGGCCGCGTGTACTGGTACGCCGCCGTCAACACCTCCCAGCCCGCCACACCCACCCAGCTGGTCTCACCCACCCAGCTGGTCTCACCCACCCAGCTGGTCTCACCCACCCAGCCGGCCACACCCACCCAGCTGGTCTCACCCACCCAGCCGGCCACACCCACCCAGCTGGTCTCACCCACCCAGCCGGCCACACCCACCCAGCCGGCCACACCCACCCAGCCGGCCACACCCACCCAGCCGGCCACACCCACCCAGTCTGCGGAGTCCTTCCAGCCCGCCGCGGTCGAGGGTGCTGGAGACCGGCAGTCCCCCGCCGAAGTCGTGGCCCAGGCTGCCGCCACTGCCGCCGCGCCCCCGGCGGGCAACGACGAGGCGGTCCAGGTGCGGGCGCTGTTCGGGACCTGGCACGACCCGATCCCGGCCCTCATCGCGGCAACCGACACTGTTCTGCGCGATGAGCTCGCGTGCCTCGAAGAGCCTCTCCCGACCTATGTGAAGGGCCGGGTCGCCCTTATCGGCGACGCCGCGCACGCGATGACGCCCCATCTCGGGCAGGGCGCCAACCAAGCGCTGGAGGACGCCGTCGTTCTCGCCGCCGTCGCCGACCGACCGGACGGGCTCGCCGAATACGACCGGCAGCGCCGGCCCCGCAGCCAGCGGGTGGCAAGGGCGTCCCGCGCGATCGGCCGCTTCGGCCAGCAGGCGCAACACCCGATCGCCGTTGCCGCCCGCAACGCGATCCTGCGGCTGACACCGCCGCGGCTCGCGCTGCGCTCCATGGCCCGCTTCGCCGACTGGCATCCGCCGTCGCTCGATTGAGCTGACCGCGCCGGGATGAAGACGCACCGGCCGCCACGGTCGGCAGCCCCGGGTCAATCCGGCTCGCCCCCCGACCGAGCCAAGAAGCCCCCAGCGATCCGGCGGGTCAACGCGATGCGAATCGGCCCGATCCGGATCGGCCCGATCGGATCAGCTCGGCCCGGATCAGCCCGGTCGGATCAGCCCGGATCGGCCCGGCCCGGATGGGATCGAATCGGCGAATCGGCGAATCGGCCCCTCGCCCGGCTGCCTGGGCTCGCCGAGGAAAGTAGCTGAGGTGGAAGCCCAAGCGAGGGACGCAGGCCGAGCGACTCGACGCGGAGCGGGCTCAGCCCAAGCGGCTCAAGACGAAGCGAGCGCAGCCCAAGCAACGCGAAGGCGGGGCGGGCAAAGGCCGAGCATCTCAAGACGAAGCGAGCTCAGGCCGAGCAACTCAAGGGCGAGGGAGCACAAGCCGAGCAACTCAAGGCCGAGTGGGCAGAAGCCGAGCAACTCAAGGCCGAGTGGGCAGAAGCCGAGCAACTCAAGGCCGAGCGAGCACAAGCCGAGACGGCGAGCGCAGATCAAGCGACTAGACGAGGAGCGGGCTCAAGCCGAGCACCTCAAGGCCGAGCACCTCAAGGCCGAGCACCTCAAGGCCGAGCGGCTCAGGCGGCGTAGGCGAGGGGGCGGAGCGCGGCGCGCGGGGCGGCCGGAGCGGCGACCTGGACGGCGGCGGTGCGGTAGTGGCTGCTGCGGTGGCGGCGGTAGATGACGAAGGTGTCGCGGATGGTGCGGACGATGCTCTTGGTGGTGACCGTGGAGCCGGCGACGCGCTCCTCGAGGCGGACCGGGGCGGCCTTCAGGTCGTTGATGCCGGCGGCGCCGGCGGCGACGAAGAGCTCCAGGTCGAAGGCGAAGCGGCGCTCCTGCATGCGGGGGAGGATCGTGGCGAGGACGTCGCGGCGGACGATCTTGCAGCCGGTCTGGGTGTCCTGGACGTCGAGGCGGAACATTCCGGCGACCATCGTCGAGTAGGACAGCGAGACCAGCTTGCGGAAGCCGGTGGCGGCGCTCGCCGAGGCGGCGTGACGCTTGTCGGCGTAGACGAGGGCGTGGCCGCCGGTCCGCGCCACGAAGAGGTACTCGACCAGGTGCTGGGGGTCGATGTCGCCGTCGGCGTCGACGAAGCCGATCCAGGCGCCGCGGGCGGCGGAGAAGCCCTGGTGCAGGGCGGCGCCCTTGCCCTGGTTGACGGCGTTGTCGATGACCCGCACGCCGGGCAGGCCGCCGAGGGTCTGGGCCGAGCCGTCGGTCGAGCCGTCGGAGACCGCGATGACCTCGTAGCCGATGCCGGCCTCGCTGAGGCAGGCGACCAGCCGCTCGATCGTGCTGCGCAGCGCCGCGCCCGGGTTGTAGAACGGAACCACGACCGACAGCTCGACACCGGCGGCGGCGCGGCCCCAGAGGGCGGTCGCGTCGAACAGCGGGGCCTGGGCGGCGGGGGCGAGTTCCAGCGTTGCGGTCATGCCCTGGAGATCGGAGCGCTACCTCAAGCCAACCTCTAGCCGATCTCAAAGCCAGGGCAAGGAAATCCTCAACGGCGGCCGCGCACCCGTCGGGGCGGAAATCCAAGCTCAGGATTCTCGGAGCGCCTCATGGGCCCCAAGGGTTTCAGACCACGGCCGCGGAGCATGTTGTCTCGACCGCCGCGCCGAAGAGCGCGAGTTCGTCCGGGGCGAGGCTGGCGAAGTACGGCACGATGATCGACGCGGTCAGCCTCTCGGCCTCCAGGCGCTGCTCCCGCACCTCCTCCGGATCCCGGAAGGGCCCCCGGTATCCCATGCGCTCGGCGTACGCCGGGCCGGTGCGCGGTGGCGGATGGGGCGCGGCCAGGATGGCGTCGAGGGGAGTAAGGCCGCACGCCAGGACCGCGGCTATGTGGGCGGCACCCCGCAGCTCGCGGATGAGATGAATGGTGAGCGCGGCCCGGCCCTGGAGGGATTCGGGTACGGGGAGTTGCCGCCAGCCCGCGAAGAGCGCGCCGAGCGCGCCGGGCGCCGCGTCGACGATCCGCCGCCCCAGGGTGTCGATGGCGCCGAGGGCGTCGAGGTCGGTGTACGCGAAGGACCGGTCGCCCCAGGCCGTGATGCGGTCCCGGTAGTGAAGCGCCACGTCGTAGTGCGTCAACCCTGAAGGTACGGCGTGCCAGGCCCGCTGCACCGCGTCGAAGGGCTCGAACGCGATGGCCGCCGCGGCGACTTCCGCCGGACAGCTGCCGAGGACTCCGGCGCGGCCGACGACCCAGAACTGGCTCCCGGAGGCGAAGCCGAGCTCGACGCCGTACGCATCGGTCGATTTCGCGAGCAGATAGCCGCGGGTGAACTGCTGGACCGGTGCGAACACGCGGTCGATCGTCTCTGCCGCGGTGGCGGTCGCCATCGTTTCCCTCCGTGGTTGGGGTGAGGTGGTGCTCACGCCGGGGCGAGCCAGGACTCGAGGACGCCGGCGAGGCGGACGAGGTCGGCGACGGCGACCCGCTCGGTGGCCTGGTGGGCGTGCTCGATCGAGCCCGGGCCGAAGATCACCAGTTCGCGGGCCAGGCCCGAATACCGCAGGGCGTTCGTCCCGAACGGCGCGACGGTGGGCTCCGTGCCGCAGGCGTCCGCCAGGAACCGGACAAGGTCGGTGTCGGGGCGTTGGTAGAAGGCCGGCGACCCGGCCTTGCCATCCGGCGTCGGCGGCAGGAGCGAGGTGATCTCGCACGGAACCGGACAGGCGGCGCGTGCTGTCGCCGATAGCCGCGCCAGGATCTCGTCGGGGTCCTCGCCCGGGACGATGCGCCGCCCCACCGAGATCGAGCACCGGTCGGGGATGACGTTGCCGCCGGTGCCGCCCGAGATCTGGGTGACCGAGACGGTGCCGGTGCCCAGCTCCGTGGCCGCCGGGAGGGTCTTCAGCCGGTCGTGTTCGGCGACGAAGGCGGCGATCACCGGTGCCATCGCCTCGATGGCGTTGACGCCCAGGTCGGGTCGCGCCGAGTGGGCGGCGGTGCCGCGCGCGGTCACCTCGATCAGGATCAGACCCTTCAGCCCGTGGACCGGGCGGAACTCGGTCGGTTCGGCCACGAGCAGCTGGTCGATCCGGAGCCCCTGCTCCTGTGCCCACGGCCGGAACCGCGTCGCGCCGAGCAAACCTCCGGCTTCCTCACCTACCGAACCGACGAGAAGCAGAGTGGGGTCGGGTCGCAGCCCGTCGCGGTGCCAGGCGTCGAGCAGCGAGAGCATCACGCCCATGGTCGCCTTGCTGTCCAGGGCGCCACGGCCCCACACGCTGCCGTGCGCGACTCGCCCATCGAACGGTGGGTCGGTCATGTGCTCGACGGTGACGGTGTCGGTGTGGACGTCCACCACGACGAGCCGGTCGGACCGCCCGCGGAAGCGGCCGTACACGTTGGGCCGGCCGGGAGCCACCTCGTCGACAACGACGTCGTCCGCACCGTACCCATCGAATCGTTCGGCGAGCCGGAGGGCGAGCGTGCCCTCACCGACCGGGCCCTGCTTCTCGGCCCGCGGCCCGGCGTGGAGCGGGTTGACGCTGGGGACGCGGACCAGCTCGGCGACCGATCGCGCGAGCGTCCGCTCGTCGATGCCGGGCAAGCTAGGCCCCGGTGCCCTCGCGGGAGTCGCCCAGTTCGTAGAGCCGGGCAGCGAGGTCGAACTGGGCCTGGGTGTCGATGTCGATGGTCAGATTCGAGGCCTGGTGCCACATCGGTCGCGCGCCGACGAGTCCGAGGGTCGTCGCGACGTGCCTGGTCATGATCGAGCAGGTGAAGCCGAGCTGGTAGAAGGTCGGTAGCTCCTGCGAGGGACGGTGCCAGGAGCCGAAGCCGAAGCCGATCGGATAGAAGTTCGGGTCGAGCAGATACTCCTTCATCGGATATACGACCGTGATGGAATCCGAGGTGGAGGGATCGCGGGACTGCCAAGCCCGCACGACCGCCTCGTGCTCGTCGAAGAACGGATCCGTGGCGTGGCACCACATCACGTCGTCGTCGCCCGGCAGCTGCTTGCAGACCTCGTTGACCACGGACTGGAACGGGTACGAGTTCTCGGCGAGGTGTGCGGGCCTGGGCAGGAACGAGACCTCGTACTTGTCGGCCAGCAGACGCGTCGACTCGTCCTCCGAGGAGATGTAGACGTCCCCCGGCTCGCCGAGGCGCGACAGCTTCCCGACCAGGATGTCCAGCAACGACTTGCCGTGCGCGAAGGGACGGTAGTTCTTGTCGGGCACCCTGCTCGACGAGCGTTTGGCAGGAATGACGTACTTCATGATCCAGTCCTCTCCCGCGAGGGAACCGGGCCGCGGGCCGTGTCCAGCCTCGTTCGCCCTGTCCGATGGTGCATGGATGGTGCCGTTTCCTGGATTCGCCCGAGTCTGCCGGCATCCATCGTGGATGACATTGGCGTGCGTCCATCGAAGCGGAGGTCACTGTACCCCGGATGAAACAACGCTGAAAGACATTGCCCGTCGGTGTCGCGCGGGTGTCGGCAACGTGTCGCAGCCGAACGACCCGGCGGTCGATCCGGCGCCCACGGGCACAAGCGGCACTTTTCCGCTATCGGCGCCGAATGGGGCAATAAGCACTTGTTAACTGCGACCCCGCCGCCTTCACGGCCCGAAAAGGGACGGGCGGTCAATGCATCCTCGTCAGTTAATGGACTGTCTCTTGTGATCTTGACTTGACGTGTGACACGGTCCTGGTTCATGACCGGGGGCATGATCCGTCGCGAGTGGAAGATCAGATGCTGATCATCCAGCTCAGCACCAAATCTCGAAGTTGACCGCGCGGCCGGCCCACGCCCTGCGGAAGCCGAGCGCGACAGACTCGCGGGATCCCGGCGCCCGACGATGCGAACCGGAGAACCCGCCAGCCACTGGAGAAGCCTGACTCCATCCGCACCTCAGACGTGAATACCACCGCGCTAGGAGGAGACACGTGGCTATAAAGCTTGCACCACTGCACCCGCTCTTCGTCGCACAAGTTACCGGCGTCGATCTGACTTCGCCCATTCCCGATGACGTCTTCGCCAAAATCGAAGCGGCCTTCCACCGTTACGCGATCCTGGTGTTTCCCGGTCAGCCGCTGACCGATGACCAGCAGATCGACTTCACCAAGCGCTTCGGGCCGCTGGAGACCGCGCCGAACTATGCCGGGGCGGCGCTGCGCTTGCGCAATGAGTTCACCGACATTTCCAACCTCGATCACGAGGGTCGGATTCTGGACCCCAAGGACCGCCTGAATCAATACAACCTGGGCAACCAGCTGTGGCACACCGACAGCTCGTTCAAGGCGAGGCGCGCGAAGTGCTCGCTCCTGTCCGCCCGCGAGATTCCGCCGGTGGGTGGCGAGACCCAGTACGCGGACATGCGCTCGGCCTACGACGCTCTGCCGGAGGAACGCAAGAGCCAGCTCCACGGGCTCGTCGCCGAGCACAGCATCGCCTACTCGCGCAGCCTGACCGGGTTCGACGGGTTCAACAGCGACATCGCCACCACCCTGCCACCGGTGCCCCAACGACTCGTCGACTACTACCCGGAGTCCGGGCGGACGAGCCTCTATCTCGCCTCGCACGCCTCGCACATCGTCGGCTGGCCGGTCGAGGAGGGGCGGGCGCTCCTCGAGGAACTCACCGCCTTCGCGACCCAGGAGCAGTTCGTCTACACCCAGAACTGGAAGGTCGGCGACCTGGTCCTGTGGGACAACCGCTGCACCATGCACCGCGGCCGGCCGTACGACCCCACGCAGCGCCGGGTTCTGCACCGCACGACGGTCTCCGATATCGCCACCTCCTTCCTGGAGCCGGAATCGAAGGTGGGGGACACCGCCGACTCGCGCCAGGGGGCCTCGGGGATCGGCCCACGTGCCGTCGATTGACCGGCGGCCTCCCGGCGACCCGGCTCGACGTTCGTCGCGGCACCAGGACACTTCTACGAACGGGGATCGACAATGACGAACGCCGCGCGTCTGATCATCGTCGGCTGCGGCCATATGGGGCTGGCGATCGTCAGGGGGCTTCTCGGCGCGACGCCGCGCCCCGAGATCGTCGTCGTTGAGACCAGTGCGGATCGACGTGCGGTGCTGTCGACGTACGAGGGGTTCGCGATGACCTCCGAGCTGGAGATCGCCGATGACGACTTCGTCGTCCTCGCCGTGCCGCCGCAGGTCTTCGGCGCCTTCGCCGACGCCGAGCGCCACAAGTTCACGCCGCGGACGCCGGTGCTGTCGGTGATGGCGGGCCTCACGGCCCACGCCATCGCCACCGCGCTCGGCACCTCACAGGTCGTGCGGGCGATTCCCAACACACCGTCCGAGGTGTTCGAGGGCATGTCGGTCTACTTCGCGGAGCCGGCGGTGGAGCAGCGCACGATCTCTCAGGCGGACGAGTTGCTGAGGTCGATCGGCAAGGCGTTCCGGGTCGGCGCCGAGGAACTGGTCGACGACGCCACGGCGATCTGCGGCGGTGGACCGGCGTTCGTCAGCTACATCGTCGACGCTTTCTGCCAGTTCGCCACCTCCTGCGGCTTCACCGAGGCGGCCGGTCGCGAGATGGCGGTGCAGGTGTTCGGCGGCACCGCGACCCTGATCGCGGAGAGCGGCAAGCCGCCGATGCAGCTGTGCCGCGAGGTGATGACGCCGAACGGCACCACCGAACGCGGGATCGCCGCCTTCGACGCGGCCGGGTTGAAGAAGTCCGTCCTGACGGCGCTCGCCGCGTCCGCGCACCGGTCCCGGGAGCTCGCCTCCATGGGTGCGGGCGCACGCCCCGGTGAGACCGATGGCTGAGGGGTTGGAAGGCGGCGATGCCGCCACGGCCTCCGAACCCGTGTGCGAGACCTACGAGGCATGCTTCGACCGCGGACATCGTTTTCGTCTGTACGACCGGCAGGGGACGTTCCGCCTCAGCCAAGCGGGTCTCGCACTCGGGGACTACCTGGTCCGCAATCTGCGCGAGAGCGAGATCACCGGCCGCATCCTCGACGTCGGCACCGGCAGTGGTGCGATCGCGCTGCTGCTTCGCGATCTGGGAGCCACCTCGATCGCGGCCACCGACATCTCCGCGTCGGCGGTGGCGACCGCCCGGCAGAACGAGCTCGAGAACTTCGGTGATCCGGCCATCGACTTCTGGCACAGCGACCTGTTTCCCGGCGGCGGGACCGATCAGCGCGAACTCTTCGATCTCATCGTCTTCAACCCGCCGGGCTGGCGCACCCCTTCCGACCTGCTCAAGGCGGAACTGGAAGACAAGCATCACTCGCTCGACCTCGAGGCGATGTTCTACGGCGACAGCGTCCTGCTGCGGTTCCTGCGGCTCCTGCCGGACCATCTCGCCCCCAACGGGCGCGCCATCATCGGTCTGAACTCACTGATCGGCATCGCCGACATCTTCGGGCGTTCGCGGTCGACGGATCGAGCGGGAGACGACGCCAGCATCCACTCTCGACTGTTGGAGCGCATCGAGCTCCCCCTGTTGTTCTACACCGAGGAGTGGTCGCAGGTGCGGAGTTCCCTGCTCGCCCAGTTCGAGCAGGGACGCCACGACTATGCGGCCACCTACGTGACCAAGGGCGACACCATTCACTGGTTCTACGAAATCACCGAGGTCACCGTGACAGAGCCGGCAACGCCATTGCGTCTCCTCCCCTTCGTGGAGATGGGTACGACGCCCGCGCGGGCCTTCCAGCATTCGGTCGGCCCCGAGCCACTCGTCGGGTAGCCATGGAAACCACCATCGCGGCCGCCCGTGCCACCTACGATGTCGTGGTCGTCGGGCTGGGCATCATGGGAGCGTCGACGCTCGACCAGCTCGCCCGACGGGGACTGAAGGTCCTCGGTATCGAGGCCCGGGGACCACTCAACGACCTGGGCTCGTCCCACGGCGAGACGCGCATCTTCCGCCGCGCCTACTGGGAAGGCGACCACTACGTCCCGCTGCTGAACCGGTCCTACGCGGGCTGGATGGAGCTCGACGACGCGGTCCATGACAGCATCGCCGTGAAGACCGGTGGCCTCTTCGTCGGGCCACCCGAGTCGAAGCTGGTGCACGGCTCGCGGGGAACGGCGTTGCGATGCGGAATCCCCCACGAATACCTGGACGCCGGCGAGATCTCCCGTCGATTCCCCGCTTTCCACGTCCAGGATGACGCCGTGGCGGTCTACGAGCCGGATGCGCTGATGCTCTTCGCCGAGCGCGCCCGCCTCAGTTACCTCTCGCGGGCGACCCGCGCCGGCGCGGACCTCGTCCATGGCCGGGCCGTCCGCTCGCTGCGACCTTCCACCGGCGGCTCCCTGACGGTCGTCGGCGACGGGTGGCAGGTGAGTTGCGGCGCGGTCGTGCTGGCGGTGGGCGGCTGGATCGGCGGGTTCCTGCCCGAGATCGACGCGCTGGTCACCCCGATGCGCATCCCGGTCTACGAGTTCGACCTGGCCGAGCCGTGCGAGCGCGACCATCTGCCCGGGCGGTTCCCCGTCTTTCTCTTCGAGGACGCCGCCGGGGCGCTGGTCTACGGTCTGCCCCAGTGGCAGGCCGTCGGCGGAGGCCTGAAGATCGGGTTTCACAACCGCCAGCTGTCGCCGGTGGACCCCGGCGGCGACAGAAGCCCGCCGACCGACGCGGAACGACTCGAGTTGTGGCGGGCGGTCGAGACGTTACTGCCCGGGGTACGCAGCACTGGACGCGGAAGGTCCTGCGTCTACACGATGTCGAGGGACGAGAGCTTCTTCATCGGACAGTCCCGGGAGGTGCCCGGCGTCACCTATGTGAGCGCCTGTTCGGGGCACGGCTTCAAGTTCGCTCCCGGCATCGGCGAGGTGCTCGCGCACCTCGCGATCGACGGTCGTTCGCCGGTCGACGTCTCGGCGTTCGGCCTCGAGCGGGCGGTGTCCACGGGCGCGGGGATCACCGGCCGGTAACGGGGCTTCGGCGTGCGACGGCTCGCCCGCCGGACATGACAGCCACCTGAGGGGCGCACATGGATCACGAACGGAAAGGCGGGCGGGGGGCCGGATCGGTCACCGCGCCGAGCACCATGCCCGGGCTGCCCGACGACTACCGACCCTGGCCCGCTCTCTGGGCACTGGTAGCGGGCATTTTCATGATCCTGGTGGATACCACCATCGTCGCGGTGGCCTCCGACGCCCTGTGGGTGGATCTGAAGACCGATCTCAACTCGGTCATCTGGGTCACCAGCGGCTACCTCCTGGCGTACGTGGTGCCGCTGTTGTTGTCCGGCAAGCTCGGCGACATGTTCGGGCCGAAGCGCCTGTACCTGCTCGGCCTGGTGGTCTTCACCGCCGCGTCGGCCTGGTGCGGCTTCTCGCGTACCCCGGAGATGTTGATCGCGGCCCGGGTGGTGCAGGGGCTCGGTGCGGCGCTGATGGCGCCGCAGACGATGAGCGTGATCACCCGCACCTTCCCGGAGCACAAGCGGGGTTCCGCCATGGCCCTGTGGGGCGCGGCGGCGGGGGTGGCGATCCTGGTGGGGCCGCTCGCCGGCGGCCTCCTTGTCGACGCGTTCGGCTGGCCCTGGGTGTTCTTCATCAACGTTCCGCTGGGCGTGCTGGCCTTCGTCGCCGCGGTGATGCTGGTCCCCCGCCTGCCCACCCACCGCCATCGGATCGACTACCCGGGGATCCTGCTGAGCGGAGTCGGCCTGTTCCTGTTGGTCTTCGGATTGCAGGAGGGTCAGCAGTACGACTGGGGCCACATCCGCGACCTCGGGCCGCTGCCCGTTTCGGTGTGGGGACTGATCATCGCGGGCATCCTGACGCTCGTGGCGTTCGTGTGGTGGCAATCGCGGGCGCCGGAGCCGCTGATGCGGCTCTCCCTCTTCCGGGACCTCAACTTCACCCTGTCCAATCTGGCGGTCGCCTGCATGGGCTTCGCGTTCACCGGCATGGCCATCCCCCTGATGCTGTTCGCGCAGAAGTCGATGGGACTGAGCCCCACGGAGTCGGCCGCGCTGCTGATCCCGTTGGCGGTCCTCGCCGGAGCGCTGGCGGCACCGGCGGGCAAGCTCGCCGACCGGGTGCACCCCCGTTACGTGACCGGTCTCGGCTTCGTCGCCAGCGCCGCCGCCCTCGTCTGGTTCGGTCTCGAGGCGGACGGCACCACTCGGGTGATCGACGTCCTGGCGCCGGTCGCCCTGATCGGCGTCGGCAACGCCTTCATCTGGGGTCCGCTGACCGCGACCGCCAACCGCAACCTGCCGCTGCACCTCGCCGGCGCCGGATCCGGCGTCTACAACACCACCCGGCAGGTGGGCGCCGTGCTGGGCAGCGCCGCGGTCGGGGTGCTCATGCAGCACCAGATCGAGAGCAAGTTCGAGCCGTTCGCCGCCGCGATGCCGGCGGGGGCGGGACAGGACGTCGCCCAATCCACCGGGCCACTTCCGGAACTGCTTCGCGGACCGTTCGCCGAGGCGATGGGTACCAGCGTCTTCTTACCGGCTGCCGTACTGATGGTGGCCTTCGTGGTGGTGCAGTTCTTCGCCATGCCGCGCCACCTGGCCCGCCCGTGATCGACGGGGGTGGCCTCACGTCACCGCGCGGCGACCGAGACCTGGTCGCCGCTGCGCGACTCGGGAGGAGGGGGGCCCGCCGCGGCGGCCGCGTCCGTGATGATGCGCTTGTATGCCTCGGCATAGTCGCAACCGAGGGCCTTTCCGTTGCCGCGCATGCGATCGACGACCCATTGGACGTCCGCGCGCGGATCGGAGGAACCCAGGAACTGACTGCGGTGCGTGAGAATCGCCGCCACCTTGCGCTCCACGGTGCGATCGACGTCGACCAGCAGGTCGGTGTGCTCGTGACCCGGCACCCAGACCTCGGCCACCCGGTGCGCGGCGAGGCCCTCGGCGAGGAGCTCGGGAAAGGCCCGGGGATTACGCGCGTCCGGATAGACGGCACTCAACGCGGAGTGGCCCACCGCCAGGTGATCCGGATGGGAGGCGCCGATCGGGAATTGCAGCGACCGGAGAGGTTGATGGGTGAGCACGAGGTCGGGACGGTGCCGGCGGATCTGGCGGGTCAGCGCGAGCCGCAGCTCGGGCGTATCGGCGAGCAACCCGTCGGGGAAACCGAGGAACACCACGTCGGTGACGCCGAGCACCCGCGCGGCTTCCCGTTGCTCCGCGTAGCGGCGCGCGGCCAGGTCCTCCGCCGGTTCCGTCGGGTCCTCTCCGCCCTGGGAACCGTCGGTCACGACCACATAGGTCACCCGCGCGCCCTCGTCCACCAGCCGGGCGACGGTGGCACCGAAACTGAACTCGGCGTCATCGGGATGGGCGGCGATCACCAACACTTCGTGGAAGCGGCGAGGAAGAGGCGCGGGCACCATTGCCGCAACATACACGCCGCGAGTGCCGCGGACGAGCCCCCTTTTCGTTTGCGTCCGGGACACGGCTGTTATCACTCTTGCCCCCCTTGTTCAGAAAGTCCTCAGACATCCGCGTCGGTTAATGGACTTTCCCTTGTGATCTTGAATACAGATGTGACACGGTCCTATTTCAGAACCGGGGGCATGATCTGTCGCGAGTGGATGTTCCGATGCCGACCATCCAGCTCAGAGGCCGGATTCGCGCGGGCGGCGCAATGTTCACCTGTCACCACTCACAGAGAGTCCTGAACGTGGTAAACGCTGTTTGGGCTGATTTCATAACGCGCTGGAACGACGGAAAGGTGACTCCGGAAGAGCTCACCGATTGGCAGACATCGGCCCTTGCGACGGTGCTCGGCCACGTCTACGACAAGTCACCCTTCTACCGCCGGCGCCTGGCGGGTGTGAACCTCGATATCAAGGACCTCGCGGACCTGGCGGACATTCCCTTCACCACGAAGGACGATCTCCGTGAAGCCATGCACGACATGCTCAGCGGCACCGTGGCGGACGCCCAGTTCTACTTCGAGACGACCGGAACCACCGGCCGTCCCACCCCGTGTCCCCGGGCCGCGATCGACTTCGACCTCAACGTGCTGCCGCTGACCCACGCACTCGACCGAATCGTGCGAAAGCACTTCACCGGCACCGGGGAGCGCCCCATCCTGGCCGTGGTCGCGCCCAACGACGTCCACGCGGCCTGTCTGAGCCTGTCGTTCGCCGCGAAGCAACTGGGCATCGCGAAGCTCGACCTGTTCCCGATCACGCCGACCCTCGGGTTCGCCCGCTTCTTCGAGGTCCTCGTCGAGCTGCGGGTCAACATGATCCTCTGCTCGCCGGGCCTGCTGATGGCCCTGGCCGAGATGAGCTCCACCTACGGCGTGGAGGTGCCCGACGATCTGTCGGTCAAGGTCCTGCTCACCACCGGGGAGATGTGCTCGGACGGCATGCGGGACCTGCTCGCCCAGACCTGGAACGCCGAGTCCTACAACTTCATGTACGGGTCCCAGGAGGCCGGCTGCCCGGCGGTGACCCGGCCCGACGGCACCGTGGCGGCGATCGAACCGACGTACCTGCTGGAGGTCCTCGATCTGGAAACCGAGGCGACGCTGGGGCTCGCGGGCTACGGCGAGCTCTGCCTCACCACGCTGGTGCCCGGCCTCAAGCCGCTCATCAGATATCGCACCGGCGACCTGGTCGAGATCACCGCGGATCCCGCCGGCGGGCGGACCGTCAGGGTGCTCGGACGGGTCAAGGACATGACCATGATCGGCGGCAGGAAGCGCAGCGCCGCCGAGATCGACAACGCCATCCTGGCCGATCCGGAACTGATCTACGGGTACGAGATCGAGGTGCACTCGGAGAACGGCGAGGACCGGCTGCACGTACGGGCCAAGGCCAAGGAGGGCGCCGACCACGCCGAGCTCAAGGCGCTGGTCTCCCAACGGCTGACAGCCACGTTCGGTGTGCCCGCGGAGGTCAAGATCCACCCGCTGCTCGACCTGAAGAGCGCCACCGGCGGCTGGGTGAGCTGGAAGACGGCCCGCATCAAGGACCAGCGGGTGCCCGAGGTGCCGGACGACATCGAGGCCCGTTCCGCCGCCGACCTGGCCCGAGCAGTCGAGCGGGCGATCTGACATGACCACTCACGTCCTCACCGGCGCCACCGGATTCGTCGGCAGCCACCTGCTCGCCGACCTGCTCTCGAACGACCCGACCAGCACCGTGTACGCACTGGCCCGCGGCGACTCCCAGCACCCGGCCGCCGAGCGCGTGCAGGCGGCGCTCGACGTCGCCGGGTACGACCCTTCCGACGGCCGCGGCCCCACCGTGCCTTCCGACAGCCGCGGCCCCACCGTGCCTTCCGACAGCCGCGGCCCCACCGTGCCTTCCGACAGCCGCGGCCCCACCGTGCCTTCCGACGGCCGCGGCCCGATCGTGGTGGAGTCGGAGCTCACCGAGCCGCTGTGCGGGGTCACGCCGGACTCCCTGCCGCCCGGCGACGGACCGCTCGTCTTCTGGCACCTCGCCGCCTCGCTGCAGTGGCGACGAGGTCAGCGGGAGCAGGTGTTCCGCACCAACGTCGACGGCACCCGGCACGCACTGGAACTAGCTAAGAGCCTCGGCGCGGACCTCTTCGTCTACATGTCCACCGCGTACACCTGCGGATCGGTGCAGGGCGACATCGCCGAGGAGCTGCATCGGCCCGCCTCCTTCAGCAATGTGTACGAGGAAAGCAAGTGCGCCGCGGAACACCTCGTGGCCGGCTTCGAGGGCCCGAGGACCCTGATCCTGCGCCCGTCGGTCATCGTGGGGTCGTCCCACGACTACCGACCCAGCGGTAGTTACACCGGCCTCTACGGGTATCTCAGCGAACTGCGCAGGTTCAAGGAGATGCTCGGGGACTCCGACGAGGCCGTCCGCTACCCGGCGGACCGCAGCACCCGCGTCTCCTTCATCCCGGTCGATCACGTCGTGGAGGACTCCCGCGCGATCGTGGCGGCCGAGCTGGCGGCGCCACGCCAGGACATCTATCACGTAAGCGGACGATCCGAGGCCGCCGTCGGCGAGGTCACCGACTACATGCTGAAACTGCTCGGGCTGCAGGACCGGCTCTTCATCATCGACGAGGACTTCGACGATCCCTCCACTTTCGAGCGCTTCTTCGCGAAGCGGATCGACTTCTTCTCCGACTACCTGCGCCGGGAGAAGCGGTTCATCCGCAACCACGGGCCGGAAAGGTCCGTGCCCCTGCACGAGTTGATGAAGTTCATCGACGCCGAGGACGAGGCGCTGAGTGCCGAGGCCCGGCCGGCCCGTCGCGCCGCACCGGAGCCGGACCAGCTGGCACGTCCCCACGGCGCAGCGGTGTGAGCGCGTACCGATCCTAGGGAGCCCGTCGTGAACGTCGCAGAGCACATCGTCGCGCGGCTCGTCGACGAGGGCGTCGACGTCGTCTTCACCGTGCCCGGCGAGCAACTGGATCCGATCTTCCAGGCGCTCGCCGGCACCGGGATCCGGGTGGTGCACGCCCGGCACGAGCAGGCCGCGGCCCTGATGGCCTACGGCTACGCCCGCACCAGTCAACGCGTCGGTGTCTACACCGTCATCTCCGGGCCGGGCGTGCTGAATTCCACCGTCGGGCTGGCCACGGCGTACGCGGGCGACTCCCGGGTGCTGTGCCTCACCGGCCAGATCGCCACGCCTCTCCTCGGCCGCAATCTCGGTGTGCCCCATGAGATTCCCGACCAGTTGGGTGTGCTGCAGTCGCTCACCGGATGGGCGGCCCGGATCGAGAAGCCGGGCGGGGTCACGAGCGTGCTCGATGAGGCCTTCCACCGCCTGCGGCACGGCCGTCCCCGGCCCCTGGCGATCGAGGTGCCGACCGACGTCCTGGGCGCGGAGGTCGCCTCGCCCGACTCGTGCGTGCCACCGTCGGCGCCCCGGCCCGTGGAGGCCCGCGCCATCGAGGCGGCTCGGGCGGCCCTGGCCGGCGCCCGCGCGCCGATCATCTTCGTCGGCAGCGGAGCGCGAGCCGCCACCGCGGAGATCACCGAGCTGGCCGAGCTGATCAAGGCGCCCGTCACGACCGAACTGGGCGGCCGCGGGATCGTGAGCGACGAGCACGAGCTGTCCGTCTCGCTCCCGGCCGCCCACCGGCTGTGGCCGCACGCCGACGTCGTCCTGGCCGTGGGGACCCGCCTCTACCGGCCGCAGGTCGAATGGGGCGTCGACGGCCTCCAGATCATCCGCGTCGACCTCGACGAGGAGGAGATCCACCGGGTGTCCTCGCCGGCAGTGCCGCTCGTGGGAGACGCGGCGGCGGTGGTCCGCTCGCTGCTGGACGGGCTGCGGCCGGTGGACGACCGAAAAGAGTGGTTGGCCAGGGTGGCCGACGCGCGGCGCGGCGTGGACGCCGAGCTCGCCGAGCTCACCCCTCAGGTCGACTTCCTCCGCGCGATGCGCGACGCCCTGCCGGACGACGGCTTCTTCGTCGACGAGATGACCCAGGTGGGTTACGTCGCCCGGCTGGCGTTTCCGGTGCGGCAGCCCTCCACCTATGTGCTCCCGACCTACTGCGGTGCGCTCGGTTTCGGCTTCGCCACGGCACTCGGCGTCAAGATCGCCCATCCCGGGCGCGCGGTCCTGTCCATCTCCGGCGACGGCGGGTTCCTCTACACGGCGGCGGAGCTGGCGACCGCGGTCCAACACGGGATCGGTGTCGTCGCCGTCGTCTTCAACGATTGCTCCTTCTCCAATGTCGAGCGATCGCAGCGGAAGTTCATGGCATCCACGATCGCCACCGACCTTCAGAACCCCGACTTCGTCCGCTTCGCCGAGGCGTTCGGCGCGGTCGGAGTCCGGGCGCACAACCCGGAGGAGCTGAGGACCGAGATCGAAAGAGCCTTCGACCGTACGCGGACGCCGACGGTGATCGAGGTTCCCGTCGGCGAGATGGCGAACCCGTGGCCGTGGATCCGGTTGCCCCGGATTCGGTGAACCCCCTCCTCCCCTCGCTCACGCTTCAGCCGCCAAGGAGACACCGTCATGACATCCGCCTCGACGAAGGTCCCACCCTTCCGCTCGGCGCTCGCACACATGCGGACCCAGGAGATCGTCCACATCGCGCACCTCTGCCGGGAGTATCCCGACGCCATCAGCCTCTGCTTCGGGGAATCGGACCTGCCCACGCCGCTGGTCGTCCGTGAAGCCGCCGAGCTCGCCATGGCACAGGGCAAGACGACGTACGCGGACCGACGGGGCGTCGCGCCGCTGCGCCAGGCGATCCAGGACTACCACCGCCACACGCACGGCCTCGAGATCCCCCTGGAACGGCTGTCGGCGACATCATCGGGGATGACCTCGATCATGATCTCCCTGCAGTGCCTGGTGGAGGCCGGCGACAACGTCGTGGTCGTGACACCGATCTGGCCGAACATCGTCATCGCCGTCGAGTCCATGGGAGCGACCGTCCGGTTCGTCCAGTTGGAGGCGGACGACGGCGTGTGGTCACTCGACCTGGGCCGCGTCGAGGCCGCGTGCGACGACCGTACCCGCGCGATCTTCGTGGCCACGCCGAGCAACCCCACCGGCTGGACCATGACGTCGGAGGAACAGCGGGACCTCCTCGACCTGGCCCGGCGACGCGGGACCTGGGTGATCGCCGACGAGGTCTACAACCGCATCGTGTACGACGGATCGGTCGCCACGCCCTCCTTCCTCGAGGTCGCCGCCGAGGACGACGCCCTGTTCGTGGTCCAGAGCTTCTCGAAGACCTGGTCCATGACCGGGTGGCGACTGGGCTGGCTGGTGCACCCGGCCGGCCTGGCCCATCAGGTCGGCAACCTCAGCGCGATCAACAGCACGGGCTCGGCCACGTTCGTGCAGCACGCCGGCGTGGCGGCGATCCGCCACGGCGAGCCGTTCGTGACCGAGATGCGGGAACGCTGCACGCTCGGACGCCAGCTCGTCGCCGACGCGTTCAAGGGCCACGACCGCATCATGGCCCCGGACGTACCGGCGTCGTTCTACTCGTTCTTCCGCATCGCCGGCGCGGACGAGAATCCCCTGGCCTACGCCGAGGACGTCGTCCGCCGGGCGGGGGTCGGCATCGCACCGGGCACCGCCTTCGGGCCCGGATTCGACGGCTACTTCCGGATCTGTTTCGCGCAGGACCCGAAACGTCTGGAGACGGCGCTCGAGCGCCTCATCTCCGCGGTCTGACCGTACGCCCGGGCCACGGCGCTGATGCACCCTGGCCCGGCGTCCGTCACGCCGCCGAGCGGCGCTTGCGAATCAGCACGACCAAGGCGACGAGCCCGCCGATGAGTAGCAGTGCCCCTCCACCCAGCGCGGCGAGCACGCCGGCCGAGATCCCGTCACCGGTCGACGAGCGATCGGAGGCCGCCCGCGGCGCAGCGGGTGCGGCAGCGGGCGTCGACTCCGCCTCGAGCGGCGCCGTCAACGCACCGACCACGTTGACAACGCCGTAGCCGTATGAGGAATCGCGGCCCTTCGGGCCCGTGTCGATCGCCGTCGACGTGAGCCGCTTCACCACCTGATCGGCGGTCAGCTGCGGATACTTCGCCCGCACCAACGCAGCGGCACCCGCGACCACCGCCGTCGCCTGGCTGGTGCCGGAGCCCGCTCTGTAGCGGCTGGGATCCTTGGCCGCGATGGCCGGCGACATGATGCCGATGCCTGGGGCGCTCAATTCCACCTTGTCGCCGGTAACCGATAAGTCGGCGTGGTCACCATTCCGGTCGACGGCCCCTACCCCGATGACGCTCGGGTGCGCGGCCGGATAGCGGACGGTCTTGTCTCTGGGCAGATTTCCCACACCGGCGACGAGGACGATGTCCGCCGCCCGCGCCGCCTCCAAGGCCTCGGCCTCGATGGGATCGAGTTCCGGCGACACGAAGGACATGCTGATCACTTTGGCGCCGTGGGCCGTCGCGAAGGCGAGCGCTTCCTCGAGCCCAACGCCATGTACTTCACGATTGATCGAGATCCGGATCGGCAGGATCTTCGACTCGGGTGCGATACCTAGCGCACCGGTGTTCCCCTTACCGCGCGCGGCGATGACGCCGGCCATCGCGGTGCCATGGCCGTCCGTGTCGGTCCAGCCGACCGGGCTGCCCTCCTTGAGAATCATCACGTTGGCGCCCGGCAGGACCGCTCCCCGGAGATCGGGATGCTCGGCGTCCACCCCGCTGTCGATCACCGCGACCGTCACACCAGCACCCTTGGTGATGGCGTGTGCCTGAGCGATCTTCAGATAGTCGAGGTGCCACTGGGCGTCACGGATCTTGTCCGCCAGCGCAGGTGGCGGCGCCACGACCAGCACCAAGACCGCCACCGCACCCGCGATGGCAGCCTTGGCCGATGCCGCGGCGAACCGCATCACCATCTGCCGATGACGCCAGGGCCCGCGTCGTGGTGGTGGGTGCGAAGGTCAGGCTCGATGACCGCCGGTCCGCCCTCGGCGACTTCCCAGGGATTGTCGGGATCCCAGGACAACGTTTCCTGCCCGGATTCCGAGTCTCCGCGTCGGCCGGTCGGCGCCGGCGTCACACCGGCTCCATGGCCCGGCGTCATGCCGGCACCCGGACCACGTCCCGTCGCACCGGTCGCCGCACGCGAACCCGTGCCCGGGCCACCGGACAAGCCCCGGGTTCCGGCAGCGGATCGCGGGCCCGCCTGATTGCCGCCGATGATGCCGTTGGCCGGCATGCCGGCCGTCCGACCCCCGGCAGCCCGACCACCCGCGGGGGAACCGCTGGCCCTGGCAGGGGAACCACCGACCCCAGCGACGGAACCACCGGCTCCGCCGGGCCGACCACCGACGCCACCGCCGATGACGCCGTTCACCGGGCGACCGGCCGTGGGCAGGGTCGCGAACGGCTTCACGCCGCCACGGGCGCCGCCACCGCCGACCACCGCGGGTCCGCCGCCGATGACCGGTCCAATGCCTCCCGGCAGCAGGCCGGTGGGGCCGCCACCGCCGCCTGCCGGCAGTGTGGAGGCGGTGGTCGGGATGACCGCGGATTGGGTGGGTGGGGGAGCCTGCGGAGAGATGACACCGCTCAGAGCAGGCCCACCGTTTCCCGTGCCGGCACCGTTCGAGCCGTCGGGAACCGAGGGCTCCCAGTCCTTGCCGTCCGGCATCACGGGATCCACGCCGGGAAGGGGCGCGGGCGGGTCGTGACGCACCGGCGGAAAGACGCCTCCGGCTCCTACGCCCGAGCCAGACGAGCCGCCGCCCGGGCGAGAGTCGTCCTCCCCGGCGCCGTCAATCAAGCGTCGGAATGCCGGTGGAGGGACGATGCTCACCGTGCGCTGGCGCACCACGTTCTCGGACTCCGCCATGATGCGGCGGGCCTTCTCGTTCAGCTTGTCCTCGGCACCGTCGACCTGCCGGATCATCGCGTCGTGCGACTTCTTGTCGTACTCCTCGTGCACCTCGCGGATCTTGGCTTTGGTCTCCTCGATGGTGGTCAGGATGTCATTGAGGGCGTGTTTGGTGCGGCCGGCGGCGACCACCGTCTGGTCCATGCTCGCCTTGAGCGTGTCGATCTCCCGGCCGAAGGCGGCGGACGCTGCCCCGGTCGACGGCCAGACGCGCTCGATCTCGGCCTGAAAGGCCGTCAGCCACGCGCCGTGGGCGTGGAGGGCCGTTTCGATGGCCGCCCAGGTATGAACCTGCTGCCATCGATTGTCGCCCTTCTTCTCGCCCTCGAGCCTGACCATCTCCCAGATCGACTCGACGTTGTAGGCCGACCAGTTCGTGCACCAGCCACCCGGGCTCTCGTCGGTCATACCGCCTCCCCGGGCGTCGTCGCTGTGCCGTTCTGCTGGCGTGCCCGCTCCGCCGCCAGGGCCGCGGCGATCTCACGCTGCACGTCAGAGACCTGGGCCTTGGCGAAGGCGTCCGAGTCGCCGTACTTGTTGGCGATCGCCAGCGCGGCATTCGCCAGCGCGACAGCCTGCGTCGCATATTCGTTCAAGGTGGCGATCGCACGTTGCGCGGTGAGGTCGTAGCGGTGCTTGGCGGCGTGGACGTAACCGCTGGCCGACGCGGCGCCGAACGGCGTCCCACCAGACAGCGCCCCGTTCGCCTGCTCGTGGACGTCACCGAGCGTTTTGCCCGACTCGACCTTCATCTGATTCGCCAGATCCCGCAGCCCATCGATAGAAACCTCGATGCCGCTACCTTCGGACGGTATGCCCACTTTGCCCCTCCCCCGCGATCAGGTGCTCGACCCGCAGCGTAGCCGGACTTCCGCACCCATCGAAACCGCAGCTCGAGCGCCTTGGCGCAGGTCACAAACCCGTACCGATCGCCGATGCCGCACAGCGGCCCGGTCACCGCGTTCGCCGGGCGGGTCAGCCACATCGACTCACACGCGCACGTCAGCCGCGGGGTACGACAGTGCCCGGCCTGCGTCGGGTTCGCCGTGGCCAGGGGGTTTGTACTAGCCTCCGCCGGACGAACGATCATCCCGGGGCTGGACCCGGGGCTGTCGGATGGGCGGCCGTGCCCTCCCGATCGACGCCCGAGCGGGTCGGTCCGCGGCTGGGCGATGCGGTAGGCGGGTTTGCGCACCGGGCGGGCAGAGGTTCCCGCCCGCCCGGTGCTGCGCGGAAACGGAGGCGAAGGTTGTCCGATCTGTCACGGCGGGCTCTGTTGTTCGGGGGAACGGCGATGCTGTTGACCGGGTGCACGCCGGATGAGAAGAAGCCGCTGATCCTCGAGGAGGAGCCGGCAACCCGCTACGACCTTCCGGGGAAGGCGGCGACGGCGGCGCTACGGACGATCCTCGCGCGGCGGGTGAAGGCGGTGCGGGCCGGCGACGAGGGGATGTTCCTGGGCGATCTGGACCAGTCCCAGGGCGCGCTGGTCAAGCAGCAGAAGATGCTGTTCGCCAACCTGCGCCAGCTCAAGTTCAAGACTTTCGACTACGTGATCCCGGAGCGCTACTTCGAGCCCAAGATCGCCAACGGGCTGACGACGCTTCCGGTCGTGGGGATCGTCCAGCTCACCATCGACGACGCCGGGACCGGCGTGATGCCGGGCGAGACGTTCCAGTACACGCTGGTCGAGCAGGGCGGAAGGTTCCTGGTTCGGAACATCGTCGCGAAGACCAGAAAGAACGCGTCTTCGTTCGGCGTCGAGGGCCCGCTGGCGGACGCGCCGTGGAACACCACGTCACTGAAGGTCACCACGGTGGGGGACGTCTGGCTCGCCGCCGATCCGTCGGTGACCGACATGGACACCTATGTCGGCGCCGCGGCCGCCGAGGCCGACCGGATCGACGCCCTGTGGGGCGGGCGGACCCGCTACCCGGGCAGCCTGATGTTCCTCACCCGCGACGCGACGGCGTTCAAGACCTGGTACGGGTTCGGCCAGGCGAAGAACTTCCTGGACAGCATCGAGGGAATCTCTCCCGCCGGGTACGGCGTACGCACCAACGGCGACCTGTTCGAGGGCCAGTTCGTCGGGTCCCGTGCGGTGGTCAACCTCAAGCGGATCGACGCGTTCGGCGACGACCCCCGCCTGGTCATGCGCCATGAACTGGCGCACGGCATCACCACACGCGCCCAGGAGGTGGGCATCTCACTCGGCAAGCTGGACAGCGGCGCACCCGTGTGGGCGGTGGAGGGCTTCGCCCGATGGACCGAGACGTTGGGCAACGCCGGGCGGGCGGCCAACGCTCTGCGCGGCGCCCGTGCCGGCTTCAACGGCCGGCTGCCCCGGTCGGGCGACTTCTACGGCAAGAAGATCTCGCACAACTACGCCGTCGGGGCGACGGCGTTCATGTTCGCCGAGAAGCTCAAGGGTACGAAGGCGGCGGTGGAGTTCTACGCCGCCGTGATCAGGCACGCCGACCTCGGCGACCAGGCCGTCGCCGAGCTGCCCGTCTTCGACGGCATCTGTCGGGAGGTCCTGGGATTGAGCAGCGCGTCGTTCTATCGCCAGTGGACCGGCTACGTGCGAAACGGGGCATGAGGATGAGGATGTTGGTGCCCAGAGCATTGCTGGCCAGCCTCATCGCCTTCGTCGTCGCGATGGTCGTCGCCGGCATCACGATGTTCGTGATCCGCGGCGGTGGGCGGGACGCCGAGTCCGGCATGGGTCCCTGCACCCCGGGCTCCACTTCCCCTTTCTCCTGCATCCCGCATCTGAAGGCCGAGGATCTGGTCGCCGCGCTCAAGAAGCGCGGCTTCAAGTGCTTCGAACCCGGAGGCTCCCGGGGATGCAAGCTGGAGATCGGCGAGACGGAGTTCCACGTCGGCGTGGAAATCGCCGAGGGCGGGATCAGTGGGCTGAGCGCCTCCCTGTGGATCCGCGCGGACGAGGAACCGACCGAGGGCGGCATAGCCCTGCTGCGCTGGGTCGCCGGCGTGCCCTTCGCCCATGACCGCGAGAGCGCCGACGAGGTCGACGCCTGGCTCGTCAAACAGATCGCCGAGCAGAAGACGGTCCAGGTGACGATCGCCGGTTACGAGTACCGACTGGAAAGGAAACCGGGCCTCACCGACCGGAAGAGCGTCGGTCTGAGCATCCAGGAGAACTGGGGATGACGACAGCCGAGAATGAGATGCCGGAACCAAAGACGCCGAGGAAGGCCCGCACGGTGCTCGTCATCACGCTCTGCGCCGTCCTGGGAATCTGCTTCGGCGCCGGCAGCGGCATCATCGGCGGCCACCAGGCCGCGAGGCTCACCGCGCCCGACCCGCTCGGGCCCACCGCGCTGCCCGCCATCCCCGAGAAGGTCCCGACCGGCGCCGACGAGTACCTGCCCGGGCTGAGGGTCAGCTTCATCACCAAGAACTTTCTGCAAAAGGCCAAGTGGACCTGCGAAACGGAAGCGACCAATGATCGGTACTTCCCGGTGGCCGCCTACTTGACGACGTGCTCCGCCCCGAATTACGTCAGGTTGTCGGTCAATCTCTGGCACGACGACGAGGCGAAGGTCAAGTTGGTGGAGACGGATTGCAGTTACCCGCTCGGCTCGTCGCTCTGCCGGACGCTGGCCCGCGGCGTCGCCGAGCTGACCGTCGTCGGGCAGCCCGAGGTGGCCAAGCGCACGGCGGCCTGGGCGGCCGACAACGTCGACCGCGACGCGACCACGGTCATCGGCGACGTACGCCTGACCGCCGACCTCAGCTATCGCACCCCGAGGATGCGAATCGTCCCCGCCAAGTGACCGCCGATGGGCGTCACCGTCAGGTTCTCGCACCGGGCCTGAAGCAGGGCGAGAGCCCGTTCGCTCCCCGAACGGGGACTTGCACCCACCATCGGCTCTATGTCCACCTCGTCGGCGGGTTTACTCTGGGCGAAAGGCCCGAAGGAGGCGTGTGCCATGTCCTCATGGCCCGGCCCGGGATCGGCGGAGCCGATCGAATACGTGTTCCCGGCGAGTCCAGCGATGCTCGGCGACATCCGGGCCCGCGTGACGCGGCTCGCGCACTCGGCCGGCATCGCGAACACGGAACTGGAACGGATCGTGCTGGTCGCCAACGAGATGGCGGCCAATGCCATCGAACACAGCGGCGCCGACGCTCTGACTCTGCGCTGGGAGAACACCGACCAGGGCGTGTGGATCACGGTGGCGGACGAGGGTGTGTTCGCGATCGGCGTGAGCGACACCAACCACCGCGGGCTCGGCTTGAAGATCGTCTTGGGCCTGGCCGACGAGGTCACCGTGCGGGCTGGACGCCCGGGCGAACGCGGCACCACGATCCGGCTGTATATGCGGGTCGGCTCCCGGTTGGACGCCTCGCCGGCAACAACCCCGGGGCAGTCCCGGCTTCTCATCATCGATGGTGACCGGTTCGCGGGACGCTCGTTGGCGCTGTTCCTTGAGGCGGAGGGTTACGAGAACACCCTGGCCGCATCCGTGGAGGCCGGCCGCGCCGAGCTGGCGGGCCGACCGCGACTGGCGATCGTGGACCTCCTGACCTCGAACGGGTCGACGGCGGGGCTGTGCGAGGAGATCGCGCGGGCGAAGATCCCGGTGTTGGCGCTGTCGAGCCTCCGGCCACCACCGACGCTGCGGTCGGACCGGTTCCTGCGTAAGCCGGTGCATCCCCTGGAGGTGCTGACGGCGGTTCGGCAGCTGATCGAACCACTCGTCGCGGGCGCGCCAAGGAACGCGCCCCATGCTTAGTGAACGGTTGTCCAGTGGGCTGCCCAGGCTCGATGCGATTCTCGGCGGGGGACTCATCAGCCCGTCCGTCGCCGTCATCGCGGGCCTGCCGGGTACGGGCAAGACCGTTCTCGCGCAGCAGTACGCGTTCGCGAACGGCACCGACGAATGCCCGGCGATCTACCTGAGCACCCTGTCGGAACCGCTGAGCAAGATCCTCTACTTCGCCGAGGGCCTGTCGTTCTTCGAGCCCGACCGCGTCGGCCGCTCCGTGTTGTTCGAGGACCTCGGCGGCCAGCTCAACGACGGGGGGCTCGCGGGCGCGCTCGACCACATCAGCGGCCTGGTCGAGCGCCGGGCCTGTTCGGTGCTGATCATCGACAGCTTCCGGGCGCTCCGCTATCAGGCGGGCAACCGCGAAGTCGAAGGCTTCGTCCATCAGCTGGCCGGCCGGCTGGCCGCGACCGGCACGATGGCTCTGTGGCTTGGCGAGTACGACCGCGACGAGCTGGCGGTCTGCCCGGAGTTCGCCGTCGCCGACGCCGCCGTCCTCCTGAGCATCCAGGACAACGGGCAGCGCGACAGACGCGAGCTGCGGGTGCTGAAGCTGCGCGGCAGCGACTATCTTTCCGGCGCACACGCCTACCGCGTGAGCGCCGACGGCCTGCAGGTGTTCCCCCGCCTCAGCTCTGTCAATCACGCTCAATACAAGCTGGGCGAAAACCGAGCAACTTCGGGCATCACCGCATTGGACACTCTGCTCGCCGACGGGTTCTGGCCTGGATCCGGCACGCTGGTGATCGGCCCGTCCGGGGCCGGGAAGACCGTGATCGGATTGGAGTTCGCCTTCGGCGGCGCGCGCCTGGGCGAGCCCGCGGTCTTCGCCTCGTTGCAGGAGAACCGGGTGCAGCTCGAGCGGATGATCCGCGGGTTCGGGTGGAACGTCGATGCACCGGGAACCGTGCTGCGCTGTGACTCACCGAACGACATCTACATCGACCAGTGGTACTACGAGCTGTTCGACACCATCAAATCGCTCAACGCGCGTCGGCTGGTCATCGACAGCCTCGGCGACCTCGCGGCGGCCTGCCCCGACGAGAAACGGTTCCGGGAATTCATCTACTCGATGCTCAACCACTGCTCCCGCGAGGGAGTCAGCGTCCTGCTCACCTTCGAGACGCGGGAGTTGTACGGCCAGACCGCACTGTCCGAACTCGGGGTGTCGCACCTGTCCGACAACGTCATCCTGCTCCAGTACGTGCGTAAGCAGGCCTTGGTGGCCCGAGCGCTGACCGTGCTGAAGACCCGGGCCAGCAGCCACCTCCCCCAGACCCACGAATTCGAGATCACCCACGGCGGCGTCACGATCGGTCAACCGGTCAACCCCGTCTGATCTCCACAGACGGCCACCTATTGACCGCGTCGCGTAGCCTGACAGGGTCCAGGGTCACGGCTGCGGTGACGGTGGGAATCATGGAGCGCGAAAAGCCCGAGCACCAGCCCGACCGCGAGCAGTTCCCGCCTGCCGCCGCGCGCCCGGTCGCGGCCGGGGGGCTGGCCGGCCTGAGCAACCGCGCGGTGGCCGGCGTGCTGGGTCCCGGCCGGTCCGCGGGCGTTCCGCTGCCCACCCAGCTGGCCGGAGTGCTCAGCGAGCAGCTCGGCGCCGACCTGTCCGGGGTGCGGCTGCACACCGACGAGGCGTCCGCCCAGGCCGCGGGCGCGCTGTCCGCCGAGGCCTTCAGCATCGGGCCGGACATCCACTTCGGAGCGGGGCGGTTCGACCCGGCCAGCCCGGCCGGCCTGCGGCTGCTGCGGCACGAGGTGGCGCACGCCGCGCAGCCGAGCCAGGCGGTCGACGCCGCCCAGTCCCTGACGGTGAGCGACCCCGCCGATCCGGCCGAGCGGCGGGCGGAGGCCTTCGCGCGCGGCGGCGCCGGTGACATCGGCGTGCGGCGCGCGCTGGTGCACCGCAGCACCGGCGTGGAGAGTCCCGATCAGGTGTCCCACCAGCCGCAGCACCGCGACCAGGCGGTCGCCGTCTGGGACAGCACACTGGCGTCGACCGTACGGACCAGCTCGATGATCGGCGAGCTGGTCAACTTCGCGATCAACGCGAGCGGAACGGGAGCGCCGGAGGTCGGGCACTACTCGACCGAGGCCGCCGCGATCGCCGCCGTCCGGGCGTACGCGAAGGTGGGGGTCGTCTTTCTCGAGGACGGGCGGTACGTCGCCTATCACGCCAGCGACGACTCTTGGATCTACGACTTCTCCTGGGACAACGTGCGTTGGACCGAACGCAAGCCGTGGACGGCGGTCCGGTTCACCTCGTCGGCGACCGCGATCATCACCCAGGACGGCGTCACCTTGCGGCCCGAGATGTACACCACGGAGGACGAGGCCGAGTCCCGGCTGGCCGACCAGGCGCTGATGCCGGGCGCGGACAACCCGTTCAGCGGCCATCTGGCGCTGCACGGCGACTTCAACAAGCTCGGCAAGGACCAGTTCGTCGGGGCTTTCGCGCTCGCCATGCACGACCACGCGCTGGCCGTCCTCTCCCGCAGCCAGGCGCTGGTCCAGCGGGAGGCGGAACGGCGGGCGCCGGGCACCAACCAGGTGCCGGCCGAGGAGATGGCGCTGATGCGCCACACCGCGCACTACCTGGCCGGCCTGGACGCCGAGATGGACGCGATCCCCAAGGATCTGCCCTGGTTCCCGGACGAGATGGCCGACTTCGGGGACCGTCAGCGGCGGTTCCACGCGCTCAAGGACCGCCGTCGGGTGGTGCTGGCCCGCTACCCGATGTTGGCCCGGGTCAACGCGGGCGAGTTCATCAAGCTCTCCCCCGAGGAGCAGAACAACCAGTTGCACGGCGAAGCCGGCAAGGTGCTGCGCGACATCGACATCACCCGCGACAACGTCATCGACGGCGACCTCGACCTGTGGACGATGCGGCCGATCGTGGAGTCCACGCTGGCCGCGCTGGGCATCACGGACGCCGACCGGCGCGGGTGGGCGATCGCCAAGCACGACGCCGAGCGCCGCGAGGACACCATCATCAGCATCGCCATGTCCGTGCTGAGCGTGGGCTTCGGCCTGGCGGCCGCGTTCGCCACCGGCGGGCTCTCGGTGGCGTTCGCCGCGGGCGCGCTGGGTCTCGGCGCCGCCGACGCGATGATGGCGACGGAGAAGTACTTCACCGAGTCCGCCGCCGGCAACACCGCGATGAACCCCGACGAGTCCCTGGTCCCACCGGATCTCGCCGGGCACTGGGCCTGGCTGGTGGTCGCCTGGCTCGGCGTCGTCGCCGACGCGGCCGACGTGATCCGGGCGGTCCGGGCCGCCAAGGCCGCCGGCGCGATCGGCGGCGGCATCGACGCCCTCGCCGCGGGCAACGAGGCGCTCGCCAAGCGGCTGCGGGTGGCGGCCGGCGAGGTCGCCGACGGCGAGCTGATCTCGGAGGCCACCAAGGCCACCGTCGGCAACCGGGTCGGCGCGGCGATCGAGATCAACGAGGCGCTGGGCACCGAGGTCCGCGTGCACTACTCGGTCACCTCCCGCGGCGACGTCCTGGTCGAGGGCATCCGCTGTGGCGCCCGGTCGACGATCGCGGACATCCTGGCCCACGCCGAGGTGATCCAGCTCCTGCGCCGGTATGAGGGCGTCACCGGCAAGATCCGGCACCTGTACGACCGGCTGATGTCCCTCGCCGGCTTCGCGCCGCTGGTCCCGTTCAAGTTCCCGGCCGGGTCCGCCGCCTTCGAGTCCTATCTGGAGCTTCGCAAACTGCCGGAGCTCATCGAGGCCCGCCGAGCGGCACTCGGCACCGCGCTGGGCACCGAGAGCGAGGCGGCGCTGCGCCGGGACGTGGAGTTCCTGGAGGCGGAGTACCGCCGCCACGCCGAGGTCGTCGACGCGATGACCATCGAGCAGGGTGTGGGTTTCGTCGCCAAGGCCGAGGAGCGCACCGCCGAGGCGATCACCAACGGCATGCCCAAGCTTGACGGCGACCCGCTGATCTCGGACGCGAGCCGCTACTACTACCGGAGCAACCCGGGCGGGTCGCCGCCCTACATCCTGTGCCGGATCACCACCGCGGACGTGCCGCCGCGCACGCTGGTGCCGGACGGCGCCGGCGGCTGGAAGATCGCCGCGGGCGCCCTGAGCCGTCGTGAACAGGCCATCGCCATGGTGAGCGGCTGGCCGGCCGGCGTGAAGGACGCGTTCAACGCCTACCAGGCGGCCCATGCGGGCCGGGTCGTGGTGCCGCTGCAGGGCGTCGCGACCACCGGGAAGACGATCGGCCAGCTGGCGCCTGACATCGGCGAACGGCTGCGGGTGCTGCTCCAGGAGGCCTTCACCCGGGCCGGCGACCCGGACGCGGCGAACAAGGCCATCGACGCCGCGCAGGCCGTCGCGAACCACCAGGTCGTCGTCGTCCGCGGCACGGACCAGTTGCGCGCCTACAACTACCGGCTGAACTTCACCGGCAGCGCCGAGGAGCTGGCCGAGGTGGACCTGCACCACATCATCCCGCTGCAGCTCGGCGGCGATCACCGCCGGCTGGTCGCCGTACACCAGGACCTGCACGACCGGTTGCACGACCTGATCGACGAGATCCCGTTCGGGCAGGGCACGTTGGCGCCGCACTCGATCCGGTCCTCGGCGGACCTGAGCTTCACCGAGGGCGCCGCCGTGCTGAACCCGGACGGCAGTGTCCAACTGGCCAAGATGAACCCCGACGGCACGTACACGCTGGTTCCATGAGACCACCGTTGATAGCGTCACCCACGCGATGACCGACAACTTCCCTCTTCCCGTACGCTGGCGCGCCACGCTCCCGTCGTTCTGTCTGGTCTGGGAACCCCCGGTGCCGGACGGCGACCAGGTGGTGGCCCGGTGCGGCGAGGCGATCGTGGCGTTCGGCGCCGATCGGGGCGACCAGCGCTGGCGTGCCGAGCTCGGCAGCCGAACCGGCGACGGCACCTGTCTCGTGTCGGTCGGCGACCACTTCGTCACCGACGTGATCCGCCGCCCGCAGCGTCTCTCCAGCCTGATCGCGGTGCGTCGGGACGGCACCGTGGCGTGGCGGGTCGACCTGCCGGGTCAGGTGATCCGTGGCAGCGTCGCCGCCACCCAGGGCGACCTGCTCGTGCTCGGCCGCGAACCCGGCGCCGGCCAGTTCCTCTATCGCCTCGACCCGGCCACCGGCGACGTGCGCGGACGTCACCGGCTGCCCTGGGCGGCCACCGCGCTGGCACCGCTCGGCGACAGCCTGCTGCTGGCCAACGGCTCGGACGACAACGCTCCCGGGCTGTTCCGGACGACGCTCGACGGCGGCGACCCTCAGGCGGTGTCCGACGAACCGGTCGCCCGCCTCATCGCGGCCGGCGACCAGCTGCTGACACTGTCGCGCGGGGGCGACAGCGCCGTGCGGATGCACGACCCGGCGACGCTCGCCGTGCGGTGGTCCGCGCCGGCCCGCGACGTGGCCGCGCTGGACGGCGACGCGGTGTTCGCGGTCGCGGACGGCGCCCTGGTCTCGTGGGACGCCGGCACCGGCACCGAACGGTGGCGCTCGGAGCCCCTACCGGAGGAGCCGGGCCGGCTGGCCGCCGCCGGCGGGATCGTGCTCTACGGCCACCTGCGGGGCAACGGCTTCTATCGCGGTGACGACGGGACGCTGCTCGGCGAGACAACCGACTCGTACGGCGCTCCCGCAGCCGCCGGGGGCCGCATCTATGCGGGCGGTCAGCAAATGGTGCTCTGCGCCGACGCCAGTGCCAGGCTTTCGTAGATGTCCATCGCCCACATCACGTGGTCGCGCAGGCCTCCCTCTTCCGGAAAGTCGGTGACCGGCGGCGGCTCCTCGGTCGGCGCCTCGAGCTTCCTGCTGTTGAGCACCCGGACGTAGAACTCGTCGAGTCCACCGGGATTGTTACGGCTCAGGTTCAGCTCCGGAGCAGGCTCCCAGGACAGCTGGCCCGGATGGAATCCGAGACCGAGCTCCCGGCAGATCCGCGAGAAGGCGGAAGCCGGCTCGCTGCGAAAGTCTGACGCGTCCACCAGCAGGTGCGCCACGCCCTGTTCCCGGCAGTACTGAATCTGCCGCCACAGGTCGAGCCAGCCGGTCTGCTCCAGCGGGAAGTCGAGCGGCTCGTTCTGTCTCGCCTTCACGGCCCGCCGCGAGCTGATGGTCAGGCGTGGATCACGCACGATGAACACCAGTGGTGAGGTGGCCACTTCGACCAGCTCGGCGAACCGCGGGCCCACCTGAAAGGTCATCTCCTTGACCAGCAGGTGGTTGCCTGTCCGCGGCTCGAGAAGGTTGCCCAGTGCGAGCGGCTCCGCCAGATGCTTCCAGGCGATTTCCGAGCCGAGGCCGTGATAATAGGTCGTCTCATACGGCTCGTGTGAATAGTGCGCGACCTCGGTGCTGTTCCACAGAACCCGCGCGAAGGCGGTGGAAGCACTCCGCGGCGGCGCCAACACCACGTGGACAGCATCGTGGCGATTCCGCAACTCGTCGAGATTCATTTCGAACCTGCTTTCCTAGTAGGCAAACAACGCCTTCGCGAGGATCGCGATCGCGGCTAGCGCGAGGCCGCACAACACCAGGTATCGGAAGACCTTCTCATTACTGATTCGCGAGAACACCTTGTTACCGACGTACCCGCCGACCGCTATCGCGGGCACCCCGATGAGCGCAACCCATAGCGACGAATCGGAGATCTGACCGGTGGCGGCGAAGCCGGCGACGCCGAACACTCCGACGATGGCGAAGATGGCCGCGAGCGTCGCCCGGAACTGTCGCGGCCGCAGATCCATCGCGCTGAACGCCGCGGCGAGCGGTGGACCGTTGATCCCGGTGGCGGTGGTGAGCACACCGGACACGACGCCGGCGGCGGCCACGGACGCCCGGCCCGGACTGACCCGAACGCCCCGCCAGATCGCGAGGGCGCCGGCCATCACCACGACAGCGATAAACATCGACAGGACCCGGGAGGGAAGCAGGCGCAGCAACAGGAGCCCCAGCGGCAGGCCCGCGATGCCGGCGACCAGCACGATCCGTGCCGTCTTCCACTGCACCGACCCGTGATCACGAAAGACGATGAGCACGTTCAGCAGTAGCACGACGATGGAGGAACCCACCACGGCTTCGATCGGGCCCACGATGATGCCCAGAAGGGGCACGGAAAGCAGGGAGAAGCCAAAGCCGGTGACGGCCTGCGCCAATGAGGCTATGGCCAGAATTGCGGCGATGCCCACGATCGACGGGCTGTCCACGAGATGAGGTCCTTCGGATAGGTGCTCGAGATTCCGCCGGCAGACGGGGTCGGTGGCTGATCGTGGTGGCGAGGTCGAAAGGGATCGCGGAATGATCCCAGGACTTCTGGACCTTTTTGATCGAACCAGTCAAGAAACACTATGACAACCGATCGACGCCGTGATGTGGATCACGAGCCGACACCATTCGCGCGCACCGATGCCGCCGAGCAGGAAACTCTCGGAATTCGAAATTCGGATGCGCCGACGAGCCGATGCGGGTAAGCCGTGGCGGTCCGGTGGACGATCCGTGGCCCGCATCGACCAGAATGATCCCGTGGCAGAGAACAGAACGATCGGTACGGCGCCCGACGACTATGACGCGATGCATCACGCCGCGCAGAACAGCCCACTGCTCCATGAGCTGTGGGAGCGGGCGATGGGCGACGAGTATCCCACCGGCGTGGAGCCCACCAGCTCCTGCTCGTGGTGGTTGCTGGGGCACGCCGTGTCGGCGCTGCGCCTTCGTCCCGACGAGCGGCTCGTCGACCTGGGATGCGGTCGCGGCGGCCCGGGCCTCTGGCTGGCCCGAGCGTTGTCGGCCCGGCTCACCGGGATCGACTTCAGCGCCGTCGCGGTCGAGATCGCGGCCCGACGAGCCGACGACTTCGTCGCCCCCGGCCGGGCGGAATTCCGGCAGGGCAGCTTCGAGCGGACCGGCCTTCCCGACCGGTACGCGGACGGACTGCTCAGCGTCGACGCGTTGCCGTTCAGCCCAGACCGTCAGGCGGCAATCCGGGAGGCCGCCCGGATCCTCGCACCCGGCGGCCGCTTCGTGCTGACCGCACGGGAGCAGCCCGCCGACGCCGAAGGGTGGCCGACGATGGCGACGGCCGCCGGCTTCGACGTGGAGCTGATCCTGGACAACACCGACCACGACGACTTCTGGCGAAGGCTGTTCGCCTCGTACCCCGAAAACGCCCCGGGGCTGCGCGTCGAACTCGGCGAGCGAGCGACCGACAACCTGCTGACGGAGGCGGAACTCTTTCTGGCGCAGGGGTTTCCCGAGCGACAGGCTCAGCTGCTGGTGCTGCGCCGCCGCGACGAATCGGCCGGATGACATCTCCGAACGACCGCTGCGGATGAGCGCGACAAATTTCGATCAGTGGCTCGACGTCACAAGCCAACAGCTGTGGCGATGAGGTCGTGATAGCTGGCTGGGTCTATCTGGCCTGAGGGATAGCGCTTGTTCCAGGTGTCCCAGAGTCCATCGGGTGCCAGGTATCGGTCAGCATGGCGGGTGCCGAGGCGGGTGTCGAGTTGCATGAGCGCGCCGAGGGCCCAGTGCTGGTCGTAGCGCAGATCGACCTGTGGCAGGTAATGGTCGAGGTAGCCAATCAGAAGTTCTGCGTCGCGTTGAGTGCCGAAGGCGGCCAGCGCGACGCAGTAGCCCTGGCCGCTGAAGCAGACCCGGCTTTCCAGCAGCAGTTCGCCGATACTGTCGCGGAACTGGGTTCTTTGACCGAGACCGACAAGCCATGCGGCGGTGAGCCGTCCCCGCCATTCCGGGAAGCCGCCGATTTGCAGCAGGAAGGTGAGCTCAGCGTCGCTGACCTGCTCGGCGTCCTGTTTCAGAGCGCTGATGAACTCAGCTGAGCCTCCGTCAGGGCGGTCGATGAAGTTGCCGTTGAGCAGGTCCAGGTATCGGGCGTATCGACCCTCGTCGTCAGCGCGTGTGGCGATCACGTAGCGGCGGATGGTGTCAGTTCCCGGGTCCGGCAGGGGCGACGGATAGGTCATGGCCGCATCCTTCCTGATCACGTTTGCCGGCGGCGACCCTGTTCCTGCCGGGCGGGGATCACTCGTCAGGCGGCGCGTGCTCCGATGGGAGCGCTCGTGGCGGTGATTCGGCGCCGCCGTACAGGGTAAGCAGACCTGGTGGTAAACGACGTTCATGACCGGTTCGTGCGCGTCCGGGGTGCCGCCGAGCACAACCTTCGGAACGTCGACGTCGACATTCCTCGCGATGCCATGGTCGCCTTCACCGGCGTCTCCGGTTCGGGAAAGTCCTCGCTGGCCTTCGGCACGCTCTACGCCGAGGCGCAGCGCCGGTACTTCGAGTCCGTCGCGCCGTACGCCCGCCGGCTGTTGCAGCAGGTCGGTGCGCCGCACGTGCAGGAGATCACCGGCTTGCCCCCGGCCGTGGCCCTGCAACAGCGTCGCGGGGCACCCAGTTCACGGTCGACGGTCGGCACCATCACCACGCTCTCCAACCTGCTGCGGATGCTCTACTCGCGCGCCGGGGCCTACCCGCCGGACGCCCCGCGGCTGGAGGCCGAGGCGTTCTCCCCCAACACCGCGGCCGGCGCCTGCCCACGGTGTCACGGATTGGGCGTCGTGCACGACGTCGCCGAGGACCTGCTCGTCCCGGACCCGGGCTTGAGCATCCGCGACGGCGCCATCGCGGCCTGGCCGGGAGCCTGGCAGGGCGCCAACCTGCGCAGCGTCGTGAGCGGCCTGGGGATCGACATCGACAGACCGTGGCGCAAGCTCAGGAAGAAGGACCGGGACTGGCTGCTCTACACCGACGAGCAGCCGTCCGTCCTCGTCGAGCCCGAGCGTGACCGTATCGACAGCGGCTACTACGGGAAGTTCTGGAGCGCCCGTCAGCACGTCATGCACGTTCTCGCCGACTCTAAGAGCGACCGGATGCGCGAGCGGGCGATGCGGTTCGTCCGGAGCGTGCCCTGCCCGGTGTGCCACGGCAGCGGCCTGCGCCCGGAGGCGCTCGCGGTGACCTTCGCCGGCCGCACCATCGCGGAGGTCAACGCGATGCCCCTCGCCGCCGTCGTGGCGCTCCTGCGGCCCGCCGCGGGGTTGTCCGGGGCCGGGGCCGCCACGCCGACCGCCCGGTCCGGGGAGACGACCGAGGTCGCGGTCCGGCTCAGCGCCGACCTGGTCGCGCGCGTCGAGGTGCTGCTCGACCTCGGCCTGGGGTACCTCAGCCTCGGGCGCCGCTCGACGACGCTGTCGCCCGGCGAGGCGCAGCGCCTGCGTATCGCCACCCAGTTGCGTTCCGGGCTGTTCGGGGTCGTCTACGTGCTCGACGAGCCCTCCGCGGGCCTGCACCCGGCCGACGCGGAGCCGCTGCTGGACGTGCTGGACCGGCTGAAGGCGGCGGGCAACTCGCTGTTCGTCGTGGAGCACGACATGGACGTGGTCCGACGCTCGGACTGGGTGGTCGACATCGGCCCCGGCGCGGGCGAGAGCGGCGGACGCGTGCTGTACAGCGGTCCGGTCCCCGGCCTCGAACAGGTCGAGGAGTCGGCCACCAGCCGATACCTGTTCGGCCGCGCCGAACCGCTCGACCATCGCCCGCGTACGCCGCAGGGCTGGCTGCACCTGCGCGGCGTCTCCCGCCACAACCTGCACGGCGTGTCCGTCGACGTGCCGCTGCGGGTGCTGACCGCGGTGACCGGGGTGTCCGGTTCCGGGAAGTCGACACTGGTCACGCAGGTGCTCGCCGAGGTCGTGCGCGGCCACCTCGGGCTGGCGAGCGACGAGCCCGACGAGGCGGAGCTCGACGTCGACGTCCGGGACGCGGCGGGGCTCGACTCGTTCGACCGGCTGGTCCGGGTCGACCAGCGGCCCATCGGCCGCACGCCCCGGTCCAATCTGGCCACCTACACCGGGATGTTCGACGCGGTGCGCAAGTTGTACGCGGCGACGGACGAGGCGCAGGCGCGCGGGTACACGGCCGGGCGGTTCTCCTTCAACGTCGCGGAAGGCCGGTGCGAGACCTGCCAGGGCGAGGGGTTCGTCGCGGTCGAACTGCTGTTCCTGCCCGGGACCTACGCGCCGTGCCCGGCCTGCCACGGCGCGCGGTACCACGCGGAGACGCTGGAGGTGACCTACCGCGGCAAGAACATCGCGGACGTGCTGGCGATGTCCGTCGACGACGCCGCCAAGTTCCTCGCCGACGTCCCGGCCGCCTCCCGCAGCCTCGAGACGCTCCGGGAGGTGGGGCTGGGCTACCTGCGGCTGGGCCAGCCGGCGACCGAGCTCAGCGGTGGCGAGGCCCAGCGCATCAAGCTCGCCACCGAGTTGCAGCGAGCCCGCCGCGGCCACGCGCTCTACCTGCTCGACGAGCCGACCGCGGGGCTGCACCCCGCGGACATCGCGCTGCTGCTGCGGCAACTGCACCGGCTCGTCGACGCCGGCAACACCGTCGTCCTGGTCGAGCACGACCTGGACACCATCGCCGGCGCCGACTGGGTCATCGACCTCGGCCCGGGCGGCGGGAACGCGGGCGGCCGGGTCGTCGCGACCGGCCCTCCCGCCACGATCGCCGAGGCCGGGGACAGCGCGACCGGGCGCTATCTGGCGCGCCGCCTCGAACGCTCCTGAGCGGATGACCTCCCCGGCAGTCAGCGCTTCGTGCCGTGCTCGATCGCCTCGATGATCCGCGGGCGCAGCTCGGCGGCGCTGATGATCGCGTCCACCGAGCCGACGTCGGCCGCGCGCTGGATGCTGTGCACCCGGTCGAACTCGGCAGCCACCTGGCCGACCTTCCCTGCCCGCACCAGGGACTGCACCTCGGCGAGCCGGGAGCTCAGTGCCGCCCGCTCGACGCCGCTGGCCGCGCGACCTGCGCCTGCGACTCGGCCACCCGCGGGTCGGTTGCGGTGCGGTTGTTCACCTCGCCGGAGAACAGCCCGGCCGCGGCCGGGCGCCGCCGAGAACGGAGGCGAACGCGCCTTCCAGGGCCAGCGCGGTCATGCGCGGGTTGAGGGCCCTGGAGAACACGACGAAGGCGCCGCCGTGGTAGCGGGAGATCACGCAGAATACGATCGGGCCGTCGAAGTTGACGATCGCGCGGCCGATCTCGGCGCCGTATTCCAGCTGGAGCCTGCGCATCGACTCCGGTGAGCCGTCGAAGCCGGACACTTCGGAGAAGTGTGACAAAACACCCGCCGTTGTGGATCCTGACGGCGGGTGTTTTAGCAGGTAAATGACTGTGTGGGCGATACTGGGATCGAACCAGTGACCTCTCCGGTGTGAACGGAGCGCTCTCCCGCTGAGCTAATCGCCCTTGCCGCAGCAGACTGTACCGGACCACCCAGCGGGCGGGCGAATCAGGGGTCGGCGCGTCAGGCGCCGGTGAGGAGGTCGCGGATCTTCACGATCAGGTCGATGCCCATGGTGAGCTTGACCGAGAGCCAGACCACCGCGCTGATGAAGACGAAGCCGAGCAGGCCGATGAGGGCTCGCAGGGGCAGCGACTGGCGCATGACCCAGTGGGTCCATCCCTGCACGTGCTTCTTGGTGAACTGGAGCAGGTGGCGCGCCCACACGAACTCGACCGCCCAGATGGCGAGGCCGAGGATCACGATGGCCCAGCCGGGGCCGGGGAGCGGGATGAGGGCTATGCCGACCGCGACCACGACGGCGCCGAGGATGCCGATGCCGACCTTGAGGGCCAGGTGGCTGGTGCGGTTGGACCGGATGCGGTCCAGCACGCCGACGGGCGCGTCGGAATCGGTCACGGGGTCTGATTGGGACATCTCGTTCACTTTCACGGCAAAGATCGCGTGCTCCCGGTCATTTCATCCCCTAGTGTTCCGCCTCCCCGTCACTACCCGGGAGGAATGGACGTTACCGGAGTGAGTCAACTGCTGGACCCACCCGACGCCGGGCGGAACCGAGTACTTGGGCAAACAAGACAACATACCGTTTAACGGCTCGTCCGGAGAGCTTATCGGAACCGTCTTCCCACTACTGGGTGAGATCAGCGTATGGCGGAGCGTAATGACAGGGATCACCTGAGTATGGGAAACGCGGGGTTCACCAGCCTCGCAGCGGTGCCGGGGGGAGTTCGTCCATGAGTACCATTCGTCCAACGACCGTCGAGGTCGAAACTTCGCTGCGGCTCGTAGCGCCTGACGCCACGGCCCTGCCCGTGCGCGCCAGCCTGCGTTACGACCCAGCCGACCCGTACGCGGTCCACGTGTTGTTCCACGCAGAATCAGCCGGTGGGGAAGCCGTGAGCTGGTCCTTTGCGCGAGAACTGCTCGTGACCGGGCTCGATGAGCCGGCGGGGATCGGGGACGTCCGGGTGTGGCCGTGGGCCACGCCGCGGGGCGACTTCGTTGCTCTGGCCTTGTCGTCGCCCGACGGCAATGCGCTGTTCGAAGTACCACGCAGCGTTCTGGTCCGGTTCCTTCGGCGCACCTATGTGGTGGTTCCGCGGGGTCGGGAGTCCGATCACCTGGACGTGGACGCGGCCGTCAACCGGTTACTGGCCGGTCGATAGCGACAAGCGATTTACGGGGCGACCCGTGCGGACACTGCCGGTCCGCACGGGTCGCTTTTTTGCGTACGGAAAGGGCGTCTATTTTGTCCGTTTCAATGCCTGTTTTCCTGATCGTCTGGCGGATATCCGCCGACCTCTGAACTCCCACGTGCATCGCAGGTCACGGCCGGATACGGTCGGCCTCGATGGTCACACCGGGACAGCAGCGCAGCAGGCTCGCACCCGCCCCGCCGGGGGTCGGCGTGGGTGCCTGCACGCTGTCCGCGACCGACCTCGCCGCGGACCTCTCGCGGCCACGGCGGCTGCCCTACCACCTGCTCGCCCTGACCACCGTGGGACAGGGCGCGGTCGAGATCGACTTCGCCGAGCACCGGTGCCGGCCCGGGACCCTGCTGTGGATCCGGCCCGGCCAGGCCGTGCGGTTCGGCGCCGGGCCGGGACTCGACGCCGCCCTGGTGACGTGGCGACGCGACCTGCTGCCGGCGGCCGAGATCACGGGCGTACCCGTGGACGATCTTCCGGGTCCGGCCAGTTGGCAGCTGGCCGGCGAGGACGAGGACGCGGTCATCAGCGAGGTGGCGCAGCTCGGCGTCGACTGCGCGCGACACTCGTCCGGGGCGATCGCGGCGGGTCTGCTGCGACACCAGGTGGCGGTCCTGCTGCTGCGCATCGCCCTGCTGGGCGCCGGCGCCCGCGCCGCGACCTCGGTCTCCGAGGCGCGGACCTTCGTGCGATTCCGGCGCGATCTCGAGGAGGGGCACGCGCAGAGCCGCCGGGTCGAGGACTACGCGGCCCGGATCGGCTGCTCGGTGCGGACCCTGACCCGGGCCAGTCTGGCCCTGGCCGGCCGTACGGCGAAACAGGTCGTCGACGATCGCGTGGCGCTGGAGGCACGCCGCCTGCTGGCCTGCACGGAGCTCTCGGTGGCGGAGATCGGACGCCGGCTCGGATTCGGCGAGCCGACCAACTTCGGGCGCTTCTTCCACCGTGAGGCGGGGATGAGCCCGGGCGCCTTCCGCACCTGGGCGGCGGCATGGACCCCGGGAGCCCCGGCAGGAAAGCCATCGGCGGACGCGGCCGATGCGGGTCGCCGGGTGCCGACGCAACGCCCGGCCGCCGACTGACCCGGGCGGCGGAGCCCGGCGGGAGCCGACCAGAACCGGCGAGAACCGGCGATTACCGACGCCAAGATCCCCGAAAGACTGACAGAGCCAGCACCCGCTGACGCTGCGTGATGTCCGAATTCCCATAATTCCCGGGGTGGACGAGGTTGGCGTGGCCGGAGGCGGCATGATGGTGGGGTGCAGATCTCCGCGCGTGGCGACTATGCGGTGCGGGCGGCGCTGAGCCTGGCCAACGCCTTTCCGGCCCTGATGTCCGCCCAGGCCGTCGCCCAGGACCAGAACATGCCCCGAAAGTTCCTCGAAGCCGTGCTGGCGGACCTGCGCCGGGCGGGGGTGGTCCGTGCGCAACGGGGCGCCGAGGGTGGCTACACGCTGTCACAACCGCCTCGCGATGTGACAATCGGCCAGATCCTGCGCGCGGTCGACGGCCCGCTCGCGGGGGTCCGCGGGCTGCGCCCCGAGGAGACCCAGTATTCCGGCGCGGCGGAGAACCTGCCCAACCTCTGGGTCGCCGTGCGCGCGGCCGTGCGTGAGGTGGTGGACGAGGTAAGCCTCGCCGATCTGATCAGCGGCCGGATGCCCGCGCACGTGCGCAAGCTGACCACCCGCCCGGATGCCTGGCAGCCCCGCTGACCCCACCGGCGTTTCGGAAGATCGGCCCTCGGGAATTCGTCGGGTAACTGGCGACTCGACGGAAGGACCCCCCAATGGGCATCATGTACCGCAGCCGCAAGAAGTTCGGGCCGCTGATTCTCAATTTCACGCAGCGGGGCCTCTCCTCCTGGACCATCAAGATCGGCCGCTGGTCCTGGAACTCCAAGGCGAAGGCGCACCGCGTCGACCTTCCGGGCCCGCTCTCCTGGAAGCAGGACAAGTCGGGCACCCGGTCCTAGGCCGAGATAACCACGTCAGGCCGAGATGACCACGTCTCCGCCGAGGCGGCCGTGCTCCGGGCGCCGGGTCAGCGTCCCGGCGTCCAGCAGCGTGTGCAGCACCCGGGTGGCGTCCGCCGCCCGGTACACCGTCTCGGTCAGCGCGAACGTCCGCAGGTCGGTCACGGTCGCCTCGCCCCTGGAACCCAGATGGGCCAGGAGTTCGCGCCGCAGCGGGCCGGGGTGCGGGCTGAGCGAGATGTCGATGAGGTGCCGCTCGGGGTCGCCCGGGTCGCGGTAGCGGACGCCCGCGTACTCGTCGACCGCCCACAGCAGTTCCTTGAAGCCCTCGAGGCTCTTGCCGAGTGTGGTGGCGTAGAGCAGGATCTCGCCCGGCTCGTCGGAGACCGCCAACTCGACCGCCGCGACGAGCGGGAAGCCCGCCTGCCGCAGGTCGTCGCGCGCCCGCGGCACCGATGACGTCCCGGGCAGGACGACGAGGGCCTCGGCGGGCTTCCCCGCCGCCAGGGCGGTGAGCAGACTCGCGCCGGGCGGCCCACCCACGGTGGTCGCGTCCAGAAAACCCAGCACGGGTACGCGCACAGCACCCGCCGCCTTGAGCGCCGGCCCCCACGAGTCCTCGGTGCGACCCGGCACACTGTGGACGCTCAGCCCCGCCGCGCCGGTGCCGCCGAGCTCGCCGCCGACCGCGACCATGGCGAGCTCCCGCCCCCTGACCAGGTCGGACTGTTCGGTGAAGACACCGAGCGCGGCCTCGGCGAGCGGACGGGTGGCCTCGGCGTACCCGTGGGCGTAGACCGCTCGGCGGGACCGGTGCAGCGCCGCCGGGGCCCACGCCTCCAGGTGGCGGACGAGAATCTCGCGTTTGACGTCGGCGATGCTGTCGGCGCTCATATCCGAGTTCTACCCGGTACGGCGGCGCGGCGCTACGCGAGTCGGGACTTGTACCTTCTGTTGCCGAGCAGACACTATGAGGCACGTGCCCCTCCCGCTCGCCGCCCTGACCGCCCAGGCGCAGACGTTGACGGCCGAGGGTGACCTCGCCGGCGCCCGGGCCGTGCTCGCCGGTGTCCTCGATCCGGCCGAGACCGACCCGCGTCAGGCCACGCCGGATCTGGCGCTCGCCGCCGCCCTGCAGGCACGCATCCTCATCGCGCTGGGCGAAGCGCACGCGGCCCGGGTCTGGGCGGGCTTCGCACACGCGGCCGAGGAGCGGCTGCACGGCCCGCACGACGAGCTCACGATCGCGGCCGCCGCGACCCACGCGGCGGTGCTGCACCGGGTCGGCAACCACGGCCGCGCCGCGCAGCTCTACCACGATCTCGTCGGCGAGCTGACCACGCTGGACGGCCCGCTGTCCGCGCGGGTGCTCGCGGCCGAGGCCGACCTGGCGACCGCCGAGCACTCCGCGGGTCAGTGCACCGCGGCCAGGGCACGGCTCACCGACGCCTGGACCCGGCACCGCGAGGTGCACGGCGACGCCTCCGCCGCCGGGATCAAGATGCTCGCCCGGCTCGGCGCGATGGAACGCGAATGCGGCCACGACGAGGACGCCGGCGAGCACCTGGCGTTGGCTCAGGAGCTGTGTGCCCGCCACCTTCCCGCCGACCACTCCCTGGCGCGGCAGATCGCCCGGCTGGCCGGGAGCCCGGCGTCCGGGCTGCACCAATGCGGGCGGGTGCGACGCTCGGCCGGCCCGGGTGGGGATCCGGTGCGCCAGGAGCAGCCGCCCGGCGACCTCACCGGCCGCCATGCCCGCGTCGAGCCGCCGACGCCCCAGCAGCCGGGCGAGCCGGTTGCCGCCGCCCGGCCCGGCTACGTCCCTCGGCAGGAGGAGAGAGGCCCCGAAGCCACCGGCGACATCCCGGCCGTCGCTCCCGGCGTCTACCAGACCGGCGATACCGGCGGTCCCGGGCTGTTCCGCCAGCCCGTCGACCGGGCCACCGCCCGGGTCGTCGAGCGTCGGCTGCCCGCACCCGTGGACGCGTCGGAGACGGCGAGCCGGCAGCCGTTCATCCTCGCCACGGTGCTGGTCGCCGGCGTGGCGGCAGCCGCCGCCATCGTGGCGGTGACCCTGCCGCGCGGCGACCGGGCCGAGACGCCCGGCGCACCGCTTCCGACGACCGCCGCGACCGGCCAGGCGAGCGCCGGCGCGACCGGCCCGGCGGGCGCCGGCTCAGCTAGCGCGGCGAGCGCCGCCCCGCCCGTCCCGTCGGCGCCGGTCGATCCTCTCGCGCCCATCGACGTCAAACTGCGCGACAACCGCGACAGCGTCTCGCTGACCTGGCGCTACCCGCAGGGCTCGGAGGGGCCGGTGCTGATCTCCGGCGGCCGCGAGGGCCAGGTGCAGCGGGCCTTCCAGCAACTGCCCGCCGGGACCACCGAGTACGTCGTCTACGGCCTCAACGAGCGCAACGATTACTGCTTCACGATCGCCGTCGTCTACACCGTCGACAAGGTGGCCGCCTCTCAGGCGGTGTGCACCACGCGCCGATGATGTGACGTAGATAACCAAGATCGTGGCGGACAACACCTCAGCGATCGCCGCCGGCGCCCGATCAAAGCCGCATCACCGAAGACCCGTACAGGGATCGGCCGGGAAGGGCGGAACGCTTGTGACGACCGAGGCGGCGGAGGCGGCCGGCGCGATGCTGGCCGTTGACACGCGCGCACAGCTCGAGGCCAGCCTGGAGGAGCTCGAGAAGCGCCCGGTGTCGTGGTTCCGCAGCGTCACAGTGCCCGCCGCCGTGGTCGAACGTCGGGCGGAGGCCCTCGGCTTCGACGATCTGGCCATTCGCGCGAAGCTGTTGCGCGCCGCCGTCCTCGTGCGGGAGGGCCGCCTGGAACGGGGTGGGCGGTGGGCGCACCAGGTGCTCGCGTGGGCCCAGGAGAACGACCACCCGTTCCTGCTCGCCCGCGCGCACCGGACCCTGTCGAGCTTCTACCGCCAGATCGGCGACCTCGCCGAGGGGCTCACCCACGCCGTCCAGTGCAACGCCCACCTGACCGAGGACGAGCCGCTGGACGTCCGGGCGCGACACCTCATGGCGCTCGGGATCGCGCTCGACGAGAGCGGCTCCACCGCCGAGGGCGATCGGAGGTTCCGGGAGGCGCTGAGCATCGCCACGGCCGTCGGCGACATCGAGCTGACCCTCAACATCCTCAACAACATGGCGTACACGGCGTACGAGAACAACGACGAGGCCGCCGCCCTGGATCTTGTCCGGCACTTGCGCGAGGTGGAGACCCGCAGCTCACGCAAGTTCAGCGCGCACGAGCTGGACACGATCGCGCGCATCGAGATGATGGGCGGGCGATACGACGCCGCCGAGGAGACGCTGAGCGCTCTGCTCGAGGGTGGCCAGTCGAAGGTGGAGTCGCACGAGGGCGACGCGCCAGCTGTCTGCCTGCTCACCCTCGCCGAGGCCCGCCGGCTGGATCGCCGTTACTCCGCCGCGCAGCAGGCCCTGGACGAGGCCGTCCGGATCGCCGAGGAGCGCGGACTCGACCGGGTACGCGCCAAGGCCCGCGAGGAGCAGGCCGCCCTGTACGCCGCCACCGGACGCTTCCAGGACGCGTACGACGAGCACCGCGCCTTCCACAAGTCAGCGACCGCCCTGCACTCGGCACAGCGCGAGGCGCGGGCCCGGGCCCTGCAGGCGGTCTTCGAGGCCACCGAGGCGCGGCGCGCGAGTGAGCACTTCCGGGAGATGGCCCACCGTGACGCCCTGACCGGCCTCTACAACCGCCGGTACGTCAACGAGCGGCTCCCCGCCCTGCTGGGCGAGGCGCTGGTGCGACGCACACCGATCTCGGTCGCGATCCTCGACCTGGACCACTTCAAGCGGGTGAACGACACGCTTTCGCACCACACCGGCGACATCGTCCTCCAGGAGATCGCCCAGCTCCTGCTGGAGACGGTCAGCGGGCCGATGATCGCCGCGCGGATGGGTGGCGAGGAGTTCCTGCTGATCATGCCGGGTGCGGACGCGGAGGAGGCCGCCGAGCGCTGCGAACGGCTGCGCCTGCGAATCCGCGCACACGCCTGGGAGCCGGTCACCGGAACCCTGCCGGTGACCGCCAGCATCGGGGTGACCACCTCGGACGACGGGCGCGGCTCGCCCTCATCGCTGCTCTCGCTGGCCGACCGCAACCTGTACGTCGCCAAGCGCGAGGGACGAGACCGGGTCGTCGCCGACGTCTGAGCCGGCCGCCGCTGGGTATCCCCCGATCATGCTGCCGCTCGCCCTGTCCGCGCCTGATGAGCACCGCGGGTGGGTGAGCCGCTGGTCGACGGTGGCCGGCGTCCGTACCCACGAACGCCTCCGCGCCAATCCCGTCGGCGGGCTGCCCGTGGTGATGCTGCACGGGCTGGCCGTCTCCCACCGGTATCTGATGCCGACCGCCGACGCGCTGGCCGACCGCCATCCGGTGCTGGTGCCGGACCTGCCCGGCTTCGGGTTCAGCGGCAAACCGCCGGTCGCCTACGACGTAGTCCGCCACGCCGAGTTCGTCTCCGCCTGGCTGGACTCCCACGGGCTCAGCGGCGTGGCCGTGGTGGGCCATTCGTTCGGGGCGCAGGTCGCGGCGGCCCTCGCGGTCCGGCGACCGGACGCGGTGACCGCGCTGGTGCTGGCCAGCCCGACGGCGGATCCGCAGGCGCGCAGCCGCCGCGCGCTCGTCGCCCGGTGGTTCGCCGACCTGCCGGGCGAGGATCCCCGGCAGGCCGCGATCCTGGCCCGGGACGTGTGGCAGGCGCGGCCGTGGCGGGTGTGGGCCACCGTCGGCCACTCGGTCCGGCACCGGATCGAGGAAGACCTCCTCCGGGTACGGGTGCCGACCCTGGTGCTCGGCGGCGACCGGGACACGGTCGCTCCCCTGCGGTGGCGTACCCGGATCGCGCAGCTCACCGACGGGGTCTCGGTGACCGTGCCGAGGGCCGCGCACAACGCGCTGACGACCGCGGGAGGTGCGGCCGCGGACGCGATCGCCGCGCATCTGGCCGCGGTGACGAGTGGTTCCGGCGCTACGGGGTAGTCGGGGTGCCATGCGTATCGGAAACACAGAGGTCCGGGTCCTCGGCGGCGGTCTCGGCTGCCTGACGATGATCATCGTGTCGATCGTGCTGTCGGTACTGCTGACCGTCCTGCTCAACGTGCTGTGAGGTCCAGGTCGACGGCGAGCGGATAGTGGTCGGAGGCCCACTCGGTCTCGTCGCCGCGGATGACCCGCGCGCGGGTGGCCCGGGCGGCCAGCTCCGGGCGGACCATGATGTAGTCCAGCCGCATGCCGCAGTTGGAGAACTCCCGGCCGCCTCCGCGGGTGGTCGGCACGGTGAGACCGTCGCCCTCCCCCGCCGTACGCCACACGTCCACGAACCCAGCCGCGCCCAGCGCCTCGATCGCCCGCGTGTCGGGCCGGTCGTCGGCACCCAGATGCCGGCGGCGGAAGAGCGGGGCCAGCCGGGCGAGGCGTTCGGTGTGCGCCGTGTGCGGGTCCAAGGCGTTGAGATCGCCGGTGATCACGGTGAGCGGCCCGCGGTGGCGGTGGGCGAGCCAGCGCGCCTCGCGCATCCGCCGGTACGGCCGGAACGGGTTCAGATGTGTGCTGACCACCGTCAGCGGTCCGGCCGAGGTGGGCACCTCCACGGCCGCCGCGGCGTGGTGCAGTTGCCAGCGGACCGTCGAGCGGCCCGCGATGTTCAGCGGCGGCCGCACCAGCACGGCCACCGGCTGGCCGAAGGCGGAGGGAGACAGGTGCGCCGTCATGCCGAGCGCGTTCGCCACCTCGCGCATGCGCTGAGCGTCGTGCCGAGCGAAGTCGCGCAGCTCCTGCAGGGCGACGATGTCCGGACGCTGCCGCTTCAGCAGCGCCACGATCGCGTCGAGCCGGCCGCCGCCGCCTCCGGTCCTGATGTTCCAGGTGAGCAGGCTAAGCGTCATGGCGCACGTCCGCGTTGGGCCGGACCGAGAAGTAGAGCACCGTGAGCCAGCCGGCGGTCAGCAGCATGGCGCCCAGCACGTCCGTCGGGTGGTGCATTCCCCGGTACATCCGGGACACCGCCACCCCCAGCGGCATGATCACGGCGAGAACGACGAAGATCCAGCGCCACCAGTACTGCCGCAGGCGGGGCATGAGCAGCAGGGCGATGGCGGCGTAGAGGCACATCGTCGCGGCGATGTGCCCGGACGGGAACGACGACGTCGGCATCTTGCCGTCGAGTTGCTCGACCGGCGGACGCGGCCGGTCCACCGCCGCCGCCGCGCAGAGGAAGAGGGTCAGCTCGCCGACCATGGCGAGCACGACGTAGAGCACCATGCGCCAGTGCCGCCAGACGGCGAGGGCGAGGGGGCAGAAGACGAGCGAGACGAGCAGGATCGCGTGCGTGTCGCCGGCCTTGCTCCACGCCCAGCTCACGTCGTCCCAGGTCGGCGTGCGCATGCTCTGCAGCCAGGACGGCACGCCGTCGTCGAACCGGTCGATCCAGGTGCCCTCGGTGTAGTCGGTGAGGGCCCAGCCGAGCACGTAGAGCAGGCCGAAGACGAAGACCCAGCCGACCAGGATCTCCATGGCGCCGGCCCAGGGGTGGGGCAGCAGATGCTCGCCGGGTGTGCCGGGACGCACGTCGGTGGCGGCCTCCGGCTCCAGGCCGTCCTCCAGCGGGACCTCCGGGCGGCCGATCTCGCGCCGCCAGACCCGGAAGGCGTACGCGGTGACGCCCAGCCAGGCGGCACCGAGCATCCAGCCGGCCAGCACGTCCGAGACGTAGTGCACGCCGAGCGAGATCCGGGTGATCCCGATCGCCACGACGATCATCGCCATCACGGTGATGAACCACTTGCGGTGCCGCGCCGAGACGGCCGGGAGGAAGACGAGCAGCAGGGCCCCGTACACGATCATCGAACCGAGGGCGTGGCCGCTGGGGAAGCTGTTGCCGGGCGCGCTGGCGACCGGGATGTCGACGACCGGGCGTAGCCGGGCGATCAGGGCCTTGAGCGACGGGTCCATCAGGAGCGCGCCGACGCCGGTGACCACGAGATAGATCGCGAGCCGGAACCGTCTGCGGATCAGCATCGCGACCACGGCGATGGTGACCAGCCACATCATGATCGGCCGGCCGCCGGCCCGGGCGACGAACTCCAGCGCGTCCACCACGGCGGGCCGCGTCGAGACCAGCCTGTTAAGGCCGTCCGCGACACCGGAGTCGAGGCGTTGCAACGGGCCCCAGTGTCCACGGACGAGCAGCAGCAGAATGCCGAAGCCCAGCCCGAGCGCGAGGACCACGAACAGGCCCAGAACGCTGCGTTCGGCGAAGTGGGCAAGCGGCTTTCCGCGCACCGGTTCTCGGGCCGCCGTCCTGTCCTGCTGCTCGGTCACCATGTCGCCAGGCTCCTGGTTTCTCGGGGGGTGCGCCCCGATTACCCCGTGCGCTGTTCCGGTACACCGGGTTGGTCGGTGCCCGGCTCCCAGCGGTCGCGCAGCGCCGGCCGGGTGACGCCCACCCGCTGCGCCTCGAGCTGCGCGGCGAAGGCGAGGCCGAGGAAGAGCGCGATGCCGGTGAGGTTGGCCCACAGCAGCAGCGCCATCATCGCGGTGAGCGGGCCGTACGTGGCGCCGAAGCCGCCGCTGACCTGCACGTACCCGGCCAACAGCAGGCTGGCGACCCACCACAGCACGGTGGCCAGGACGGCGCCGAAGAGCAGCCAGGTGAGCGCCGGCTGGCGGCGGCGCGGGGAATGCCGGAACAGCAGCCCGACCGCGAAGACGATGAGCAGCAGGCTCAGCGGCCACCGGGCGATGTCGAAGGCCACGCGGGCGCCGTGATCCCACCCCACCTGCCGGGCTATCGATTCGCCGGTCGCGTGGCCCGCGACGAGCAGCAGGAAGCCGAAGAGGGCGGGCAGGCCGGCCACGACGGCCAGGACGGCGGCCCGCATGTACTTCTCCAGGGCCTTGCGGTCGCGTTCGACGCCGTAGATGCGGTTGGCGCCACGCTCGATCTGCGCCATCGCCGTGGTCAGCGCCACCAGGCCGGTCAGCAGGCCCAGGCTCAGCGCCAGCTCGCCGGCGTCCTCGGTGCGGTCGTCGTCGTTGAGCAGCTCCCGGACCAGTGGTTCGCTAGCACCGGGGGTGAGCGCGATCACTGTGTCGGCGACGACCTGGCCGCCCTCCTCGACGCCCAGATCGGTGGCGAGGCCGGACAGCGCGATCATGAACGGCACGATGGCCAGGCAGAGCTGCAGGGCCAGGGCGCGCGAGTGGCTGAAGCCGTCGCCGTAGCGGAACCGGACGAACGCGTCCCGCAGCAGATGCCACCGCCCGTAGTGGCGCAGCGCGAGGAAGGCGTCATCCGCCGAGAGCTCGTCCCCCGGCATCATCTTGGTCTCGGGCACGGGAGATGTGCTACTCATGACGTCGCCTCGCTTCGCTCACCGACGCCATGAGGCACAAATGCACTGAGCTCCATGATTCGGTCGCAAGCTCCCTCACTTGGCCTCCTCTGCCGCGGCGCGCACCTCCTCGGCGGCCTTCTTGGCGGCACCGCTGTCGTAGGCGAGGTCGGGATCGCTGTCCGGTTGGGGCACGCACAGCAGCAGGGCCCGCGGTTGGATTCCGATGGACATGCTCACGCCCGGCTCGATGAGGTCGCCGTCGAGCTGGCGCGGCTGGGGCGCGATGCCGCGGATCTCGACCCGCTTCGCCGTGTACGTCTCCATCCGGGGAATCCGCTCCCGGCGCCGGATCACGGCCCAGCTGAGGGCGGCCCAATGTGCGAGGTTGCGCGGGCTGAGGATCGCGACGTCGAGCCGGCCGTCAGCGGGGTCGGCCTGGCTGAGCAGCCGTACGCCGCCCTGCAGCCGTCCCACGTTGCCGACGATGACCGTCCGGGCCCGCCGCCGCAACGCCGGCTTGCCGTCCAGCGAGATGACCACGGGCATGGGCTTGTCGCGCAGGTGCTTGAGCGCGCCGCCCACGTACGCGATCCAGCCGATGTGTTTCTTGGCGGTCTCGGAGGTGCCCTCGAGCATCCGCGCGTCGAAGCCCATCCCGGCCATGACGGCGAAGCACCGGTCGCCGCAGACGCCCACGTCGATCCGGCGCCGGCCGCCCTGCAGCGCGATCTCCACGCCGGTCGCGGCGTCGCCGCCCAGGCCCAGGTTGGCGGCGAGCAGGTTGCCGGTGCCGGCGGGGATGACGGCGAGCGCGACGTCGGTGCCGGCCAGCGCGCCGACGGCCGCCATGACAGTGCCGTCGCCGCCGCAGACGAAGACCAGCTCGGCGCCCTTCTCGATCGCCTCCAGGGTCTGGCCGCGCCCCGAGTCCTCGACGGTGGTCTCCAGCCACTGGGGCTCGGGCCAGCCGGCCGTGGCCAGCCCCTCGACGATGGTGCGCCGCAGCAGATCCAGGTCGGGAACCTTGACGGGGTTCACGACGACGGCGGTACGGGGTCCGGTCACGGCGACAGTGTGCCGGACAAGGCCCGTTACGGCGACCCGAGCACTCAGGGGTTACAGTGGCACCATCAAGTTGAACGCGTTCAAGAACGGGGAGGTCGCCATGTGGGTGCTCGTCAACCTTCTGGTCATGGTGGGCATGCTGGTCGTCGTCCCGGCCGGCCTGCGGATGCTCGCCGACCCGGCCGCGGAGCTCGCCCGGCGGCTCTGGCCATACGGCGCCGTGGCCGGGGCGCTCAGCCTGTGGTTGCCGCGCGGTGCCGTCGCCACGGCGCTCGCCACCGGCTACGCGATCACGACGGCGGTGCTCTGCGCGTACGCGCTCAGCCGGCCGACCCGCCCCCGCCGCGAGTGGCCCGCCGAGGCCGCCGTGCTGACCGCGCTGATCGGCCCGGCCATCGCCGCGAGCGCCCTGGTCGCCGAACGCAGCGGTTATCACCTGTTCGGGTTCGAGCTGGGGGTGTTGTCCCTGACCGTGGCGCACTTCCACTTCGCCGGCTTCGCCGCGGCGCTCATCGCGGGGCTGCTGACGCGCGTCCGACCCGGTTCCCTCGCCGACGCCGCGGCGCTGACCGTGCCGGCCGGCACCCTGATCGTGTTCGTGGGCTACTTCACGGCCGAGTGGGTCGAACTCGCCGGCGCCCTCGTGCTCACCGCCGGCATGTGGACCGTGGGGGCGCTGACCTGGCTGCACGCGCGCACCGGCGCGACCGACCGGCTCACCGCCGCGCTGCTGGGCGGCTCGGCGCTGGTGCTCGCGGCCTCCATGGTGCTCGCGGTGAGCTGGGCGTTGGGCGAGGCCACGGGCCTGCCGCACCCGTCCCTGGCCTGGATGGCGGCGACGCACGGGATAGCGAACGCGCTCGGATTCGCGGTATGCGGCATGGTGGGCTGGCGCCGTGTCGGGGCAATGGTCCAGTAAGCGAAAGAGGTCACCGATGTTCACCTACGCCGAGGTCGGCGCAACCCTGCGTGAACCACTGCCGGTCGGCTACCGGCACCTGCGCTACCGCACCCCTCTCGGCCGCGATGTCTTCGACTGCGCGGCCGAGGCGATCCTGACGTTTCGCATGCACCGCCGCACCGGCGCCCAGATCCGGACGGCCGCCGACCGGGCCGCGCCGGGCGTCCGGCTCACCGTCGGCGCCGGGCCGCTGCGCGCGCCCTGCGAGGTGGTCTGGACGGCCGAGGAACCAAACCGCGCCGGATTCGGGTACGGGACGCTGCCCGGCCACCAGGCCCGCGGCGAGGAGGCCTTCCTCGTCGAGCGGGACGCCGACGGCCAGGTGTGGTTCTCCGTGACCGCCTTCAGCCTGCCCGCGCGCCCGCTGATGCGCCTCGGCGGTCCGGCCGCCGTGCTCGCCCAGCACCTCTACGCCCGGGCTTGCGGCCGCGCCCTGCGGAAACTGTGCGCCCTCCCGGCGTACGGTTGATCCGTGCCCGAGACGAGCGTCACCTGGTGGGGGCACAGCACCATGTGGCTGGCCGATTCCGGCGTCCGCCTGCTCACCGACCCGGTGCTCACCGACCGGCTGATCCACCTGCGCCGGCTGGCGGGACCGACGCCGGTGCTGCCGGGCGCCCCGGACGCGGTGCTGCTGTCGCATCTGCACGCCGACCACTTCCACCTGCCGTCGCTCAAGGCGGTGCCGGGCGAGCCGCTGCTGGTCGTCCCCCGGGGCTCGGCCGCGTTCGTGGCCAAGTCCCTCGGCCGCGCCTACGGCGACCGCTGCGTCGAGCTGGTCCCCGGCGAGGAGACGATGGTCGGGTCGGTGACGGTCCGGGCCGTGCCCGCGGCACACGACGGCGGCCGCGGTCCCTGGTCGCGGCTGCGCTCGGTCGCGATGGGCTTCGTCGTCGAGGGCGCCAACCGCACCTGGTACGCCGGCGACACCGGCCTGTTCGACGGCATGTCCGCCCTCGGCCCGCTCGACCTGGCCCTGATCCCGGTCGGCGGCTGGGGTCCCACGCTGGGCGCGCACGGCCACCTCGACGCGGCCGACGGCGCGGAGGCCCTGCGCCGGGTCAAGGCCACCTGGGCGGTGCCGGTGCACTACGGCACGTTCTGGCCGGTCGGCATGAGCCGCGTCCGTACCCACATGTTCCGCGACCCGGGCACGGAGTTCGCCCGCCGGGCCGCCATGGCCGCGCCGGACGCCCGGGTGCGGGTCCTGGCACAGAGCGAGACCCTCACGATCGAGCCGGCCGCGTGATCTCCGAACTGGGCGCCCTGGCCTGGCTCTTCGCGGTCGTGGCGTTCGGCGCGATCGTCCCGGTCGTCCCCACCGGCGCGGCGGTCAGCGGTGCCGCGGTCCTCGCCTTCCACGACCATCCCCTGCTGATCGTCCTCGTGATCGCCGCGGGCGCCGCCGGCGCCTACGTCGGCGACCTCGTCATGTACGCGATGTGCCGGGCCGGCGGCGAGCAGCTCGCCCGCCGCCTGCGGTGGCTGCGCGACGAGGAGCGCCTGGTGCCGCTGAAGGAGAGGTTGCGGCGCAGTCAGATCCCGGTGCTGCTGGTCTCCCGGCTGCTGCCCGGCGGCCGCGTGCCGGTGCTGCTGGCGGCTGCCTTCCTGGGGTTGAGCTGGCGCACCTTCGTCATCGCCAACCTACCGGCGTGCGCGCTGTGGGCCGCCGTGTACGCCGGCATCGGGGTGGCGGGCGGCTCGATCTTCCCCGAACCGTGGCAGGGCGTCGTCGCGGCCATCGTCCTGGTGCTGGTCATCGGCCAGCTGGTCAACCTGGTCGCCAAGCGGCGCACGGCCTCCAGCGAGGCCGAGGACGTCAGTACTTGAGGTGTTGCCGGGTCAGTCCGGCGACCTTCTCGACGAGCGCGATGCCGCCGTTCATCGAACGGTTGTTGTGCGACAGGACAGCGATCGAGACATCCGACTGCTCGTCGTCCGAGACGACCCGGCCGACCGAGTTGATCACCCAGAGGCCACCGTCCTCGGTCCGGGTGTCCCAGCCGTTCTTGACCGTCACCGTCTCGCCCTTCTCGGCGACGTCCGGAACGCCCCACTGCTGGCTGTCGTCGACCGTACTCATCAGCGAGAACGCGGTCTTGCGGGAGCCCTTGTCCAGCGGGCCGTCGGCGTCGACCAGCTTCTCGAGCAGCTTGACCTGATCGTCGACCGTCGTCCTGGTCAGACCCCAGGCCGGGCTGACCACCGTCTGGGTGAGACCGAGGCGCTGGTTGCACTTCGTGAGACCGGCGCGGCCGCCGAGCCGCTCGAAGAGCGCGGACGTGGCGTCGTTGTCGCTGCGTCGGATCATCGGGTCGGCCAGTGCCAACTCCCCCGAGGTGGGGTTGCGGTCCTGGTCCTGGGCGCGCAGCAGCACGCAGGCCAACACCTGCACCTTGACGATGCTGGCGGTGTCGTACTTCGCCGAGCCGCGATAGGAGTAGCGCTCGCCCGTCCGCCTGTCCAGAACCGCGACGGAGAACTCCGGGGCGGAGGCAGCGACCTTCTTCAGGGCGGTGTCGAGACGATCGACGCGCCGGGCGCGCTCCGCCGCCGCCAGCTCCTCGGGACTCGGCCCACGGGAGGTCGCGGACGGGCGGGGCGACGGCGTGTCGTCGCCGACCGTCAGCGCGCTGGGCAGAAGGCCGCCACCGCCGCGGCCGTCCCGCACGCCGAACCCGATCAGGGCAACGCCCCCGACGATGATCGCCATCGCGAACGCGAGAAGCCAGGCCCGGGTAGATCGCACCCATGCATAGTGCCGTGCTTCCCGCGAGATCCCAAACCCCTTTGACGCTGCGCATGATCACCGGCACGGTTGGTCACGACCGGTGCGGGCACAATGGTGGGCATGGCCCTGCTCCCCTCCCCCGCAGCCCTTGTCGATTTCTCCCGATATGCCGTCGGTCAGGTGGTGGAAACGGCCGCAACCGTCGCCACCGTGCCCGTGCGGCTGCTCGGCCTGCTGGGTCAGACCGAGCTGCTCGTGAGCAGGGTCACCGTCCTCGCCGAGCGCGCGCACGGTCTGATCGACCGGGTCGAGCACGCGGTCGACGCCGTCGAGTCCCTGACCGGCCGGGTCGAGTCCCTGACCGGCCGGGTCGACTCCCTGCTCGGCCGGGTCGACTCCCTGACCGGCCAGGCCGACGACACCGTCGGCGGCGCCCGCGCCTTGATGACCCGCGTCGACAGCACGGTCACCGACGCGGACGCCCTGGTGGGGCGGGCCGGCAGCACGGCCGCGGCGGCCGAGACGGTCATGGCCCGGGTCAACGGCGCCGCCGGGGAGGCGGAGACGCTGATGGCGCGGGTGCATCGCACCGCCGGGGAGGCGGAGGCCCTCGTGGCGCGGGTCGACCGCACCGCCGGGGACGCCGACACGATGGTCGCGGGCGTCGGCGGCACCGTCGTGGACGCCGCCGAGGCCGTCCGCGAGACCAGGGCGATCCTCGCGGCGGCCGCGCTCGCGGTCCAGGAGGTCGCGGCGATCACCAGTGCGGCATCCGCCGTGGTCGGCCAGGCCGAGGGCACCTCCACGACCGCGAAGGAACTGCTTGACGGGTACGCCCCGACGCTGCGCCGGGCCGCCCCGCTCGCGGCCCGCTTCGTCGAGGAACTGACGCCCGAAGAGGTCACCGCGGCGATCAAGATGATCGACGAGCTGCCGCGGCTGCGGGAGCACCTGAGCAACGACGTCATGCCGCTGCTCGGCAAGCTCGACCAGGTGGGGCCGGATCTGCACGCGCTGCTGGCGGTCACCAACGACCTGCACCTGGCCATCGTCGGCCTGCCGGGATTGAAGCTGCTGCGCCGCCGCGGCGAGGAGCGGGTGGCCGAGGAGAACCTGCCCGACGCCCGCTGACCAGCGCCTATTTACATACGTAAACATTGACGAAACAAAGTGGTGACAGTTACCGTGGCGGCATCGTGAGAGCGCTCTCTCACCCCCGGCGACCCCCGAGCCCCCGGAGGTACCCGACATGCCGTCCCCCCGGCGCCGCCTCACCGCCCTGACCACCGCCGCCCTCACCCTCGCCGCCGGCGTGCTCGCCGTGACCGTCGCCAGCGGCGCCGACGCCGCGCCCGTCGGCGCCGGCAGCTACACCGAGACCCTGCCGCCCGGCGGAAAGCTCCCCACCGGCTGCGGCTCGCTGTCCACCAACCCGCGGCAGTACGTGACCCCGAACGCGCCCGCGGGACCGGTGCCCACCAACGACTGGTGGTCCTCGCTGCTGTTCAAGAAGGGCGACGAGTGCAACTTCTCGCAGCCGCTGTTCGCCGGGCCGGCCTCCTACCGGCCGGTCGCCAGCGGACTGGGGCTGTCGTACCAGACCGAGGCCGCGATCAGCGGCAGCGGCACCGGACTGGGTGAATACCACTATCCATACGCGCAGCACATCGTCATCGGGGTCGACGGCCTTCACGCGTCGCAGGCGCTGGTCGACGACTGGAGCGACTGGACGGTCACGCCGAGCTGGAACGACGGCACGCGGACCCTCAAGGCCACCGTCGGCCACGGCCTGCCCATGTCGTTCTTCCAGGCCACCGGCGGCGACGCGCTGCTGACCATCACCGGACCGCCCACCACCTGGCAGAACGCCGGCGACCGGGTCGGCTTCTCGATCGGCGGCCACGACTACGTCGCCTACGGCCCGACCGGCGCGACCTGGACGGTCAACGGCAGCACCATCCGCTCCAGCCTGGCCGGCAAGGGCTACTTCTCCGTCGCCGTCCTGCCCACGGACTCCGGCACCAGCACCGCCGACAAGATCGCTCTCGCCGACACCTTCGGCCGGTACGCGCACCAGCACGTCACCGACACCCGCGTCTCGTACGCCTACAACCAGAGCGCCGGCACGGTGAGCACGACGTACTCGTTCACCACGACAGCCCGCGAGGGCAGCGGTTCCGGGACGGTCATCGCCCTCTACCCACACCAGTGGCGCTACCTCTCCAGCGGATCGCCTCTCTCGCGCACGTACGTCTCGCCCCGCGGCACGATGAAGATCGTCACGGGTACGTCGTTCGGCACGTCCATGAAGTACACCGGCGTGCTGCCGGAGATCCCCGCCGTGGGCGACTCCAGCGGCGCCGACCTGGCCCAGATCACCACGTACCTCAACAACGAACTGGCCGACCCGGCCGCCTTCCGCGGCGACGACACCTACTGGACCGGCAAGGGACTCGGCCGGGCCGCGCGGATCGCGGAAATCGCCGACCAGCTCGGTCTCACCGCCGTACGCGACTCGGCGCTGACCGTCATCCGCACCCGGATCACCGACTGGTTCACCGCCTCACCCGGCAAGACCTCCCGGCTGTTCTACTACGACCGCAACTGGGGAACGCTGATCGGCTACCCGGCGTCGTACTTCTCCGACGAGGACCTCAACGACCACCACTTCCACTACGGCTACTTCGTGGCCGCGGCGGCGACCCTCGCCAAGTTCGACCCCGGCTGGGCCACGGACAGCCGCTACGGCGGCATGGTCGACCTGCTCATCCGGGACGCCAACAACTACGACCGCGCCGACACGCGGTTCCCCTACCTGCGCGACTTCGACATCTACGCCGGCCACGACTGGGCCTCCGGGCACGGGGCGTTCGGCGCCGGCAACAACCAGGAATCCTCGTCGGAGGGCCAGAACTTCGCCAACGCCCTCATCCAGTGGGGGCAGGCCACCGGCAAGACCGCCGTCCGCGACGCCGGCATCTGGCTGCACACCACCCAGTCCGCGGCGATCAACGAGTACTGGTTCGACGTCCGCAACGAGAACTTCCCCGCGACCTGGGGACACAACTACTCGGCGATCGCGTGGGGGTCCGGCGGCGCGTACGCGACCTGGTTCTCCGCCGACCACGCGATGATCGTCGGCATCAACATGCTGCCGATGACCGGCGGACAGCTCTACCTCGGCGACTACCCGGCGGCTGTCCGCAACACGTACGCGGAACTGGTCCGCAACAACGGCGGCGAACCGACGGTCTGGCGCGACATGCTGTGGCAGTACCTCGCTCTCGGCGACCCGGACGCGGCACTGGCCAAGTTCCGGGCGAACAGCACATACACGTCCGAGGAGGGCGAGAGCAAGGCGCACACCTTCCACTGGATCCGCAACCTCGCCGCCCTCGGCCAGGTCGACACCGGGGTGACCGCGAACCATCCGCTGGCCAAGGTGTTCACCAAGAACGGCGCACGGACGTACGTGGCGGTCAACATCACCGGCGCGGCCCAGACCGTGACCTTCTCCGACGGCAGAACCCTGAGCCTGGGCCCCGGCCGCACCGTCGCGAGCGGCGCCACCAACTGGACCGGCGGCACGGCGACCGGCGGCACCGGTTCATGACCGCCAGGAGGCGATCTCCGGCGGCGTGACCATTGCGCACCTGGCACGGCGATGTCCACGGTGGCCAACCGGAACAGGTTGGCCACCACCGCCTTTCTCCGCCGCTTCGCGATCCCCTTCCCGCGCCCGGCGTCCGTTCCTGCCTCCTTCGCGGTCGCCCTCCGGCGTCGCTCCCGGTCTCCCTTCCCGGTCCCCCTGCGGTGTCGCTCCCGGGTCCCCTTTCCCGTCGCCCTCCGGTGTCGCTGCCGGTCTCCCTGCCCGTCGCCCCTCCGGTGTCGCTGCCGGTCTCCCTGCCCGTCGCCCCTCCGGTGTCGCTGCCGGTCTCCCTCGCGGGCCTGGCAGACGGGTCTCAGCGGAAAGACCCCGGCGGGCGGCCGGGGCCTTTCCTTGGTGGGGGACGGCTCTTATGTGTTCTTTGCTGGATGGAGAACCGGCTCAGTAGACCGAGACGCCGTAGACGCCGAGGGGCTCCGTCACCGGCTGGAAGAAGGTCGTGCCGCCCGAGGAGCAGTTGCCGCTACCACCGGAGGTCAGGCCCATCGCGGTGGTGCCGGCGTAGAGCGGGCCGCCCGAGTCGCCCGGCTGGGCGCACACGGTGGTGCGGATCATGCCGTACACGGTGCCCTGGGCGTAGTTCACCGTCGCGTTGAGGGCGGTGACCCGGCCGGAGTGCGTACCCGTCGTGCTGCCACGGCGGTAGACGGTGGTGTTCACGGCGGGGGTAGCCGCGTTGGTGATGTCCTGCGAGCCCACGTACCCGGGCTTCGAAATGCTCGTGTTGGTGTAGCGCACAATGCCGTAGTCGTTGGTCGGGAAGCTGCTGCCGGCCCGGGTGCCGAGCGTCACCGAGCCGTTCGTCCACGTCGAACCGGCGTTCGTGCAGTGGCCGGCGGTCAGGAAGTAGTACGTGCTGCCACTGCGGACGTTGAAGCCCAGCGAACACCGCGAGCCGCCGGTGTAGATGGCGTCGCCACCGGAGATCAGCGGGCTCAGCGTGCCGGGCACGGACTCGACCCGGGCCCGGTCGCCCAGCTTGGCGACGACGGCCTTGACCGCTGCCAGCTTCGCGCCGGTCACGGTGCTGTCGGCGGTCACCAGAATCTGGTTGCTCACCGGGTCAAGAGCGAATGAGGTGCCGGGAGTCTTGAGGTCGACCTTGAGGGTGGCGTCGGCGGCGGCGAGCGCGGCGCCACTACGAATGACGTAGCGGGGAATGGCGCCGGCGGCGGTCACTGACTGCGCGGTCGCCGCATCCGTCACGTTGACGACGACCTTGCCGGCCGAGTCGACATAGGATCCGGCAGCCTTGTCGCCGAGCTGAGCGTCCAGGCTCGTGGCAAGGGTGGAAGTCGCGAAGGTGGGGTCTGCGGCGGGACCAGCCGGGGCGGCGTACGCGGGTGACGCGAAGGCGCTGCCCAGCAGCAGGGCGACGGCGAGGCCGGCGATCGGTCGGCCAGGCTTGGAGCCGGGGATACGCACGGGGTCCTCCCAGGGGGATGGGGGGTACGCCGGGAGCCCGGCGTACCGAGTGCCACCCGTAGTATTGAGAACAATCAATGACAACTCAAGGCAACAATGTCGTACCGAGTGTCACCACGATGTTCTTCAAATCACCCCTGAGCTGGGGGTTCGTGACTTGCATATCACTGGGCTATCACTCATCCGGGATGCCACGGTTGTTCATGATTAACATTCCGGCACTCCCGTTTTGCGACGCCGCTGCGCGACTTTCGCCATGCGATTCCGAGACCGCTCGCCCGTAATGCGACTCCCGCCGTGCGTCCTCAACTGCGGCTACCGCCTCGCATCGCCCGGCACCACCTCGCACCGCCCGGCACCACCTCGCACCGCCCGGCACCACCTCGCACCGCTCGACGGCGGCTCGTCGCCCGCCATGCGACTGCGACTTCCTGCGCGACTCCCCCCGACGCAGGGTGACCCGCGACGCGTAACGGCTCGGCGAGCCGTTCGCACTCGCCCGCGCGGGCCCCGCCCGTCATGCGACTTTCCGCCCGCCGGGCAAATCTGGTCGGCCGTGCGGCTCCCGCCTACCGTCACTTCAGCCGGTCGTGCGACTCCCCGCCTGCCGTCCACTTCGGGTGGCCGTGCCACTGCCCACCTGCCCTGCCACTGCCCGCCCGCCGTGCGGCTCTGGCGCGCGGTGCGGCTTCCGGCGGGTGTTCGGCTCTCGCCCTATCCGACGCCCGCGAGCACTGGCCGGGGGCGCAGGTCGGTAGCGAGCCGGTGAGCTTGAGCCCGAATCTCCGGCACGGCCGTCGTCTCCCACTGCGCGCCGCGACGCAGCGGGCCGATCACCCAGAGCCGCTCGTTGACCCGACCATCGGCGGCGACAAGCCGGCCCGCCTGGTCGATGTCGAGCCCAAGATCGTGCGGACCCAGCCGGGCCAGCCCCTCCGCCAGCAGGCCACCGACGAGCGGACCCGCGGCACCGGGAAGGCGCCCCGGCCCGGCACAGTTGACCACCGCGGCATAGTCGGCGAGACCGGGCCAGGCGGCGACTCCACCCCGGCGGATCTCCAACAGTCCGGCCTCCCGCAACGCCACGACCCGCGCGGCGACCTCGGGCGCCATCCGGTGCCGGTGGCACTCCCAGGTCCGGGCCAGGTGCCGCAGGAAGGCGTCCTGCTCCTCCGGCGTCAACGCGGTCCAGAGCTGATCCAGGTACGGCCGCATCCCATCGACCACCGGCCGCCAATCCCCCGCCTCGCCCGCGGCGGACCGCACGGCCCGGATCACATCACGCAGGGTGGCACAGTCGTCGAGGACAGGCTCCTCGGGCGGCGCGGCGTCGACGGTGTGGGTCAACGGCAGCAGACCCCGCCGGCTGATCGCCACGACTGGCGCGCTGCGTCGGTCGTCGGCGGTGAGAGTGAGCGCCACGTCGACCGCGGTAAGACCGGTGCCGATGAGCAGCACGGGCCGGTCGGTCGGAAGCGCTTCCAACACACTGGGACGCCACGGGTCGTCGATGTAGTGGGGATGCTCGAACGGCTGCCGGGCAACGGTGGGACCACCGACGGCGAGAACGACGTGATCGGCGCGCACGATCGACCCATCGTCGAGCACGACCGCGCCACCCCCATCCTCCGGCACGATCCGAGTCGCCCGGGCGCGCCGCACCTCGACCCGCCCGGGATTGGCCGCGACGGCCTCGTCGAACACCGCACGCAGATAGCGGCCGTACTCACGGCGCGGCCGGAATTCACCGGGTGCGGCGCCGGACCACCGTACGAAGTGGTCCGGGTCGTCCGGATAGGCGCTCATGGCCCCGGCGCGCGAGTTGAGCAGGTGCCAGGGCTGGGCGTTCCCGTACGCGACCCCGCCGCCGGGCTCGTCGGGCTCGATGAGAACGACCTGGTCCTCGTCGCCGCATCGCAGCAACTCCCGCATCACCAGGACGCCGGAACACCCGCCTCCGACCACCGCCACCGTGCGCCGCATGGCACCCCCAATCTCCTATCAGCACGATAGGCAATGGAGGCCTTGGAAGCCAGGACCCCGCCGCGCCGATCATGCGGCCAGCCGCGCCACATCGCGGGCCGCCCGCACGATACTCGACATCCGCATCCCCCGCCCGCGCCGCCAGCGCGGTCGCTCGAAGTCGCGGGTCGAGCTTCTCCTCGCCCTCATCGCGGGCACCGGCACTCTCATCACTGCGCCGACGACCAACACCAGGACCTCAACGGACGACCGGACAGCATGCAGCCGGACCCCTCAACCAGGTGCCGTCGAGCAGCCAGGCCGAGCCGTCGAGCAGCCATGCTGTGCCGTCGAGCAGCCACGTCGAGCAGCCACGCTGTGCCGTCGAGCAGCCAAGCGGCGCGCCATCGAACCGTTGGCCGCCCGCCGGCAAGGCAGGCAGGCCGTAGACAGCCGAGCGGGAGGCGGCCCGAGCCGGGCGCCGCCTAGCCGGGCACACCTCTACCGCGCGCAGCCCAGCCCGCCACGCTCAGCCAGCCAAAGGCAGCCCGGCCAAACCTAGCCCAGCCAGCCACGCCCACCCAAGCCGGACGTAGCCCCTCCGCACAGACGTAGCCCATCCGCACAAAGGCGAGCCTGACGCGGCCCAGCCAGACGCAGGCGGGCCGGCCGCTGGGTCAAGCAGCGGCCGGGTGGCACTGACGGGATGAGCCGCAGGCTGGCCGCTTGCGAACGACGGCGGCTTGCGAACGGACCGTCAGCATCCTGTCCATCAATGTGGACGGGCCGTTTCGTGGGCGACAGGCAGCGGTCAGGACTCGCTGATGGTGATGGGCGCGTCGTCGGAGAGGCGGTAGCCGACGCCGTACACCGTGGTGATGATGTCCGGGTCGCCCAGCTTGGTGCGCAGCCGGCTCACGTGCACGTCCACGGTTCGCACGGTGGTGTGGGTGTGTCCCCAGACGTGGCCGAGCAACTGGTTGCGGCCGAAGACCTGTCGGGGGTTGCAGGCAAGGAAGACCAGAAGTTCGTATTCCAGTCGGCTCAGGTCGAGCACCTTGTCGCCGAGCGTGGCGGTGCGCGGTCGCAGGTCCAGGTGGAGACCAGTGCGGGTCCGCTCGGGCTCGAGGGCTGCCACCGGCGGAACCACCGGCGTGTCCAAGGCGATGTCGGCGCTGGGACCGGCGGCCTCGACAAGGTCTCGCAGCGCGGCCAGGAGTCGCTCGCTGTCCTCGGAACCGGGCGCTCCGAGCGTGATGGTCAAGGTCACCGACGAGACGGGGTCGCCGGTGATCGGGCGCATGCGCGCGCTTCGGGGGCGGCCGCCGGGACCACGGCGAGCAGTCGGGACGCGGCGCGGGAACAGGTCGGCGACGGCGAGAACGGACATGCGGACCTCCGGAGATGCCACCGCAGCCGGATCTCGACGGCGGTCGAATAATACTTCTCCCACGTGTTGGGTAGGATTATAAGCGCATCGGTGCGCTGGTGAGTTCATACGAAAGAAGGAGCGGCGGACGATCAACGAGAACCTCGCGGCCACGGAACCTCAAAGCCTCACGGCCTCCTCGAAGCCTCACGGCCACGGAGCCCCAGGGCCTCGAAGTCTCAAGGCCTCCGAGCCTCACGGCCACGGAGCCTCACGGCCTCAGAGTCTGCGTCACCTCAGAGTCTGCGTGACCACAGAGTCTCGCGGCTTCAGAGCCCTACGGCCCCGGGGCTTCACGGCCTCAGAGCCCCACGGCAACAGAACTTCGCGGCCTCAAGAGTCTGCGGAGCATAAGATCCGCGGCCATAGTCTCGGAGCCACTGCAGCTGCGGATCCGTTCGAAGCATCCTCATCACTGAGGCCGTCCGACCACTTCGGACCCATTCCGCTACCTCGCGGGAGTGGACCGAGAACCACCGGCCTTCGGACGGCCGACTCCTACACCCAGGCCTCATCGCCTGCGGCGCGCTGGCGCGCGCCCTGTCAGCTCATCGAGAGAACCCGTGGGCGCAACACCGAGCGCTCGCACACCGGAGAAGATCGATGGCGAGGCGGGACGTCAGTCGTACGTCGCGCAACAGCATGCCTCCGATCCTTCTTGCTCCACGCGCCCTGGTCAAAACAAATCCAGAATGCGGGAGTCTTTCCCCCGAAACGATAACGGGCCAGCTCGCCGCTCGGAAAGGTGACGACGCACACAATATTTCAAATCGGCCTCGATCAATCTGCCGACCATCTCGCGATCGGTTCTGACCCTCGGGTGCGGGCCGCAGAGCGCGGGGCCGCAGAGCGCGGGGCCGCAGAGCGCGGGGCCGCAGAGCGCGGGGCCGCAGAGCGCGGGGCCGCAGAGCGCGGGGCCGCAGAGCGCGGGGCCG